>NZ_LZSX01000072.1 GCF_001665835.1 Mycobacterium colombiense | reverse complement strand
CTGCAGTCTCGTGGGCTCGGAGATGTGTATAAGACGCAGGGACTACACGCCGTGGCTCACCCGCGCGCTGGCGTTCATCATCGATATCCTCCCGTACGTCGTGGTGCACGGCATCGGCACCGCGATCCTGGTCGCCACCCAGCAGACCGCCTGCATCACCGACGTCACGCAGTACGCCGTCAACCAGTACTGCGCCACCCAGAACTCGACCGTCGGCATGGTGGCGCAGTGGCTGGCGTCGATAATCGGGCTGTTCTATCTGATCTGGAATTACGGTTACCGGCAGGGCACCACCGGGTCGAGCGTCGGTAAGTCGGTGCTGAAGTTCAAGGTGGTCAGCGAGCTCACCGGCCAACCCCTCGGCTTCGGGATGTCGGTGGTGCGCTCGCTGGCGCACTTCGTCGACGCGATCATCTGCTTCATCGGTTTCCTTTTCCCGCTGTGGGATTCGAAGCGCCAGACGCTGGCGGACAAGATCATGACGACGGTGTGCTTGCCGATCGACGGCGCCGAGAGGCCGGCCGTCACCTAGGCTGATCGTCGATGAGCGACGACCGCAACGAACACCCCGAGTTCACCGGACTGGCTACCAAAGCGATTCACGCCGGCTATCGGCCGGACCCGGCGACCGGCGCGGTGAACGCCCCGATCTACGCCAGCAGCACCTTCGCCCAGGACGGCGTCGGCGCCCTGCGCGGCGGGTTCGAATACGCGCGCACCGGCAACCCGACCCGCGCCGCGCTGGAAGCCGCGCTGGCCGCCGTCGAAGACGGCGCCTACGGCCGGGCCTTCGGTTCGGGCATGGCCGCCACCGACTGCGCGCTGCGCGCGCTGCTGCGCCCCGGCGACCATGTGGTCATCCCGAACGACGCCTACGGCGGCACCTTCCGGCTCATCGACAAGGTCTTCACCCGGTGGAACGTCGAGTACACGCCGGTGGCGCTGCACGAGCTGGACTCCGTCGCCGCCGCGATCACGCCGCAAACCCGGCTGATCTGGGCCGAAACCCCGACCAATCCGCTGCTGTCCATCGCCGACATCGCCGCGCTGGCCGAGCTGGGGCGGAAGAATTCAGCAAAGGTGTTGGTGGACAACACTTTTGCCTCGCCCGCGCTGCAGCAGCCGTTGACGCTGGGCGCCGACATCGTGCTGCACTCGACCACCAAATACATCGGTGGGCATTCCGACGTGGTGGGCGGTGCGCTGGTCACCAATGATCAAGAGCTGGACGAGGCGTTCGCCTTTCTGCAGAACGGGGCCGGCGCGGTGCCCGGCCCGTTCGACGCCTACCTGACGATGCGCGGCCTGAAGACGCTGGTGCTGCGCATGCAGCGGCACAGCGAAAACGCTTCTGCCGTAGCGGAGTTCCTCGAAGGGCACCCCGCGGTGAGCGCGGTGCTCTATCCCGGCCTGCCCTCACACCCCGGGCATGACGTCGCCGCGCGGCAGATGAGCGCCTTCGGCGGAATGGTCTCGGTCCGCATGCGTGGCGGCCGCGACGCCGCCCGCGATCTGTGCGCCAAGACCAAGGTGTTCATCCTGGCGGAATCGCTGGGCGGGGTGGAGTCGCTGATCGAGCATCCCAGCGCGATGACCCACGCGTCGACGGCCGGGTCGCAATTGGAGGTCCCCGACGACCTGGTGCGGTTGTCGGTCGGCATCGAAGACATCGCCGACCTGCTGGCCGATCTCGATCAGGCCCTGGGCTAGAAGCCCCGATCGGGCTTGAGATAGCCCGCGATCAGGAGTGGTAGGGCTCCGCGCTGACCAGCGTGACTTCGACGGTGTTGCCGTTGGGCACCACGTAGCGGCGGGTCTCGCCTTCCTTGGCGTCGATCAGGGCGCCGCCCAGCGGTGAGTTGGGCGAGTACACCTCGAGCTTGCCGTCGTTGACGCCCTCCTGGCGGGTGGCGATCAGAAAGGTCTCCGTGTCGGACTTGTCGCCGTTGTAGTAGACCTTCACCACCGAACCGGGCAGCGCGACGCCGGACTGCTTGGGCGCCTCGCCGACCTTGGCGTTGTTGAGCAGGTCCTGCAGCTGACGGATGCGGGCCTCCTGCTGACCCTGCTCTTCGCGGGCGGCGTGGTAGCCGCCGTTCTCGCGCAGGTCGCCCTCTTCGCGGCGGTCGTTGATCTCCGCGGCGATGACCGGACGATTCGCGATCAAGTGATCGAGCTCCGCCTTGAGTCGATCGTGTGACTCCTGGGTCAGCCAGGTCACGGAAGTGTCCGTCATCTCGTCGTGCTCCTCGTATGTTGTTTCGCGAGTCCGCGTTAAGTCCTGTTAGCTCCGCCGCCCCGGAGTTTGCGGGTCGTCCCCGTGTGCTGCCGCTCCGTTTTGCTCACGGTCGCTAATGCAGCAACACGGCCCCAACCGGAACCGTGCATTCATCCATGTTACCACCGCGCAAACAGTTGATGACCCCGTATTCGCAGTTCGCCGTGGATCGGGAGGTCACGCCGGGCGCAGGTAGGCGGGCACATCGGTGCCGCAACCATAGATGTCGGCCACCACCGGCGGTTCGAAAGATTTCACCGTCGTGGTCACCTGCACGGTGGCCGCTTCCGACGGCGGGACCAGCAGCTCGCGCCGGCCCGTCTCGCTGCCGTCCTGCGCGCGGACCCGCACGATGCAGTCCACCGGCCGTGACGGATCTGATCTCGTCACACTGATCGTTATCGACGCCGTCTGGTCATCGATCACCCGATAGCCGGCCATCGTCCCCTTGACGTCGCTGGTGCCGAACCGGTGATAACCGATGACGGCGATGACGAGCCCGGCCGCGATCACCAGCGTGCCCAGCGCGGCGATCACCCACCGCCGGGGGATACGCGACAGCCGGGAGCGTCCGTAGCGGGCCTCCGGCCGAGAAATCGGGGTTTCGGTCATACCTGGTTACGCCTGTTTTGCCTGGTTGTCGGCCGCCGGGCACAAGCCGACGGCACGCAATGAAGTCGGAACTGGAATTATAGGGTCAGACCGGGCGACCACCAGAGATGACAAGGGAGCACGTGAGCGAATTGCGGTTGATGGCGGTGCACGCCCACCCCGATGACGAGTCCAGCAAGGGCGCGGCCACGCTGGCCCGCTACGCCGACGAGGGCCACCGGGTGCTGGTGGTGACGTTGACCGGCGGCGAGCGCGGCGACATTCTCAACCCGGCGATGGACCTGCCCGAGGTGCATGGGCACATCGCCGAAATCCGCCGTGACGAGATGGCCAAGGCCGTCGAGATACTCGGCGTGGAGCACACCTGGCTGGGTTTCGTCGACTCCGGGCTGCCCCAGGGTGATCCGCCGCCACCATTGCCCGAGGGCTGTTTCGCGCTGGTGCCGCTGGAGGAGTCGGTCGAGGCGCTGGTCCGCGTGGTCCGTGAGTTCCGTCCGCACGTGATGACCACATACGACGAGAACGGCGGCTATCCCCACCCCGATCACATTCGCTGCCACCAGGTTTCGGTCGGCGCGTTCGAGGCGGCCGGCGATTACCGGCTCTTCCCGGACGCCGGTGAGCCGTGGACGGTGTCCAAGCTCTACTACAACCACGGATTCCTGCGCGCCCGGATGCAGTTGCTGCACGACGAAGCCATCAAGCACGGTCAAGAACCCCCGTTCAAGAAGTGGCTCGAACACTGGGACGCCAAGCACGACCCGTTCGAGTCGCGGGTCACCACGCGGGTCGAGTGCTCGGCATACTTCAGCCAGCGCGACGACGCGCTGCGCGCACACACCACCCAGATCGACCCCGAGCACGACTTCTTCGCCGCTCCCATCGCGTGGCAGCAACGGCTTTGGCCCACAGAGGAATTCGAGTTGGCGCGCTCGCGAGTCCCGGCCCGGCTGCCCGAGGACGACCTGTTCGCCGGAATCGAGAGCGACGAGTGAATCACCTCTATCTGGTCATGACCGCCGCCGGCTGGCAGGCCGACGGCCCGCCGCACCACACCGGCCCCGATTTCGGCAAGGCCAGCCCGGTCGGGCTGCTGATCGTCGTGTTGCTGTTGATCAGCACGCTGTTTCTGCTGCGGTCGATGAACCGGCAGCTGAAGAAGGTGCCGGAATCGTTTGATCCCAAGCACCCCGAACCGGACCAGGCCGCCGACGAGGGCACCGACGCGGTCGACCGGGACAGCGAGCCCGACCAGACGGACGGCTCGCCGCGAGCCCCGGGGCCCGGCGATGAGCCCGGCTGACCCCGCTTCGACGAATACCCTTGGACTGGCGACCAGCCCGTATCTGCGCCAGCACGCCGACAATCCCGTGCATTGGCAGCAGTGGACGCCCGAGGCGCTGGCCGCCGCCGCCACCCGCGACGTGCCGATCCTGCTCTCGGTCGGCTACGCGGCCTGCCACTGGTGCCACGTCATGGCCCACGAATCGTTTGAGGACGACGAAGTGGCCGCCGCGATGAACGCGGGGTTCGTCTGCGTCAAGGTCGACCGTGAGGAACGCCCGGACATCGACGCGGTGTACATGAACGCCACGGTCGCGCTCACCGGGCACGGCGGCTGGCCGATGACGTGTTTCCTCACGCCGGACGGGCGCCCCTTCTTCTGTGGCACGTACTATCCGAAAGAAGGCTTCCTGCAACTTCTTTCGGCTGTATCCGCCACCTGGCGGGAGCGTCGTGGTGAGGTGGAGGAGGCCTCCGACAATATCGCCGGTGAGCTACGCAGGATGGCTTCGGCTCTTCCGGGTGCCGGTCCGGCCGTGGCTCCGGAGCTGTGCGACCACGCCGTCGCCACGCTGCTCGAGGAACACGACGCGGTGCACGGCGGGTTCGGCGGTGCGCCCAAATTCCCGCCGTCGGCGCTGCTCGAGGCGCTGCTGCGGTACTTCGAGCGCACCGGCTCGCCGGCGGCGCTCGCGGCGGTTGCGCACACCGGCAACGCGATGGCGCGCGGCGGCATCTACGACCAGCTCGGCGGCGGATTCGCCCGTTACAGCGTCGACAATGCTTGGGTGGTACCGCATTTCGAGAAGATGCTGTACGACAACGCGCTGCTGCTGCGCGCCTACGCGCACTGGGCCAGGCGCACCGGTGACCCGCTGGCGCGCCGGGTCACCGCCCAGACCGCCCGGTTCCTGCTCGACGATCTGGCCGACGGCGCCGTGTTCACCTCGTCGCTGGACGCCGACGCCGACGGTCGCGAGGGTTCGACCTATGTCTGGACACCGGCGCAGCTGAACGAGGTACTCGGGCCCGACGACGGCCCCTGGGCTGCAGGCGTTTTCGCGGTCACTTCGGGCGGCACGTTCGAGCACGGCACCTCGGTGCTGCGGCTACTCGCCGATCCCGACGATCCGCAACGGCTGGACCGCGTGCGGTCCGCGCTGCTGGCCGCCCGGCACACCCGAATCCAGCCCGGCCGCGACGACAAGGTCGTCACGTCCTGGAACGGGCTGGCGATCACCGCGCTGGTCGAGGCCGGTGTGGCGCTCGACGAGCCCGAATTGATTGACGCCGCAAGGCGTTGCGCGCGGGCGCTGCTGGAATTGCATGTCGTCGACGGCCGGTTGCGACGCGCCAGCCTGGGTGGCGTGGTCGGCGACAGCGTTGCCATCCTCGAAGACCACGCGATGCTGGCCACCGGGCTGCTTGCGCTGTATCAGCTGAGCGCCGATGCGACCTGGCTGACCGCGGCCACCAACCTGCTGGACACCGCGCTGGCGCACTTCGCCGATCGTGCGCAACCCGGCCGCTGGTTCGACACCGCCGACGATGCCGAGCAGTTGGTACTCCGCCCGGCCGACCCGCTGGACGGCGCGACCCCGTCGGGAGCGTCGTCGATCACCGAGGCGCTGCTGACCGCCGCGCACCTGGTCGAGGGCGACCGCGCCGAGCGGTATCTGCGGGCGGCGGCCGAATCGCTGGGCGCGCACTCGCTGCTGTTGGACCGCGCGCCGCGGTCGGCCGGCCATTGGCTGGCCGTCGCCGAAGCGGCGGTGCGCGGACCGCTGCAGATCGCGATCGCCTGCGACCCGTCAGCCTCGGCGCTGCTGGCCCATGCGCGGCGGCTGGCGCCCGGCGGGGCGATCGTCGTGGGCGGGGAGGTGGATTCGTCGGCGCTGCTGGCCGGCCGCCCCCGGGTAGGCGGCGCTGACGCCGCCTACGTGTGCCGTGGCCAGGTCTGCGATCTGCCGGTGACCACGGCGGCCCAACTGGCCGCCGCCCTGGGTGTTTCCGGTCACTGAAGCCGATGGCGGCGACCCGCCGCGCCCGGCTGCGCCGCGCTGGCGATCACCACTAGCCTGGGGTTACCCTGCCTCCCATGCCGAATGCCGCCAAGACCGAAGCGATCAGAAACACGGTCAACCGCTACATCGAGTTGGTCGCCAAGGGCAGCGCCGACGACTTGGTCGAGTTGTACGCCGACGACGCCACCGTCGAGGATCCGGTCGGCGGCGAGGTGCACATCGGCCGGCAGGCCATCCACGGCTTCTACTCCGCGATCAACGAACTGCAGCGCGAATGCGAACTGAAGACGCTGCGCGTCGCCGGCAACGAGGCGGCCTTCCAATTCCGGCTGACCGTGACCGCGGGCGAACACCGGATGGTGATCGAGCCGATCGACGTCATGGTCTTCGACGGCCAAGGCAAGATCGCCTCTATGAAGGCCTACTGGTCGCCGGAGGACGAGGTCGTCCCCGCCTAGCCGCCCGCCAGCCAGGCGTGGTCGCCGGTGTAGAAGACGGCGAACCACATGGCGATGTAGTGCAGGATCGCCGCGATCGCGGTGAAGGCGTGGAAGAACTCGTGGTAGCCGAACGTCGTCGGCCACGGGTCGGGCCAGCGCAGCCCGTAGAAGATACCGCCCACGCTGTAGAAGACGCCGCCCACCGCCAGCAGCACCATCGCGGCCACGCCGGCCTGGTGCAGGATCGTCGGGGCGAACCAGACGGCCACCCAGCCCAGCAGCAGATAGAGCGGCACGCCGACCCACCGCGGCGCCGTCGGCCAGCACATCTTCAACGCGATGCCGGCCGCCGCGCCGCCCCACACGATGCACTGCACCAGCACGCCGGTGTTCTGCGGCATGACCAGCCGCGCGAACGGGGTGTAGCTGCCGGCGATGAAGACGAAGATCATCGAGTGGTCGAGCCGCTTCATCAGGTTGCGCGCGACGACTGACTTCCAGTGCACCCGGTGATAGGTGGCGCTGACCGCGAACATCGCCACCGTCGCCGCGGCGTAGACCAGCGTCGAGTGGCCGGCGCGGGGCGAGGCGACCGCCCACGACACCGACACCAGCGTGGCGCCGGTGATGATGGCAAGCCAGGCCGAGACGAAGTGGATCCAGCCGCGCATCCGGGGCTTGCCCAGGAACTGCGCGGCACCCTCGACGAGTTGTTCGACGGTGTTGCCCGGAACGATCGACTCGCGTTCGGGCTCCGGGTTGGGGACGGTGCTGGTCTGGCTGCTCATGTCTCCAGTGTCTTGTTCTCGCAACTTGGAATACCGGTGGGAAGGTCGCCGGGGGCTGCCCAGGATCCACAGTAGCCAGGGATGGTTACGGCGCCGTCTCGACTTCTCAGATGACCGGGCCGAAATGAGAGGCGGTGAATAAATCACCGCTGGCAGTAGGGTGAGTGTTCGTGGAAATTATCCCACCGCGCCTCAAAGAGCCGCTGTATCGCGTCTACGAGCTGCGGCTGAGGCAGGGCCTGGCCGCCTCGAAGTCCCAGCTGCCGCGGCACATCGCCGTGCTGTGCGACGGGAACCGGCGGTGGGCCCGCGACGCGGGATACGAGGACGTCAGCTACGGCTACCGGATGGGCGCGTCCAAGATCGCGGAGATGCTGCGCTGGTGTCAGGAAGCCGGGGTCGAAATGACCACGGTGTACCTGCTGTCCACCGAAAACCTGCAACGCGATCCCGACGAGCTGGCCGGGCTGATCGAAATCATCACCGACGTCGTGGAGGAGATCTGCGCACCGGCCAACCGCTGGAGCGTGCGCACGGTGGGGGACTTGGAACTGCTCGGCGACGAGCCCGCCCGCCGGTTGCGCGGTGCGGTCGAGTCCACCCCGAGCGTCGCGCCGTTTCACGTCAACGTGGCGGTCGGCTACGGCGGCCGGCAGGAGATCGTCGGCGCGGTGCGTGCGTTGTTGAACAAAGAACTCGCCAACGGCGCCACCGCCGAGGAGCTCGTCGACGCGGTGACCGTCGACGCCATCTCCGAGAATCTCTACACGTCCGGGCAACCCGACCCCGACCTGGTGATCCGCACCTCGGGCGAGCAACGGCTGTCCGGATTCCTGCTGTGGCAGAGCGCGTATTCGGAGATGTGGTTCTGCGAAACGCATTGGCCGGCGTTCCGCCGCGTCGACTTCTTGCGTGCGCTGCGTGACTACAGCCGGCGGGATCGCCGGCACGGCAAGTAGTCCCCAAAGGCCTTCAGCGCCCGCCCGCGCGCGTGCCACACTGAGGACATGGCTGCGCTGTCGGCGGTGGTATTCACGCTGAGCGCCTGGCTGGGCCTGTATCTGGCCGCCCGCGATCCGCGTAAACCCGTCCTTGCGCTGGCGGCGATCGGGTTGTGCGGGTTCGCGCTCGTGGTGGGCCTGGATGCGGTTCGGACCGCCGGCCCCGGTCATGCCCAGCTGCTGGGCCGAGTCGAGATCTACCTGGCGGCCGTCCCCGGCGTGGCGTGGTTCGCGGTGCTCGTCGAGCTGTCCCGGCCCAGTGACGGCTGGCGCTCACGCACCCGCGAGGTGCTACTCGTGGCCGGGGTCGCCGCGCTGACCCTGTTCGGGGCGGCGCTGGCCGGCAGCGTCGACGGGCCGCTGCGGCCGGGCCACTGGCTGATGTTCGCGGTGATCTCGGTGTCGACGCTCGGCGCGATGGCCGTCGCGCTACGCCGCCCGCGGCGACCGAAGCCCGCGGTGGGACTCGCCGTCACCGCCACCCTGTTCTTCGCGCTGAGCAACGCGATCCTGGTCATTCCGCTGGGCCTGGTGCCCAGCTGGGTTGCGCTGGCGTCCACGAGTTGCGACGTCCTCGGGCTCGGGGTCGCCGTCGCGCTGTGGGACGCGTTCGACGAGGGCCACGCGCTGCGCGCCGACATGCTGCGCTCGTTCGCCGGTTCGGTCGCGGTGGCGGTGCCGTTCGGCGGCCAGGCGCTGATCGGGTTGGCGGTGACCCGCGACGAGCCCGGCGCGCGGACCGCGCTGACCGTGCTGCTGTTCACCAGCCTCGCGATCGCGATCACCGTGCAGGTGCTCGCCGATCCGCTGGCCGGGGTGCTCGACCGCCTAGCGTTCTCGAAATCGCCTGCGCTGCGGGCGGATCGGGCCGCGCTGCGCCATACCGGGGCGGCGCTGCCGCTGCGCCAGGAGCACCCGCTGGCCGGCGTCGACGACGTCACCTTCGCCAGGCTCACCCGTCGCGCGCTGGGCCATTACGGCGACCTGACCAAGCTGGTCGCCAGCCCGCTGACCGCGTTGCCGGTGATCGACGAGCGGCTGGCCGCCCGAGGAGCCCCCGACCAACCGATCGAGCGGGCCAACGAACTCAAGGCCGTGCTGGCCGACGGCATAGCGCGGCTCAAGCCGCGCGACGGCGGCGACTTCGGAACCACCGAAGAGTGGCGGTACTACAACTCGCTGTACTTCCCGTACGTCGTCGGCGTGCGCGCGTACGCGCAGAACGCCACCGCCGCGGGTCTGGATCCGACCGCGCGGCAGGCCTGGCAGTGGTTCGTCACCGAGGTTCCCCAGCGCTCGCTGCACAACTGGCAGAATGCGGCCGCCCGGCTGATCGCCGCCGATCTTCGCGGCCGGGTCCCGGTTCCCAGCGACTAGAACGGGTACAGGAGTCACCGCGGTCGCCGACGGCACAGTGCTGTGCCCCGTGTACCTGTGACCCGTGGGGCCGCTGAGCCCCGCGACTGGCGCGTGTCAAATATTTACCCGCTGACGGGAATAGTCGGGTGAACCACCTCGTCTTTGATTCCGTGGCAGTAGTTGGCAGCGCCACGAGTCGATATGGCAGTGCACTGGCGGCACCCTCGAAGCTGTTCGACCCAACCCGCCATCGGAGGAGTAAGCACATGAGCTCGATCACCGGTGTATCAAGCATCCAGACCCGGCCCCTCTACGACTCGAGGGACTCGCTGTTGCGTTTTGCCGTCCGTGCCGACGCGACCCTGACGGGGTTGTGTGGGTTGGCCATCGCCTTCTTCGCCGACCCGATTTCGTCGCTGACCGGCCTGACGTCCTTCCAGGAATACACCGTGGGCATGGTGTTCGTGATCGCCGGCCTGCTGGTGTTCAGCCTCGGGGCGCTGCCGGAACTGCGACGTCTCGGTATCAGCGTCGTGGTGGTCAACCTCGCGTTCACGCTGGCCGCGATCGTGGCCGCCGAAGCGCTGCCGCTGACCGCCACGGGCATCGCGTTGACGTTGGCCGGCGGCGCGTACACGGCGGCGTTCGCGGGGCTGCAATACCTGGGGTGCGTCGCCTCGAGGCGTGATCTGCCGCCGGGCCGGTGTGGGCTGCGTTAAGCGCTAAAGCTTGCGCAGCCGCAACCGGTTGATGGAGTGGTCGGCGTCCTTGCGCAGCACCAGGGTGGCGCGTGGCCGGGTCGGAAGGATGTTCTCGACCAGGTTGGGGCGGTTGATCGACCGCCAGATCTCGCGAGCGGCGGCGACCGCCTTCGTGTCGTTGAGGGCCGAGTAGTGGTGGAAGTGCGATTCGGGATCCGCGAAGGCGGTGCTGCGCATGGCCAGGAATCGCGATACGTACCACTGCTCGATGTCCTCGATCCGGGCGTCGACGTACACGCCGAAGTCGAACAGGTCCGACACCATCAGGGTCGGACCGGTCTGCAGGACGTTGAGGCCCTCCAGGATCAAGATGTCGGGGTGACGGACCACATGCTTAGCCCCGGGGATGACGTCGTATTTCAGGTGCGAGTACACCGGCGCGCACGCGTAGTCCGAACCGGATTTGACCGAGGTCACGAACCGCATCAACGCGCGACGGTTGTAGCTCTCCGGAAACCCCTTGCGGTGCATCAGGTTCCGCCGGTCCAGCTCGGCATTCGGGTACAGGAAACCGTCGGTGGTGACCAGGTCGACCCGCGGGTGGTGATCCCACCGCGCCAACAGGGCCTGCAGCACACGGGCGGTCGTCGACTTGCCGACAGCGACGCTGCCGGCTACCCCGATGATGAACGGCACCGGCCGGTCCGGGTTCTGCTGAGGTTCGCCGAGGAATTCGGCGGTGGCGGCGAACAATCGCTGCCGCGCCGCGACCTGGAGGTGAATGAGCCGGGCCAGCGGCAGGTAGACCTCTTCGACTTCGAGCAAGTCGATTTGTTCACCCAAACCGCGCAGCCCGACGAGTTCTTCCTCGGTGAGGGCCAGCGGCGTCGACATACGAAGCGCACGCCATTGCTTTCGGTCGAACTCCACATATGGGCTCGGCTCGCTAAGCCGCGGCATAGTGCAAGTGTTGCAGGAGCGCCGAAAAGCCCGACGGCTGGGCTGGCGAAAACTCGACGCTGGATAGCGCGAGCGGCCTCGCTGTGGGGTTAGCCGGCCGACTAGTCTTGTTCTCATGTCAGCCGACTTGACCCGCACCGCCATCTCGACCACGTCACCGGGCGGCGAATATGCCGACACCGCGACCACTGCCTACCGAGCCGCACTGCAGGTGGTCGAGTCCGTCGAACCACGCATCGCCGCGGCGACGCGCAAAGAGCTCGCTGACCAACGTGATTCGCTCAAGCTGATCGCCAGCGAGAACTACGCGTCGCCTGCGGTCCTGCTGACGATGGGCACCTGGCTGTCAGACAAATACGCCGAGGGCACCATCGGACATCGGTTCTACGCCGGATGCCAGAACGTCGACACCGTCGAAAGCGTTGCCGTCGAGCACGCCCGAGAGCTGTTCGGCGCCCCGCATGCGTACGCGCAGCCCCATTCGGGCATCGACGCCAACCTCGTTGCCTACTGGGCGATCCTGGCGACCCGGGTCGAGGCCACGGGTCTGGCCAAGGCGGGGGTCAAGCACGTCAATGATTTGTCCGAGGCCGACTGGGAGAAGCTGCGCACCGAACTGGGCAACCAGCGGTTGTTGGGCATGTCGTTGGATGCCGGCGGCCACCTCACCCATGGCTTCCGGCCCAACATCTCCGGCAAGATGTTTCACCAGCGCAGCTACGGCACCGATCCGGACACCGGATTCGTCGACTACGGCGCAGTCGCGGCCGCCGCGCGCGAGTTCAAGCCGCTGATCATCGTCGCGGGCTACTCCGCTTACCCGCGCCGGATCAACTTCGCGACGATGCGTGAAATCGCCGACGAGGTGGGCGCCACCCTGATGGTGGACATGGCGCATTTCGCGGGCCTGGTGGCGGGCAAGGTGTTCACCGGCGACGAGGACCCGGTGCCGCACGCCCACGTCACGACGACGACGACGCACAAGTCGCTGCGGGGTCCGCGCGGCGGCCTCATCCTGTGCCAACCCGAATACGCCGACGCCGTTGACAAGGGCTGCCCGATGGTGCTCGGCGGGCCGCTGTCACATGTAATGGCGGCCAAGGCCGTCGCGCTCGCCGAGGCGAGGCAACCCGCGTTCCGGGACTACGCGGCGCGGGTCGCCGACAACGCCCAGGCCCTGGCCGACGGCTTCCTTAAGCGCGACGCCCGGCTGGTTACCGGGGGCACCGACAACCACATCGTGCTGCTCGACGTCACCTCGTTTGGCTTGACTGGACGTCAAGCGGAGTCGGCGTTGCTGGACGCCGGCGTCGTCACCAACCGCAACGCCATACCCGCCGACCCCAACGGCGCCTGGTATACCAGCGGCATCCGGCTCGGCAGTCCCGCGCTGACCACCCGCGGCTTCGGTGCCGACGACTTCGACCGAGTGGCCGAGTTGATGATCGACGTGCTGACAAACACGGAACCCGCGGGCTCCTCCAAGGCCAAGTATTCACTGGCCGACGGCACCGCCGAACGGGTCAAGGCGGCCGCGACCGAACTATTGGCCGCCAACCCGCTTTACCCGGGCCTGACGCTCTAGGCTCCCGCTGTACCAAGGGCTCCAGGAGTGGAGCCAGGTCGGCCGCTGACCAGGGGGCGCAGCGGCTCTGAGGACCAAAGTCACCAGTCGCCGCGACTTGCCGCGACACGACCCGGGCGATTTCATGAACCTGTGTATGCGGGTTACAGTTATCTCATGGCACAGAGACCTGTCGCTAACGCGCTGACCCTGGAACTCGAGCCGGTCGTCGAAGCAAACATCGACCGCCACTTGTCCACCGAAGAAACCTGGTTCGCACACGACTACGTGCCGTTCGAACGGGGCGAGAACTTCGCCTTCCTCGGTGGGCGCGACTGGGACCCGTCGTCCATGACGCTGCCGAGGCCGTTGACGGACGCATGCGAGATCATGCTGCTGCTCAAGGACAACCTGGCCGCGCACCATCGCGAGTTGGTCGAGCACTTCATCCTGGAGGACTACTGGGGCCGCTGGCTGGGCCGGTGGACCGCCGAGGAGCACCTGCACGCCATCGCGCTGCGCGAGTACCTGGTGGTGACCCGCGAGGTCGACCCGACCGCCAACGAAGAGGCCCGCGTCCAGTACGTCATGAAGGGCTACCGCGCCGACACCTACTCGCAGGTGGAAACGCTGGTGCACCTGGCGTTCGTCGAACGCACCCACGCCGTGTTCTGTGAAAACCTGGCCGCGAAGCTCGAGGAGCCCATCCTCGCCGGCCTCATCGACCGGATCGCCCGCGACGAGCGGCGCCACGAGGTCTTCTTCTCCAACCTCGTCGCGCACTGCCTCGAGTACACCCACGACGAGACCATCGCGGCCATCGCCGCCCGCGCTGCCGACCTGAAGGTGCCCGGCGCCGACATCGACGCGTATGCGGACAAGGTGCAGAACGTCGAAAAGGCAGGCATTTTTGGTCCGGAGCAGCTGCGTCAGGCGATCTCCGACCGCATCGCCGCATGGGGGCTCGCGGACGAGCCTGAACTGCGGCAATTGATCGTCGGCTAAGCCGGCCTGCACGCGCCCCTCAACATCGGCCTCCCACCGAAGGGGGTCGCGGGTCGCCACGTCGGCGCGCCTGCACAGCGCGCATGCGGCCACGGGAGTAGCGTCGATCCCGATGGTCAGCGTCATGCTCTGCTGCCAGGGCGGCACCTCCCGTCACCACAACGGAAGGACCGGCCCCGGTCCTGGTGCTGCGGTTCCCGTCGACATGCCTGTGCGGGTCCGCGCGGGCTCATCCCGCTCGAGGAGCGCTACGTGACCGAAATCCGGACCTACGTGATCGACACTTCCGTGCTGCTGTCCGACCCCTGGGCGTGCAGCCGGTTCGCCGAACACGAGGTGGTTGTTCCGTTGGTGGTGATCAGCGAGCTGGAGGCCAAACGCCACCACCACGAGCTGGGATGGTTCGCCCGCCAGTCCTTGCGGCTGTTCGACGATCTCCGGCTGTTGCACGGACGACTGGATCAGCCCATTCCCGTTGGGACGCAAGGTGGTTCGCTGCACGTCGAGCTCAACCACACGGACCCGTCGGTGCTGCCTGCGGGTTTCCGCAGCGACAGCAACGACTCCCGGATCCTGAGCTGTGCCGCCAACCTCGCCGCCGAGGGCAAGCGAGTCACCTTGGTCAGCAAGGACATTCCGCTTCGCGTCAAGGCAGCCGCGGTGGGTCTGGCCGCCGACGAGTACCACGCGCAGGATGTGGTGGCTTCCGGGTGGTCGGGAATGCGCGAGATCGAGACCGCTACCGAGGACATCGACGCGCTGTTCACCGACGGCGAGATCGATCTGGTGGAAGCGCGAGACCTTCCCTGCCACACCGGTGTTCGGCTGCTCGGCGGGAGCTCTCACGCGCTGGGCCGGGTCAACGCGGACAAACGTGTCCAGCTGGTGCGCGGCGACCGCGAGGTGTTCGGGCTACGCGGCCGCTCGGCCGAGCAGCGGGTGGCGCTCGACCTGCTGCTAGACGAGTCGGTGGGCATCGTGTCGCTGGGCGGCAAGGCGGGCACCGGCAAGTCGGCCCTCGCGCTGTGCGCCGGCCTGGAGGCGGTGCTGGAACGGCGGACCCAGCGCAAGGTGGTGGTCTTCCGGCCGCTCTACGCCGTCGGCGGTCAGGAGCTCGGATACCTGCCCGGCAGCGAGAGCGAAAAGATGGGGCCATGGGCGCAGGCCGTCTTCGACACCCTCGAGGGTCTGGCCAGCCCGGCGGTGCTCGAGGAAGTGCTGTCCCGCGGCATGCTCGAGGTGCTGCCGTTGACCCACATCCGGGGCCGGTCGCTGCACGACTCGTTCGTGATCGTCGACGAGGCGCAGTCGCTGGAGCGCAACGTCCTGCTGACGGTGCTGTCCAGGCTGGGCACCGGATCGCGGGTGGTGTTGACGCACGACATCGCGCAGCGCGACAACCTGCGAGTGGGCCGCCACGACGGGGTCGCGGCGGTGATCGAGAAGCTCAAGGGCCATCCGCTGTTCGCCCACATCACCCTGTTGCGCAGCGAGCGGTCCCCGATTGCCGCCCTGGTCACCGAGATGCTCGAGGAGATCGCCGGCCCGCAGTGAGGGCGCCTGACCAGCGCGCTCCACTCCGGGTAGGCCTGCCTTCGCTAAACTTCCACGGTGGCGAAACGACCCGACACCCAAGCCTGGCGCTACTGGCGCACGGTTGTCGGTGTGGCGGCGGCCGTCGCGGTGCTGGTGATCGGCGGGCTCACGGGTCACGTGACGCGCGCCGACGACCTCAGCTGCTCGGTCATCAAGTGCGTCGCGTTGACGTTCGACGACGGGCCGGGGCCGTTCGACGGGCGGCTGCTGCAAATACTGAAGGAGAACGACGCCAAGGCCACCTTCTTCCTGATCGGCAACAAGGTGGCCGCCGACCCGGCCGGGGCCAAGCGCATTGCCGACGCGGGGATGGAGATCGGCAGCCACACCTGGGAACACCCCAACATGACCACGATCCCGCGCGAGGACATCGCCGCCCAGTTCTCCAAGGCCAACGACGCGATCACCGCCGCGACCGGCCGCACCCCGAACCTGTATCGCCCCGCGGGCGGATTGTCCGACCCGGTGGTGCGCCAGGCCGCTGGCCAATTCGGCCTGGCCGAAATCCTCTGGGACGTGATCCCTTTCGATTGGGCGAACGACTCGAACACGGCGGCGACGCGCTACATGCTGATGACCTACATCAAGCCCGGCTCGGTGGTCCTGCTGCACAGCACCTACTCGAGCACCGTCGACCTGGTGTATCAGTTCATCCCGGTGCTCAAGGCCAACGGCTACCGGTTGGTGACGGTCAGCGACCTGCTGGGATCGCGTTCTCCCGGCAGCAGTTACGGCAGCCGGGAGAACGGTCCGCCCGTCAACGGCCTGCACGACATCCCACCCGGCGACATCCCCACGCTGCCCAATACGCCCTCACCGAAACCGATGCCGAATTTCCCGATCACCGACATCCCAGGGCAGAACTCCGGCGGGCCGAACAACGGTGCGTAGAGCAAATTTCGGACCAGACGCGGCTACCTTCATAGGGTGATCACCGTGGGCTGGCTTCGGGATCGGCTTCCGCCATCGTGGCGTGGCCCGGGGCGGCAGCCCGCCATGGGGCAACGAAAGTCCTTTCGACGGTGGTTGTTTCAATACGGGTTCGATATGAGCCTGTCCTACCTGTTGGCCGTCGTCGAGGTGGCGGCCATCCTGATTCCGTTGCGGGGCCACACTTCCGTCGGCGCCAACGCAGACTTCGCACGGCAGAACACCGCGCCCGTGGTGCTGCTCATCGTGCTGGGCATCGTCAGCGTCGCGGTCGCCGGCGCCGTCAGCCTGGTGCCCACCGTGCGCTGGTACGTCGCCGGTAATGAACCCACCCCGCAACAACGCGAAGCCGTGATGAAGCTGGCCGGGCGCCAGTCGGCGATCCTGGTGACGTCCTGGGCGACGACCGGCGGGATCTTCATCCTGCTGAATCTGACTGGCGGGGCCCAACTTCTGCTGCCCATCGTGCTCGGCGTGCTGCTCGGCGGATCGGCGGCCGCCGGCACCGGGATGCTGCTCGCGCAGCGCACCCTGCGGCCCATCATGCGCGCCGCCACGCTGGGCGCCGAGCCGCGGCTGGCGGTGCCGAGCGTGTACGCGCGGCTGGTCCTGCTGTGGTTCTTGTGCAGCGCCTTTCCCATCGCCGTCATCGCGACGCTGGTAGTTCTGCGCTCGTATGGCTGGCTGATCGAGAAGTCGGCCTCGCTGGACGTGCCGATTCTGGTGGTGTCGCTGGCGGCGCTGGTGCTGGGACTGCCCACGATGATCCTGACCTCGCGGTCGATCTCGGATCCGGTCGGCGAGGTCGTCGACGCGATGGCCGAGGTCGAGCACGGCCGCATGGAAACGTATGTCGGCGCCTACGAACGATCCCAAATCGGGCGCCTGCAAACGGGATTCAACCGAATGGTGGCGGGCCTCGCCGAGCGCGACCGGCTGCGTGACCTGTTCGGCCGCCATGTGGGCGCCGACGTCGCACAACGCGCCCTCAGCGAGGGGGCGACGCTGTCGGGCGACGTGGTCGAAGCGGCGGTGCTTTTCATCGACCTGGTCGGATCCACCCGGCTCGCCGAAAGCCGCCCACCGCAAGAGGTCGCGGAGGTGCTCAATGACTTCTTCCGGATCGTCGTGCACGCCGTCGACGAACACCACGGGCTGATCAACAAATTCGCCGGCGATGCCGCACTCGCCGTCTTCGGGGTGCCGTTGCCGATCAGCGAGCCCGCATCGTCGGCGTTGGCGACCGCCCGTGCGCTCGGATCCCAACTGCGCAGGCTGCCGGTCGATTTCGGCATCGGTGTGTCAGCGGGTCGGGTGTTCGCCGGCAACGTCGGCGCTGAAAACCGGTACGAATACACCGTGATCGGTGACGCCGTCAACGAAGCCGCGCGGCTGGCCGACCTCGCCAAAACCTCCGACAGACGGATCCTGTGCTCGGCGGGTGCCATCGATGCCGCGGGTGAGGCCGAGCGCGCGCAGTGGGCCGAATGCTATTCCACGGTGCTGCGCGGGCGATCCGAGGCCACCCACGTCTCGGCGCCGACCGGCCCGGCCGGTTAGCCGGGCCAACCTGCGTCAGGACTTCGAGACCTTCAGCGCGGCAATGATTTTGCCGACGAGGCCCGCCGAGGCGGAGTCACCGATGGGTGTGCTGCCGATGAAGACCGTCACCGGCTTGGTGTCGACGGCGATGATGGTGACGGAGTCACCCTTGACGTTGCGACTGGGATCGGCGATCGTGACGTCGGCGTCGACCCGGGCGGCCTTGGTGCCGTCGACGGTGATCGACGACGACTTCGTCGGTCCGAGCGTGGGCTGGGCGTTCGCGTAGCCGGGGCCCGCGACGATGCATTGCATCAATTTCGTGGCTTGGGCCGTAAGGTCCATGCTGGAAACGAAATTGGTGACGCCGACCTCGGCCGTCATCATCCACTGATTGGCCCCGGGCACGTCCTGGGCGACCCCCAGCCCGCCGATCAGGTTCGGACCCTGGTCGTCGGAGAACACCGTCCAGCCGCCCGGGGCCGCACTGGCGGGGAACGAAAGCTTGCCGGCGGAGATCGAATCGCCCCGCGGCATCTCACCGCCGGACACGTTCGGGGTGCAGTCGGTCGCGTTCTGCGCGGAGTTCTTCGGCTGCGAAACCGAGGTGCTCGTTGTCGAGGGCGCGGTGGCCGGCTTGTTGTCATGTCCGCCCCGCATCACCAGCAGCGTCGCCACCAGCGCGATGACCGCCAGCACGACCAGACCGGCGACGATCAGCCACGGCAGCTTCGAGCCGGATCCACCCGGCGGCGGCCCCGGAGGGTAGGGCCCGCCGGGGCCACCCGGCGGAAACTGTTGTCCGGGTTGGGGATACTGCTGATATGGGTACTGGCCACCCGGCGGCGGGTAGCCATACGGACCGCCCTGCGGGTAGGGACCTGGACCGCCCTGCGGGTAAGGCCCTGGACCGCCCTGCGGGTAGGGACCTGGACCGCCCTGCGGGTAGGGGCCTGGACCGCCCTGCGGGTAAGGCCCTGGACCGCCCTGCGGCTGGCCGCCCCAATTCGGGTCCTGCCCATACGGATTGCTTCCGTAGGGCCCCTGACCGTAGGGACCGCCGGGAGGAGCCGTCATGGAAAACCACCCTTACTCTCGTCGACCACCGCCGTCACCCCCCGGACGGCCGGCTCAGTCTTCGGGTTTGACCTTGGCCATCGCCAGCACGTCGAGCCGCCGGTCGAGTTCCTCGATCGACAACTTGTCGCCGATCAGGCCGCGATCGATCACCGTCTGACGAATCGTCTTGCGCTCCTTGAGCGCTTGCTTGGCCACCGCCGCGGCCTCCTCGTAGCCGATCGCCGAGTTCAGCGGCGTCACGATGGACGGCGACGACTCGGCCAGCTCGCGCAGGTGCTCCACATTGGCGGCCAGTCCGGTGATGCAGCGCTCGGCGAACAGCTTCGACACGTTGGTCAGCAGCTTGAAAGACTCGAGTACGTTGCGGGCCATCATCGGGATGTAGACGTTGAGTTCGAACGCACCATTTCCACCGCCCCATGCGACCGCGGCGTCGTTGCCGATCACCTGGGCGGCGACCTGCGTGACCGCCTCGGGCAGAACGGGATTGACCTTGCCCGGCATGATTGAGCTACCCGGCTGCAGGTCGGGCAGCTGGATCTCGGCCAGGCCGGTCAGCGGGCCCGACCCCATCCAGCGCACGTCGTTGGCGATCTTGGTGAGCGACACCGCGATGGTGCGCAGCGCGCCGGAAGCCTCGACCAGCCCGTCGCGCGCCGCCTGCGCCTCGAATGAGTTTGCCGCCGTGCGCAATTCACTCAGCCCGGTGGAGGTGACCAACGTTTCGACCACCTTGGCGCCGAAGCCGTCGGGAGCGTTCAGGCCGGTACCGACCGCGGTGCCGCCGATAGCCAGCTCGCCCAGGCGGGGCAGTGTCGCGCGCACCCGCTCGATGCCCGCCTCGATCTGCCGGGCGTACCCGCTGAATTCCTGACCGAGCGTCACCGGGACGGCGTCCATCAGGTGGGTGCGGCCCGACTTGACCACGGTGTGCCACTCGCGGGCCTTGCCGGCCAGGGCGGCGTGCAGCACCTCGAGGGCGGGAATGAGATGACGCACGGCGGCCTCGGTGGCCGCGATGTGCGTTGCGGTGGGGAAGGTGTCATTCGACGACTGCGACATGTTGACGTCGTCGTTGGGGTGAACCGTCACACCGTTGGCGGCCGCGATGCTTGCGATCACCTCGTTGGTATTCATGTTGGAACTGGTGCCCGAACCGGTCTGAAAGACGTCGATGGGGAACTGGTCGTCGTGCTGGCCGTCGGCGATCTCAGCCGCCGCGGCGATGATCGCGTCGGCCTTCTCCGGCGCCAGCAGGCCGAGGTCCTTGTTGACCTGCGCGCAGGCGCCCTTCAACAAGCCCAACGCGCGGATCTGGGTGCGCTCCAAGCCGCGACCCGAGATCGGGAAGTTCTCGACCGCACGCTGGGTTTGCGCGCGCCACAACGCTTTTGCGGGTACGCGCACCTCGCCCATGGTGTCGTGCTCGATGCGGTACTCGGTGTCGTTTCCAGAGCCGTCAGCGGCCATAGAGTGGCTTCCTTGTTCCTCGATGGTTGGTCAGGGCAGGGGATAGGCGGCAGAGCTGTCGCCGGTGAAGTCGATGGAAGAGTATTCGTTGAGTTTCGACAGCCGGTGGTAGGCCTCGATCATCCGGACGGTGCCCGACTTCGACCGCATCACGATCGACTGGGTGGTGCAGCCGCCGGGGTAGTACTGCACGCCCTTGAGCAGGTCACCGTTGGTGACTCCGGTCGCGCAGAAGAACACGTTCTCACCGGAGACCAGGTCCTCGGTGGTCAGCACGCGGTCGATGTCGTAGCCGGCGTCGACGGCCTTCTGGCGTTCCTCGTCGTCCGTGGGGGCCAGCTGCGCCTGGATGGCGCCGCCCATGCAGCGGATCGCGGCGGCGGCGATGATGCCCTCCGGGGTGCCGCCGATCCCGGCCAGCATGTCGGTGCCAGAGTGCGGCCGGCAGGCCGAGATGGCGCCGGCGACGTCGCCGTCGGTGATCAGCCGGATCCGGGCCCCGGTCGCCCGGACCTCGTGGATCAGCTTGGCGTGCCGCGGCCGGTCCAGGATGCACACGGTCATGTCCCGTACCGACAGCGCCTTGACCTTGGCGACGGCTTTGATGTTCTCGGCGATCGGGGCGGTGATGTCGAGTACGTGCGCGGCCTCGGGCCCGACGGCGATCTTGTTCATGTAGAACACCGCGGACGGGTCGAACATCGCGCCGCGGTCGGCCACCGCCAGCACGGAGATGGCGTTGGGCATGCCCTTGCTCATCAGCGTGGTGCCGTCGATCGGGTCGACGGCGAAGTCGCACTCCGCGCCGTCGCCGTTGCCGACCTCCTCGCCGTTGTAGAGCATCGGCGCGTGGTCCTTCTCACCCTCGCCGATGACGACGACGCCGCGCATCGACACCGTGTTGACCAGCTCACGCATCGCGTCGACGGCCGCCCCGTCGCCGCCCTCTTTGTCGCCGCGGCCGACCCAGCGACCTGCGGCCATGGCGCCGGCCTCGGTGACGCGTACCAGTTCCAAAGCCAGGTTGCGGTCCGGAGCCTCACCGCGCGGTCGCCCCTGCGCTGGGCTCCGGCCGGTGGTGGCGGTCGAGTGGTCGCCCTCAACTGTCATGGTTGGAATTGTCCCAGAGGCGGATCGGTCCGCTGGAACTGGGATACTTGGGGGATGACGGAGGAGCCGCCGCTGAATGCCCAGCTTGATGGGAACGTAGCAGGCGCGCCGTCTCCGCAAGCAGGACCGGCGCCCAGGCCGGCGAAGCCCCGGCTGTTGCAGGACGGCAGGGACATGTTCTGGTCCCTGATTCCGCTGGTCATCGGGTGTGTCGTGCTGGCCGGGATGCTCGGCATGTGCTCGTTTCAGCTCGGCAACCACGAGGGCCCCGTCCCGTCCTATGACGCGGGCGCGGCCCTGCGTGCCGACGCTTCCGCGCTCGGCTTTCCCATCCGCCAACCCCGGCTGCCCGCCGGCTGGCAGGCCAACTCCGGCCACCGCGGTGGCATCCAGGGCGGGCGGACCGACCCCGCCAGCGGGCAGCGGGTGAACGCGCCCATCTCGGTCGTCGGCTACGTCAGTCCGACCGGGATGTATCTGAGCCTGACCCAGAGCGACGCCGACGAGGACAAGCTGGTCAACTCGATTCATCCGTCGGCCTTCCCGACCGGCGCGGTCGACGTCGCCGGGACCAACTGGGTGGTCTATCAGGGTTCCGGCCAGGACGGCGTGGACGCCGAGCCGATATGGACGACCCGGCTCAGCGGCCCGGGCGGCGCCACCCAAATTGCGATAACCGGCGCCGGAAACACCGATCAGTTCCGTACGCTGGCGTCGGCGACGCAATCGCAACCGCCTTTGCCAAGCCGCTAACCCACCCGCGCAAGCAAGGGGCCCTGTCGACGTGACTGCACCAGAGGCTGATCTGTCCGGATGGTCGGCGGCACCGTTCAGCGGCGGCGGATACACCCATGACGTCTACCGCAGGGGCAGAGGCCCCGGTGTGGTGCTGATCCCCGAGATTCCCGGGATCCATCCCGGCGTGCTCGCCCTGGGTAATCACCTGGTGGACAACGGCTTCACCGTCGCCATGCCCTCACTGTTCGGCGAGCCGGGCAAGGCCAAGACGGCCGGTTACCTCGTCGGCGCGATCGGGCGGGCTTGCGTGGCAAGAGAATTCGCGGCACTCGCGCTGAACAAGCAGAGGCCGGTGGCATCGTTCCTGCGTGCGCTGGCGCGTGATCTCAACGCGTCGACGCCGGGTAAGGGCGTCGGCGTGATCGGCCAGTGCTTCACCGGCGGGTTCGCGCTGGCCGCCGCGGTCGACGACAGCGTGCTGGCGCCGGTGCTTTCGCAGCCGTCGGTCCCGTTCCCGCTGGGCGCCGCGCGGCGCCGCGACCCCGGCCTGAGCGAATCCGAGCTGGCCACCGTGGCCGACCGGTGCGCCAATGACGGCCTGTGCGCAATGGGCCTGCGGTTCAGCGAGGACAAGACGGCGCCGGCCGAGCGGTTCGTGACGCTCAAGCAGCGGCTCGGCGACGCCTTCGAGGTGATCGACATCGACTCAGGCCCAAACAATCAGCACGGCTTCGGCAAGATGGCGCACTCAGTGCTCACCGACGAGGTCCGCGAAGTCGACGGCCACCCCGCCTACGAGGCCCGCAAGCGCGTGGTCGAGTTCCTCACGCAACGCCTTTTCTAGGTTCTTCAGGAGATTTCGCACGCGCATGGCAATCGACGACTTGGTGGTCGAAACCAACTACGGCCCGGTCCGGGGCATCGCAGAGGACAACGTCAAGGCGTGGAAGGGCATTCGGTACGCGGCGGCTCCCGCCGGCGAGCTGCGTTTCCGGGCGCCCCAACCGCCCGCGCGCAGTACCGCGGTCGCCGACGCCACCGCATTCGGGCCGGCGTGCCCGCAACCCGTATTTCCCAACATGCCACTGGATCTGGGCGCGCCACAGGGTGAAGATTGCTTGCGGCTCAACGTCTGGACGTCTTCTGCCACCCGGCCCGGCGACGCCAAGCCGGTGATGGTCTGGCTGCACGGCGGCGCCTACGTCCTGGGGTCGAGCAGCCAGACGCTGTATGACGGCCGCAGATTGGTCAGCCACGGCGACGTCGTCGTGGTGACCGTCAACTATCGGCTCGGGGCGCTCGGCTTTCTCGACCTGTCGTCGTTTGATCGCGCGGGACGGAATTTCGACTCGAACGTCGGCTTGCGCGACGTGCTGGCGGCGCTGGAGTGGGTGCGGGACAACATCGCGGCCTTCGGCGGCGATCCGCGGCGGGTCACCCTGTTCGGCGAGTCCGCCGGGGCCGGGATCGTCACCACCCTGCTGGCCAGCCCCGCGGCCGAGGGTCTGTTCGGCGCGGCGATCGCGCAAAGTTCGCCGGCCACTTCGGTTTACGACCGCGAGCGGGCCGCCCTGGTGGCCAAGGCCTTCCTCGACCGGCTGGATGTCGCCCCGTCGGAATCGCAAAAGCTGCTCGACCTGCCCATGGCGACCATCCTGGCCGCGTCGCAACGGGTGTTCGACGAGGTGCCGGTGCGCAACCCGGGAAGGCTGGCGTTCGTCCCGATCGTCGACGGCGACGTGCTGACCGACTACCCGGTCAAGCTGGCACAGGAGGGCCGCTCACATCCGGTCCCGTTGATCATCGGCACCAACAAGCACGAG
Source organism: Mycobacterium colombiense (assembly GCF_001665835.1). Lineage (GTDB taxonomy): Bacteria > Actinomycetota > Actinomycetes > Mycobacteriales > Mycobacteriaceae > Mycobacterium > Mycobacterium colombiense_A. Next base: position 156,481 of record NZ_LZSX01000072.1, on the reverse strand, counting down.
GCGGCGCTGTTTCGGTTGATGCGCTCGCCGCTGATGCCGATCACACCGAGCGCGATCACGTCGATGTTCAACCAGATCGCCGCCGAACAACCCGATCTGCAGTTGCCCACCGAAGAGGTGATCGGCTCGGCGTATTCGCGAATGCGGCGCAAGGCAAGGAGTTTGAGCATTGCGACCGACGTCGGCTTCCGGATGCCGTCGGTGTGGCTCGCCGAGGGCCACAGCCGGGTCGCGCCGGTCTATCTGTACCGGTTCGATTACGCCACCCCGTTGCTGAAGCTGCTGATGGTCAACGCCGCGCATGCCACCGAATTGCCTTACGTCTGGGGCACTCTCGGTGCGCCCAAGGATCCCACCCTGAAGCTCGGCGGTACCAGAACCGCCAAGGCGGTATCCAAGAGGGTGCGCGCCCGGTGGATCAACTTCGCCGCGAACGGCACGCCCGCGGGTCCCGCCGGTGAGCCGGAGTGGACGCCGTATGCGCAGGACGACCGCTCCTGCCTGATCATCGGCCGCAGCGACGCGGTCGCGCACGACGTCGATGCCGGCATCCGCGCGGCCTGGGGCAGTGAGATGGTGAGCTTCCGCTAGGCGGATGCCTTGCCGGCCAGGACTTGTCGCTTCATCTGGTCGAACATCTCGACGTAGTACGACAGGCATTCCGACAGCGCCTGCTCGGTGTTGAACAGGGGCTGATAGCCGAGATCGCGCGACGCCTTGTCGATGGAGAAGAAGTTGTCCAGATACAGCCGCTCGACGGCGAGCGGCTCGAGCAGCGGCGCCGGTATCCCGAATCGGAAATGCAGCCGCTGCCAACCCGTCATCGCGGCGCGCACGATGGGGCCGTTCACCCGGACCCGTGGCCACTTCTCCCCGCAGGCCTCGACGACCGGCCTGGCGAACTCGAACATGTTGATCGGCTCGGCGTCGTTGATGAAGTACGCCTCGCCGGGCGCGGTGCCGCCGGGCGTCAGGTGCTCGGCCGCCAGGATGAAACCGTGAATCAGGTTGTGCACGTAGGAGTTATCCAGCCGGGCCGATTTGCGCCCGATCAGCACCTTGACGTGGCCGGCGATCACGCTTTCGAACAGCTTGCGGAACATCGTCTGATCGCCCCGGCCCCAGATGCCGCTGGGCCGGATGGCACACGTCAACAGGCCGTCAACCCCGTTCTGGCCCAAGACGAATCGCTCGGCGATCACCTTGGTCTCGGTGTACAGGTCGTTGAACCGGTTGGTGTAGGGCAGTGTCTCGTCGCCGCCGGCGATGTTCTGGCCACCCATGACGACGCTGTTGGACGAGGTGTAGACGAAGCGCTGCACCCCGGCGGCCTGTCCGGCACGGACCAGGTTCTCGGTGCCCCCGACGTTGACACCGAAGCTGCGCTGGCGGTACTCATCGGTCACCGACGCGCCGCCCATCAGGTCGATGATCGCGGCGGTGTGGAAGACGGTGTCGATGCCGTCGACCGCCCGCGCGCACACGGCCGTGTCGGTGATGTCACCCTGCAGCACCTCCAGCCGCGGGTGGGGCGGCAGCGGTGAGGGCGCACGGTCGAAGGAGCGGACCTGATGCCCGCGGTCGAGCAAAGTGGTTACCAGGTTGGCGCCGACGAATCCGGACCCCCCGGTGACCAGGACACGGCCGAGTTCGGCCGTCAGTGATGCATCACCCATGGTTGAGAGCATAACTGAAACGTGTTCCAGTTTGGAAAAATGTCTTCAACGAAGCCCCTCCAATATCGCCGAATTCAGGCGTCCTCGGCGTCGCCTGCCGCGAGCGCATCTTCGATTCTCTTCCGGGCGCCAGCTAAGTGCTCTTCGCAGCGTTTAGCCAGCTGTTCGCCTCTTTCCCACAGCTTCAGCGATTCGTCCAGGTCCAAGCCGCCCTGCTCCAGCACACGCACGACTTCGATCAATTCGTCCCGGCACGCTTCATAGGCCAGGTGACTAATAGGTGTAATGGATTCGACCTCTTTCGGGGTGGTGGCGTCGTCTCCACCGTCGCTTTTACGCGCCATCGGACCGCCCCTCGCTCACCGCGGCCACGGCGCCGTCGGCCACCCGCACCCGCAGCCGCGTGCCCGCCGGCGCGTCGTCGACCGAGCGGAGCACGTGGTTCGACGGCCCGATGGTCTGCACGACGGCGTAACCGCGGGCCAGCGTGGCCGCCGGCCCCAACGTCGCCAGCCGCGCGCTCAGGTGGCCGACACGCTCGCTCTCGGTGGCGGCCAGCCGGGTGATGTCGCGGCGAATCGCCGATCGGGCGCGGTGCACCTCCTCGGCGCGCACGGTCAGCGCCGCCAGCGGCTCGGCCAGCACCGGGCGGCTGCGTATCTGGGCCAGCGCCCGTTGCTCGCGGGACACCCAGTTGCGCAGCGCCTGCGCGCTGCGCCGGCGCAGGTCGTCGATCAGCCGCTGCTCGGCGGCGGTATCGGGCACCACCTTCTTCGCCGCGTCGGTGGGAGTGGCCGCACGTAGATCGGCGACCAGGTCGCACAGCGGATTGTCGGGCTCGTGGCCGACCGCACTGATCACCGGGGTGCGGCACGCCGCGATGGCACGGCAGAGCGTCTCGTCGGAGAACGGCAGCAGGTCCTCCACACTGCCGCCGCCGCGGGCCAGCACGATGACGTCGACCTGGGCGTCACGATCGAGTTCGCCCAGCGCCTCGACGATCTGGGCGACCGCGTTGGGTCCCTGCACCGCGGTGTTGCGCACCGCGAAGCGCACCCCGGGCCAGCGTGTGGCCGCCACGGTCGTCACGTCGCGTTCGGCGGCGCTGGCCCGGCCGGTGATCAAGCCGATCATGTTGGGCAAGAAGGGGATTGGTCGCTTGAGCCGAGGATCGAATAACCCCTCGGCGTCCAGCAGCCGGCGCAGCCGCTCGATGCGGGCCAGCAGCTCGCCCACCCCGACCGCGCGAATCTCGGTGAGCCGCAATGAGAATGTGCCCCGGCCCGTATAGAACGAGGGCTTGCCGCGCACCACCACCTGCGTGCCTTCGGCCAGCTTCACCGGCGCGTTCAGCACCAGATCGCGCGGACACGTCACGCTCAGGGACATGTCGGCGGCCGGGTCGCGCAGCACCATGAACACGGTTTTGGAGTCCTGCCGCATCGAGATCTGGGCCAGCTGGCCCTCGACCCAGACGGTGCCCAGCTTGTCGATCCAGCCGGCGACCCGGATGGCCACCGCGCGCACCGGAAAGGGGTTCTCGGCGGAATTCGGTTCGGAGGTAACGGCCGGTGTCACTTCGCGTTCGCGCGGGTGATCCTGTTGGCCAGCAGCGTCTGGAACGGTGCGCGGCCCTTGGTGGCCTGCTCGTAGGCCAGCAGGGCTTCGAGTTCGTCTACGCTCAGCGATTGCAGACGGGCGCGCAGCTGCGCCAGTGTCAGCGACGGGTAGTCCAGCTCGGTGACCACCGACGGTTGCGGAACCGAGGCGTTGGCGGCCGGCTTCTTCGATTGCCGGGCGGGCTTGGTCAGGGCGCTGGCGTCTTCGTGCGCGTCGGCCACCGAGTACAGCGCGAACCGGCCCTCGGCCCGGCGCTCGCCCTCACCGCCGTCCTGCGTCGGGCTGAGGCCGCCGTCGAGCGCGTCGTTCAGGTCCTCATCGAAGGTCGCCCACTCCGGCTTCTCATCCCGGGGCGGGAAGATCGATTCGAGGGTGCTGTCGCCCTTGATCGCCAGCTCGGCGAGGTTCTGCTGAAAGCGCATCACGATGTGCGCAGCCTGGCTGGCCAGTGTCATCGGGTACATCAGGATGGTTTTCGGCAGCCTGATGGTCTCTTCGACAGCGACTGTTGCCGCGCCGACCAGCAGCCGAACGCCATACGGTGCAGTGCCCATGGGTCCAAGATTGCCCTAAGCGGCGGCTAACTCCAAGCCCACCGGCGCGAGCTGGCAAGCCCGTGTCGGCAGTAAGTACCCTGGACCTCATGCCGCCGACTATCGACATGGGGATTCCCGGCGCGGTGCGATCGGTAGCCAGCGACTCAGCCCGTAAACGAGTGCTCCTGGCCGAACCGCGCGGGTACTGCGCGGGCGTGGACAGGGCCGTCGAGACCGTGGAACGCGCACTGGAAAAGCACGGCCCACCGGTCTACGTCCGTCACGAGATCGTGCACAACCGCCACGTCGTCACCACCCTGGAAAAGGCCGGCGCGGTGTTCGTCGAGGAGACCGACGAGGTGCCCGAGGGCGCCATCGTGGTGTTCTCCGCCCACGGCGTCGCGCCCACGGTGCACGCCGCGGCCGCGGACCGGAACCTGCACACCATCGACGCCACCTGCCCCCTGGTGACCAAGGTGCACAACGAGGCCAGGCGGTTCGCCCGCAACGACTACGACATCCTGCTCATCGGCCACGAGGGCCACGAGGAGGTCGTCGGGACCGCCGGGGAGGCGCCCGACCACGTGCAGTTGGTCGACGGGGTCGCCGCCGTGGACAACGTGACGGTGCGCGACGAGAACAAGGTGGTGTGGCTCTCGCAGACCACGCTCTCGGTGGACGAGACCATGGAGATCGTCGAGCGGCTGCGGCAGCGGTTCCCGAAGCTGCAGGATCCGCCCAGCGACGACATCTGCTACGCAACCCAGAACCGCCAGGTCGCGGTCAAGGCGATGGCCCCGGAGTGCGAGCTGGTGATCGTCGTCGGGTCCCGCAACTCGTCGAATTCGGTGCGGCTGGTCGAGGTGGCGCTGGGCGGCGGGGCCGCCGCCGCGCACCTGGTCGACTGGGCCGACGACATCGACCCGGCGTGGCTGGAAGGCGTCAACACGGTGGGCGTCACCTCGGGTGCATCGGTGCCCGAAGTGTTGGTGGAAGGCGTCCTGGCGCGGCTCGCCGAGTGCGGCTACGACGTGGTGCAGCCGGTCACGACCGCGCAGGAGACCCTGGTGTTCGCGCTGCCGCGCGAGATGCGGTCAGGTCGCTGAGCCGCGTAGCGCCTCATCCCGATGGTGGCGACCCGCCGCGCTGGACATCACAACTAGACGTCGTACTCCCACGATTCCGCCGGCGACCGTCCGTGCGAGCGCCCCGGTGTCCGCGAGCGGCTGCGGCGCTCGGTGGGCGGCTCGCGCGGCGGGTCCTGTGAACCGGCGCCGCGGTAGCGCACCTGCGAGATGGGGTGATGCGTCCCGCTGGAACCGTTCGACGGGGGCCGCCGGCGCCTCGGTTCATAGGAAGGCTCGTAGGGCTCACGGCTGTCGTAGCGGCCCTCATACCGGCTCGCGGAAGTGGGGCCGCTCGGCGGGTCGTACCGGTCGCCATAGGACTCGAAGCCGTCGAAACGGCTGCTCCGCGGGGTGGGCCGCTCGTAAGGATCGCGGCGGGTGCGCGGTTCGCGACGGGCTTCCCGGGGCGATTGGGCACGCGGATCGGCGTCGGCGTCCGGCCGCGGCCGACGGCGTGACCGCCGGGCCGGGTCGGCGGCGTCATAGTCGCGGGCCGACGCCGCGCTGCGGCGCGTGCTGCTGCGCCTTGGGCGCTCGGGCCGCTCGAGCGGTTCGGACCCATCGCCCAGCGGCTCGCGTGAATGCCGGGAGCGGGCGCGTGCCGACCGGGTGGAGGAGCGGGTGCTGCGCGTCGTGCGGCGGGTGCTCGACGACGAGCCCGACCTGCGCGCGCGACGGGACTCGGTGCTGTCGTCGGCCTCGTCCGCCTCGGCATCGGACTGCAGCGCCGACTGCGCTTTGGCGACGATGCCGTTGAAGAAGGACTTGACGGCGACGCTCGCGGCCCCGGCAGCGTCCTCGGAGGCATTCGCCGTCGCGCTTGTCTTGTAAGCGTTTCCGAAATACCAGCGGGCCAGCCCGATCGCCAGAACGCCGCCGGCGGTGCCCAGCATCAGCGGGAACCGCTCGATCAGCGGATAGCCGCAGTTGATCAGCAGGTCCTTGAGGCGGCCGACCTTGGCGTCGTGGAACAGCCAATAGGCGCCGGGGACCGCGCCGAACAGGATCAGGGGCGGCTGGATGATCGTGGTGAAGATGCCGTCCTGGCGCACCGCCAGCACCGCCGCCACGCAGCCGGCTATATAGAAGCCGGCGAAGACGTGCGTCAGTTCCTTGTGACCAGCGTCGATTCCGTAGCCGATGGCAGTCGCTGTGACGGCGATAAGCAGGGCCGCGTACCAGGGGATACCTGGGATATTTGGGTGGATCGAACGGTGAGCACCCTCCACCGTCGAACTTGCCCGCTGTGCTGACACATGTAGACCGTACCGGGAATGGGCCGAAAGGCCCGTAAATACCTCGTTGCGATCCTGCGCGTGCCATGCCGGCGTGCAGTATCGGTGGTGATCAACGGTCCCCGGCGCCCGTCGCCGCCAAGACCCCTAGACTTGGTTCCCCGTGAGCCTGAGCCTGGGAATAGTGGGTTTGCCCAACGTCGGCAAGTCGACCTTGTTCAACGCGTTGACCCGGAACAACGTGGTGGCGGCCAACTACCCGTTCGCGACGATCGAGCCCAACGAGGGCGTCGTCCCGCTGCCCGATCCGCGGCTGGACAAGCTGGCCGAGATGTTCGATTCCGAGAAGATCGTGCCGGCGCCGGTGACGTTCGTCGACATCGCCGGGATCGTGAAGGGCGCGTCCGAGGGCGCCGGGCTGGGCAACAAATTCCTGGCCAACATCCGCGAGTGTGACGCGATCTGTCAGGTGGTGCGGGTGTTCGCCGACGACGACGTCGTCCATGTCGACGGCAAGGTTGATCCGGCCTCCGACATCGAGGTGATCGAGACCGAGCTGATCCTCGCCGACATGCAGACGCTGGAGAAGGCCGTCCCGCGGCTGGAGAAGGAAGCCCGTAACAACAAGGACCGCAAGCCCGTGCACGAGGCGGCCGTGGCCGCGGAGGCGGTGCTGAACTCGGGCAAGACGCTCTTTGCGGCCGGTGTCGACACCTCACTGCTGCGCGAGCTGAACCTGATGACCACCAAGCCGTTTCTGTACGTGTTCAACGCCGACGAGTCCGTGCTGACCAACGACGCCCGCAAGGCCGAGCTGTGCGCGATGGTCGCACCAGCCGACGCGGTGTTCCTCGACGCGAAGATCGAGGCCGAACTGCAAGAGCTGGACGACGAGTCGGCGGCCGAGCTGCTCGAGTCCATCGGACAAACCGAGCGTGGGTTGGATGCGTTGGCACGGGCCGGTTTTCACACCCTCAAGCTGCAGACCTACCTGACGGCGGGCCCAAAAGAGGCGCGCGCGTGGGTGATTCATCAGGGCGACACCGCGCCGAAGGCCGCCGGGGTGATCCACACCGACTTCGAGAAGGGCTTCATCAAGGCCGAGATCGTCTCCTACGACGACCTGATCGCCGCGGGGTCGATGGCGGCGGCCAAGGCGGCCGGCAAGGTCCGCATGGAGGGCAAGGACTACATCATGGCCGACGGCGACGTGGTCGAGTTCCGGTTCAACGTGTAGGCGGCAAGGCTGCTGCACGCTAGAACCCGTTGCTTAGGCCGATGACCCGGTTCGGGAACATGGAGACATGGGACGAACGGATTCCGCCTCGTTGGTGATGGATGCTCCGCTGCGTCGGGTGTACACCGCACTGGTAGAACCGCAGGCGCTTCTCAAGTGGCTTCCGCCTCACGGGATGTCGGGTCAGTTCGAACACTTCGACGTCCGCCCTGGAGGCTCCTACCGGATGAGGCTGACCTACGCCGACGCGCCCGAGTCGGGCGGCAAGTCGAGCAGCAACTCGGATGTGGTGGATGTTCGGTTCGTCGAGATCGTGCCCGGTGAACGTGTCGTTCAGGCAGTCGACTTCGAATCCGATGACCCTTCGTTTGCGGGAACGATGACCATGACGTGGTCGGTTACCGCGGTGAACGCCGGCAGCACCCGTGTTGATATCCGAGCCGATGACGTCCCAGCCGGCATCTCCGCTGAAGACCACATTGACGGGCTTCGATCGTCATTGACAAACCTTGCGACCTATTTGACCGGGGCGCGGGTCGATCAAGATTGACCGCGACCTGGTCGAGCTCCGGCACGGAGCAACAACAAAGCCGACGAGGTAGCAAAACCCGCACAGTAGGCAGTCGGCCGGCTGGTTGACGATTGATGGTCCCCCCGAGTGACGATTACGATCATCGCGGGACTCTTAAGGAGGCGACAATGACACCGCCGTCGCTCGCTTCGAAATTGGGTGCCGAGCTTTTCGGCACGTTCTGGTTGGTGTTCGGTGGGTGTGGCAGCGCGATTTTTGCGGCCAAACAGATCGCTCGAGCCGAGGGGGGCAGCGGCACCTTCCAATTGGGCATCGGCTTCCTCGGAGTGTCATTGGCGTTCGGGCTCACTGTCGCCACCATGGCTTACGCCGTCGGTCACATCTCGGGTGGACATTTCAACCCTGCGATCAGTCTGGGCGCTGCGGTGGGCGGCCGGCTGCCGTGGAAGGACCTTCCGGGATATTGGATCTCCCAGGTTGTCGGTGGTCTGCTCGCGGGCTTGGCCCTGCTCGTCATCGCGAGGGGAAAGCCCGGATTCTCGCCGACCGGCCACATGGCCGCGAACGGATTCGGTGAGCATTCACCTGACCACTACTCGCTGGGTGCGGTGATAAGCACCGAGGTCTTGCTAACGGCGTTCTTCCTCATCGTGATATTGGGCGCGACCGACGACCGGGCCCCTGACGGATTTGGGCCGCTGGCCATCGGTCTGGCGCTGACTCTCATCAATCTCGTGGCCATCCCGATCAGCAACTGCTCGGTCAATCCGGCCCGGTCTACTGGCGTCGCCTTCTTCAACGGGGACGGCGCGCCAGGCCAACTGTGGGTGTTCTGGCTGGCACCACTGATCGGGGGTCTTATCGGCGGTGCGATCTACCCACTCGTGTTCGGGAGCCGAAACTCGGCGCCCGCAAAGACGACGCCGCAGGCCAACTGACGGTCGAGTTCCGGTTCAACGTGCAGTCGCCAACCAAGAAATACTTGCAGCCGGCTGGCCGCTTCCGATCTAACCCTTGATAGCTGGACAGGTGTCCAGTTATCGTGACCACAATGATCGTCAGTCGAGCCGAACAGGATGGGGCCTGAAATGGGCAAGGCTCCAAGCCGTCAGGCCCGCTTGGCGCACGCGGCCAAGCACGCGGAGTTGTGGAACGCGGGCCGTAAGGACGAGTGGGTGGCATCGTGGCGCACGATCTGTCCGGGCGAGGTCCGCATGTTCGATCCGGTCGGCACGGAGGAGAAGCACGGTTTCGCCGCCGCCACGACGGACGCGTTCGACATGTTTCAGTCGATTCTCAATATCAAGATGATCACGGTTCAGGTCAACGGGAACGAGATGGCTTGGGTGTGTGAGAACCACTTCGGTACCGAGCCGAACGTGCAAATGGCATACAGCATCGAGACATTCGCTTGGAACGACGACGGAAATCTGCTCATCAAGACCTACTATCCGATGCCGGAATCCGTAGGTGTCGAGGCCGATCCTTACGCTCACCTATTGGACGGGCAGAAGTAGTCGGCACTCGGTATACATGGCGTCGCGGGACTAGAAGTGGTAAGCCTCGAGATCATCGGATGAGAGAGGATCGAAGGACCGCGCACCGGCGTAAGGGCGACTCCTGGCGAGGAGGTGTACGTGGCCACCGACGACTTCGCTGACACGCCCGGTGCCTGCGATCGCCGGGTTTCCCGGCTCGACGAGCGTGAAAAGGCGCTTGATCATCGCGAGGCTGAACTTGCGAGACGCGAATGGTTCGCCGATGAGCGTGATCGGCTCGCTGATGAGCGTGACTTCCTTGCCGACCAGCGCGAGCGGATAGCGGACGAACGGGAGTTGCGTGCGGACGAGCGCGAAGGCACGGCCGCCGACCGTGAAGTCGCGCGGCTGCGGCGCGTAGACGAGGGCACGGAGCGCGATACGGCCGCTGCCGAACGGGAGGAGGCAGACGTGTCCCGGGAAATGGCCGACAGCGAAAGGCGTGACGCCGAGGACTGATCCTCCACTGACTGTGATGACCGGACCCCGCGAATTGGTCCACGGCAGCTGAGAGTCAATCGGAACGAAACCGGGAGTAGTTCAGAGAGTTGCCGGTGGCAGGGCCTCAGATCGCTGAAGTGCCGCCGTCGACGGCCAACTCCACCCCATTCACGTAGCTGGAGTCGTCGGAGGCCAGGAACAACGCCACCGTCGCAATCTCTTCGGGACGGCCCATCGTTCCTCGCGGAATCAGAGATTCGAACTGCCGCTTTGTCTCCGCGTCGAACATCTTCTCCTGAATCGGTGTGGCGATCTGCCCCGGGCTGAGCACGTTCACCCGGATCCGCCGGTCCTTCAGTTCGTTGAGCCACGTGCGGGCGAACGAACGCAAGGCAGCTTTGCTCGCCGAGTACACGCTGTAATCGGGCCAGCCCTTGACCGAGGCGATTGACCCTGTCATGAAGATGGATCCGCCATCGTTGAATAGCGGCAACGCCTTTTGCACCGTGAAGAGGGTGGCACGGGTGTTCAGACCGAAGACTGTGTCAAAGTCCTCTTCGGTGATCTCACCGAGCTTGCGCGCTTGCCCTCCCGTTCCGGCGCTGGCGAAGAGCACGTCGACACTGCCCTTCTCCCGCTTCACCGTGTCGAACAACCGGTCCAAGTGGTCGAGGTTGGCCGCGTCGCCCTGCACGGCGGTGACGTTGCGACCGATCAAGGCGGCGGCCTCGTCCAGAGCCTCCTGCCGCCGGCCCGTGATGAAAACGTGTGCTCCCTCGTCGACGAACAGCTTCGCGCTGGCGAGCGCCAGACCGCTTGATCCACCCGTGATCACCGCAACCTTGCCGTCAAGCTTTCCCACATCCCCTCCTCGCCGTGTTAGATATACCGATCTGTGTACTTAAGCTAGCGGAGGAGGTAACCCTACGCCAGCTAAGTACACTTAGCGTTACCCTGGATGGCGTGGCCGAGCTGGAAAAAGGTCCGCGGGGCCGGCGACGGGGCCGGGGAGCGCGCGAGCGCATCCTCGGCGCGGCGCAGCAGCTGTTCCGCCAGCGGGGCATCAACAACACCGGAATGGATCTGCTCTGCGCGGCAGCACAGGTGTCCAAGCGCACCGCCTACCAGCACTTCGGCAGCAAGGACGAGCTGATTGCTGAGTATCTACGGCGTCATGACGTCGACACCATGCCCGAGGGCTTCGAACGCGCCGGCCTCACGCCACGCGAACGCCTGCTCGCGGTATTCGAGAAGCCGCCCGCGTTCACCCACGACCCGATACCCCTCTGCCCGTTCCTCGCCGCCGCCGTGGAGATCTCCGATCCGAAGCATCCCGCGCGCGTGCGCGCCCGCGAGTACAAGACCTCCGTCGCCGCCCGCCTGAGCGAGACCGCCCGGGAAGCCGGTGCCGCCGATCCGGTATTGCTCGGTGAGCAGCTGGCGCTGTTGCTCGATGGCGCCTCGGTCCGGACCAGAGCCTTAGGCACTGACGTCTTCCCGGCCGCTGTCGGCATCGCGGTCGCTCTGATTGAACACGCCATTCCGTCTACCGCACAGTGAATCTCGCGACGCGATGCGAACCGTTTTAGGTAGCTAACCCGGTGAAGACGGCGTCTAATAACGCATCGATGTATGTCCCCGATAGGTCGCCGTGCTCGTAGGGGACAAGCAGGCGGTGGTAAATGGGCCCGTACAGCAGATCGAGGACGATGTCGGGATCGAGCCCGTCTCGAAGCTCTGAGGAGTCAATCCCGTGGCGAACGACGGATCGGGCGCGTGCTCGCCGGGGCTCGACCCAGCGTGTGATCACCGCGCCGCGCAATTCGTCGTCGATCTGCGCCCGTCCGATCAAGATGCGCAATATCTGGCCGTGCGGACTCCGGTACAGCCGGGCCAGCGCTTTCAGTGATGCCGCCAAGCTTTCGCGGGCGGTGCCGCGTTCGACGATCGGAGCTGCCCGATCCACTTCGGCGAGGAACGCATCCATCACCACTGTGGAGATGTTCGGCCATCTCCGGTAGATCGTCGTCTTGGCGACCCCGGTGCTCTGGGCGAGGCGTTCCACGGTGAGCGCATCGAATCCCATTTCGGTGCCGAGCTCCAACGCTGCCCGCAGAATCATCGCCGTCGTCTCCGCACTCCTCGTGGGCTTAACACTTCGCTGCCCATCCGATTCCGCTGCCGACATCGCGCACTCCTCTCAGCTCAGGCATCGCTGCTGACACCGGTATCCCAGTTGACGCACAACGCTACGCTACGTAGCGTTGTTTTGGGACTGTTGTATGTAGAACGAGGGAGGGCGGCATGGGCGTCGATCACGTCAGAGAAAACCTGCACGGCAAGGTGGCGATCGTGACTGGCGCGGCCAGCGGCATCGGTCGGGCCGTTACCCGACAACTGATCGAATACGGCGTCTTTGTGGTCGCCGAAGACATCAACCCCGCGGTCGAGGACCTGTACGCCGACATCGACGCGGTGGCGCCACTCGTCGGTGACGTCGCCCAGGAACAAACGGCGAACGACGCGGTCGAGTTGGCCGGTCGCCGCTTCGGGCGGCTCGACATCCTGATCAACAATGCCGGCACCATCATCAACCGGCCGGTCATCGAAACGACCCTGGAAGACTGGAATCACATCCTCGGAACCAACGTCACCGGGGCGTTCCTTCACACCCGCGAGGCGATGCGCGCAATGATCCCCCGAGAAAGCGGCGCCATCGTGAATATCGGTTCGTACGCCTGCTTTCAAAGCTTCAAGACGATTTCCGCCTACGCGGCGTCCAAAGGAGCCCTCGCGCAGCTCACCCGCACCGCCGCCCTAGAGGCAATCGATGCCGGTATCCGGATCAACGCCCTCGGCGTCGGTGATGTCGTCACCAACATCCTGGGCGATCCCGGCAACTTGGTCGAGCACGGGAAAGGCGCGCCCATCAAACGCGCCGCGGATCCCGCCGAAATCGCCCACGTCGCCGCCTTTTTAGCCTCCGATTTGGCAAGTTACGCGGTAGGTGCTGTCTGGATGATTGACGGGGGCATGAGCGTCGCCATCCCAAATTGATCCGCTGCTCGGAGTGTCTCAGTTTTAAACCGGACGCTTCCGACGGCCCCAGGTCGCTTCCTCGTCGGCGTCAACGGTTCGCGAAAATGATCCTCTCGGTTCCGCTGGAAACCACCTCCCGGAAGATTGCCCCTGGCGTTCGGACCATAAGTCTCTGACCTAGATCGCACGCCAACTTTGGTCGTTCTATCGCGCGATCCGTGCTTTCGCCAGGAGTCGGCCTGATCTGGCGAACACGGTGCCAAGCGTCGCATGGCAGGCCAGGAGAACCCGGCGGGCCCGGTGATTCGGGACATCGGGTCGCACCCTCGTGACGGCGCCCTGGTTGTCGGAGGCGGCGTCTAGCATCCGTGCCCAGACAGGCATCGCTGTGAACCCGAGGGAGATCGCATGAAGTTCATCTCGACGCGCATCATCACGGCCGACGTCAAGCGGCTGGTCGGTTTCTACGAGCTGGTCACCGAGGTCGCCGCGATCTGGGGCAACGAGCTGTTCGCCGAAATCCCGACGCCGATCGGCACGCTGGCCATCGGCAGCGACAAGACCGTCCCAGTGTTCGGCGAGGGATCCGCCGAACCCGCGGCCAACCGAAGCGCCATTCTGGAGTTCATCGTCGAGGACGTGGACTCCGAATACGAGCGGCTCCGCGAGCACGTCGCCGAGGTCGTGACGGAGCCGACCACGATGCCCTGGGGGAACCGCGCGTTGTTGTTCCGCGATCCCGATGGAAACCTGGTCAACCTGTTCACCCCGGTGACGCAGGAGGCCCGGGCCAAGTTCGGGCTGTGACCCGCTTGCCAAGGAATCCGACTTACTACTTGCCCGGATCCCGGTCTAGGGAAAGTCTGGGGAGATGACGACTGTAAAGCGGACGGGGCGGTGGTCTCGGAGAGTGCTGGTGGGCGGTGCGTTGGCGCTGTCAGCTCTGGGCCTGGCCGGCGGCCCCGTCGCTGAGGCGGCCCCGACGCCGTCGCCCACCGGTCACTGGTGTCCGGGCGATCAATGGAACCCGGCCTGGGGCAACGTATTGGACTGGGACTGGCATCAATGCCACGACTGGCAACGTCCGGGAGGCCCATCCGCCCCGGCGGGGTGGGGGCCCTGGGGGCCCCCACCGGCGTGGGCGCCGCCGCAGCCACCCCAACCGGCCTGGGCGCCCGGGGCGCAAATGATGTGGAACCCGACCGGCGCCGGTAACTGGGGTATCTGGAACAACGGGATATGGACGCCGGTCTGACCAAAACGCCGTGTGCCGAGAGTTGGATCGGGAGAAGTCGCGCTCGGCGGGTTGTCGGCTGCGACCACGCGTAGTCGGTAACGGTGTAAAAGCGCACGGAGGAACCGCGGAACCAGCGCTCGCGAACCGCAAGTATTTAGCTGCCGAAAATATACCGATGTGTAATAAGTTTGCTCTAGCTGCGGCGTACGTCATTCTCCGCATAGCGGATGACCTGCGCCACAAATTTTGGTTCGCGATAAATGTTATTGCTAGCCTCCCTGCCCATGGTCGTTATTGCAACATTGATGTCTTTGATCGGTCAGGTTTCCGGCACGCCGTATATTCCGGGCGGCGATTCGCCCTCCGGGACGGATTGTTCGGGACTTGCTTCGTGGATTGCGAATGCAGCGACTGACAGGCCCGTTTTCGGCGATCGATTCAACACCGGAAACGAAGAGGGTGCATTGCTGGCGCGCGGCTTTCAATATGGAACCGCCCCCAACGCCTTGGTCATCGGCTGGAACGGTGGCCACACCGCGGTGACGCTGCCGGACGGAACCTCGGTCGCCAGCGGTGAGCGCGGCGGCGTGCACCTAGGTGGTCCGGGCGCCTACCAGGCCGGATTCACCCACCACATGTTCCTCCCAATGCCACCGGAAGATGGTGGCGCGCCACCGCCACTGTTCGCTCCGCCGCCAGCGCCGGACGCTCCGCCGCCGCCGCCTGCCGTTCTGATCGACGCTCCGGCCCCCGTTCCGCCTCCGCCGGGTCCCTGATTTCCTTTATCCGGGCACGCAGGAATTGCGAATCAATAACGAAAAGAACGCGAATTGCCGGGCATAAAGACAGGTTTTTCGACGCCTTGAGTGGATGCAGTTCTGCCGTTGCGTGGAATAGTGAAATGCAGCCGCATCGGGCTAATTTGTGAGCTACGCCACTAGTCATGGGAAAAGGGTAGCCTGCGGCGAAAGTGTGCTCATGTGTCATGTGTGACGCATGAGCACACTTTGCTCTAACCATTACCCAAGCAAACTACGCCGGGCGTTCGGCCCCGGACGTAGCCGTCGCGCCACCCGCGGGCGGATAGGCTGGCGCTGCCCGCGGAGACCGGACGGGCGTAACCGGAACAGCGAACCGAGGCGGGGCCGCAATGATCTTCATCGTCGTCAAGTTCGAGACCAAACCCGAGTGGACCGACCGCTGGCCCGAATTCGTCGCGTCGTTCACCGCGGCGACTCGGGCCGAAGAAGGCAATCTCTGGTTCGACTGGTCGCGCAGCCTGGACAACCCGGCGGAGTACGTCTTGGTGGAGGCGTTCCGCGACGATGAGGCGGGCGCAGCCCACGTCAACAGCGACCACTTCAAGCGCTTCATTCAAGAGGCCCCGCAGGCGCTGATGTCGACGCCCAAGATCATCAACCAGACCATCGACGCCACGGGCTGGTCGGAGATGGGCGAGATGGCGGTCGAGTAGTCCTCGCCTAGCCGACCGCGATCTCGATTTCGTCGCCCAGGGCGTAGCCCGGTGCGAGCGGCAGCCTGTCACCGCTCCAGAACGAGCCGGGGTCGAAGTAGTTGGAGTACTTATCCGTGGTGAGCAACCCCATTTCCTCGTAGGTGATGGCCACCGTTTCCGCGCAGTAGGCCACCTCCAGGCCGAGCCTCTGGCGCTCCTTGCGTCGCTGCGTCGATTCGCGAACCTTCTTGTCCACGAACGGGATTCCGCGCGTCCAGTCGTAGGCGTTCGGCAGCCGGCCGCGCAGCCACCGGCCGGTCAGGCGCATGGTGGTGGGAAATGCGGTGCCGTCCATCCGGGCGATCACGCGCAGCAGCGTGTTCTCTTGCTCCCGGTTGGCCGGCGGGGTCAGCTGGCGTAGCCAGCACCGCTGGTGGTAGCGCCGCGACCACTGCAACACCGACTGCGCAAGGTCGTTGAGTTGCACGCCACGATGATTCGTCCCCGTCCACAGGTCGACGAGCTTGTCACCGAGTTCGGCGTGCCAGATCAACGGCGGCAGGTCGTCGATGGCCACCGTCATCCCGACGTGGTTCACCGGGCTGTTTGTCAGCGTCTGGATGGCGCGGTCGGGTCCCGAACCGCCACGAAACAACCAGAGGTCGCCGGTGCGGGTCTGTTCGAGCGCTTGGTTCAAAGTGAGCATCTTCGTGTAAGCCCGTCCGCCGCCGCAACTTTCGTCGCTGTCGTCGCCAATATGAGCCCGCCGGTACGTCACGCGCGATGCGTTGCCGAATGTTGCGGGCACACAAGTCAATCACAACCGGGCCATAACGACCCGGCTGCGCATAGCCTGGTGTCATGCGCAATGTGTGGAAGTGGCTGGGATTGGCCGGTGCCGCCGGTGTCGTCGCCGGGGGCGCGCTGGTCGTCCGCGACCAACGCAAGCGGCGCGCATACACCGCCGACGAGGTCCGCGACCGTCTGCATCAGCGGTTGGCCGAATACAACGGGGACGGCGTTCAGTCCGGCTCGGAATCGGACGGAGGCTCTACGGCGAATAAGCGGTAGGTGCCCGAAAAGCCCTTCAGCTCCACATTGCGGCCGTCGTCGAACCGGATGCCGTCGGAGTCGGAAAGCGCGTCTCGTACCGGCTGACTCACCAGAATCTGACCCCCGACCGCTTGCGCGGCGACCCGTGCCGCCATTGCGACGTTGCGGCCGAACAGGTCATCGCCGCGACGCACCGAACGGCCCATGTGGATGCCGATCCGGACGCGAATCTCCTCGTGCCGCTTGCGGTTTGCGTCCCTGCGCAACGCGCGCTGCAGATCGAGACCGCACCGGACGGCATGCTCGGCGCGAGAGAACGCGATCATGAATCCGTCGCCCTGGCTCTTCACCACATGACCGGACCGTCGCTGCACCAGATCCGAAACCAGCTTGTCGTGCGAGCTGATCAGCTTGACCCAGGCCCGGTCGCCGATCCGCTCGTTGAGCGCGGTCGATTCCTCGATGTCAGAGAACAAGATCACCACCCGGCCGTCCGGGGTGACGCGGGCGAGGTCGGGTCGCTCGACTTCGGCCCAGTCCGCGAGGTCCTCGATGCTGCTGCGCACCGCCGCGCCGAAGCCCTCTTTGCGCATCAGATTGGCGGTGTTCCACACCCTTTTGACGGCCTCGCGACCACCTGACAGCAGCTGATTGCGGGTGTCGGTCCGCTGGCGCAACTCGTCGAGTTCCTGCTGACTGCGCACCAGCAACCGCCACAGCACGATCAGCGCAACGCCCTCGATCGCGGCAATCCCCGCCAGGAGGTAGACCGTGACGTGCAGCGCGTCAGCCATGGCGGTCATCCTTTCAAGGCGGCGGTCCACTCAGGTTGTCGGCCCTATCTGCAGTGTCTAGTGTTGACTCCGCCAGCCGCGGGTAGTGATCTCAAGGGAGCCGATCGGGTGACTTTCGGGAGGAGCGGTTTTGGCCGAGGACGACACTAGTCCATCTGACCTGCTGGTGATCTTCGGAATCACCGGCGATCTGGCGCGCAAGATGACGTTCCGGGCGTTGTACCGGCTCGAGCGTCGCAACATGCTCAACCACCCGATCGTGGGCGTGGCCAGTGACGACATCACCGTCGAGCAGCTTCAGGATCGGGCGCGCGACGCCATCAAGGCATCGGGGGAGACGTTCGACGACGCCGTGTTCGACCGGCTGGCGGACCGGCTGTCCTACCTGCACGGCGACGTCACCGACGCCAGCCTCTACAAACAGCTCGCCAAGAAGATCCCTTCGGACTCCCATCCGCTCTACTACCTCGAAATGCCGCCGTCCTTGTTCGCGCCGATCGTGGAGAACCTGGCGAAGGCCGACCTGTTGGAGCGGGCCAGGGTTGCGGTGGAAAAGCCGTTCGGTCACGACCTGGACTCGGCGCGTGATCTCAACGAGCGGCTGCGCGCGGTGCTCGACGAAGACCAAATCCTGCGCGTGGACCACTTTTTGGGCAAACAGCCGGTCGAAGAACTGCAATACCTGCGATTCGCCAACCAGGGGCTGGCCAAGGTGTGGGACCGCGACAGCATCTCCGAGATCCACATCACCATGGCCGAGGACTTCGGGATCGAGGACCGCGGCAAGTTCTACGACGCGGTGGGCGCCCTTCGCGATGTCGTGCAAAACCACCTGCTGCAGGTGCTCGCCCTGGTCGCCATGGAGCCCCCGGTCGGGGCGGGCGCCGACGACCTGAACGACAAGAAGGCCGAGGTGTTCCGGGCGATGCCGGCGCTGGATCCGGAGCGTTGCGTCCGCGGCCAGTATCGCGGCTACACCGACGTCGCCGGTGTGGCAAAGGATTCCACCACCGAGACCTACATTGCGCTGCGGACCGAGATCGACAATTGGCGCTGGGCCGGGGTGCCGATCTTCCTGCGCGCCGGAAAAGCGTTGCCGGAGAAGGTGACCGAGGTGCGGATGTTCCTGCATCACGTTCCCGGGTTCTCGTTCCTGCCCAACCGCCGCCCGCCCGAGTGCAACCAGATCGTGCTGCGCATCGACCCCGATCCCGGGATGCGGCTGCAGTTGTCCGCCCAGGCCGGAGATTCGTGGCACGACGTTCACCTGGACTCGTCGTTCGCCGAGGACCTCGGCGAACCGGTGCGGCCCTACGAGCGGTTGCTCTACGCGGCGTTCAACGGAGATCGCCAGTTGTTCGCCCGAGAAGACGCCATCGAACAGACGTGGCGAATCGTGCAGCCCGTGCTGGACAAGCCGGGCCGCATTCATCATTACGACGAGGGCTCGTGGGGACCCCAGGCCGCACAGTCGCTGCTGCGGGGCCACCACAGCTGGCACGAGCCGTGGCTGCCGCGTAGCAAGCCCACCCAACAGTAAGGAGACTGGCACGATGCAGCTTGGGATGATCGGCCTGGGCCGGATGGGCGCGAACATCGTCCGCCGCGTGGTCGCGGGCGGACACGAGTGCGTGGTCTACGACCACAACCCCGACGCGGTCAAGGCGATGGCGGGCGAGGAGAGGACCACCGGGGTGGGCTCGCTGCAAGAGCTCGCTGAGAAGCTGACGGCGCCGCGGGTCGTCTGGGTGATGGTGCCGGCTGGCACCATCACGACGGGTGTCATCGAGGAACTGGCCAAGACGCTGGAGTCGGGTGACATCGTCATCGACGGCGGCAACTCCTACTACCGCGACGACATCCGCCACGCGAAAACTCTGTCGGAGAGCGGCATTCACCTACTCGACTGCGGCACCAGCGGCGGCGTGTGGGGCCGGGAACGCGGCTACTGCCTGATGATCGGCGGCGACGACGAGGCTTTCCTGCACGCCGAGCCGATCTTCGCCACCGTCGCACCGGGCGTCGACGCCGCGGCCCGCACGCCGGGTCGCGACGGCGAGGTCGCGCGGTCGGAGCAAGGCTATCTCCACTGCGGGCACTCCGGCGCCGGGCACTTCGTGAAGATGGTGCACAACGGCATCGAGTACGGAATGATGGCCTCGCTCGCCGAGGGGCTCAACATCCTGCGCAATGCCGACATCGGCAAGCACGTCCAGGCGGGTGACGCTGAAACCGCGCCGCTGGAGCATCCCGAGTTCTACCAGTACGACTTCGACATTCCGGAGGTCGCCGAGGTGTGGCGGCGCGGCAGCGTCATCGGCTCCTGGCTGCTGGACCTGACGGCGATAGCACTGCACGATTCGCCCGACCTCAAGGAGTTCTCCGGCCGGGTCTCGGACTCCGGGGAGGGCCGGTGGACGTCCATCGCGGCGATCGACGAGGGCGTCCCCTCGCCGGTGCTGACCACCGCGCTGCAATCCCGCTTCGCTTCGCGCCAACTCGACGACTTCGCCAACAAGGCGCTCTCGGCGATGCGCAAGCAATTCGGCGGGCACGCGGAGAAGCCGGCGAACTAGCCTCGTCGGCCAGTCAGCGGCGGTTGACGAACGCCACCACGGCGTCGCTGAACGCGTCGTTGTCGTCGCCGGCCGCGGTGTGCCCGGCGTTGGACAGCTCGACGAACTCGGCGCGCGGCACGGTGGCCAGGAAGTGCCGAACGCCCTCGGGGCTCACCACGTCGGACAGCTTGCCGCGGATCAGCAAGACGGGTATCGATAGGCTCTTGGCGGCCTGCTCGAAGCTCTCGGTGCGCAGTTCGGGATCGTCGCCGGGCTTGGTCATGAAGGCGGGGTCCCAGTGCCAATACCAGCGGCCGTCGCGTAGGCGCAGGTTCTTCTTCAGGCCCTCCGGGCTGCGCGGCTTGCTCCGGTAAGGCAGGTAGGCGGCGACGGCGTCGGCGGCCTGCTCCAGCGAGTCGAAGCCGTCGAGGCCGCTGAACATGAAGTCGCGGATGCGGGCGCTGCCGCCCTTTTCGAATCGGGGGACCACGTCGACGAGCACCAGCCGGGTGACCTTCGCGGGACCGGCCCGGTGAGCGGCGAGGATGCCGGTCAGCCCGCCCATGCTGGCCCCGATGATCGTCACGGGCCGGCCGATCGCGTCCAGCACCCGCATGACATCGCCGGTGAGCGTCTCGATCTCGTAGTCGGCGTCGGGGGAGCGTGCGCTGTCTCCGTGTCCGCGG
The DNA here is from genome assembly GCF_001665835.1 of Mycobacterium colombiense. Taxonomy (GTDB): domain Bacteria; phylum Actinomycetota; class Actinomycetes; order Mycobacteriales; family Mycobacteriaceae; genus Mycobacterium; species Mycobacterium colombiense_A. The sequence continues at coordinate 135,716 of NZ_LZSX01000072.1, read as the reverse complement.
GAATCCAGCGCCACCACGTGCAGTCCCTCATCGGCCAGCGTCTGGCCGGTGTTTTTCCAGGAAAACCGGTTCTGGCCGCCACCGTGCAACATCAGGATGCTCGGTCGCCCGGCACCGTCGGAGCCGCGATTCCATTCATCGGCGACCAGGGTGATCCCCTCGACGCCGGCAAACTCCACCGTCTCGGGACTGCTGCTGACGGTATTCATGCGACCTGACGTTACATAGGCCGGTTAAGCACTGTTGCGCGGGTGGACGACGCGGTGAGTTTTCGTCGGCGCCGGGGTCTATCAATGGCAGAGACCAACGAGCCAACAAGGAGGCCCCGGACATGCCATCGATCACCCCGTCGTTGTGGTTCGACGACAACCTTGAGGAGGCCGCCAGGTTCTACACCTCGGTGTTCCCCAACTCCCACATCGAGGGCTTCAACCAGACCACCGAGGCCGGGCCGGGCGCGCCCGGCACTGTCCTGTCCGGCAGCTTCGTGCTGGACGGAACCAGGTTCATCGGGATCAACGGCGGTCCGCACTTCCACTTCACCGAGGCGGTCTCGTTCACGATCCACTGCAAGGACCAGGACGAGGTCGACTACTACTGGGACCGGCTGAGCGACGGCGGCGAGGAATCGCAATGCGGCTGGCTCAAAGATCGCTTCGGGATGAGCTGGCAAATCGTCCCGGACCGGCTCTACGAATTGATCGGCGACCCCGACCGCACGCGGGCGGCGGCGGCCACCAACGCGATGTACGGCATGCGCAAGATCATCATCGCCGAGCTGGAGCGGGCCGCCGCGCTGCAACGGTGAAAACTCCTGGTACAGCGACGGTTTGACCCTCTGGCGACCAGGGTCGGTGCGTCGTGCGGCCGCACAGGTTAGGTTGATCCCTGCGGAGACGTCGAGCAGGGAGTGAACATGGCTGAACCAGGCTGGATCGACGTGACCGGTCCTGTGGGGGACCTCAAGGCCCTCACCTGGGGGCCGCAAGACGGTCCCATAGCGCTGTGCCTGCACGGCTTCCCCGACACGCCCTACGGCTGGCGCAAGGTCGCCCCCCGGCTCGCCGCGGCGGGGTGGCGGGTGATCGCACCCTTCATGCGCGGATACGCGCCGTCGTCGATCCCGGTCGACGGCGGCTATCAGGTGGGCGCGCTGATGGACGACGCCCTGCGGGTGCGCTCGGCCGCGGGGGGCACCGAGAACGACGTGATCATCGGCCACGACTGGGGCGCGATCACCGGCACCGGCCTGGCCGCCATGCCCGACAGCCCGTTCACCAAGGCGGTGATCATGTCGACGCCGCCGTCGGCGGCGTTCCGGCGGCGCGGTGGTGACGTTGGCGAGCGGGCCCGGCTGGCCGCCCATGTGGCGCGCCAGGTCTTCCGCAGCTGGTACATCATGTACTTCCAATTGCCTTGGCTGCCTGAGCGTTCCGCGTCCTGGGTGTTGCCGCTGCTGTGGCGGCGGTGGTCGCCCGGCTATCGCGCCGATGAGGACTTGCGTCACGTCGACGCCGCGATCGGGGCGCCGGAAAGCTGGCGTGCGGCGCTGGGGCCTTATCGCGCCACCATCCGCAACACCCGGCCGTCGGCGCGGTATGCCGCCTTGAACCAGTTGTGGACCGAAGAACCCGTGCTGCCGTGCCTGTACCTGCACGGTCGCGACGATGGTTGCATGACACCGGCTTTCGCGAGGCGGGCCGAAAAGGTGCTGCCCGCGGGCAGCGAGGTCGGCATCGTCGAACATGCCGGCCATTTCCTGCAACTCGAGCAGCCCGACAAGGTCGCCGACCTGGTGCTCGGGTTCATCGGCTCACCCGGCTGACACCGTGGCTCGGGCCGTGTCGGGGCACCGGATGGCTGCCGTCGACGCGCAGTTCTACTGGATGTCGGCCAAGATCCCCAGCGACGAGTTCCTGCTGTACGCCTTCGACGGTGAGCCCGCCGACAACGCGGGTGCAGTCGAACAACTCTGCTTGCGGGCCAACGCCGAGCCGGCGCTGAGGATGCGGGTGCGGGACCGAGGCCGATGGCGCTACCCGCAGTGGGTGCCGGTGGCCGTCACGTCCGAGCAGGTGGTTCGTCACAACCTCGCCGAGCAAAGCTGGGACGGCGTCCTGGCGGCCGTCGCCGGCCTCGCCGATGACCAGCTGGACGTTCGGCGGATGGCCTGGCGGCTGCACGTCTTCACCCCGGTTCGGGGCATTCCCGGCGTCGCCGGGTCGGGTGCTGTCGCGGTGTTGCAGGTCGCGCACGCACTGGCCGACGGCGCCCGCTCCGCGGCGATGGCGGCGTGGCTGTTCGGGCGGCCGGACCCGGTGCCGCAGGTGCCCAGACAACGGCCGGGCTTTCTGCCGTGGCGGGCCGCGCAGGCGGCACGCACCCATCGCCGGCTGGAGCGCGACATCCGCGCGGGCCTGCTGGCCCCCGGCGCCGGGTCGCGTCCGCTGCTTCCGACGAATGCGCGTCCCGAGGGCGCCCGCGCGGTGCGGACGTTGGTGCGACACCGTGCGCAGTTGCCCGGCCCCACGATCACCGTCGGCGTGCTGGGCGCGATATCGCAGGCCCTGTCCAATCTGCTTGATGGGCGATGCGATTCGCTGGGTGCCGAGGTTCCCATGGCCAAGCCCGGTACGGCGGGGGCGCACAACCACTTCGGCAACATCGTGGTGGGGCTATACCCGCAGCTCGGGCCGGACGCGCGCGCCGAGCGGATCGCAGCCGACCTGGCCAACGGCCGGCGCCGCTTCGAGCACCCGGCCACCCGGGCCGCCGACCGCGCGTTCGCGGCGGTTCCGGCCGGGTTGCTGCGTTGGGGCATCGGACAATTCGATGTCGAGGAGCGCGCGACGCAGGTGTCCGGCAATACCGTGGTGTCCAGCGTCAACCGCGGGGCCACCGATCTGAGCTTCGGCGGTGCCCGGGTAGTGCTGACGTCGGGATATCCGGCGCTGTCACCGATGATGGGGCTGACGCACGGCGTGCACGGCCTCGGTGACACCATCGCGATCAGCGTGCACGCGGCGGCCTCGGCCGTGCCCGACATCGACGCCTACCTGGTGCTGCTCGACGCGGCGCTCTAGCTATTGCGCATCGCCGGATCTGGCCGCCTCTTCGCGGGTCAGGCCGGCGGCGACGATCAGCTCTTCGTGTAGCTCGAACCACACCGTGTGGTAGGAGTCGATCAACGGCCGGGTCAGCCAGGTGGTCTCCCCGGCCTTGACTTTGTCCAGTGCCGCAACCAGTTTGGCCGCGTAGGCGCTCAGCCGCGGCAGTTGTGCCGCGGCGGCCTCGATGATAGGCATCGTGCGGGCGTGCACGTCATCGAGGCGGGCCAGCACCCCGGCGTCGTAGGCGGCGTCGTCGTGAGCGTTGGGAACGCCGCCCGGTCCGCCCTTGAGCTGCCAATCCGTCACCAGCCGCTTGAAGTCGGCGTTGACGGCGCGGAAGTCCTCGTAGGCGGCCGCCATCGCTTTTGGATCGATGCCCTCGCGTTCTTCGTCGAGCAGCGCCGCCAGCCTGTCGGTCCCGCTGAGGGTGATCCGCAACGTCGGGCCTTCTGTCAGCAGTCCCGCCGCGGTCAGCCGCTCGACAACGGGGGTGATGTCGGCAAGGTCCGCACCCAGCGTCGCAGCGAGGTCGGCGGGATTCACCCGGCCCTTGAGCCGAACCCCTTGCAGCACAGCCAATTCGGTCACGGCGCGGATCCTGCGGTCAGGCGCAGCGCGGTCAGCATCACGATCAACGGCGTCGCCGACACCACGTCGGCCTGCCCGCTGTTGAGTGCGGCGCGCACCGCGACCTCGGAGCTGTCGTCCAGTCGCGCGTGGTCGCCCGCGGCGTGGGCACGCAGCGGGCTGATCCGCCGTGCGATGTCGGCCAGTTCGCGCAGTTCCGGCGTATCGTCTTCCGACCACGCGGACAGGCTCAGATTGCCTTCGCGCACTTCGCCTTCGGCGCCGTCGACGGTGATTTGCTTGCCGGCCAGCGCTGCCGCGACCCCGTGGCCGCAGCCAACCACCGCCACCCGGCCCAGTTCGCGGCTGACCACCGCCGCATGGCTGGATGCGCCGCCGACCTCGGTGACAATGCCCTGCGCGGCCAGCATGCCCGACACGTCTTCCGGCCGGGTGTGATCGCGCACCAGGATCACCTGCTCGCCGCGATCGACGGCGCGCAGCGCCTCGTCGACATCGGTGTACGCCTTGCCCGACGCCACGCCCGGGCACGCCGGTAATCCCTTGGCCAATAGCGGTGCCGCCAAACGTATTTCGGGCTGAAGCGCCGGTTGTAGCAGGGTTTGGACGTGCGCCGGGGTCACCCGGCGCATTGTCTCCGCGTCATCGATGACTCCCTCATGGCGCAGCTGCAGCGCCGTGCGCACCGCCGCCTGCGCCGACCGTTCCGCCGCCCGTGTCTGCAACAGCCACAGCTTGCCGTCCTCGACGGTGAACTCGATCTCCTGGATGTCGGAGTCCAGCCGTTCCAAGGTGCGGGCGGCACCAATCAGTTCGTCGTAGACGGCCGGCTGTTCGTCGCGCAGCGCGACGATCGGTTCGACGTCGACCGATCCCGACACCACGTCGTCGCCCTGGCCACCGGGCAGCCATTCGCCGAACGGTTCGTCGTCGCCGGTGATCGGATTGCGGGAAAAGAACGCCCCGGCACCGGAATTGGGGCCGTGGTTGCCGAACACCATCGCCTGCACGACCACGGCGGTGCCGTGCTGATCGTCGATTCCGTAGTGGGCGCGATAGGCGAGCGCACGGGGTGAATTCCACGAGGCGAATACCGCCTCGATGCCGGCGCGCAGCTGCGCGTACGAGTCGGAGGGCACCGATTCGTGCTCGGTGACGCCGACGATGCGCCGATACATGTCCGAGAACCGCCGGCGGGTGTCGCGGGCGAACGCTTGGTCGCCGGTCGCCGCCAGCGCCTGCTCAACGTCGTCGTTGATGCCGAGGTCCAGGATGGTGTCCATCATGCCCGGCATGGACTGGGTGGCTCCGGAGCGCACGCTGACCAACAGGGGATGCGGGCCCCGGCCGAACGTGCGCGAGGTCTGACCCTCCAGCCAGCGCATCCGGTCGAGCACGTCGTCCCAGATGGCGTCCATGGTCGCCGCGGGATCGGCGAGATATCGGAGGCCCACCGCGGTGGTGATGCAGAACGCGGGCGGCACCGGCAGGTTGTGCCGGCGCATCGCCTCGATGCCGTGGCCCTTGTTGCCCAGCAGCTCCCGCCGGTGGCTCGATGTGCCGTCCAGCAACACCACGGAGTGCTGGGTAGGCGTAGACCCGCGGCCGCTTGACGCATTGCGGTGGGCGCCGCTGCCTGGTGCGGTGCCAGCCGTGGTGCACCCCCTTAATGGTGTGGCTACTGATCGGGCCGACGTCGGAACGCCCGCTATGTTCCCACACGGACCAGCGGATTAAGTGACGTAGCTGCTCGGCGGCTCTTGTGGTGTCACCCGGCCCATGATCTAGGTTTACAGTTATGACTTCATATGACACGTTCCATGACGTCGGAGTACTGATCCTGCGGCTGGTGTTGGGCGTGACGCTGGCCGCGCATGGCTACAACAAGTTCTTCGGCGGCGGCCGCATCCCGGGCACCGCGCGCTGGTTCGAGAGCATCGGCATGAAGCCCGGCAAGTTCCACGCCACCGTGGCCGCGACCACCGAAATGGCCGCCGGTTTGGGCCTGGCCGCTGGATTTCTGACCCCGATCCCGGCGGCGGGCTTCGTCTCGCTGATGATCGTCGCGGCCTGGACCGTGCACCGCGCCAACGGCTTCTTCATCGTCAAGGAGGGCTGGGAGTACAACCTGGTGCTGGCGCTCAGCGCGGTGGGCGTGGCCACGCTCGGCGCGGGCAAATACAGCCTGGACTACCTGGTGTTCGGGAAGAACTGGTTCGACGGCTGGCAGGGCCTGGTGATCTCGGCGGGGTTGGGCCTGGCCGGCGCCATCGGCCAGCTGGCGATCTTCTACCGCCCACCGGCCAAGCAAGCCGGCTGATCAGGGGGCATCGCCGCTGCCGTCGATACCCGTGGCGATGCGCTGCAGCTCAGGGCGTCTTGGTAGAGCGGCGGTGCGCGGCTTGGGGTTAAACTCACCGCCGTAGCTCATTGTGGAGCAAAGGAGACGACGATGGTCCGCCTGCGTTCCCGTCTGGCCCGGGCCGGCGTGGTTACCGCCGCCTTGACCGGTCTGACCGCCGCTGGGTTGGCCACGACGGCCGCGGCCGACCCCGCCAATAATCCGGTAGACGTGCAAACGCTGATGAGCCACCTCTCGGGCGGCTACACCCCCGCAGATTGCCACCCCGCCGGCGCGCACTCCGCCGTGGCGGTGGCCGCAGTCAACTGCGACAACTACAGTCACGATCCCGGCGGCCCCTGGAACGCGGATTACCTGCTGTACGCCAACACCGACGATCTGAACGGCGACTTCCAGCGGGGCCTCGCGGAGGCCCCGCAGACTCCGGCGCAACCTTTCCCGGATGGCACGACGGGGCCCACCGAGTGGAATCGCGGCGGGCACTACGGGTCGGTGGTGTTCCTCGGCACCGGCCGAGATGACGGCGTCTATCTAGTCTGGACAGACATCCCCGCGCGGACGCTGGTAGTCGCTGAGCAGGGCATCGCCCCGGAGAGCACCCAAGCCGCCCTGTACGACTGGTGGCAGGCCGAGGGCGTTCGCTGATTCGAGTTCGCGGGATTGTGGAGGTGGTCGAAATGTCGGGGAGGAAAGAGCTGCTCGGGGTGCGCCACCGCGCCATAAAGCCGCGCTGCGGCTCTATACATTCAGCAGCGAGAAATTAGGATCGGGTGCCATGGCGAATCGAACGGGCAGAGCCGTAGCGTGCGCTGGTGCCGCCGTGCTTGCACTGGCGCTCGGCGGTGTCGGCGGTGCAGGTATTCCGCGTACCAACGCCGCCCCTGCGCCGATTGCGGCCCCGACGCCCGCATCGCCGGACGGCGTTTGCTGCAACGACGCCGTCCAACCTCAAGCAAGCGGCTCGGACTGCATAATCGGCCTGAACTGTGGCCAAATTCGGCCTCGTCCTCGCCGGACGGCGCCGGCGCCGCTCCCTCCGCCTCCGCCGCAGCAATAACCGCGGTGGGCCCTGCCCGCGCTCCGTTCGACCCTGCGAGCTTTACGCCGCGTCGTCGCCATCCTCGGCCAGCAATTTTTCGGGATGATGAAACGTGTTCACCCGGGGCTGGCCGCGGTCGAGGTGTGGCGGCGGGATCCATTCGGTGTCGCCGTTGACGCGTTTTCGGGTGGTCCAGCCCTTCTCCGCCAGTGGGTGATGACCGCCGCACGCGAAGGCCAGTTCGTCGATGTCGGTGCTGGGTCGCGTGGCATAACTGGTTACGTGGTGGACTTCGCAGTAGTAGCCAGACACGTCGCAACCCGGATGCGAACACCCACGGTCCTTGGCGTACAGGACAATTCGCTGTCCGGGCGAGGCCAGCCGCTTGGTGTGATACAGCGCAAGCGATCTGCCCTTGTCGAAGATCGTCAGGTAATGATGAGCGTGGCGGGCCAGCCGGATCACGTCCGACATCGGTAGCAGGGTGCCGCCCCCGGTGAGGCCCTTGCCGGTGGTGCGTTCGAGGTCGTCGAGTGTGGTGGTGACGATGATCGATGCCGGTAACCCGTTGTGCTGGCCTAGTTTTCCGCTAGCCAGCACCGCGCGCAGCGCGGCATTGAGGCCGTCGTGGTTGCGTTGGGCGGCGCGGCGGGTGTCGCGCTGAATCGCCTCTTCAGCAGGCGCGCCGTCCACGACCGGTGCGTCGTCATCAGGGTTGCACATCCCGGGTGCGGCGAGCTTGGCCAGCACTGCCTCCCAGCTGGCTCTGGCCTCGGGTGTCAGCCATCCGCTCAGGTGCGACATGCCATCGGCCTGCTGGTTGCCGAGCACCAGCCCGCGCACCCGCGCCCGGTCGGCATCGGTGTAGCTGCCGTCGGGGTTGAGGCAGTCCATCAGGCGGCGGGCCAGCTTGGCGAGCTGATCGGGCCGAAATTCGGTGGCCCTGGCGACCAGCTGCTGCTCGGCGTGCTCACAGGTCTCGAGGTCGACGGACTCGGGCAATTGGTGAAAAAACCGCCGGATCACCGCCACGTGGTCGGCGCCGATAGTCCCGTCGTGCTGAGCCGCCGCGGTGGCGGGCAGCACCGGAGCCAACGGCTCGCCGGTAAGCGCACGGCGCGGGCCCAGATCGGCGGCCTCGGCGATGCGCCGTCCGGCCTCGGCCCGGGTGATGTGTAGCCGGTCGGCCAAGGCCCATGGCAACTTTCCGCCCAATTCGGTCGGATCCGCTTGCTCACCAAGCTGATTGATGAGTTGGTGGCTTGGCGTCTGGAGCTTGCGCGTTACGCATTCGAGCTTCTCCAAGATTGCCAAGCGTTCGGCGTTGCTCAGCGCCGCATAGGAATGCTCCTGAAAACGAGCAGCCGCAGAGCACAACGCGTCAGCGTCGGCCTGAATCTGCTCGCGGTCGCCTATCGAACCCATGTTCGAATGCTAAGCCAGGCCACCGACAAAACGCGTTCAACTAAAACCACTGAAACAAAAGTGGCACAAGTGATTTGGCCGCGCTGCCGCGCGGATCTGGGCTACGCGACAGCGGCGGTCTCGGCCTCGGCCACCTCGGCCGCGGCGCGCTCGCCGGAGCGCATCGCGCCGTCGATCCACCCGCACATCACGGCCGAGCTCTCGGTGCCGGCCCAATGGATCCGGCCACAGGGTTCGCGCAAGGTGTAGCCGAATTCGGTCAGCACGCCGGTGGGGGCGTGGCCGATCATTCCGCCACCGGAATAGCGGTCCACAGTCCAGTTCTGTTCGTGGACCTCCAGCGGCGCTTTGGCCTTACTGCCGAACCGGTCGACGAGTTCGCCGATGATCAGCGTTTTGCGCTCGGCTTCGTCGAGCTGTGTCAGCCGGCGCGCCGCGGGCCCTTCGGTGATAACGCACATGATTCCCGGGTCCCCGGTGTCCGTGCAGGCGTCGATGGTCAGGGTGGCCGGGGACCCCGGCGCGGCGGACTGGCCGGAGAGTCCGTCGGCCCGCCAGAACGGCTCGTCGTAAATGAGCGAGGTCTTGATGACCGCGCCGCTCGGCATGCGCTGGTGCAGAAACGCCCGGTCCACCGGGAGCATTGGCTCGTACTGGATCGAGGTGGCGATCGCCAGCGGGATCGCGACAATGACGCGGCGCGCCCGCACCGTCAGATCGGCCGCGGTAATCGTCACTCCGTCGGCATCCTGGGTGATCTGCCGGACCGGCTGCGAAAGGTGCAGCGCGTCGCCCAGTTCGGCCACCATCGGGCGGTGCAGGGCGCCCATCCCACCAACCGGGCGGGCATCTTGGGAGCCACCCTTGCCCGAAATCGCGAAGGTGAGTCCACCCGCGGAGGCCGTTTGCAGTAGCCCCCACAGCAAGGACGTCTCCGACGCTGCCGAGGTGTAGAGGCCGGCGAAGGCCATGTCCAGCATCTCGGCGGCCTCCTTGGACATGGAATTCTTTTCGATCCATTGCCCGATGCTGATGCGGTCCCACTCCTGAGCCTTCTTCGCCTCCCACGGGGCCTCGCGGGGAATCGCTTTGCACATCTTCTCGATGGCGGCCAAACCAAGGCCGAGGTTGGCGACCGCCCACGGGCTGACGGTCCACGGGATGGCGCCGCCGTAGCGGTGCTTTTTGCCGCCGACGATCATCATGGCGTCGCCGTCGTTGTGCTGCTTGTACTCCGGCACGCCGAATTCGTTCATGAGCGCATAGATTCGGTCCTGGCCCGGACCGATCCACGCGCCGCCGCGGTCGATCCATGTCCCGTCGGCTCGGGTTTCGGTGAAGGTGCGGCCACCGACCCGATCACGGGCCTCCAGCAAGGCCACCGAATGGCCCCCCTGTTTGAGCCGCAACGCGGCCGTCAAACCCGCGAATCCCGCTCCGACCACGCAATAATCGACCTCAGACACGGTTGGCTCCTCAACCTCGTCCACCCCAGCAGCAAACTACACTGCTCGGCTGCCGGCGGTGGTCGGTTAACGCAGATTTCCGCCGGAGTTCGAACGCGGCTGTAGCCGGCGTTCGAGCAGAGCGCCGCGGGATGAGTGAGATGAGTTGGCGCACAGACCAATCGGTCGGCAACCGCTACGAAGGCCCGCCGTATTGCCACACCAGCGCATGGGGTCCGGTGGTCGTCGGGTTGCACCACATCGGTCTGTCATTGACGTCCCGGGTGGTCGAGTGCAACACCGTGCACTCGTCGCCGGGCATCGGCGGATCGGCACGGCCTTCGGCGGCCGACGTGATCGCGAAGACGGCGGTAACCGTTGCCCATGCCAGCGACCAAGGCCTGCTCATGATGGAACCCCCTAAGCGCACGCCGACCCGCTCAACGGTATCGGCGCGAAAGGCGCAGGCAAAGGTTTCTTGCCAAGGTTGCAGTACGCAGCCCTAGAACAGGTTCTAGTCTGTGAAACCATGGGATTTCTGAAGCCCGAGCTGCCGCAGCTCGACATGGCCGAATGGAACAAGGGCAGCCGCAGCGAAAAGATCCGGCCGATGGCCAAGCACTGGGCCGAGGTGGGCTTCGGCACGCCGGTCGTGCTGCATCTGTTCTATGTCGTCAAAATCCTGCTCTACATCCTCGGTGCGTGGCTGTTCGCGTCAGCCACGAACGGCCTCGGCGGCTTCACGCGCGTCGCGTCGTGGTGGTCGGAGCCGATCGTGTTCGAGAAGGTCGTGCTCTACACGATGCTCTTCGAGGTGATCGGGCTGGGTTGCGGCTTCGGCCCTTTGAACAACCGGTTCTTCCCGCCGATGGGCTCGATTCTGTACTGGATGCGCTTCGGCACCATCCGGCTGCCACCGTGGCCGGATCGGGTCCCGCTCACCAAGGGCACCAAGCGCAAGCCGGTCGACGTCGCGCTGTACGGGCTCTTCCTTCTGGTGACGCTGGCGGCGCTGTTCGCCGACGGCACCGGGCCGATACCCGAGCTGGGCACCAGGATCGGGTTGTTGCCGGCATGGAAGATCGTGCTGATCCTGCTGCTGTTGGCGGTGGTCGGCCTGCGCGACAAAGTGATCTTCCTGGCCGCCCGCGGCGAGGTGTACGCAACCATGGCGGTGACGTTCCTGTTCGCCGCGCCCGACATGATCGTCGGGTCCAAGGTGGTGTTCCTGGTGATCTGGGTGGGCGCCGCGACATCCAAGCTCAACAAACACTTTCCTTTCGTCATCTCAACGATGATGTCCAATAACCCGTTGGTGCGGCCCCGCTGGTTGAAACGGCGCTTCTTCGAAAGCTTTCCGGATGATCTGCGGCCGGGACGGCTGTCGCGGTGGCTGGCGCACCTGAGCACCGCCATCGAGATGTTGGTGCCGTTGCCGCTGTTCTTCTGCCACGGTGGCTGGCCCGTCACGATCGCCGCCATCGCGATGGTCTGTTTCCACCTCGGGATCCTGGTCTCGATCCCGATGGGCGTGCCGCTGGAGTGGAACGTCTTCATGATCTTCGGGGTGTTGTCGTTGTTCGTCGCGCACACCCACATCGGGCTGCGCGACCTGCGACACCCCGTGGTGGTGGCGGTCCTGTTCGTCGTCATCGCAGGAATCGTTGTGTTGGGCAACATGTTTCCGCGCAAGATCTCGTTCCTGCCCGGAATGCGTTACTACGCAGGCAACTGGGACACCACGCTGTGGTGCATCAAGCCCTCGGCCAGCGACAAGATCGGCAGGGGCATCGTGGCGATCGCCAGCATGCCGCAGGCCCAGCTGGAGCGCTTCTACGGCAGCCCCGAGGCGGCGCAGATCCCGATCTACATGGGATATGCGTTCCGCGGATTCAACACTCACGGTCGCGCGCTGTTCACGCTGGCGCACCGCGCCATGGCGGGGCAGAACGAGGACGACTACGTCATCACCGACGGCGAGCGGATCTGCAGCACCGCCATCGGCTGGAACTTCGGCGACGGCCACATGCACAACGAGCAACTGATCGCCGCCATGCAGGAGCGCTGCCACTTCGAACCGGGTGAGGTCCGCGTGGTTCTGCTTGACGCGCAACCGATCCACAAGCAGACGCAGGCATACCGGTTGGTCGACGCGGCGACGGGTGAGTTCGAGCGCGGCATCGTCCGGGTCGCCGACATGGTGGTCCGCCAGCCGTGGGCCGACGACGTTCCGGTGGAACTGGTTTCGGACGAGGCACCGTCGACCGCCACGCCAGAGTAAGGGCGAAGGCCGAGCGCCATACTGGCGTGTCCCCCGCAAGCGAGTGGGGGTACTTCCCGCTCGCGGGGGAGTGCCCCAGCTCGGCCTCGGCTAAGGGCTAGACGCCGGCCCGGACCTCCTGCGCGGCGGCAACCATGTTCTTCAGCGACGCGTTCACCTCGTCGGTGTTGCGGGTCTTCAACCCGCAGTCGGGGTTGACCCAAAGCCGCTCCGCCGGCACGGCCCGCAGCGCCGCGCGCAGCGACTCGGCCATCTCGTTCGTGCTCGGTACCCGCGGCGAGTGGATGTCGTAGACGCCCGGACCCACGCTGTTGGAGAAGCCGATCGAGTTCAGGTCGTCCAGCACCTCCATGTGTGAGCGTGCCGCCTCGAGGGACGTCACGTCGGCGTCCAGGTCGGCGATGGCGCCGATCACCTCACCGAATTCCGAGTAGCACAGGTGGGTGTGGATCTGGGTGGAGTCCGCGACGCCGGAGGTGGCCAAGCGGAAAGACCCTACGGCCCAACGCAAGTAGTCTTCCTGGTGGGCGCGACGCAGCGGCAGCAGCTCCCGCAGCGCGGGCTCGTCGACCTGGATCACCGCGATGCCCGCGGCCTGCAAGTCCACGGTCTCGTCACGGATGGCCAGCGCCACCTGGTTGGCGGTGTCGGCCAGCGGCTGGTCGTCGCGGACGAACGACCACGCCAGGATCGTCACCGGACCGGTCAGCATGCCCTTGACCGGTTTGTCGGTCAGCGACTGCGCATACCTGGCCCACTCCACCGTCATCGGGTGCCGGCGGATCACGTCGCCGAAGAGCACCGGCGGGCGCACGCAGCGGCTGCCGTAGGACTGCACCCAGCCGTTCTTGGTGGCGAAGAAGCCGTCCAGCTGCTCGGCGAAGTACTGCACCATGTCGTTGCGCTCCGGCTCGCCGTGCACCAGCACGTCGATCCCGAGGCTCTCCTGCAGCTTGATGACGTCCGCGATCTCCTGCTTCATCCGCCTCTGGTACTCGGCCTCGTCGATCTCGCCGGCGGCCAGCGCGGCGCGCGCCTTGCGGATCTCGACGGTCTGGGGGAACGACCCGATGGTGGTGGTCGGCAGCGGCGGCAGGTGCAGCCGCGCCTCCTGGCTGCTGCGGCGCTGGGCGGCGTCGCCCCGGTGCGTACCCGACGCGACGATCGAATCGATGCGGGCCCGGATGCGGTCGTTGTGCAGGCGCGGGTCGCTCTTGCGGGACGCGACCGCGGCGTTGGACGCGGCGATCTCGTCGGCGACCGCGTCGCGGCCCTCGTTGAGTGCCCGGGCCAGCGTCACCACCTCGGCGACCTTCTCCTGTCCGAATGCCAGCCAGCTGCGCAGCGCGTCGTCCAGGCCGGTCTCGGGCTCCAGCGAGTACGGCACGTGCAGCGTCGAGCAGGACGTCGAGACCACCACGTGGGCCGCCGAGCCCCGCAGGGTGGCCAGCTTGCCCAGCGCCGACTCCAGGTCGGTGCGCCAGATGTTGCGCCCGTCCACCACACCGGCGACCAGGGTCTTGCCGGCTAAGCCGGGCGCCCCAAAAACAGAAGCCACCGCCGTGTCGGCCCCGTAGACCAGGTCGACACCGATCGCCTCCACGGGCGTGCGGGCCAGCCCGGCCAGGGAGGCGCCGGGGTCACCGAAGTAGGTGGCGACGTAGATGGCCGGCCGGTTGCTCACCGAACCCAGCTTGTTGTAGACCGCCTCGGCCAAAGCCGGGGCGTCGGGGGAGATGTCGGTGACGAGCGCGGGCTCGTCGAGCTGGACCCACTGCGCGCCGTTGTCGGCGAGCAGCGACAACAGCTCCGAGTAGATCGGGATCAGCTCCTGGAGCCGCTCGATAGGCGCGCCACCACCATCGACGCCCTTGCTCAGCAGCAGGAACGTGATCGGGCCGATGACCACCGGACGGGCCGGAATCCCTTGTCCGAGCGCCTCTTTCAACTCCGAGAGCACCTTGTCCGGGTTCAGCGAAAACGTTGTATCGGGCCCGATCTCGGGGACGATGTAGTGGTAGTTGGTGTCGAACCACTTGGTCATCTCCAGCGGCGCGACGTCCTTGTTGCCGCGCGCCGCGGCGAAGTAGCGATCGAGATCGTCGGCGACCTGCGCGGCCCGGGCCGGCAGCGCGCCCAGCATGACCGCGGTGTCGAGCACCTGGTCGTAGTAGGAGAAGGTGTTCACCGGCACCGAGTCCAGGCCGGCGTCGGCCAGGCCCTTCCAGGTGTCGCGGCGCAGCGTGGCGGCGACCTTTTCCAGATCGGCTCGGCTGGTGCGTCCGGCCCAGTAGCCCTCGGTGGCGCGCTTGAGTTCGCGCTTGGGACCGATGCGTGGCGAGCCGACAACCGTTGCGGTGAATGCTTGAGGGGTCACGATATTCGTCCTTCAATCGGCGTGGTGGTCACCGCCGGCGGACGTGCAGCTGATCCGTTAGCGGTGCGTACCCGAGTACTAACCGCAACGGCTGCAGCCTGACGCCCATTCCTCGAGGCGATGAGCCGCCGGACGCGGCGCGCCCGGCACAGCCGGCAGGTCTCCGGACTCGCAGGCGCGCACCGGGTGGTGCTCCTAGTGGCCGTCGCTTCCCAGTCGTAGTGACCAGTGCTTGCCAAAAACTCTGACGGCGGTCGTTCCTGCATACCGTTGCGGGACAGTCCCGGATTCTCACCGGGTTCCCTCTCACGAAGCGTTACTAACGTTGCCTCGCTCGATGCCCGCGCCGCGGTTGCGGCGCAAGCAGACCAGCTGCGAGAAGCAGTTTAGTCAGTTCGCCAACGCTTGGGCGATCGGGATGTCGCCGTTGTTGAATTCGATGGTCCGCCGGATGGTCGAATCGTCGGTTAGCGCGGCGGTCGCTACGAGCGCGACGTCGGCGCGAGAGACCTCTCCCTTTCCCTTCGCAAGGACGATCTTGCCGGTCGGCGGTTCCAGCGTGAGCCGGCCGGGGCCCAGCACCGTCCAGTCCAGGTCGCTGTCCCGCAGGCGGGTATCGGCGGCGGCCTTGGCCTCGGCATAGGCGAAGAACGGATCATCCTGCGGCACACCGTGATCCGGGCCCGCACCGAAGTAGGACACCATCACGAACCGCTTGACGCCGGCCTGTGCGGCGGCGTCGATCACCCGGATCGCCGCGTCGCGGTCGACGGCATAGGTCCGGGCCGGATTGCCACCACCCGCCCCGGCCGAGAAGACGACCGCGTCGTGCCCGGTCACCAGGTCGGCCAGCGCGTCGGTGTCGAGCCGCTCGATGTCGGCCACCACCGGCTTGGCACCGGTGGCAGCGACGTCGTCGGACTGATCGGGATTGCGGAAGACCGAGCTCACCTGGTCGCCGCGCTGGGTCAGGATCTGGGCGAGCTGCAGGGCGACCTTGCCGTGTCCGCCGAAGACGATGACTCGTGCCATGTCTCCGACGGTAGCGCGGCTGATCCCGACGGGAGCGGGGCTACACCCGATGGTGGCGACCCGCTTCGCCCGGCTACGCCGCGCTCGCGATCGCCACTACAGCTTTACCTTGCCCATGATGATGTCGATGATCGGCTTGCCGGGCGCGTAGGCGCCCGTCATCGAGGCCATGGTGTGGCCGGAGTCCACCAGCAGCGTGATCCCGCTGACGCCGCAGGCCGCCTCGCTGTTGAGGAACGTCATCACATCGCCCATCTGCTCGGGCGTGTGCACCTTCGAGCCGGTCTCGTCGCGGTAGTCCTGGGCGAAGGACAGCCACAGGTCCGCGTTGGCCTGGGCCAGCGGGGTGTCCGTCGGGCCCGGGCAGATCGCGTTGATCCGAATGCCCTTCTTCGCCAGCGGATAGCCCTGGGTCGCCACGTAGGTGTTGATCACCTTCTTGCTGGTGCCGTAGTGGTTGATGCCCTCGGCCTCGTGCGCCTGGCACCACGCCTCGGCCGCCGCGAAGTCCGGCGTGGCCAGGAATTCCAGCATCAGGTCCAGGTCGTTCTCCCAGCCCATGCCGGCCACGGAAGAGATGAAGCAGATCGCCGCGCCGTTCGGCAGCTTGTTCTTCTCCAGCAGCCGGTCGATGAGGTGGCGGTGGCCGATGAAGTTGATCTTCATCAGGTCGATCGTGCCGTCGGCAACGCCGGCGGCGGAGAACACCGCGTGGATGGGGCCGTCGACCTGCTCGAGGGCGGAATCGATGGACGCGGGGTCGCGCAGGTCCACCTGGACGGACTGGGCGACCTTGTAGTCCACCGGTGCGTAGTCCATCACGATGACTTCGGCACCCAGCTCGGCCGCTGACTTGGCCGCCGCGGCGCCCATGCCAGTCGCGCCACCAACAACGAGAGCGCGCTTGCCGTCGTAGCGCAACCGATCGACAATGGTCATGGAAATCCCCTTCTCGGATAATGCCAACGCGGTTCTAACTGCTCAACTGTATGGGTAACAGTTATTTGGTTCAATACCGGGGCGGTTAATTGAGGTTTACTTGCCGCGGACGGCGACGCCGCGCAGGACTGTGTCGCGAACATGCAGTAAAGCAGGGCGTTTGCCGATCTCGGCGAGGATGTTCTCCGGGATCCACTGCAGGCCGATGAGGCAGCGCGCCAGCATCGCGGTCGACGGGGCGTCCATCGCGATCTCGCCCGAGCGGAGCCCTTCGGACAGCAGCGATTTCATCTGCCGAAGGCGTGTTGTGTAGGACCAGCCCGGATTCGCGGTCGGCGGCGACAGCCGCATCCAGGCCAGCTGAATCCTGAACTCATCGGAGAACTGATCCAACGCATTGACGTTGACCCAGCTCAGCGCGTCCAGCTTCTCGGTGGGTGTGGCATCGGAACGCAGCACGCTGACCCAGCCGGCCTCCACCTTCTTGCCAAACGAGCGCATGATCGAGTCCAGGAGTTCGTCCTTCGACCCGATCACCCGGTATACGGTGCCGGTGCCCAGACCGGCAGCCGAGGCGATGTCCCTGATGGTGGTGACCTCGTACCCCCTGCGGCCGAATTCCGTCCGCGCCACCGCGCGCACCAGCGCCGCCTTGTCGCTCGGGTCCGCGTCGCTGTCGTCGGACCACGTCGCGATGACGTCCTTTGCGGCGGCAAAGGCATTGGACCGGTCCAGCGCCGCGTCCGTGGGAGGGCGAGTTGCCAAGCCCTGCAGTATGATTCGGCACAACAGTTCGGCAACCTGGTTGGCCGACGAACTGTGGCGCATGACGTCGAGGCCGACCTGCAGCATGGTTTGGCAGATTCGATCGGCCAACGTCGGCAGATCGATGTCGGGCTTGATGTAGCCGCTCCACCGGCCTGCCCGCAGCGTCTGCAGCATGGCCTCCTGGATCGCCACCGGCCGCTGCTGCGTCAGCTTGGTCAACTCCGGGTCCGTACCCGGCCCCTCGTAGAACGACATCTGCAACGCCGCGCGGTGTTCGACGGCGCAGGTGGCGATCGCCGACCCGAGCTCGATGATCTGGTCGGCGACCGGACGGGCGTCGGGTCCGTCCAGCCTCTGCTGCGCGGACCGCCCGATGCGCTCCAGATCCTCCTGGTACCGCAGTATCAGCTCGACGAGGATGGCTTCTTTGGACTCGAAATGGTGATACAGGCTGCCGGGAAGAATGCCTGCGGCATCGGCGATCTCCTGCAGCGAAGTCCGCAGCCCCGAAGACGCGATCAATGACGCGGCGGTGGCCAGGATCTCGGCGCGACGGGTCGGAGAATCAGCAGTGCCGCTGGCTCGCAGTGACTCGGCCTTCGCCATGGTTAGCGGTGTGCAAATCCGGACGACTGCGGGCTGGCGAACATTCGCATTCGTCCTCTCTTGCCGAACCAAATCTTTGTTAGAGGCTATCAGACTGTGCGGCGATGAATGCGCTGCACAGAGCGGTGAAAGCCCCATTCTAGAGCGGCGGACCGTCCCAGTGGTCGCACGCAACCACTTCCTCGAGCGGCCGCCGGGGCGCCGGCGAGAACGTGCGGCCCGCCCGCAGCCGCCCCACCGGCAACAGGCAGCCCTGAACGTAGGTTGACGGGATCCCGAGCAGGTTCCGGAATTCCTCTTCGTGATGCAGATGCAGGGTGGTGATGCACGTCCCGTATCCCCGGGTGTGGAGCGCCAGCTGGAAATTCCACACCGGCGGGAAGATCGAGCCGTACAACGTGGCCAGGTGAAACGATTCGTCGCCCTCGATGCGAGGCAAATAGGGCTCATAGCAAGGGATTACCAGCAGCGGCACCCTAGCCATGTTCTCGACCAGCCACTCCGTCGACGACATGACCCGGCTCTCGGGAGTTCCCTCGGGCATCAGGCCGGCGATCAGCCGTCCACCGACGCGCAGCAGGTAGGCCTGGCGATACAGCTCGGCGATCTTGGTGCGCAGCGCCGGATCCGAGATCACCAGCCAGCGCCATGCCTGGGCATTCGACCCGTTCGCGGCCTGCAGGGCGATCCGCAGGCAGTCGCGGATGTCGCCGGCGTCCACCGGCGCGTCGAGGTCTAGCGATTTGCGGGCCGAAGGCGTCGCGGTGAGCAGGTACTCGATGTCCATCACTGACGGCCTCTCTTGTCAAGGCGCGCACCGAGTTCGGTGAGGTATTCGTCGGGGCCGCCGCGCAACGCGCTCCAGCTCAGTAGGCGCTTGAGGTAGAGGTGAGCATCGTGCTCCCAGGTGTAGCCGATCCCACCGAACACCTGGATGGCGGTGTCGGCCACGGTGGCCAGTCGTCCGGCGAACGCCTTCGCGCGCATCGCGGCAAGATGGCGCTCTTCGCCGGATCGACCGTCGCCTCCCGGGAACGCATCGCTGGCCCATAGCGCGTGGATCACACCGCTGCGGGCCAGCTCGACCGTCTCGAACATGTCCACACACAGGTGTTGGATGGCCTGGAAGGAGCCGATCGGCTGGCCGAATTGTGTTCTGCTTTTCGCATATTCGACGGCGAGGCCCATGATGGCGCGCGCGGCGCCGAGCGCATCTGCCGCGCTGGCGATCAGCATGTCGTCGATCACCGCCGCCAGGTCGTCCGCTGGCGCCGCGGCCAGTCGCTGCGCGGGTACGGCGTCGAACGTGACGCGGAACTGCTTGCGGGTCTGGTCGATGCCGTGCTCGGGCGCGACCGACAACCCGGACGAGCCGGCGCGCACCGCGAAAAGCGCGCTGCCGTGGTCGTCTTCGGCGACCACGAGCAGGACATCGGCGGCCGCGGCGTCGGGCACCGCGGCGATCTCGCCGCGCAACACGATCGCCTCATCGCGTCGGCTCGCGGCGATCGAGGCGTTCGCCGAATCCGGGAAGCAGACGGTGGCCACTGTGGTGCCGTCGGCGATGCCGCGCAACAACTTCGGTGCGATGTCGTTGTCGCCGAGCCGGGTCAGCGCCCGCGCGGCGGCCACCGCGGTCGACAACCACGGCCCCGGATGCAGCGCGGCGCCCAGCTCTTCGGCGACGATGCCGGCCTCGACCATCGTCATCCCGGCGCCGCCGTACTCCTCCGGCACCAGCAGGCCGGTGGTCCCGAGGTCGGCGAGACCGCGCCAGACCGCCTCGTTCGTTCCGGCGGGATCGTCGAGCAGCGCCCGCACATGCTGCGAAATCGGCGCCTTCTCGGCGAGGAAGCGCCGTGTGGTGTCGCGCAGCGCCACCTGTTCGTCGGTGAGTTCGAGGTTCATTTGCGCGGCAGTCCCAGCACTCGTTGCGCGGTGATGTTCTTGTTGATCTGCGTGGTGCCGCCCGCGATGGTCAGCGACCGCGACGTCAGGCGGTAGTTCGCCCACGGCGCGCCGGCCCCCCGGGTGCCGAGAGCGTCGAAGGCCAGTGCGGCCAGGTCCTGGCCGATCTCGCCCCACACGGTCTTGGCGAGGCTGGCCGACCCCAACGCGTCGCCGCCATGCAGCGTCGCCGAGATCGACCGCTGACACAGGACCTCGAGATACTTGATGCGGACCGCGATTTCGCCGAGACGCCGCAGCGTCACCGGATCGTCCAGCGCGCCGGTGCCGGCCGCGGCGAGATCGTCGACCAGCTCTTCGAGCCGCACCTGCATCTCCGCGTACAGCCTGGCGGCCCCGGCGCGCTCGTGGCTGAGCGTGGTGGTGGCCACCTGCCAGCCCCCGTTGAGCGGACCGAGCAACGCGTCCGCCGGCACCCGCACGTCATGGAAGAAGACCTCGGCGAAGTCGGCGTCACCGTTGAGCGTGACCAGCGGGCGGACCTCGATGCCCGGCAGCGTCATGTCGACGATCAGGCAGGAGATCCCGTTGTGCTTGGGCGCCTCGGGATCGGTGCGCACGTAGAGCTGACACCAGTCGGCCCGGTGCCCCAGTGAGGTCCAGATCTTCTGGCCGTTGACGACGAAGTCGTCGCCGTCTCGCACGGCGCGGGTGCGCAGCGCCGCGAGATCGGACCCCGCCTCGGGCTCCGACATTCCCTGGCACCAGATGTCGTCGGCGCGCATCATGTGGGGGAGCAGCGTGAGCTTCTGCGACTCGGTGCCGTACTGCATGATGGCCGGGGCGATGTTGTTGAGCCCAATCACGTTGAGCGGCATCGGAGCTCGAGCTCGCGTGGTCTCTTCGGTGTAGACCAACTGCTCGAGCACCGTTGCGCCGCGCCCACCGTATTCGGGCGGCCAGGATACGGCGGCCCATCCCGCGTCGGCCATCGTCGCGTTCCACGCGCGCAACATCTCGAACGCGACGTCGTCGCGGCCGGTGGGCCGGCGCGCCGCCACCAGCTCGTCGGTCAGGTTCTGCGAGAGCCAGTCACGCAGCTCGCTGCGGAACTGCTCCACTTCCGCCGGGTATGAAAAGTCCACGTTCCTCTGTCTTCAGCGTCGTAAAACCCTGACCTAGCCGGACTCTACGGTTGGGCGGATATCTGGTCAACGATGTTGGCGGGCATGCGCGATGCCGTGAGCGGTCGATCGTATGAGGCGTCCGTCCTGTCGTGGCGGGGCGTTCGGCTGCCGGGCACCATGGCGATGGCTTCGTCGGTGAGCAGCGATTGCGATTCGTTCATGAACTCCACCAGGCAGACGCGATCGACGATGGCCCAACCTCCGTCGCGCCGCTCCAGGCGATCCACGTAACGACCCCCGGAGACCGTCATGTGGTTCGCCGGCTCACGGTCGGTGCCGACGAACAGGTAGTAGGTCTCCGCGTGGGCCTGGTCGCCGTCGATGTCGGCGGTGTGGTTCAGCAGATAGTGCTGGTATCGCGTCTGGCTGCCGTGATACGCGAGCGCCCAGTCGATGAAATCGTCCACCTCGCCGACGAATCCGACGTGGTCGTCGACGGCGCCGTCGTGGTAGGCAGACCGCAGCAATGCCCGATCCTGCCGGTCGATTCCGCGCGCGTAGCGCTGCATGCAGTCGTAGATCTCCGCACGGTCGGTGAGATGCCTGACCTGGTCGCGCAATTCACCGTCCACGTTCAGCTCCCTCGGGTTCGGGGAATGCGACCTCAACATTGCCCGGCATCGGGCTGACGCCGCGTCGCTCACACACTTCCAGCACCTCATCGACGATCGACGCCGGCACGATGAACTTCTCCGTCGAGGACATCTGCTCGAGATGCGCCTCGATGTCCTCCGCCGTGGGCCGGCTCTCGGCGTCGGCGAGCCAGCCTTCGGTGAGGCCGACGAAAACGCGCGCATAGCGGCCGGCGGACGCGGAATAGTTGCGGTGAGTGAACGTGCAGGCGGTGCTGGCCAGAAACGTCACCAGCGGCACGACGAGCTCGGGCCGGATGGCTTGCATGAAGCCCGATTCGGCGAGGAACTTCTCGTCGCCGACCGTCTCGGTGACCATCCGCGAGAACCCGGTGGGCATAACGGAATTGGCGAGTATCCCGTGCGCTTCGCCTTCGATGGCGATGACGTTCGTCAACCCGACCAGCCCGGCCTTGGCCGCCGCGTAGTGGGCCTCCATCGGCTGGCCGAAGATCCCGGCGGAGGACGAGATGAACACGAATCGTCCGCCGTCGTTGTTCTTCATCACGCGATACGCGGGCTGGGACAGGTGAAAGCCGCCGTCGAGATGCACGCGCAGCATCCGCGTCCAGTCGTCGTGCGAGAGGTCTTCGAAGGGCACGCTGCCTAAGATGCCGGCGTTGCTGACGACGGCGTCGAGGCGCCCGAACGCGTCCACGGCCGCATCGATGATTGCCTGGCCGCCGGCCGGGTTGTCCACGGAATCGTATGAGGCGATCGCCCGGCCGCCGGCCTGCTTGATCTCGTCGACCACCTCGTCGGCGACACCTTTGTCGGAACCGTCCCCGCGCATCGAGCCACCGAGATCGTTGACAACCACGGCGGCGCCGCGGTGGGCCAGATCCAGCGCGTACAGCCGACCGAGTCCCCGACCGGCACCGGTCACCACCGCCACCTGGCCGGTGAAGTCAATCATCGTGTGCTCCTGATTCATTGACTGCTGTGCAGCCGGACTTTACGGTGGAACAGATATTTGGTCAACAATCTGGAGGTTGAGCGTGGGGGACGGCGACGGTGCCGACCGACTGCAGACCCTGGGCATGCTCGCCTCCGCGCTCGCGGGCCGGGCCGTCGCGGTCGCCGGGCTGCCACCGGGTGAACCGGCATGGACCGACGGCCAGACGATTCACGTCGATGCCGCCGGGGCGCCCCGCGCGCAACTGAAAGCCGTAGCCGTGCAGGCGTCGATGATCGCCGCCGGCAGCCTGGAGCCCGATGTGGTGGGCGCATTGGTTCGCCGTCGCAAGTTGGCCAAGCGTTACCTCTCGGTCGAAGGCCACCGCGCGCTGGTCGCCAACGCCCCTTTGCTACCAAGTGTTTTGGCGTCGCTGGGTGACCGCGACATCGCGGGGCGTAGCGATTCACCCAACGCGTCGCTCGACATTGCCGCCGCAAGGGTGGCGCTGGAAGACCCTGCGCCGGAGTTCGGCGTGATCCGCGCGGCAAAAGTGATGTCCGCGTGCGCCCGGGCGGTCAAACAAGACGAAGAGGCGAAGGCCGGCCATGTGCCGCGGCGTAATGGCACAACGGAACTCGAGGAGCTCGACGACGGTGAGGTCGACGACTCCGATGACCCCGACCTGTTCACCAGCCCGGTAGGCGGGGGCGGATTCATCGGCAAGTGGTTGAAGAAGATGCTCTCGTCGGCGCGCAAGACCGGAAGTGGGGGCGGGCCGCCGGGCGCGGACAACCCGACCCATCGCACCAATTCGGGCAAGCGCGGCGCGTACGCCGTCACGTCGCTGGCCTCGACCTCTAACGGCGACGACGGGGACGCCGATCACGAGGGCCAAACCACCGCGGACGGCGTGCGATATCCGGAATGGGACGTCGCGCGCAAGAGCTACCGGCCGGCGTGGTGCACGGTGCGCGAGGTCGAGCCGCAGATCAAGGCCACCCCTTTGGGGGCGACCTGGCCACTCGACGACGCCATCGGCGTGCGGCGGGCGCTGTCGCGGCTCGGCATGGGCCTGCACCGTCGGCACCGGCAGTCGCAGGGCGACGACATCGACATCGACGCGGCCGTTGAGGCTCGGGTCGAGGTGCGGGCGGGATCGGTGCCCGACGAGGCCGTGTACCTCGACAGCCTGCGGCGCCGTCGCGAGCTGTCGGTGCTGCTGCTGCTCGACGTGTCGGGCTCGTCGGGCGAACCCGGAACGGTCGGGCGCACGGTGCACGAACAACAGCGTGCGGCGGTCGCCAACCTGACCGTGGCCCTGCACGATCTCGGTGACCGCGTCGCGCTGTACGCGTATTACTCGCAGGGCCGTCGCGCGGTGAGCATGGTGCCGGTGAAGCGGTTCGACGACCACCTGAACGCCCAGGTGATCCGGCGGCTCAACAGCCTGGAACCCGGCGCGTATTCACGCCTGGGCGCGGCGATCCGGCACGGTTCGGCGACCCTGGAGGCGCGCGGCGGTACGTCACGGCGGCTGTTGGTGGTGCTCTCCGATGGACTGGCCTACGACCATGGATACGAGCGGGCATACGGTGCCGCGGACGCGCGCCGTGCGCTGACCGAGGCCCGCCGCCGGGGGACCGGCTGCGTATGCCTGACGATCGGCGCGGGAACCGATGCGTCGTCGCTGCGCCGGGTGTTCGGCAGCACCGCGCACGCCGCCATCGCGCGCCCCGATCAGCTCGCCGGTGTGATCGGACCGCTGTTCCGGTCCGCCCTGCGTTCGGCGGAGGTTCGTCGCAGGATATCGGTGATGCCAAGTCCCAGAACATAGTTGGCGCCCGAGAAGGTCAACACCGCCCGTCCGGGCACTTGAAAACAAACATCTGTTCCGGTTAGGCTCCAATCGCCGGAAGTAGCAGAAGGGAAGCTATGGCCAACGAGTCCGGGCTTGCATACTTCAACGGCGGTCCGTCCGAGGCGGACGGAAAGGAAGAAGTGCGGCCCTACTACCAAGCGGTCGGCGGCGAAGAGGCCGTTTTCAAGGCGGCCTACCGCCAGGGCCTGGCGCTGGTCCTGAAGGGCCCGACCGGTTGCGGAAAAACCCGATTCGTCGAGGCGATGGCCCACGAGCTGGGCCGTCCCCTGATCACCGTCGCCTGCCATGACGACCTCACCACGGCGGACCTGGTCGGACGTTACCTGCTGCGCGGCGACGAGACGGTGTGGGTGGACGGCCCGCTGACCCGGGCGGTGCGCGAAGGCTCGATCTGCTACCTCGACGAGGTGGTGGAAGCCAGGCAGGACACCACCGTGGTGCTGCATCCGCTGGCCGACCACCGGCGACAGCTGCCCATCGAGCGACTCGGCGTCACGCTGGACGCGGCGCCGGGATTCGGCCTGGTGGTGTCCTACAACCCCGGCTATCAGAGCGTGCTGAAGGATCTCAAGGATTCGACACGGCAGCGCATGGTGGCCATCGAATTCGATTTCCCCACAGCCGATATCGAAGAGGGCATCGTCGCGCACGAGGCGGGTGTCGACGGCGCCACCGCGGCCGAGCTGGTCCGGTTCGGTCAGGCCATCCGCCGGCTCGAAACGGGCGGGCTGCGCGAGGTTGCGTCGACGCGGGTGCTGATCGCCGCGGGCAGGCTGGTCGCCGAGGGCCTGAGCATGCAGGAGGCGGCCCGGGCCGCCATCGCGGGCCCGCTGACCGACGACGTCGCGGTGGGCAAGGCGCTGGGCGAAATGATCCAGATCTACCTCGGTCCGGACGGGTCCGGCGGGCCCGATGATTGACGCTGCATACCGCCCCCGCTAGGGTCTGAACAAATATTAGGTTTTTTCGGATCGGCGCGCGCGATTCAGTCACCTGGGAGGTCGGATGTCCTACGAGAGCAGCGCAGAGCCGATCAAGGTCGGCTATTTGATGGACTTCACCCTCCCGCCGGGGTTCCCCGAAGACCTGTTCGCCGCATTCACCCAGACTTTCGACCTCATCTTCGAAGAGGCCGTCGCCCAGGGCCTGATGGACCGTCCCGTGCAGATGATCTATCGCGAGGTGGAGGGGCTGCCCAAGGGTTCGGTCAAGGCGGTGATCGATGCGTATGGCGAACTGGTCGACGAGGGCTGCCTGGTGGTCTTCGGTCCGAACATCACCGATAACTGCGTGCCGTTGCGAGAAGCGATCGAGGAACGGTTCAAGGTACCCGCGATCAGCGTGACCGGCACCGACGACTGGCTCGGCGAGTGGACATTCTCCTTCCCCCAGGGGTCGATGACCGATGAACCGATCTTCCTGGCCGACCTCATCGCCAAACGCGGGCTGGCCGAAATCGGTGTCCTGGTCGAACAGAGCCTCATCGGTGAGAGCTACCTGAAGAACCTGCGAAGCGCCTGCCGGCGCAAGGGCATTCGGATCGTCGCGGAAGTCGCCATCGCGCAGACGGCCCAGGACATCAACGCAGCGGTGCAGACGCTGCACGAGGCCAAGGCCGAGGCGATCGTGCACCTGGGCTTCGGCTTCGGAATCGTCTTCATCAACCCGGCGCTCGAGTCCCTCGGCTGGGACCCGCCCCGCTTCACCACGACGGCGTGGCAGAACGCCTGGGTCAACCCGATCATGTGGAACGCGTTCATGGGCTGGACCGGTGTCGACCAGTACGACGAGGCGAACCGGATCGGCCAGGACTTCCTCGACAGCTACGCGAAGAAGTACAACGGCAGTCGCCCCGAGTTCTGCGTGACCGTGGTCAACCGCGACGTCGCCGCCACGCTCGTGCGCGCGTTCACCGACGCACATCCGTTGAGCCCCCGGGGCGTCAAAGAGGCTTTGGAGCGAGTCAAGATGATGCCCGCCGCGTCTGGCGCGCCCGGTACCCGCGTGTCGTTCGGCAAATGGACACGCCGGGCCTGGATGGGTGCCGGATACCTGGTGGCGCGCACCCTCGACGCCGATGGCATCAACTCGCACCTGGTGGATCGCTTCGGAGAGGAAGACTGATGTCCACGGAACAAACCACGCCGCCTGCCGAGCGGGAGGAACCGGCAGCCCAAAAGCGAAAAGCCAAGCGCGGCTGGGGTGGTTGGATCGCCGGAGCGGCGCTGGCCGCCTTCGCGCTGTTCTTCATCGCGAATTGCCGTGTGGCGCTTGACCCTCGCGTCGCGAACCCGAACGTGCAGGGCCGGCCGCGCCCGGTGAAGTTCACGTTCGGTCTGGACTACATCGGGTTCCTGGACTGGGCCACCGTCGGGGCGCTGATCCTGCTGTTGATCGTCTTCATCAGGGGCTGGCGCCGCAATCCCGGTAGCCCGGTGATGTTGATGTTCCTGTGCACCACGCTGATCGTGTGGCAGGACCCGATCATGAACTGGTCACCGTTCGCGGTCTACAACCCCGATCTCGTTCACTGGCCGGAATCCTGGCCACTGGTGTCGTTGTCGCCGACGGTCGAACCGTTCGTGGTCTTCGGTTACGTGATGTTCTACTTCGGCCCCTACTTCCCGGCGGTCTGGCTGCTGCGCAGACTGCAGGCAAAGTACGGGCCCACCAGCTATGTGTCGCGGCATCCCCTGGTCAGCCTGGGTTTGATCACGCTGGTGATCGGGTTCATTTTCGATGCCTTCCTGGAGAACATCCTCATCCACTGGGGCATGTACATCTACTCGCAGGTGATCCCGTGGGGATCGGTGTTCACCGGCACCACCTTTCAGTTCCCGCTGATCTGGGAGTCGTTCTCGGTGTGCTTCGTGATGGTGCCCGCGGCTATCCTCTGCTACCGCGACGACACCGGTAAGTCCGTGGCGGAAAAGCTTGCCGCAAAAGCGAAGTTGTTCCCGACGCGCCCGGTGCTGGGCACGTTCCTGGTGATGTTCGTCATCATCAACGTGTCGTACTTCGCCTACGGCGGCTGGTTCTGGGTCATCAAGGTCAGCCACGCCGCCACCTCGGTGGCCTGCCCGTGGCCGTATCCGGAAGCCAAAGTGTATGACCCGCAAGGGTATTACGAGAAGGCGGGCGCCCAGGGCCCCTACTCGGTCGGCATCTGGTCGACATGGGCGAGCGGGGAGCCCAACGGGCGACCCCACGTCATTCCCCCGCCGCCCGGTGAGGGCGCGTGTGCGACGGCGGGCCAGCATGGCTGAGCCGCGCACGGTCGTCATCACCGGCGCGTCCCGCGGACTGGGCTTCGCCTCGGCGGTGCGGATGTACCGGGAGGGGTGGCGCGTGGTCGCGGCCATGCGCACTCCCGACCAGGCAATGCCGCGGCTGCGCGAGGCTATTCAGAGTCAGGGGCTGCCGCCCCCTGACGACGAACGGTTGATCGGCGTCCAGCTCGACCTGACCGACAGCGCGTCGATCGCCGCGGCGGCCAAGACAATCGAAGAAGCCGTGGGCGCCCCGTACGCACTGGTGCACAACGCGGGTATCTCCGCCGCAGGAATGGTGGAGGAGACCGACATGGCGTTGTGGCAGCGCATGCTCGCCACCAGCGTCCTGGGCCCCGTCACACTCACCCAGGCCCTGCTGCCGTCGATGCGGGCGGCGGGCCAGGGGCGAATCGTCCTGGTGTCCAGCGCGGCCGGGGTACGGGGCCAGCCCGCCACCGCGCCGTACTCCGCGGCCAAGGGAGCGCTGGAGCGGTGGGGGGAATCGATGGCGTGCGAGATCGCGCCGTTCGGTCTCGGTGTCACCGTTCTGGTGGCCGGCACGTATGACACCGACATCATCACCGACGCGGGCACCACCGATGACCGAAACTTCAGCGGCCCGTATGCCCGGCTGCACAACACCATGAACAGCCGCGGGCGCTTCGCGATGAAAATGGCGCGGCCACCGGAGCGGTTCACCGACGGCCTGCTCAAGGCGATCGACGATCGCGGAGCGTTCCGCCGCCGGGGCATCGGGCCGGACGCCTCGATGCTGTTGGTAGCCAACAGGATCCTGCCGGCATCGGGCATGCACCACGTGTCGCGGATCGTGCTGGGAATACCCAAACAGGGGTCGATGCGCGATGGGGCCTGGCCGCTGACGACCAGTCAAAAGGCGATGGTGTTCGTCGCACGTGTTCTTCCACAGCCGGTACTGCAGCGCTTGGCCGCAATGGCGGGGCGGTTCTCGTCGCAAAAAAATGCGGCACCGCAAGGGGATTGAAGGGGCAATCATGGAACAACTTTTCGACGATCTAGAAGACTTCGGCGCGTTCGACGATGCGGTCTCCGGGGACGTGCGCGACCCGTACACCGAATTGGCCCGGCTGCGTCGCGAGGAACCGATTCAGCGCCTGGACACCTCCGGCATGCCCCATGAGGAATCCAAGCCCGTCTTCATCGTCTACCGGTACGAAGAAGCGCAGCAGATGCTGCGCGACAACGAGACCTTCTCCTCGGCGGCCGTGATCGCGGCGTTCGGCCCCGTCCTGGGGGAGCGCGTCATGCTCGGCATGGACGAGCCGGTACACGGCCGGCTGCGGTCACTGGTGTCAAAGGCGTTCTCGCAGAAGGCCTTGGCGCGCTGGGAGGACGAGTTGGTCGGACGCGTGGCCAATGGCCTGATCGACAAGTTCGCCGCCAACGGCAAGGCCGACCTGGTCAAAGAATTCACCTTCGACTATCCCAGTCAGATCATCGCCGGCCTGCTGGGATTGCCCGAGAAGGACTACCCACAGTTTCAGCGCTGGTCCATCTCGCTGCTGAGCTGGATCCTGAATCCGGAACGCGGACTTGCCGCCTCGGCGGCGCTGTGCGACTACTTCGCGCCGATCCTGGCGGCCCGCCGCGCCGAGCCCAAGGACGATCTGATCAGCGCGCTGGCCCAGGCGGAGATCGACGGCGAGAAGCTCGAAGACGAGGAGATCTATTCGTTCCTGCGCCTGCTGCTGCCCGCCGGGGTGGAGACCACCTACCGCGCGCTGGGCAACCTGCTGCTCGCGCTGCTGTCCGATCCCAAGCAGCTGGACGCCATCCGCGCGGACCGCTCGCTGCTGCCGCAGGCCATCGAGGAGGGCGTGCGGTGGGAACCGCCGCTGTTGACCATCACCCGGGTCGCCACCCGCGACACCGAACTCGGCGGGGTGCCGATCCCGGCCGGGTCAAGCGTGATGCCGATGCTGGGCGCCGCCAACCGGCAGGAAGACCGTTACCCCGAACCGGACTCGTTCGACATCTTCCGCTCGCCCAAGGGCCACCTGGGCTGGGGGCACGGCGTGCACGTCTGCCTCGGCATGCACCTGGCGCGGCTCGAGATGCGCACCGCCATCAACCTTCTGCTCGACCGGTTGCCGAACCTGCGGCTGGACCCCGAGGGGGCCGACCCGCACATTCGCGGCCAGGTCTTCCGGTCACCGACGTCGGTCCCGGTGCTCTTCGACCCCCAATAACCGGCCCCGCCCGAGGCTCCACTTGCCAATCGGCTAGTTTCCAGTAAGGCTCCCCGTAGGGCAACCAGCGCTCTGCGGGACGCCCCTCTAACGAGTCAGAGAGAGTGACAGATATGACTGAGGCTGTAAAGGTCCGCTTCGAGCCGAAGATGATGATCGACGGCAAGCTCGTCGACGGGCAGGCCGGCACCTTCACGAACATCAACCCGGCGACCGAAGAGTCGCTCGGCGAGGTCGCCGATGCCTCGAAGGAGGACATGCACCGGGCCATCGATGCCGCCCGGCGCGCCTTCGACGAGACCGACTGGTCGACCAACAAGGAGCTGCGCAAGCGCTGCCTACTGCAGCTGCACGAGGCGATCGAATCCGAGATCGACGAGCTGCGCGAGGAACTGATCCTCGAGGTCGGCTCGCCGCGGGCCATCACGTTCGGACCCCAGCTGGACGCCCCGCTGGAAGACGGGCTGAAATACCCCGCACGCCTGATCGACGAGTACGCGTGGGAAACCGACCTGGGCGACAAGATGATCAGCCTGACCGGCACGCTGACCACCCGCAAGGTCTGGCGGGAACCGGTGGGCGTGGTCGGTGCGATCGTGCCGTGGAACTTCCCGTTCGAGGTCACCCTCAACAAGCTTGGCCAGGCGCTGGGCACCGGCAACACCGTGGTGCTCAAGCCGGCACCCAACACCCCGTTCAACGCGAACCGGCTCGGCCGCCTGATCGCCGAGAAGACCGACATCCCCGCCGGCGTCGTCAACGTCGTCACCGCGTCGGACCACTTCGTGGGCGAGGAGCTCACGCTGTCGCCCAAGGTCGACCTGATCTCGTTCACCGGCTCGACGGTGGTCGGCAAGCGGATCATGGAGAAGGGCGCCGCGACCATGAAGCGGCTGTTCCTCGAACTCGGTGGCAAGTCGGCCACCATCGTGCTGGAGGACGCCGACTTCGGGACGGCGTGCATGGTCGGCATCGCGCCGTGCATGCACGCCGGTCAGGGCTGCGCCAACCCGACCCGGCTGCTGCTGCCGCGGTCCCGCTATGACGAGGGCGTCGAGATCCTCAAGAACATCTACGAGAACGTCACGTGCGGCGACCCGCAGGACCCCGGAACGCTGTGTGGGCCGGTGATCTCGCAACGACAGTTCGACCGCGTGACGGACTACATCAAGAAGGGTGTCGAAGAGGGCGCCACGGCGCTGGTCGGCGGACCCGGCGCGGAAACCGGTTTCGACAAGGGATATTTCATCAGGCCAACGCTTTTCACGAACGTCGACAACAAGATGACCATCGCGCAGGAGGAGATCTTCGGCCCGGTGCTGTCGGTCATCCCGTTCGACGACGAGGAGGACGCGATCCGGATCGCCAACGACAGCGTGTACGGGTTGGCCGGCAATGTGTTTGCGGGTTCGCTCGAGCGTGCGTTGTCGGTGACCCGCCGGATCAAGGCCGGCTTCATGGGCGTCAACGGCGGCGCCCCGTACGGTGCCGACACACCGTTCGGCGGCTACAAGGAGAGCGGCGTGGGACGCCAGAACGGTATCGCCGGGTTCGACCAGTACACCGAGATCAAGTCGGTCGCCTACCCCGCCGGCTAGGAATCACCCTTCGACGAGATTGCCGTCAGGGTCGCGATTTTCGGGCTTGATCGCGAGCGTGGCGGCAATCTCGGTTCGGCCCGGCGGCAGCGGCCGTTTGAGTGTGCAGACGATGCTCCACTCGAAATAGTGGTCACCGCCCCTGTCGTATTCCTTGAATCGGTGGGCAACTTGGGTGCGTTGCACCGAGGATCCCACGATTTCCCAGCCCTGCTCGCCGTAGGTCGTCGTCATGCGGTTCGCCTCGTCCAAGACCGCTTCCAACAACTCATGGGTGTGCGAGATGAAGGTGCTCTCCCATCGCTGGGGATACCACTTGCCGTCTGACGCCAGCCACCAACCGGGCCCGGGTGCAGGAGTGCTCACATCCGGGGACCATATGCGCCGTCGGCCCAGGAGAAATGAACTGCAGGTGACCGTCGCTGTACACAACGCCGAAGAACTGACGTCAACAGCGCTGACGGTGGGGTAGGCCCCGCGCGCAGCGGGCGATCACGCGGCCGCAACCCGGGCTGCCAGCTTGACCTAATATTTGTTCAGCTCTAGATTGGCAAGAGAGGTTACGTCGCCCGGGTTGACGTTGGTGGGGGCGGTTACGTGGATGCCTAGGAGTTCTGTTGAGCGAATTCGAATCGGTTGATTTCTTCACTGACGTGTCCCTGATTCCGGACCCGTACCCATACTTCGATCATCTGCGGGCGCGCTGCCCGGTGCTGCCGCGACCCGATCAGGGCGTGCTGGCGGTGACAGGACACTCCGAGGCGCTCGCCGTCTACAAAGATCCGGCGTTCTCGTCGTGTGTCTCGGTCGCCGGGCCGTTTTCGGGGTTGCCATTCGAGCCCGAGGGCGACGACATCGGCAGCCTGATCGAACAACATCGCTCGCAGATCCCGATGAGCGAACACATCGTGACTCAAGATCCACCGGAGCATGCCCGCACGCGGGGTCTGCTCAGTCGCCTGCTGACGCCCAAGCGGCTCAAGGAAAATGAAGACTTCATGTGGCGGCTCGCCGATCAGCAGCTCGACGAGTTCCTGTCCCGCGGCAGTTGTGAATTCCTCGACGATTATGCGCGACCGTTCTCCGGGTTGGTGATCGCCGACCTCCTGGGTGTTCCCATCGAGGATCATGAGGAGTTTCGGAACGTGTTCTCGGGCAAGTTCTCCGGTGGTGTCGAGGACGACTCGATGACGCGCGCGCACAATCCGCTGGAATACCTCGACGAGAAGTTCACCACCCACATCACCGAACGCCGCCGACAGCCACGCGAAGACGTGCTGACCGAGCTGGCGCAGGCGAAGTACCCCGACGAGTCGACTCCCGAAGTCATCGACGTGGTCCGGCTGGCGACATTCCTGTTCGCGGCCGGTCAGGAGACCACCACCAAGCTGCTCAGCTTCGGGGTCCGCACGCTCGCCGAGAACCCGGAGTTGCAGAAACTGCTCCGCGAAGACCGCAGTCGGATACCGAATTTCGTCGAAGAGACACTGCGCATGGAGAGTCCGGTCAAGTGCCACTTCCGGATGGCCCGCACCACGACCTCGATCGGTGACACCGACATCCCGGCGGGCAGCACGGTGATGCTGCTGCCCGGCGCGAGCAACCGGGATGCACGAAAGTTCGAGCAGCCCGATGAGTTCCGCATCGACCGGCCGAACGTGCGCGAGCATGTGGCCTTCGGCCGCGGCAACCACTCCTGCCCTGGCGCACCGTTGGCCCGCGCGGAGGGACGAATCTCGCTGAACCGCATACTCGACCGGATGGCGGACATCACCATCACCGAGGCAAAGCACGGGCCGCCGGACGCCCGCAGCTACACCTACGACCCGACCTGGCAGATGCGGGGTCTGTCCGAGTTGCACCTCGAATTCACCCCGATTTCGTGAGCGACCGCGAAATCGGCGAGTGGGATCCCGGCTTCACCGAACGCTTCGTCGCCGCGGCAGAACCTTTGGCACGGGCATGGTTTCGCTTCGAAGTGCGTGGGCTGGAATCGTTGCCGCCCGATGGCGGTGCCCTGGTCATCGGCAACCACTCGGGCGGCATGCTCACGCCCGACGTGCTGATCTTCGCCGCGGCGTTCTACCGCAGGTTCGGCTACGAGCGTCCGCTGTACACGCTCGGCCACGACGGGATGTTCGTCGGGCCCATGTCTGGATGGTTGGGCCGCCTCGGGGTCATTCGCGCCACCGCGAAAAACACCGCGAAGGCGCTGCGATCCGGCGGTGTGGTGCTGGTGTTTCCGGGCGGGATCTACGACGCCTACCGACCGACGCTCGCGGAGAACGTCATTGACTTCAACGGCCGCACCGGATATATCAGGTCGGCGATCGACGCGCGCGTGCCGATCGTGCCGCTGGTCTCCATCGGCGGCCAGGAGAGCCAGCTCTTCCTGACCCGTGGCACGTGGCTGGCGAAGCGGTTGGGCCTGTCGCGGTGGCGGTCCGACATTCTCCCCATCACCTGGGGCTTTCCCTTCGGGCTCAGCATGATCTTGCCGCCCAATCTGCCGTTGCCGACCAAGATCGTCAGCGAAGTCCTGGAGCCGATCGACGTCGCCGCCCAATTCGGCGACGCACCAGAGGCCGGCGACGTTGACGCACACGTCCGTTCGGCCATGCAGGACGCCCTGGACGGCCTGGCTCGCGAGCGACGCTTTCCCGTCCTCGGATAGCGCGTTGGCGCTCAGGGTTTGAGCGTGACCGGGGGCATCGCCCTGTCGACCATCGCCGGCTCGCCGGAAAGCCCCGCCGCGGTGCTGATCTCGGAAAACGCATGGACCATGGCGGCGGTGACCTCGTGCGGATCCTCGACGGTGCGGTCGTCGGCAATGACCGAGATGTTGAGTTGGTCGACGTAGCTCCACACGGTGATGTTGACGCCGCATGCGGCGATCAACGGGCCGGCCGAGTAAATCTCGCTGACCGGAGCCCCCGACAGGTGGCCTGGCCGGCGGGGCCCCGCCACGTTGGAAACCGGGAGGTTGAACAACCTGTTGTTCGCGTCGCGCCGGGCCAGCCACTTGAACGCGGCGGGAGCGGCGGTCGACGGCAGGTAGCTGATCAGCTTGCCGTACAGCTCGGGACCGAACAGCTCGTTGTTTTCCTTGGCGATCGTGGTGGCCACCGACGTCAGTCGCACCCGCTCCAGCGGATCGCCGATATGCGTGGGCAGCGAGACCGCCATTCCGCCGAGTTCGTTGCCGCTGATCCGGTCTGACGAGCGGTCCGTGCTCGCCGGAACGGAAGCGACGATCGGCCGGTCCGCGCCACCGTCGTAGCGCAGCAACAACTCTCGTAATGCGCCGGCGGTCATCGCCATCACCACGTCATTGATGGTGATCCGCAAGCTCTTGCCAACCTGTTTCACCTGCGGCAGCGAGAGCGTCGCGGTCGCAAACGTTCTGCCCGGCGAGACGACGTGGTTCATGAATGTCGGCGGCGCGTGCAGCAGCCGGGCAAGGTCTGGATGCTTGCCCCGCTGGCGGGCGCGGCGACGCAGCCGGCGAGCGCCGGACAGCGCTTCGGTGATCACCCCGGGCAGCGCGACGGCCTGCTGGAGATGGTCACGCCCCGCGGCCCGCAGCAGCTCCGCTGTCGACGGCGGCACGCAGCCGATGTCGTTGTCGCGTTCGTCCTGCGCCGTGCCGTCGGCATCCATGAGGCGGGCCAGCAGGTTCGCCGATGCGACACCGTCGGCCAGCGCGTGGTGGATCTTGCCGATGATGGCCAGCCGGTGATCGGCCATCCCCTCGGCGATGTGGAACTCCCACAGTGGGCGGCTGCGATCCAGCGGCGTGCCGGCGATGTTTCCGATCACCAGATCGAGCTCGCGGCGGCCACCGGGGGAGGGCACCTCGACCCGGCGCAGATGGTAGTCGAGGTCGACGTCGCAGTTCTGCAACCACATCGGATGATGCAGTCGCCATGGAATGTCAACGAGCTTGTAGCGCAACGGGTCCAGCAGATGCAGCCGGCGCAGCAGGGTGCGGCGAAAGACTTCGAAGGTGAAGTCGGGATCGTCGACGATCGCGATCTTCAGGGTGTGCGTGTGCAGGTTCGGCGTCTCGCTGTACAGCAGCATCGCGTCCATGCCGTTGAGCCGCTTCATCGTCTGCCTCATCTGTCCGAGGAGCCGCGACGCTCCCGGCGCTGCCAACTGAGGTGACGTATGGATGACGCGGTCTCCGACACCATTATGGTGACATCCGCGCGAGATGAACGAACAAATTTCTGGTTCGGCCCGCGGTCCCTCGGCGTCCGTCGAGGGGGCCGCGCAGGCCCCACGACACCCCGCGCTTCGCCCGCCCAACCCCTTGGTTGACAATCAACGCAAGACTCCACTCTTTTCGAAGTCCACGTGTCAAAGGAGACAAGACCATGCCTGAAGCCGTAATCGTCGAGGCAGTGCGTTCACCGATCGGCAAGCGCAACGGCGGATTGTCCGGGGTGCACCCGGCGGATCTGTCCGCACAGGTGCTCAACGGCCTGGTCGACAAGGCCGGCGTCGACCCGGGCCTGGTCGACGACGTCATCTGGGGCTGCGTCATGCAGGCGGGGGAGCAGGCCCTCGACATCGGCCGCACCGCGCTGCTGACCGCCGGCTGGCCCGAGACCGTCCCGGGCGTGACCGTGGACCGCCAATGCGGATCCAGCCAGCAGTCCATCCACTTCGCCGCCGCCGGCGTCATCGCCGGGCACTACGACGTCGTGGTCGCCGGCGGTGTCGAGTCGATGTCGCGGACCCCGATGGGCGCATCGCTGGCCAACGGCGGACGGCCGTACCCGCAGGCCTTCCTGGACCGCTACGAAGGCCAGATCCCCAACCAGGGCATCGGCGCGGAGATGATCGCCGAGCAGTGGGGGTTCGACCGCACCGCGCTCGACCAGTTCTCCCTCGACTCGCACGAAAAGGCCGCTGCCGCACAGGATGCCGGCGCCTTCGATGACCAGATCGTGGGCATCAATGTGGCCGACGGCCACGAAAAAACAACAGTGCTCAAGGACGAAGGCATCCGCCGCGGCACGCCGATGGAGAAGATGGCCTCGCTGAAGCCGGCGTTCAAGGAAGACGGCGTGATTCACGCCGGCAACTCGTCGCAGATCTCCGACGGCTCGGCCGCGATCCTGTTCATGTCCGCCGAGAAGGCCAAGGAACTCGGGCTCAAGCCGATCGCCAAGGTGCACACCGCGACCCTGGCCGGCGCGGACCCGGTGATCATGCTGACCGCGCCCATCCCGGCGACCCAGAAGGTGCTGAAGCGCTCCGGGCTGTCCATCGGCGACATCGGCACCTACGAGGTCAACGAGGCGTTCGCGCCGGTTCCGCTGGCCTGGCTCAAGGACATCGGCGCCGACGAGAACAAGCTCAACCCCAACGGCGGCGCCATCGCGCTGGGCCACCCGCTGGGCGGATCCGGTGCCCGGATCATGACCACCCTGCTATACCACATGCGGGACAAGGGAATTCAGTACGGCCTGCAGACCATGTGCGAGGGCGGCGGCCAGGCCAACGCCACCATCGTGGAACTGTTGTGACCCAGGAGCCGGGGGCCCTGGCCGAACGCCGGGGCAACGTGATGGTGATAACCATCAACCGGCCCGAAGCCCGCAACGCGGTGAACGCCGCCGTCAGCATCGGCCTCGGGGATGCGCTCGAAGATGCGCAGCACGACCCCGAGGTGCGGGCGGTGGTGGTCACCGGCGCGGGCGACAAGTCGTTCTGCGCCGGCGCCGACCTCAAGGCAATTGCCCGGCGGGAGAATATCTATCACCCCGACCATCCCGAGTGGGGATTCGCCGGATACGTCCACCACTTCATCGACAAGCCCACGATCGCGGCGGTGAACGGGACCGCCCTGGGTGGTGGCACCGAGCTGGCGCTGGCCAGCGACCTGGTGGTGGCCGACGAACGGGCGCAGTTCGGCCTGCCCGAGGTCAAGCGCGGGCTGATCGCCGCCGCCGGTGGGGTGTTCCGCATCGCCGAGCAGCTGCCCCGCAAGGTGGGTATGCGGCTGCTGTTGACCGGCGAGCCGCTCACCGCGGCCGCCGCCTGCGAGTGGGGCCTGATCAACGACGTCGTCCCCCAGGGCTCGGTGCTGGACGCCGCGCTGTCGCTGGCCGCGCGGATCACCGTCAACGCGCCGCTCTCGGTGCAGGCCAGCAAGCGGATCGCCTATGGCGTCGACGACGGCGTCGTCGTCGGTGACGAACCGGGTTGGGAGCGCACCATGCGCGAGATGAAGGCGCTGCTCAGATCCGAGGACGCCAAGGAAGGACCGCTGGCGTTCGCCGAGAAGCGGGAGCCGGTCTGGAAGGCGCGCTAGCCGGGTGACGGGGCGCTAGCCGGCCAAGATGTTGACGCCGCGGGCGAACACCGGTGGTAGCAGCGTGCACGTCGGGACGACGGCGCGCCGCACCGCTCGCGGCGTGCTGGCCAGTACCAGCGCGCGGGTGAGCAGCCGGTAATCGCGGGTGATCCGGTGCCAGGCCTGCTCGTATGACGCCGGCGTCTCGTTGACGATGGCGTCGACGGCCGCGGAGGACTGTTTGAGCGCCAAGCTGATGCCCTCGCCGGTGAGCGCGTCCTCGTAGCCGGCCGCGTCGCCGACCAGCAGCACGCGCCCCGCGACCCGGCTCGAGACCACCTGCCGCAGCGGGCCGCAACCGCGGTGCTGCCCCTGGCCGGCCCCGTGCAGCTGGCGGGCCAGCCGCGGGAACCAGGCCAGGTCGGGCCGGCCACGCGACAGGATCGCCACACCGACCAGATCCGGCTCCACCGGCGTCACGTAAGCCTCGCCCCAGCGAGACCAGTACACCTCGACGAATTCCGACCATGCCGGCACCCGGTAGTGCCACCGCACGCCGTAGCGCCGCGGTGTCCCGGCCGTCGCCGTGATTCCG
Source organism: Mycobacterium colombiense (assembly GCF_001665835.1). Taxonomy (GTDB): domain Bacteria; phylum Actinomycetota; class Actinomycetes; order Mycobacteriales; family Mycobacteriaceae; genus Mycobacterium; species Mycobacterium colombiense_A. Next base: position 97,240 of record NZ_LZSX01000072.1, on the reverse strand, counting down.
ACCGCGCGCCGGACCTGGGAATGCAATCCGTCCGCCGCCACCAACCACCTCGCGCGCACACCGGCGGCCGAGACGCCGTGGGCATCTTGCGCGACGCTGGTCACCCGCGTGCGGATCCAGTCGGTGTCTTGCTCTTTGGCCCGCGCGGCCAGCGCTGCGTGCAACGTGGTGCGGCGCACGCCGCGTCCCGGCCCGCTGCGAAAGCGCGCCTGGGCCCGCCGTCGTTCACTCACGTAGGCGATCCCGTGGAAAGGCATGCCGACGGGATCCACGCCCAGCGACGTCAGTTCGGCCAGCCCGCTGGGCATCAACCCCTCGCCGCAGGCCTTGTCGATGGGGCCGTCGCGCGGCTCGGCCACGATCACCGAAAGTCCAAGGCGTCGAGCATGCAACGCCGTGGCCAGCCCGCCCGGTCCGCCACCGACGATCAACAGGTCCGCGTCGTAGTCGCTCACGTGTAACCCAACGCGGAGTTCTCCACCCGCAGGCGCACCCAGAGCAGCGCGGCGTTGGCCAGCGTGAAAACGGCGGCGGTCAGCCATGCAGTATGCACCAGCGGCAACGCCACTCCCTCAGCCACCACTGCAACATAATTCGGATGGTGCAGCCAGCGGTAGGGACCCTGACGCACCAACGGCGCCTGCGGCAGAACGATCACCCGGGTGTTCCATCGCCGCCCCAGCGTCGCGATGCACCACCAGCGCAATGCCTGGCTGGCCACCACCACCGCCAGCATCGGCCAGCCCAGCCATGCGATGAAGGGCCGGTGCAGCGTCCACGGTTCGACGAGGCAGCCGACCAGCAGCCCGGTGTGAATGATCACCATCACCGGATAGTGCGATCGGCCAAACTCCGTGGCGCCCTTGGTAAACGACCAACGTGCGTTGCGGGTGGACACCACCAGCTCCGCGACGCGCTCGAGTCCGACCGCCAGCACCAGCAGGTAATACATGGCTACAGTCTTTACCAGCTCTACCAGGCCAGCAGTACCAGCTCGGAACGGAACGCCGGACCCATCGCGATCATCAGGCCGATCGACCCCGGCGCCGGCGGATCGGCCATGTTCGCCGCGAGCACGTCGAGCACCGAGACCGACGACAGATTGCCGTTCTCCCGCAATGAGGTTCGGGTGTGGTCGAGAGCGTCCTCGGGGAGGTCCAGGACGCTCTCGACGGTCTCGATCACCCGCGGTCCGCCCGGATGGCACACCCAGGTCTGCACGTCGCGGGGGGTCAGCCCGTGGTCGGCGAGGAATTCGCGGACGTCGTCGCCGAGGTATTTATCGGCGATGGTGGCCACGTCGGCGGACAGCACGATCCGGAAGCCGTCACCGCCGATCTTCCAGCCCATCACCTCTTCGGTGTCGGGATAGATGCGGCTGCGCGTCGCCACCACGCGTGGGCCGGTGTGCTCCCGGCCCGCCCGGTGGGCGCCCTCGGTGATCACCGCGGCCGCGCCGTCGCCGAACAGGCTGGTGGCGACGAGATTGGCGACCGACTTGTCTTGGCGCTGAACGGTCAGCGAGCATAGTTCCACCGCGAGCAGCGCGGCCGTCTGGACCGGGAACGCGCGCAGGTAGTCGTGCATGCGCGCCACGCCGGCCGCGCCGGCCACACAGCCCAGCCCGAACAGCGGGACGCGTTTGACGTCCGGGCGCAGCCCGACCCGCGTCGCGAGCCGCGCCTCCAGCGTCGGCACCGCCAGCCCGGTGACCGTCGTCGAAAACACGATGTCGAGCTCCGACGGCTTGACCTTGGCCTGGTCCAGGGCGGCCAGCAGCGCCTGCTCGCCCAGGTCGAGCGCGACCTCGAGATAGGCGTCGTTGGCCCCGGTCAATCCGCTCAGCTCGCGGTAGCGGGGCAGCCGCAACGCGGTGTTGCGGAACGCGACCCCGCTGCTGCGCGCGAAACGCTGAAAGTCCGGACCGGCGAGGTCGGTCAGCGCCTGGATGGCTTCGCTTTGGGTATAGCGAGTGGGTGGAAACTTCACCGCCACCCCGGCGATGGTCGGATCTTTCAGCGCAATGCCCGTCGAGCCGGCGAAATCAGGGCTTCCCCGATGGTCCACGTAGGGATGACGGTGCCGCCGCGCCGCCGGTTCAAACGCCCACCGCGCGGTCGGGCCGCTCGGCGCAATTGTTGTCCGACTCCTCCGCACGCCGCGCGCGGCGTGCAGCGTCGTCCGGCTAGGGTCGGGGTATGCGGGCTCTGGTAACCGGTGCCACCGGTTATGTCGGATCACGGCTGGTAACCGCGCTGCTGGCTGATCGGCACCAGGTGGCGGCGGCGACGCGAAACCCGGCGCGCCTCAAGCGTTTCGGTTGGTTCGACGACGTCACACCGGTGAAATTGGATGCCGCCGAGCCCGCATCGTTGGCCTCCGCGTTCGCCAGCTGCGGGCCCCTTGACGTGGTGTATTACCTGGTGCACGCGATCGGCCAGCCCGGTTTTCGCGACGCCGATAAGACCGCGGCGGCAAACTTCGCGGCCGCGGCCCGCGACGCCGGGGTGCAACGCATCGTCTACCTGGGCGGCTTCGTGCCCGCCGATGAAGACTTATCCGAGCACTTGACCAGCCGGGCCGAGGTGGCCGAGGCGCTCAGCATCCCGGACGGCCCCGAGCTGGTGTGGCTGGGCGCGGCGATCATCATCGGCGCCGGCTCGACGTCGTTCGAGATGATGCGCTACGTCGGTGACCGCTTCCCGCTGATCCCGATCCCGAGCTGGATGGACAACCCGATCGACCCGATCTCCATCCGCGACGTACTGCACTATCTCGTCGCGGCGACCGACCGCGACCTGGTGCCCGCCGGGGCCTACGACATCGCCGGCCCGGACACCACCTCCTACCGGGGCCTGCTCAGGGCGTATGCGCGCGTCTCCGGCCGCTGGCACACCGGACTGCCGGTCGGCAGGGTCGACACCTCGCTGGCGTCGCTGATCACCGGCGTCGCGCTGCCGGTGCCCCAAGGGCTGGCAGGCGATCTGGTCGAATCGCTGGACCACCCGATGGTGGCCTCCACCAGCGGCCTGCGCGAGCGCGTTCCCGACCCGCCCGGCGGCTTGCTCGGCGTCGACGAGTCCATAGCCCTGGCCGTGGCCGGCCAGTCGACGCACCGGCCGCGACCCGTCAACGCCCTGACCGATCCGCACCACCTCGCTGATACCGATCCCACCTGGGCCGGCGGCGACGCGCTGCGCATCCGCCGACTCGCCCGGCGAGTCACCCCCTCCATCGTGCGGCCGACCCTGGGGCTGGTGAACCGGGTCCCCGGTCCGGTGGCCGGAGCGGTGCGCACGGGCCTCGACATCCTGATCGCCCTGACCCCGAAGGTGCGTACCACATGACCCAGTCGACGAGTCCGTACCGCACCGGTGTCTTCACGGAGTTGCGCCGTGCGGTCACCAATGTTGCTGTGCCCCATAATGAATCGCCGGCCATCGTGCGGCGCCGGCGCATCGTCGTCGCGATCACGCTGGTGATCGGTGCGGCCGTGCTGGGGTATTCGCTGCGGCGCCATCCGGGGGAGTCCAGCTTCTACTGGTTGATGCTGGTGCTGGCGGGAGTGTGGACCGCCGGAGCGCTGACCTCCGGGCCGCTGCACCTGGGCGGCATATGTTGGCGGGGTCGCAACCAGCGGCCGGTCATCACCGGCACCAGCGTCGGCCTGCTGGTCGGTGGGGCGTTCGTCGTCGGCGGACTGATCGCCCGCGAAATCCCGGCCGTCGCAACCTTGATCACCCGGGTGCTGATGTACGCGCATCAAGGATCTTTTCTGCTGGTCGTCTTGATCACCGTCATCAACGGCGTCGCCGAGGAGCTGTTTTTTCGCGGCGCGCTCTACACGGCGCTGGGCCGCCATCACCCGGTGCTGATCTCGACCGTCCTGTACACCGCGGCGACCATGGCCAGCGGCAACCCCATGCTGGGCTTCGCCGCGATCATCCTCGGAACGGTGTGCGCGCTGGAGCGTCGCGCCAGCGGCGGCGTGCTGGCCCCGGTGCTGACGCATTCCGTGTGGGGACTGATCATGGTGCTGGTGCTGCCGCCGATGTTCGGGGTCTAATGCCGGCTATCGGGCCGAACCAACGACCTCACGCGCGAGCGCACGCATCGCGGCGGTGCGGACTGGCCGAACGAAGAACCAGTACACCCGCCCCGGAATGCCCCTCGGCAGAAAGACCGACCGCTGCGTATACCGGCTCCCGCGATCGCCTTGCCGCGTGACGGCAATCTCGAGCCACTCCCGTCCCGGGGCCCGCTTGGTGGAGCGCAGCCGCAACAGGGTTCCCGCTGTGCGCTCCTCGACCTTCCAGTTGGCTGCCCGTGAGTTTACGACGTCCTCCGCCGCCTTCCAGACGTTCGCGGGTTCGGCGTTGGTCGTGGCGGTGCGCACATCGGTGTAGACGATCTCGCCCGCCCAGGCCGGGTCTGTGGGCAGCGCCGCGGCCGGTTCGGACCGCAACGACGACCAAGTGGGTTCGGGGACGCCACGCGCGGCGCGGGCAAGCGCGAGTTCCACGGCCCGCCGGTAGCCGATCAGGCCGCCCGACGGCGGCCCGATGATGCCGTCGATGTCCGAATTGCGCATCACCGCATCGCATTCCAGCGATTCGACCAGCGGCCGCGCCAACCCGGGCGGAATCGGGGTCACGGTGCCCACCCAGAGGCTGGCGATGGCCGGGGTGAGAAACGGCAGCACGAACAGGTAGCGATTGCCCAACCCCGCGACTTGGGCGTAGACGCGCATCATGTCGCCGTACTCCAGCACGTCGGGCCCGCCGATATCCCAGGTGCGCGACTTCGGGACCGGGGCCGTCGCCGCCGCGGCCAGGTAGTGCAGCACGTCGCGCACCGCGATCGGCTGGATCTTGTTGTGCACCCACTTCGGCGTGGTCATCACCGGTAACCGGTCGGTGAGGTGCCGGATCATTTCGAACGACGCCGACCCCGAGCCGATGACCACCCCGGCCTGCAAGACGACCGTGTCGACACCTGAGCCGATCAGCGCGTCCCCGACGGCCTTGCGCGACGCGAGATGCGGTGAGAGATCGCTGTTTTCGGGATGCAGCCCACTCAGATACACCAGCCGCCGCACCCCGGCGCGCCGCGCGGCCGTCACGACGTTGCGCGCGGCGCGGGTTTCCTCGGCGGCGAAATCCTTTGAGGTGCCCATCGAGTGGACGAGGTAGTACACCACGTCGATGCCGTCGAACGCGGCGATCAGTGAATCGACATCACCGAGGTCACCGCGTGCCACCTCCGCCTGTTGCCGCCAGGGCACCTGCGCCAGCTTGTCGGGGTTGCGCGCCAAGGCCCGAACGTGATGGCCCTCATCCAGGAGGCGGGGCACCAGGCGCCCGCCTATGTAGCCGGTCGCTCCGGTCACCAGGCACCGCACCTGTTCGGGCATCGATCCTCCGTCGTTTGTCAGCTATTGGGAGTCTGACGAGGAGGATTACCGCATCGAGAGGTGATTAAGCGTTGCGGCCGATGACCGCTATGCGCTCAGCGGTCGGTGAAGTTGGCGGTGCGCCGCTGCTGGAAGGCCGTTGCGCCTTCGACGAAGTCGGGGGATTTCAGCAGCACCGACTGTCCGTCGAACTCACGCCGCAGGGCCGGGTCCAACTCGGTGAGGGTGGCCGCGTTGATCGCCAGCTTGGTCTTGGCGAAGGCGACCGCCGGGCCGCCCAGCAACCGTGCGATCACCTTGTCCACCTCGGCCTGGAATTCGCCGGCCGGGTAGACCGCGGTGACCAGGCCCCACGACAGCGCCTCGGCGGCGGTCAGCCGTTCGGGAAGTAGTGCCATCTGCATGGCCCGGATCCGGCCGACCGCGGCCGCCACCAACGCCGACGCGCCGCCGTCCGGCATCAACCCGATCTTGGTGAAGGCGAGCATGAAAAATGCGCTCTCCGAAGCCAATACGACGTCACAGGCCAGGGCGATGGAGACACCGACGCCGGCGGCGGGGCCCTGAACCACGGCGACCACCGGGTGCGGCAGCGCGGCGATCGCGCGCACCAGCCGGTTGATCTCGAGGATGATCTCGTCGGGTGGGACGCCGCCGCCGTCGGATACGTCGTCGGCGCTGATGCCCGCACCGGAGCTGAAGCCGCGTCCGGCGCCGCCGAGCCGCACCACCTTGACCTCGGGGTCGGTCGCCGCGTACTCCATCGCGTCCGCGATGCCCGTGATCACCGGAATGGTCAGCGAATTCAGGCTGTCGGGCCGGTCGATGGTCACTGACAACACGCCGTCGGACAGCGTGACGTCCAGGCCTGCGACTGGGGCGAGGGTGGCGATCGCGGAGGTAGGCATGGGCTCACCATAAGTGACCGGGCTGCGCGGCCTTCCGGCACGGCTGCGAAGATGTCGAACGACCGGTTGTTCGGTTGCGAACGGTCAACGGCGTCAGAGCAGACGAAAGGTCGGTGGATCGTGGCTGGACCGTTGAAGGGACTGCGTGTTGTCGAGCTGGCCGGCATCGGCCCCGGCCCGCATGCGGCGATGATCCTGGGGGATCTGGGAGCCGACGTGGTGCGCATCGATCGTCCGTCGTCGGGTCCCGGCGGCGTCGCCAAGGACGCCATGATGCGCAACCGGCGGGTGGTGACCGCCGACCTGAAGTCCGACGAGGGCCGCGGCCTCGTCCTCAAACTGATCGCGAAGGCCGACGTGCTGATCGAGGGCTACCGTCCCGGCGTCACCGAGCGACTCGGCCTGGGTCCCGAGGACTGCGCCAAGGTCAACGACCGGCTGGTCTACGCCCGGATGACCGGCTGGGGCCAGACCGGTCCGCGCAGCCAGCAGGCGGGTCACGACATCAACTACATCTCGCTGAACGGCATCCTGCACTCCATCGGCCGGGCGAACGAGCGGCCGGTCCCGCCGCTGAACCTGGTCGGTGACTTCGGCGGCGGCTCGATGTTCCTGCTGCTCGGCATCCTGTCCGCGCTGTGGGAGCGGCAGACCTCCGGCAAGGGGCAGGTCGTCGACGCCGCGATGGTGGACGGCTCCAGCGTGCTGATCCAGATGATGTGGCAGATGCGTTCGTCGGGCATGTGGACCGACGCCCGCGGCACCAACCTGCTCGACGGTGGCGCCCCCTACTACGACACCTACGAATGCGCCGACGGCCGCTATGTCGCGGTCGGCGCGATCGAGCCACAGTTCTACGCCGCCATGCTGACCGGGCTCGGCCTGGACGGCGCCGACCTGCCCGGCCAGAACGACGTCAGCCGTTGGCCCGAACTGCGGGCGGTGCTGACCGAGAAGTTCGGCAGCCAGGACCGCGACCACTGGGCCAAGGTATTCGCCGACTCCGACGCGTGCGTGACGCCGATCCTGGCGTTCGGCGAGGTACAGACCGAGCCGCACATCACCGAGCGGAACACCTTCTACGAGGTCGACGGCGGACTGCAACCGCTGCCGGCGCCGCGGTTCTCCCGCACCGCGCCGGAGACACCGCGTCCCGCGGCGCCGGTGGCCGACGCCGAAGCGGTACTCAAGGACTGGGTATAGTCCCAACCAACCAGTTGGCTGGACTCGAGCGAATCAGGAAGGACTCGGATGGAGATCAAAGACGCCGTTGCCGTCGTCACCGGGGGAGCGTCGGGCCTGGGCCTGGCCACCACCAGGCGACTGCTCGACCGCGGTGCCCAGGTCGTGGTCATCGACCTGCGCGGCGAAGAAGCGGTCCGCGAGCTGGGCGATCGCGCCCGCTTCGTCGAGGCCGACGTCACCGATGAGGCCGCCGTCGGCAAGGCGCTGGACGCCGCGGAGTCGATGGGCACGCTGCGCATCAACGTCAACTGCGCCGGTATCGGCAACGCCATCAAGACGCTGTCCAAGGACGGCCCCTTCCCGCTGGACGGCTTCAAGAAGGTCATCGGGGTCAACCTGATCGGCACCTTCAACGTGCTGCGACTGGCCGCAGAGCGCATCGCCAAGACCGAGCCGGTCGGCGAGGAGCGCGGCGTCATCATCAACACCGCCTCGGTCGCCGCGTTCGAGGGCCAGATCGGCCAGGCGGCCTACTCGGCGTCGAAAGGCGGCGTCGTCGGCATGACCCTGCCGATCGCGCGCGACTTGTCGCGCGAGCTCATCCGCGTAGTGACCATTGCGCCGGGCCTGTTCAAGACGCCGCTGCTGGGTTCGCTGCCCGAGGAGGCGCAGGCCTCGCTGGGCAAGCAGGTGCCGCACCCGGCCCGGCTGGGTGACCCCGACGAGTACGGCGCCCTGGCCGTCCACATCGTCGAGAACCCGATGCTCAACGGCGAGGTCATCCGTCTCGATGGCGCCATCCGGATGGCTCCTCGCTGAGCCGAACCACGTCGGAGACACGAAAGCCCCCCGCATCCGCGGGGGGCTTTCGTGAAAACCGGGACCAATGGTTACTTGCGGAACCACCGGCTGACGTTGGGTTCGGCCATCAACAGCCGTGCGAGCATGCTCATGGTCTGCCTCAGCTCGCCGCTTGCAGTTCGTCGAACTGCTCCGAGGTCTCGCCTTCCACCAGCACGTCGCCGTGGTAGAGGGCTTCGAAGTCAACTTTGATGACGTCGGCACTTGTGTCGTCGATCCACATGACACTGAGCGTATGGGCCACCATTAAGGAATCTTTGAGTCACGATTCGGAAAACCTTGGCAATTTACCGGCAAGTAGGTTGACCGGCGCCCGCGCGGCGAATTATGCCGTGAGCTGCTTAGTTACCGCACATTTTTCTGGCCGGACTCTTACAGTCGGCGCGGTTTAAAACGCGGCGTTGAACGTTCCGGGCACCCGATTGCGTGCTTAAAGAGAACACTGTTGGACGCGTGGAAATTAGCGTTTGTTAGGTTGTCGCGGATAAGCCAGCGGCCAGCGCAATGGGGCACCGGCAGGCGGAAGGGCACGACATGCTGCAAAGAATCGCCCGAGCCGCCATCAGGGCGCCGCGCCGCATCATCGCGACCGGAGTGCTGGTTTTCATCGCCGCCGCCATCTTCGGTGTCCCCGTCGCCAAGAGCCTGTCGCCGGGCGGCTTCCAAGACCCGGACTCCGAGTCGGCGTACGCCATCAGCGTGCTGAGCGACAAGTTCGGGCAGAGCGGCCAGCAGGTGCTCATCCTGGTGACCGCCCCCGGGGGCACCAACAGCGAACAGGCGCGCAAGGTGGGCACCGACCTCGTCGACCAGCTGCAGAAGTCCCCGCTGGTCTACAACGTCTCCTCGCCTTGGAGCGCACCTCCCCAGGCCTCGGCTGACCTGGTGAGCCGCGACGGCAAGTCCGGGCTCGTCGTGGTCAACCTCAAGGGCGGCGAGAACTACGCCCAGAGCAACGCGCAGACATTGGCGGACCAATTCATCCACGACCGTGACGGCGTCACCGTCCGCGCGGGCGGCGCGGCGATGCAGTACGCGCAGATCAACACGCAGAACCAGGCCGACCTGCTGGTCATGGAGATGATCGCGCTGCCGCTGAGCTTCCTGGTGCTGATCTGGGTGTTCGGCGGGCTGCTGGCCGCGGCGCTGCCGATGGCGCTGGGCGCGCTGGCCGTCGTCGGGTCGATGACGGTGTTGCGCCTCATCACCTTCACCACCGAAGTCTCGATCTTCGCCCTCAACCTGAGCACCGCCCTGGGCCTGGCCCTGGCCATCGACTACACCCTGCTGATCGTCAGCCGCTACCGCGACGAGTTGGCCGAGGGCCACGACCGCGACGAAGCGCTCATCCGGACCATGGCCACCTCCGGGCGAACCGTACTGTTCTCCGCGATCACCGTGGCGTTGTCGATGTCGGCGACGGTGGCCTTCCCGATGTACTTCCTCAAGTCGTTCGCCTACGCCGGCGTCGCGACCGTCGCCTTCGTCGCGGTCGCTTCGATCGTGATAACCCCGGCCGCGATCGTGCTGTTGGGCCCAAGGCTGGACACACTGGACGTACGCCGGCTGGTGCGTCGGGCGCTGCACCGCCCCGAACCGGTGCACAAACCCGTCGAGCAGCTGTTCTGGTATCGGTCGACCAAGTTCGTGATGCGCCGCTGGGCGCCGATCGGCCTGACCGTCGTCGCACTGCTGTTGCTGCTCGGGTCCCCGTTCCTCGGCGTGACGTGGGGCTTCCCCGACGACCGGGTGCTGCCGCGCTCGGCGTCGGCGCATCAGGTGGGTGATCAGCTGCGCAGCAATTTCGCGCACGACTCGGCGACGTCGGTGCCCGTCGTCATCCCCGATGCCACGGGCCTGAACCCGGGGGACTTCAACAACTACGCCGCCGATTTGTCGCGGGTTGCCGACGTGTCCGCGGTGGCAGCACCCGGGGGCACCTTCGCGGCCGGCAACCGGGTGGGGCCACCGGCCGGGGCCACCGGGCTGGCCGACGGCAGCGCCTTTCTGACCGTCACCAGCACGGCCCCGCTGTTTTCGACAGCGAACGACACCCAGCTCAAGCGGTTGCATGCGGTGCCCGGACCCGCGGGCCGATCCGTCGAGATGGGCGGATTGGCCCAGGTCAACCGCGACAGCGTCGACGCCGTGACCGACCGGCTGCCGCTGGTCCTCGGGTTGATGGCGGCGATCACTTTCGTGTTGCTGTTTCTGCTCACCGGCAGCGTGCTGCTGCCGGCCAAGGCGCTCGCCTGCAACTTCCTGTCGTTGACCGCGGCGTTCGGCGCGCTGGTGTGGATCTTCCAGGACAGCCATCTGGGTGCGCTCGGAACGACGCCGAGCGGGACGCTGGTGGCCAACATGCCGGTGCTGCTGTTCTGCATCGCCTTCGGGTTGTCCATGGACTATGAGGTCTTCCTGCTCTCCCGGATCCGCGAGTACTGGCTGGCGTCCGGCGCCGCCCGGCCGGCGAGGCCGACCGCGAAGCAGGCCCACGTCGCCAACGACGAAAGCGTGGCGCTCGGCGTCGCCCGCACCGGTCGGGTGATCACCGCGGCCGCGTTGGTGATGTCGATGTCGTTCGCCGCGCTGATCGCCGCCCACGTCTCGTTCATGCGGATGTTCGGCCTCGGCCTGACGCTGGCCGTGATCGCCGACGCCACGCTGGTGCGGATGGTGGTCGTGCCGGCCTTCATGCATGTGATGGGCCGGTGGAATTGGTGGGCGCCAAGACCGCTGGCGTGGCTGCACGACCGGTTCGGCATCAGCGAGGGAGCGGCCGAAGAGACCGTCGGATGCCTCGAGCCGACTGTGGAACCCGTCGAGCTCCCCCGGCGGGTGGTCGCCGAGCCGGTGCCCAATATCGGTTAACGCCGACCGACCCGTCGCGGAGAACCTATTGTGAGGCTCATCCGATCGGAAGGTTCACATACATATGACAACGGTGGTCGACAACCCCTTCTTCGCGCGCGTCTGGCCGGTCGTCGCCACCCATGAAGCCGAGGCGATCCGGGCGCTGCGCCGGGAGAATCTGGCCGGCCTGTCCGGCCGGGTGCTGGAAGTCGGCGCGGGAATCGGCACGAACTTTCCCCACTACCCGGACTCGGTCGACGAAGTGGTTGCGGTGGAACCCGAACCGCGGCTGGCGGCCCAGGCCCGGGCCGCGGCGGAGGCGGTACCCACGTGCGTCGTGGTGACCGGCGAGACGGCCGAAGCGTTCAGCGGCGGCGAGCCGTTCGACGCGGTGGTGTGCTCGCTCGTGCTGTGCTCGGTGCGCGATCCCGGCGGCGTGCTGCGGCGCCTGTATTCGCTGCTGCGGCCGGGCGGGCAGCTGCGCTATCTCGAGCACATCGCCAGTGCCGGTGCGCGGGGCCACTTCCAGCGTTTCGCCGATGCGACGCTGTGGCCGCGGCTGTTCGGCAATTGCCACACGCACCGTGACACCGAGCGCTCGATCGTCGAGGCGGGGTTCGAGATCGACACGTCGCGGCGCGAATTCACGCTGCCGGCCTGGGCGCCGATGCCCGTCTCCGAGCTGCTGCTCGGCCGCGCGCGCCGGCCCTGACCGGCCGGCCCGTCAGTTCAGCAGCGCCGGTAGCCGCTGCAGCAGACCGGGCAGAGCCTGGCTGGCCGTCTCACGCATGCTGATCGTCACGCTGCCCGACAGCGGCGTGACCTCGGGATTGACCTCGATGACCGCGGCGCCGCGGGACAGCGCCAGCTCGGCCAGCCCGGCCGCCGGATAGACGATCGCCGAGGTTCCCACCACCACCATGACGTCGGCGGCCTCGGTCGCCTCGACGGCACGCTGCCACGGCTCGTCGGGCAGCTGCTCACCGAACCACACGATGTCGGGCCGGATCAGCCCGCCGCAGTGGCAGACCGGGGGCTCCACCTCCAGTGCCGGTTCGGGCATCGCGGGCAGCTCCCCGGAATAGGCCATACCGCAACGCGCACAACGGAATTCGAACAGGCTGCCGTGCAGGTGGTGAACCGAACGGCTGCCCGCGCGCTCGTGCAGGTCGTCGACGTTCTGGGTGATGACGCTGACCTGGGCGTCGTCTTGCCAGGCGGCGATGGCGCGGTGACCCGCATTCGGTTGGACATCGGCGACCAGATAGTGGCGCCACAGATACCAGCCCCAGACCCGCTGCGGGTTGTCGCGCCAGCCCTGGGTGCTGGACAGCTCGTAAGGGTCGAAGCGGGCCCACAATCCGTTCTTGTCGTCGCGGAATGTTGGCACACCGCTTTCGGCGGAGATGCCCGCGCCGCTGAGCACCGCTATTCGCATCTCACCAAGATAGTCGGGGGTGGGGGATACTGGACGGGTGGAGCTGGGTGACTGGTTGAAGGTCGACATGAAGGCGGGAAAGCCGTTGTTCGACCAGCTCAGGACGCAGGTCATCGACGGAGTCCGGGAGGGCGCGCTGCCGCCCGGCACCCGCCTGCCGACCGTGCGGGACCTGGCCGGCCAGCTCGGCGTCGCCGTCAACACCGTGGCGCGCGCGTACCGCGAGCTGGAAAGCTCCGCCATCATCGAAACCCGCGGGCGCTTCGGCACTTTCATCGCCCGCTACGACCCGACCGACGCCGCGATGGCGGCCGCGGCCCGCGAGTACGTCCGGGTCGCGCGCGGACTGGGGTTGGACAAGGCCGACGCGGTGCGCTACATCGAAGCGGTGCCCGACGAGTGACGGGTGTTCGGCGGGTGTCGAAACTCCCTGGCGCACAGCTGTTTTGCTAGCGCGGCCTCAGCGCAACACTTTGTCCAGCGTGCGCAGGTTTCGCGTCGTGGTCGACGACTTGTACCGCGGCTTACCCATCGTCTTGCCGATGCTGCTGTCCAGCGTGCCGCCCTTGGGGACCTGCCAATAGATCACGCCATCACCGCGGCGGATCTTCTCGTCGGGACCGGCCTTCTTGCCCAGCGCGGCGAGCTCGTCCAGCACGGCGGCGTCGGCGACGAACGTGACGTAGGACTGATAGCCGTCGACCTCGCGATCGAACGGGTAGGCATCGACCACGGCACGCACCGTGTCGATGTCGTAGGCCAGCACCCACGCGTCGTAGCCGAACCGATCGCGCAACGTGGCTTCGGCTTTCTTGCGCACCGACGCCACGCCGGCGGTCGACTCCAGCAGCACATTGCCGGTGGCCAGGATGGTCCGGACCTCGGTGAATCCTGCCTCGGTCAGCGCGGTCGCCACCTCGGCCATCTTGAGGTTGACACCCCCGACGTTGACGCCACGCAGAAACGCCGCGTACTTGGTCATGTCCCGATTCCACCAGGTCCGCCGCGCACAAAACACCCCGGGCCGTCCCGGCCGTCCGCCACGTAGGCTTTCGTCATGGGACGCCAAGTCTTCGACGACAAATTGCTGGCCTTGATCAGCGGACACTCCCTCGGGGTGCTGGCCACCATCAAGCGCGACGGGCGGCCGCAGCTCTCGAACGTGAGCTATCACTTCGACCCGCGCAGCGTGGCGATCCAGGTGTCGATCACCGAGCCGCGCGCCAAGACCCGCAACCTGCGACGGGACCCTCGGGCCTCGATCCTGGTCGACGCCGACGACGGTTGGTCGTACGCCGTCGCCGAGGGCACCGCCGAGCTGACGCCTCCGGCGGCCGCGGCGGACGACGACACCGTAGAGGCGCTGATTGCGTTGTACCGCAACATCGCCGGTGAACACCCCGACTGGGACGAATACCGGCAGGCCATGGTCACCGACCGGCGGGTGCTGCTGACGCTGCCGATCTCGCACCTGTACGGCATGCCGCCGGGCATGCGGTAGCCGCGGCGCCTACCGAACCGTTTCGGCAAACCCGGGCTAGGCTGCCCCCTATGGCTGAATCGAATGCCCGGCAGGGTTCCAATTCGTCGGAGTCTTCGGGGGCCGCTGGATCGCCCGGGTCGGACGACGACACCAAGCGCAAATTCCGCGAAGCCCTGGACCGCAAGATGGCGAAATCCTCCGGCGGGTCCGACCACAAGAACGGCGCCGGCAAGCAATCGCGGGCGCATGGCGCGGTGGGAAACCGCCGGGAGTTCCGCCGCAAGAGCGGCTGACCTTCGCTGGCGAAACATGCTGTACGCCAGAATGTTTCGCGGTCCTCAGCCTTCCGGCGCGGTGAACAGGCCGATCGAAGGGTCGGCTTGGCCGGGTTGGCCGCGCAGGCTGCCCCGGGTGCTGGGGTGTTCGAAGTCCACTCGGGACGGGTCGTTCTGGTATGCCCAGTCCGCCACGATGGTGCGTTGACTGAATTTCCAGCGGCCGTCGTGTTTGGTGTACGTGTCCAGGTATCGCCCGCCGATGACGACGTCGACGTCGTGCTCGGGGCCGGCGAAGGTGTGAAACACCAGGCAGTAGATCTCACCGCGTGCCGCGTCGCCGTCGACGACGAAGTTCGTCGTGGTGATGTTGTGTTGGGAGACACGCACATACGGTTCGGCCGCTCGTAGTTGCGCGATGAACTGTTCGACGCCGCCGGTCGAAAACGAGCCGTGCGAATCGGTCGCCTCGTGGTGGTACAGGCTGCGCAGCGTGTCGTAGTCGGCGCGGTCCACGGCCCGGCAGTAGGCGCTGACGAGCTGATGCAGCTCGTCGCGCGCCAGCATCAGCGCCAGCTTGTCCTCATCCACCACCACGCCACGATAACGCGGTCATTGCTGGTGAGTAGTCTTGCGACCTATGGGTCCCCGGTCCCAGGATGTTCAGCGGAAGGAAGATCGTTGACCGTGAAAATTTGCCTCGCGCAAGATCCTGAGGCCGACAGGCTGCTGGACGAGAGTCCCTTGGCGCTGCTCATCGGGATGGTTCTGGATCAGCAGGTTCCCTTCGAGACGGCGTTCGCCGGGCCGAAGAGGATCGCGGACCGGATGGGCAGCCTGGATGCCGCCGAAATCGCGGACTACGACCCCGACAAGTTCGCCGCGTTGTGCTCGCAAAGGCCTGCGATACACCGCTTTCCGGGGTCGATGGCCAAGCGCATCCAAACGCTGGCGCAGATCATCGTGGACCGCTACGACGGCGACGCGGCCGGATTGTGGACTGCCGGCGACCCTGACGGAGTCGAGCTGCTGCGGCGGATCAAGGGTCTGCCCGGATTCGGCGACGTCAAGGCGCAGATCTTCTTGGCACTGCTGGGCAAGCAGTACGGCGTCACGCCGAAAGGCTGGCGCGCGGCGGCGGGGGACTTCGGCAAGGCCGGTTCGCACATATCCGTCGCCGACATCGTCGACGCCCAGTCGATGGGGAAAGTGCGCGCCTACAAAAAGCAGATGAAAGCGGCAGCCAAAGCGGCGAAGTAGAAGGTCCACAGAAGGGAAGGGCGACAACGTGAAGACACACCTGACGTGTCCGTGCGGCGAAGCCATCGTCGGCAAGGACGAGGACGAACTGGTGGAGCTGACCCAGGCTCACCTCGCCAGCGTTCATCCTGGCCTCGAGTACGACCGCGACGCCATCTTGTTCATGGCGTACTAGCGTCCGCCTAACGCGAATGCGCGTGCCCCCGGTGGGGACACGCGCATTCAAGGTGACGAGACGGTGGCGGTGCCGATCCGTTACGGCACCACCGTCGAGCCGATGGTGGGCAAGAACTGGCACTGCTTTTCCTTGGTGGTGACCTGCCCGAAGATCGTCGACATGATGCTGCCCGAGCCGGTGTCGACGATCGCGCTCAAGGTCGTCGGACCCTCCGGGTTGATGTCCGGACGCGGCTGGAGGGCGACGGTTCCCGACTTGCCGGTGGTCAGGTTCACCCAGGTGACGTTCAGCGGCAGCTTCTGCACCTCGGCGGGTCCGGGTGTGCCGACCGCGGTGAACACGTACGCGGTCTGGCCGGGCCCCGGGCCGGGGGCCGGAATCTTGGCCGGCCCCGCCACCGACAACGCGGTGGCGATGGCGCTGGTGCCGTCCGCCAGGCAGTTGGAGCCGATCGACGGGTACATGAAGTCCTGCGTGGGCGGCGTGTCAGGACCGAACCCCGGAGCCGCCGCCGCGGGAGCGGCGTCGGGCGCGGGTGCGGGTGCCGGTGCGGGAGCCGCGGCGGCCTCCGGTGCGGGCGGGGCCGCCGGTGGTGCCGGGACCGGCGCCGCGACCGGCACGTTGGCCGGTTGGGCGGGACCCGGTGCTGCGGGCGCCGCGGCGGGCGCGGGCCCGGCCGCGTGCGCCGGGTCGATTCCGGCCGGCAGGTGCGCCTCGGGCGCGGGTGCGGGTGCCGCAGCGGGCGCGGCAGCAGGTGCCGGAGCGGGTGCGGGTGCGGCAGCAGGTGCCGGTGCGGGTGCCGCCTCGGGGGCCGGGCCGGCGGCGTGGGCCGGGTTGATGCCGGCCGGCAGGTGGGCCTGCAAACCGGGCTCCACCCCCTCCGCGGGCACGTGTTGCGCCGGGGCGACGGGCTCGGCGACGAATTGATTGACTGCGGCCGCAACGTTTTTCGACTCGTTGGGCGTGGTCGGGTTGTGCGCGAAGGCTTGCGCTGCGGCCATCAGCAGCTGTGTCGCTTGCTGCGGGTCGGTCGCCGCTTGCTGGATGAGCGGGCTCAGCTGCGACAGGGCAGGCAGACCCGGTAGTCCTTGCTCCGCATTCGGTTGCGGTGTCGGCTGCGGCGCCGCCGGATCGGCTGCCGCGCTCGGGCAGAGCCCGAACGCGACAGCCGATGCCGTGACGACAGCGGCCAAACCTTTGGACAGATTCCAAGTGGTTGCCACGGTGTGTGTCCTCCGGTTGTCGGTAGTGGTTTAGCCGTTTACGAAACTGATCAGGGCAAGGCGGCCAGCAGCGGCGATACCGGCCCGGCAGGGCTGGCCGCCGGCGCGGGTGCGGCCGGTGCCGCGGGTGCGGCCGGAGCCTGACCCGAAGCGAGGGCCGGCAGATCCTGCGGGAGCGTGACTTTCGGAGGCACACTGACCGGCAGGCCGGCCGGCATCGCCGGCATGTTGACCTGCGCCTGCGGGATCGGCGGAGCCGGCGGGGTAGCCGGTGCCGCCGGCGAAGACAGCCCCGGGATCGCGGGCAGGCCCGGGATCGACGGAGCGGACGGAGCGGCGGGACCCGCAGCCGCCGGCTGCGCACCCGTCAGGCCCTGGATCATCCCGGGAATACCGCCGGTCGCCGTCGATGGCGCGGCGGGGGTCGCCGACTGCGCCAGCCCCGGAAGGAAGGGGTTGGCCGCCGCAGAGGGCACCTGGGCGGCGGGGCTTGTCGGCGCGGTCAGTCCGGGAATCGACGGAAGACCCGCCGCCGGAGCCGCCGCGGTCGCCGGAGAGGTGGCCGCCGGAACACCGGGGAAGCTGATGCCCGGAGTGGCCGGAGCCGCCGGCGGCGTGGCGCCGAGTGCGGTCGCGAGGTTTTGCAGGATTTGCGGTGCATTGGCCGCCGAACTGATCAGCTGCTGCGGAATGTTCGGCATGGCCGGGGCCGGCACGGGGTCGGCGTGGGCGATTCCGCCCGTCAATAGCGCTGCGGACGAACCGACCACGACGGCGGCTGCACGCATGTAAGTCCAGATGGTTGGCATGACTCTCCCTGATTGATCGATTACAGGTCCGGCGCTGAAGTTACTTTGATGCAGATGGGACTCAAGTGACACGTGTGGCATTTATGAACTCGTTACTGATACGAGTGAGAAGGGTGACCGAATGGGCGAAAAGAGCCCTCCACGAAGCTGAGTGGGGCGGCGCCGCGGCGCGTACACCGCTCGCTAAAGTCGGGCGGATAGACACCACCTCGTCCGCTCCGGCGGCACCCAAGCCCCAGCGGTTGGCGAGTCTCCTTCGGGCGGCCGCGCCGATGCTGCTCATCACGAGCGTCGCCACGCGGCTGGCGTGGACGTATCTGGCTCCCAACGGCGCGAACTTCGTCGACCTGCACGTGTACCTCGGCGGGGCAGCCGCGATCGACCACCCCGGCAGCTTGTACAGCTACGTCTACGCCGACCAGACGCCGGACTTCCCGCTGCCGTTCACCTACCCGCCGTTCGCGGCGGTCGTCTTCTACCCGCTGCACCTGTTGCCGTTCGGCCTCGTCGCCTTTCTCTGGCAGATCGCCACCATGGCCGCGCTGTACGGCGCGGTCCGGCTCAGCCAGCGCCTGATGGGCGTGGCCGACGGCACCGCGGGCCGGCGTGTCGCGATGTCATGGACGGCGGTCGCCATCTGGATCGAGCCGCTGCGGAGCACATTCGACTACGGACAAGTCAACGTGTTGCTGATGACCGCGGTGCTGTGGGCGGTCTACACCACCCGGTGGTGGCTGTCGGGGCTGCTGGTGGGCGTGGCGGCCGGCGTCAAGTTGACCCCCGCGATCTCCGGTGTCTATCTGGTCGGCGCCCGCCGGTGGGGCGCCGCGGTGTTCTCGGCGGTCGTTTTCGTTGCCACCATTGGGATTTCGGTCTTGGTCGTCGGCGATCAGACGCGCTACTACTTCACCGACCTGCTGGGCGATGCCCATCGGGTGGGTCCCATCGCCACGTCGTTCAATCAGTCCTGGCGCGGCGGCATTTCGCGGATCCTGGGCCACGACGTGGGATTCGGCCCGCTGCTGCTGGCCGCCATCGCCGTCACCGCGGTGCTGACCGTGCTGGCCTGGCGTGCCGTGGACTCCGCCGATCGGTTGGGCAGGCTCCTGGTGGTGGAGCTGTTCGGGCTGCTGCTCTCACCGATTTCGTGGACGCACCACTGGGTGTGGCTGGTGCCGCTGATGATCTGGGCGATCCACGGCCCGGTGCGCGGGCTGCGCGGAGCGCGCATCGTGGGCTGGGGCTGGCTGGCACTCACCGTGATCGGCGTGCCGTGGTTGCTGAGCTTCGCCCAACCGACCATCTGGCAGATAAGCCGGCCGTGGTACCTGGCGTGGGCCGGGCTGGTCTACATCGTGGCGGCGGTGGCGACGTTGATCTGGATCGCCGCTAGCGGCCACCGGGAGACCGAGGAGATGGGCCCGGCCGCCGTCTAGTTGTCGACGATGCCGTTGATATCGCGGGCCATGTCGATGTCGTTTTTGGTGATGCCGCCCTCGGAGTGCGTGACGAGGGCGAAAGTCACTGTCCGCCAACGAATATCGATGTCCGGGTGATGGTCCTTGCTCTCCGCGTGCTCGCCCACCCGGCGTACGGCATCGATGCCGGCGAGAAAACTCGGAAATTTGATCGAGCGGCGCAGGGCGCCGTCGGCGCGCTCCCATCCGTTGAGATCGGGCAGTGCGGCGTCTACTTGCTCATCCGTTAACACAGCCATCCCCCGACGGTATACCGTCACCGGCCATGCCGCGGTAGAGGAATATGCGACCCTCCCGACGGGGTGGTCATTTACGAGGCAACAGCGGGACCCGGTGTCTGACTTTTCTGATCCAGCTGCACCACCACGCTTTCCTCCGGCGGGTTGTTTCGCTCTTGGTAGGCCGTCTCGAGGATCGCCGGAACCCTTTGAAGGTCGTGGGCCACGCCCATCAGTTCTTCCAGGATCATGATTCGTCGCTGATTCGCCTCACCCAGCGCCCTGCGGGCCTGCTCATCGGAACGGCGTGCTCTCTGTTTCGCGTCGGCGAGGAGTTGGTCGCGCTCACGCTGGGCTTCCTGCCACGCCTCATCGATCGACGATTGGGCTTCGACACGCATCCTGGCGAGTTCGGCGTCGAACTGTTTCCTGGTTGCCGCACACTCCGACTCCAGCGCTTTCCGTTGCTCGGCGATGTCCGCCAGCAACTCCTGGTGCTCTCGTTGGGCGGCCTCGGTCTCGGCCTCAGCCTGGGCGATCAGCGCTTCTACCTCGGCGCGCGATTCGCCCTGCATCTGGGAAATCTCATCGAGCGCACGCCGCAGCAACTTCGCCATCCGATGTTGCATCGCGTAGGGCGACGGCGAGGTGTCCGAGAGCACGGCCACCTCGTCCTTGAGGCAGGCGACTTCGATCCGCAGCGCGACCGCTTCATCGCCGGCTTCGTTTCGCTGGGCCCTGAGGTTGTGGACTTCGTCGATCAGGAGCTTCTGCTTGGCGAGCAACACCTGGATGTAGGCGTCGACCGCAGCCGTGTCATAGCCCCTGAACGTGCGGGAGAACGTCGTTGCGGCTTCGGTGGTCATTGCCAACCCCCATTCCTGGAAGTGCCTATTACAGATAGTGACCGGCTAGAGCCGAGTATCCCACGCTGGCGCCCAAAGCGGAACAGAATTGTTGTGGCACAAGGGGATTCGATCACGCATCGCGCGGGTTCGGCGTCATTCCGATGAATTTGATCTTTCGCCGGCCAAGGGCGTCGCGCCCGGACGAAAGCTCCGAGGGTATACCGTCACTGGCCATGTCGACCCAGATCGTCGTCGCGGGCGCGGTGATCTGCGACTCCAAGGTCTTGGTGGCCCAACGCGTCCGTCCGCCGGAGTTGGCCGGCCTGTGGGAGCTGCCCGGTGGCAAGGTCGCGCCCGGTGAAACCGAGCGCGACGCGCTGGCCCGCGAGTTGGCCGAGGAGCTGGGCCTGGCGGTCGGTGACGTCGTGGTGGGCGACCGGCTGGGTGCCGACGTCGCGGTGGACGGCCGGTTCACGTTGCGGGCCTACCGCGTGCGCCTGATCCGCGGCGAGCCCGACGCCCGCGATCACCGCGCGTTGCGCTGGATCACGGCGGCTGAGCTGCACGATCTCGACTGGGTGCCGGCCGATCGTGGCTGGTTAGGGGACCTGACCCGGGCCCTTTGACGGGTGCCTCATAAGAAGTCCACAGACTTCCGGCAGCTGATGTACAGCCGCGTTGCAGGTCTTCGCGGTGAACTGAAGAGAACAATATGACGTGTAATAACGACGCCACAAAAATCTGCCCTGGATGTGCGTGCCGATAGCGAGTCGAATGCTTGTTCAGACCTTGCCGTCGCGGCCTCGGTGCCGGGCCGGGACGTTGCCGGGCGCGCAAAAACCCATGCTCATGATGACTTTTTCCGTAGATTGCCCACCCGCCGTGGGCCTGATTTCGCCGTCGGCGCAGACCTATGCTGGTGCTGTATCGCCCCCCGGCCCGCGGGCCTGAAATGCCGAGCATCGAGCCGATCCGAGCTGGTGCGGGCGGGCGGATCACTGGGCTGATCGCCGAACACAACGCACACGGGGCCGAACGGACGGCCCGGCGACGAGGCGCGACGCTACCGAATTGGAGGAGTACTTCTTGACTGTCACACCTCACATTGGCGGAGTGCTCGAGGAGCTCTTGGAGCGCAGCGGGCGGTTTTTCACGCCGGGCGTGATCTCGGCCGACCTGCGCACGGTGACGCGGGAGGGCGGCCGCGAAGCCGACGTGTTCTACCGCGACCGCTGGAGCCACGACAAGGTGGTTCGCTCCACGCACGGGGTGAACTGCACCGGATCGTGCTCGTGGAAGATCTACGTCAAAGACGGGATCATCACCTGGGAGACCCAGCAGACCGACTACCCGTCGGTGGGACCGGACCGGCCCGAGTACGAGCCACGCGGCTGCCCCCGAGGTGCGTCGTTCTCGTGGTACAGCTACTCACCGACCCGCGTGCGCTACCCGTACGCCCGCGGCGTGCTGGTCGAGATGTACCGGGAGGCCAAGGCGCGCCTCGGCGACCCGGTGCTGGCCTGGGCGGATATCCAGTCCGATCCGGAGCGTCGCCGCCGCTACCAGCAGGCGCGTGGGAAGGGCGGACTGGTCCGGGTCACCTGGGCCGAGGCCACCGAGCTGATCGCCGCCGCCCACGTGCACACCATCAAGACCTACGGACCGGACCGCGTCGCCGGGTTCTCGCCGATCCCCGCGATGTCGATGGTGTCCTACACCGCGGGCTCGCGGTTCTTCGAGCTGATCGGCGCCCCGATGACGTCGTTTTACGACTGGTACGCCGACCTGCCGGTCGCCTCGCCGCAGGTCTTCGGCGACCAGACCGATGTGCCCGAATCCGGGGACTGGTGGGACGCAGCGTATTTGATGATGTGGGGCTCCAACGTCCCGATCACCCGCACGCCCGACGCGCACTGGATGGCCGAGGCGCGCTACCGCGGCACCAAGGTGGTGACCGTCAGCCCTGATTACGCCGACAACACCAAGTTCGCCGACGAGTGGATGCCCTGTGCGGCCGGCACCGACGGGGCGCTGGCCATGGCGATGGGCCACGTCATCCTCTCGGAATGCTATGTGCGCAAGCAGGTTCCGTTCTTCATCGACTATTCCCGCCGTTACACCGACCTGCCGTTCCTGATCAAGCTCGAAGAACGCGGCGACATGCTGGTGCCGGGAAAGAACCTCACGGCAGCGGATCTGGGGGAGGCCTTTAAAAGCTCAGAGAACGCGGCGCTCAAGCCCGCCGTGTTGGACGAGCTGACCGATTCGGTTGTGGTGCCGCACGGTTCGCTGGGATTCCGGTACGGCGAGTCGGGCGTCGGGAAATGGAATCTCGATCTCGGCGACCTGACGCCGGCACTCAGCGTGCGCGACGCCCACCGCCGCAACGGGGATGACACCAGCGCGCTGGTCCACCTGCCCAGCTTCGACACCGTCGACGGCGAGGGCACCACCGTGGCGCGCGGTGTCCCGGTACGCCGCATCGGTAAGCACCTGGTGTGCACCGTCTTCGACCTGATGCTCGCCCAATACGGTGTGGCGCGGCCCGGCCTGCCCGGCGAATGGCCCACCGGCTACGATGACGCCACTCAGCAGAACACCCCGGCGTGGCAGGAAGCGATCACCGGCGTGTCGGCCGCCCAGGCCATCAGGGTGGCAAAGGAATTCGCGCACAGCGCCGAGGAATCCGGCGGCCGCTCCATGATCATCATGGGTGGCGGCATCTGTCACTGGTTCCACAGCGACGCGATCTACCGTGCGGTGCTCGCGCTGCTGATGCTGACCGGATCGATGGGCCGCAACGGCGGTGGCTGGGCCCACTACGTCGGCCAGGAAAAGGTGCGCCCGCTCACGGGATTCCAGACGATGGCGATGGCAACCGACTGGGTGCGTCCGCCGCGGCAGGTGCCCGGCGCCTCGTACTGGTACGCGCACACCGACCAATGGCGCTACGACGGGTACGGCGCGGACAAACTGGCCAGCCCGGTGGGCCGGGGCAGGTTCGCGGGCAAGCACACCATGGACCTGCTGGCGTCCTCGGTGGCCATGGGGTGGAGCCCGTATTACCCCCAGTTCGACCGGTCCAGCCTGGACGTCGCCGACGAGGCGCGCGCCGCCGATCGCGACGTCGCCGACTACGTCGCCGAACAGCTCGGCCAGCGCAAGCTGAAGCTCGCCGTGACCGATCCCGACAATCCCGTGAATTGGCCACGCGTGCTTACCGTTTGGCGCGCCAACCTGATCGGGTCGTCGGGCAAGGGCGGCGAGTACTTCCTGCGCCATCTGCTGGGGACGGATTCCAACGCGTCGGCGGTGCCGCCGGAGGACGGGGTGCGGCCGGTCGACGTGACGTGCGAGGGGGACATTCCCGAGGGCAAGCTCGACCTGATGATGTCGATCGATTTCCGGATGACGTCGACGACGCTGGTGTCCGATGTCGTGCTGCCGGCGGCGACCTGGTATGAAAAGGCCGACATCTCCAGCACCGACATGCACCCGTACGTGCACGCGTTCAGCGCCGCGACCGACCCACCCTGGGAAACCCGTTCGGACTTCGACGCTTTCGGCGCCGTCGCCCGCGCCTTCAGCGCGATGGCCAAGGACCACCTGGGCACCCGCACCGATGTGGTGCTCACCGCGCTGCAGCACGACACCCCGGACGCGATGGCCTATCCCGATGGCACCGAACAAGATTGGTTGCACTCCGGCGCGACACCGGTACCGGGGCGGACGATGGGCAAGCTCACCGTGGTGGAGCGCGACTACACCGCCATCTACGACAAGTGGCTGACCCTGGGCCCGCTGGTCGACAAATTCGGCCTGACCACCAAGGGCGTCACGGTGCACCCCTTCCGGGAGGTCGAGGAGCTCGCCGCCAAGTTCGGTGTGCTCAAATCCGGTGTGGCCGCGGGCCGTCCGGCGATCACCACCGCCTCGCGGATGGCCGATGTGCTGCTGCTGCTGTCCGGAACCACCAACGGCCGGCTGGCGGTCGAGGGCTTCCACGAACTGGAGAAGCGCACCGGTCAGCGGCTGGTCCATCTGGCCGAAGGCAGCGAGGACAAGCGCATCAGCTACGCCGACACCCAGGCGCGGCCCGTCCCCGTGGTCACCAGCCCGGAGTGGTCGGGCAGCGAAACGGGTGGCCGTCGCTACGCGCCCTTCACCATCAACATCGAGAACCTCAAGCCGTTCCACACCCTCACCGGGCGAATGCATTTCTACCTCGCGCACGATTGGGTCGAGGAGCTCGGCGAGCACCTGCCGGTGTTTCGGCCGCCGCTGGACATGGCACGCCTGTTCGGCCAGCCCACGCTCGGCCCCACCGAGGACGGCATCGGGCTCACCGTCCGCTACCTGACGCCGCACTCGAAGTGGTCGTTCCACTCCACCTACCAGGACAACCTGTACATGCTCTCGTTGTCCCGCGGTGGCCCGACGATGTGGATGAGCCCGGGTGATGCGGCGAAAATCCAAGTGCGTGACAATGATTGGGTCGAGGCGGTGAACGTCAACGGCATCTACGTGTGCCGGGCGATCGTCTCGCACCGGATGCCCGACGGCGTGGTCTTCGTCTACCACGTCCAGGAGCGCACCGTGGACACGCCGCGCTCCGAAACCAACAACAAGCGCGGCGGCAACCACAACGCGCTGACCCGGGTGCGCATCAAGCCCAGCCACCTGGCCGGCGGCTACGGCCAACACGCGTTCGCGTTCAACTACCTGGGGCCGACCGGTAACCAGCGTGACGAGGTGACCGTCGTGCGTCGTCGCAGCCAGGAGGTGCAGTACTGATGCGCACCGGCACGGCGCGAAAGGGGGGACGGCGATGAAGGTCATGGCGCAGTTGGCGATGGTGATGAACCTCGACAAATGCATCGGTTGTCACACCTGTTCGGTCACCTGCAAGCAGGCGTGGACCAACCGGCCCGGTACCGAATACGTCTGGTTCAACAACGTCGAAACCCGTCCCGGACAAGGCTATCCGCGCACCTACGAGGACCAGGAGCGGTGGCGCGGCGGCTGGATCCGCGACAAGAAGGGCCGGCTGCGGCTGCGAGACGGCGGCCGCCTGCACAAACTGCTGCGGATATTCGCCAATCCGAAGTTGCCCCTCATCGGCGACTACTACGAGCCCTGGACCTACGACTACGAAAACCTGACCACGGCACCCGCGGGCGACACCTTCCCGACGGCCGCACCCAAGAGCCTGATAACCGGTGAGCCCATGAAGATTTCGTGGGGGCCGAACTGGGATGACAACCTGGCCGGGTCGCCGGAGATCCTGTCCGAGGACCCGATCCTGAAGAAGGTCAGCGAAGAGGTCAAACTCTCTCTCGAAGAAACCTTCATGTTCTACCTGCCCCGCATCTGCGAGCACTGCCTCAACCCGTCCTGCGTGGCATCGTGCCCGTCGGGCGCGATGTACAAGCGCAGCGAGGACGGCATCGTGCTGGTCGACCAGGACCGCTGCCGCGGCTGGCGGATGTGTGTGTCCGGATGTCCTTACAAGAAGGTCTATTTCAACCACAAGACGGGCAAGGCCGAGAAGTGCACGCTGTGCTATCCGCGGATGGAGGTCGGCCTGCCGACCATCTGCTCGGAGACCTGCGTGGGGCGGCTGCGCTACCTGGGCGTGGTGCTCTACGACGTCGACCGGGTGCTTCAGGCGGCGTCGGTGGAGAAGGAGACCGATCTCTATCCGGCGCAGTGCGAGATCCTGCTGGATCCCAACGATCCGGAGGTCATCGCCGGCGCGCGGGCGGAGGGAATCCCGGATGAGTGGATCGAGGCCGCACAGCGTTCCCCGGTGTATGCGCTGATCCACACCTACAAGGTGGCGCTGCCGTTGCACCCGGAATACCGGACCATGCCGATGGTTTGGTACATCCCGCCGCTCTCGCCGGTGGTCGACGCGGTCAGCCGCGACGGGCACGACGGAGAAGACCTCGGCAACCTGTTCGGCGCGCTGGACGCGTTGCGCATCCCGATGCAGTATCTGGCCGAACTGTTCACCGCCGGTGACACCGCGGTGGTCGAGGGCGTGCTGCGGCGGCTGGCGGCGATGCGCTCCTACATGCGCGACATCAACCTCGGCCGCGAGACCCAGCCGCACATCCCGCATTCGGTCGGCCTGACCGAAGAAGAGATCTACGAGATGTACCGGCTGCTCGCCATCGCGAAATACGAAGAGCGATATGTCATTCCGACCGCCTTCGCGCCGCAGGCCCGCGACCTCGAGGAGATGGGGTGCTCGCTGACGGGTGACGGCGGGCCCGGCATGTACGAGTCGGATCCGGTGGTGTCGGTGGAGACCTTTCATACCCTCCAGCAGCGCGGTGACGATCCCGGCAACCTGCGGCCGTCCGGCCGGGTGAACCTGCTCAACTGGGAGGGCGGCCAGGTGCCCGCCGGAATGTTTCCCGGAGAGCAGCAGCGATGAAACTGCTTTCGGCGCTGCGGGACCGCTCCACCAACCGGACGATGCAGGATCGCCTGGTGTGGCAGGCGGCGTCGCTGCTGCTGGCCTACCCCGACGACGGGTTGGCCGGGCGGCTGGACGTTGTCGACGAGTTGCTCGCCCACATCAGCGGCCCGCCGGCGGCGCTGCTCGGGCAGACGGTTGCGGCGTTGCGCGCCCGCGAGCCGATGGCCGCCGCGATGGATTATGTCGCCACCTTTGACATGCGCCGGCGCTGCACGATGTACCTGACCTACTGGACCGCGGGGGACACCCGCAATCGCGGCCGGGAGATGTTGGCGTTCGCTACCGCGTACCGGGAGGCGGGTGTGACGCCGCCCGGCGGCGAGGCGCCCGACCATCTGACGGTGGTGCTCGAATTCGCCGCCACCGTCGATCCCGAGGTCGGGCGGCGTCTGCTGGATCAGCACCGCGTGCCGATCGACGTGCTGCGCGGCGCCCTGGCCGACGCCGAGTCGCCGTACGAGCCGACGGTCGCGGCGGTCTGCGAGACCCTGTCCGCCGCAACCGATCAGGAAGTTCGCCGCGCCGAGCGGCTGGCGAAAGCCGGACCACCGGCGGAAGCCGTTGGGCTGCAACCGTTTACCCTGACCGTGCCACCCCGCAAAGGAACGCCAAGTGTTTAGCAACGTCCTGTTCTGGGACATCGCGCCCTACGTCACGCTGTCGGTGCTGATCGTGGGCACCTGGTGGCGCTACCGCTACGACAAATTCGGCTGGACCTCACGCTCGTCGCAGATCTACGAGTCGCGGCTGCTGAGCATCGCCAGCCCCATCTTCCATTTCGGCATCCTGGCGGTGTTCGCCGGACATGTGATGGGGCTGTTCGTCCCGCCGAAGGTCACCCAGATGCTGAAGATGAGCGACCACTTCTACCACCTGCAGGCGGTCATCGCCGGGTCGATGGCCGGCTTCGCGACGCTGATCGGCATCGGGTTGCTGATCTACCGCCGGTTCACCCGCCCGGCGGTGACCATGGCCACCAGCCGCAGCGACAAGGTGATGTACGTGGTGCTGCTGCTGGCGATCGTGGTGGGCCTGTACTGCGACCTGATCGGCACCGGCCCGCACGGCGGCGAGTTCCACTATCGCTACACGGTCGGCTTGTGGTTCCGCCGGATCTGGATATTTCAGCCGCACGGTGAGGTGATGATCAACGCGCCGCTGGACTACCAGCTGCACGCCCTGATCGGCATGGTGCTGTTCACGCTGTGGCCCTTCACCCGACTGGTGCACGTGTTCAGCGCCCCGGTCGTCTACCTGTTCCGGCCCTACATCGTCTACCGCAGCCGCGAGGCCGCGGACAAGGGCGAACTGGTCGGTACCGCACCGCGCCGGCGAGGCTGGTAGCGGACCTGCGAGTCGCGCCCGGTTACCAGCCGGTTCGCTATCCGGGGCCCCCGCTGCCACAATCACCGACGTGCTATTTCGCAACGTCGCCATCGTCGCCCACGTCGACCACGGAAAGACCACCCTGGTTGACGCGATGCTGCGGCAGTCGGGCGCGCTGCACCACCGGGGTGACGACGCGATCGAGCGCCTGATGGACTCCGGGGACCTGGAGAAAGAAAAAGGCATCACGATCCTGGCCAAGAACACGGCCGTGCATCGCAAGCATGCGGACGGAACGACGACCGTCATCAATGTCATCGACACCCCGGGCCACGCCGACTTCGGTGGTGAGGTGGAGCGCGGACTCTCCATGGTCGACGGGGTGCTGCTGCTGGTCGACGCGTCCGAGGGCCCGCTGCCCCAGACCCGTTTCGTGCTGCGCAAGGCCCTGGCCGCCCACCTTCCGGTGATCCTGGTCGTCAACAAGACCGACCGGCCGGACGCCCGGATCTCCGAGGTCGTCTCGGAGAGCCACGACCTGCTGCTCGACGTCGCATCGGACCTCGACGAGGAAGCCCAGAAGGCCGCCGAGCACGCCCTCGACCTGCCGACCCTGTACGCCTCGGGGCGGGCAGGCATCGCCAGCACGACGGAACCCGCCAATGGCGAGAATCCTCAGGGTGACAACCTCGACCCGCTGTTCGACGTTCTGCTCGAGCACATCCCGCCGCCGCAGGGCGACCCCGAGGCGCCGCTGCAGGCGCTGGTCACCAACCTCGACGCGTCCGCTTTCCTCGGACGCCTCGCGCTGATCCGCATCTACAAGGGCCGGATCCGCAAGGGCCAGCAGGTGGCCTGGATGCGCGAGGTGGACGGGCATCCCGTCATCACGAACGCGAAGATCACCGAACTGCTGGTGACCGAGGGCGTGGAACGAACGCCCACCGACGAAGCCATCGCCGGGGACATCGTCGCCGTCGCGGGCATTCCGGAGATCATGATCGGCGACACGCTGGCCGATCCGGACCACGCGCACGCTCTGCCGCGCATCACCGTCGACGAGCCCGCCATCTCGGTGACCATCGGCACCAACACCTCGCCGCTGGCGGGCAAGGTGAAGGGTCACAAGCTGACCGCTCGCATGGTGAAGTCGCGGCTGGACGCCGAACTCGTCGGCAACGTCTCCATCAAGGTCGTCGACATCGACCGCCCCGACGCCTGGGAGGTGCAGGGCCGCGGCGAGCTCGCGCTGGCGGTGCTCGTCGAGCAGATGCGCCGCGAGGGTTTCGAGCTCACGGTCGGCAAGCCGCAGGTCGTCACGCAGACGATCGACGGCAAGCTGCACGAGCCGTTCGAGGCGATGACCATCGACTGCCCCGACGAGTTCGTCGGCGCGATCACCCAGCTGATGGCCGCCCGAAAGGGCCGCATGGAAGAGATGACCAACCACGCGGCGGGCTGGGTCCGGATGGACTTCATCGTGCCCAGCCGCGGCCTGATCGGCTTCCGCACCGACTTCCTCACCCTGACCCGCGGCACCGGCATCGCCAATGCGGTGTTCGACGGCTACCGGCCGTGGGCGGGGGAGATCCGGGCCCGCCACACCGGGTCGCTGGTTTCCGACCGCGCCGGCACCATCACGCCGTTCGCCATGATCCAGCTCGCCGACCGGGGCCAGTTCTTCGTCGAGCCCGGCCAGGACACCTACGAGGGCATGGTCGTCGGAATCAACCCGCGCGCAGAGGATCTCGACATCAACGTCACCCGCGAGAAGAAGCTGACCAACATGCGGTCGTCGACCGCCGACGTCATCGAAACGTTGGCCCGGCCGCTCGAACTCGATCTCGAGCAGGCAATGGAGTTCTGCGCGCAAGACGAATGCGTCGAGGTGACCCCGGAGATCGTGCGGGTGCGCAAGGTCGAGCTGGACGCCACCTCCCGAGCCCGCAGCCGGTCGCGCGCCAAGGCCCGGGGTTAACACCGGGTGGTGGGACGGGCTGCTGTGCGGCTGCTCGATACCCTGATCAGCGTGCCGAGACGCGTCCGCCGCTTGTTCATGGTGCTCGGCGGCCTGGTCTCGTTGGTCGGACTCGTCCTGTCGGCCTGCACGGTCAACCCGCCGCCTGCGCCGCAGAGCACCGATACGCCGCACAATTCGGTCCCGCCGCCGCCCCGGGTCAGCGAGATCATCATGGGCATCGACTCGATCGGGGCCGGCTTCAATCCGCACCTGCTGTCCGACCTGTCCCCGGTGAACGCCGCGATCAGTGCGTTGGTGTTGCCCAGCGCCTTCCGGCCCGTCCCCGACCCCAACACGCCGACCGGCTCACGCTGGGAGATGGACCCCACCCTGCTGGTGTCGGCGGAGGTGACCAACCAGAACCCGTTCACGGTGACCTACAAGATCCGGCCCGAGGCGCAGTGGACCGACAATGCGCCGATCGCCGCCGACGACTTCTGGTACCTGTGGCACCAGATGGTCAGCCAGCCCGGTGTCGTCGACCCGGCCGGGTACGACCTCATCACCGGCGTGCAGTCCCTGGAGGGGGGCAAGCAGGCGGTGGTCACCTTCGCCGAGCCGTACCCGTCGTGGAAAGAGTTGTTCAGCAACATCCTTCCGGCGCACATCGTCAAGGACGTGCCCGGAGGCTTCGCGGCCGGCCTGGCCCGGGCGCTTCCGGTCACCGGCGGGCAGTTCCGCGTGGAGAGCATCGACCCGCAGCGTGACGAGATCCTGGTGGCACGCAACGACCGCTATTGGGGGCCGCCTGCCAAACCCGCGCTCATTCTCTTCCGACGCGCCGGTGCGCCGGCCGCGCTGGCCGATTCCGTACGCAACGGCGACACCCAGGTGGCGCAGGTGCATGGCGGCTCGGCGGCCTTCGCGCAGCTGTCCGCCATCCCCGACGTCCGGACCGCCCGGATCGTGACGCCGCGGGTCATGCAGCTCACGCTGCGGGCGACCGCGGCCAAACTGGCTGACACGCAAGTGCGTAAGGCGATCCTGGGGCTGCTCGACGTCGACCTGCTCGCCGCGGTGGGTGCGGGCAGCGACAACACCGTCACCCTGGCCCAGGCCCAGATCCGCGCGCCGAGCGACCCCGGATACGAGCCGACCGCGCCCCCGGCGATGACGACGCCGGCCGCGCTGGCGTTGCTGGAGGGCGCCGGATACAAGGTCGACCCCAACTCCTCGGCATCACCCGCGCCGACCCCGCCGAACACCGGGCCTCCCGAGGTCATCCGCGGCCGGATCAGCAAGGACGGCCAACAGCTTTCACTGGTCATCGGGGTCGCGGCGAACGACCCGACTGCGGTCGCGGTGGCCAATACCGCCGCCGACCGGTTGCGCAACGTCGGCATCGCCGCGACCGTGCTGGCGCTGGACCCGGTCACCCTGTATCACGACGCGCTGAACGACAACCGGGTGGACGCGATCGTCGGGTGGCATCAGGCGGGCGGAAACCTGGCGACCCGGCTCGCCTCCCGATACGGCTGTCGCGCACTGGAATCGACCCAGGTACCGATTTCTAACGGGCCGGCGCCCACGCCCGTGACCTCCATCGGTCCGACGCCGTCCACCGGCCCGGCCGCCCCGTCGACGACTCCGACGACGACGCCGCCACCCAGCCGCCCCGCCGATCCCAACGCACTGGTGCAGGCGCCATCGAACCTGACCGGGATCTGCGATCGCAGCATCCAGTCGAACATCGATGCCGCCCTCAATGGCACCAAGAACATCAACGACGTGATCACCGCGGTGGAACCGCGGTTGTGGAACATGTCCACCGTGCTGCCGATCCTGCAGGACACCACGATCGTCGCGGCCGGCCCCAGCGTGCAGAACGTCAGCTTGTCCGGTGCGGTTCCGGTCGGCATCGTCGGCGACGCCGGCCAGTGGATCAAGACCGGGCCGTAGCCCGCGTCGTCAGTCGGCGGCCTGCGTCGCCCGCGGCGGGATCACGGTGTCGACGATCAGCGCCAGCTCGCGCCGGTTCGGCGGCGACCCGTTCAGCAGGAAGTGCTGGTTGATCAGGGCCGACCCGATGCGGGCGGTGAGTGGCGTGACGATCTGCGGGTCCAGATCGCCGTCCGCGATGGCGGCCTGCAGGATCGATTCCACGATCTGCAGCCGCGGCCGCACCACCGCATCGGCGAAGATGGCCCGCATCTCGGGTTCGTGCAACAGCTGATGGATGACGTCCAGACTGGGGAAGCCGGTCTTTCCGGCCAGCAGGTCACGCTGGGCGGTGAACATGGCCAGCAGGTTCTCTCTGGCCGAACGGCCGGAACGCAGCTCGGGCAGCGGCGGCAGCGCGAAAACCAAAGCGGCGTGCACCAGCTCGCACTTGGTGTCCCAGCGCCGGTAGAGCGCGGCTTTGCCGGTGTGGGCCCGCGCCGC
Source organism: Mycobacterium colombiense (assembly GCF_001665835.1). Taxonomy (GTDB): domain Bacteria; phylum Actinomycetota; class Actinomycetes; order Mycobacteriales; family Mycobacteriaceae; genus Mycobacterium; species Mycobacterium colombiense_A. The sequence goes on along the minus strand of NZ_LZSX01000072.1, from coordinate 64,595 downwards.
GATTCCCTCCATGGTCAGGCCGCCGTAACCGACTTCGGTCAGCTCGGCCAGTGTCGCCTCGTAGAGGGCGCGTTCGAGGACCTCACCTCGCCGACGGCTTCGGCTGCCGGTGTGGTCTGCGTCCGTTAGCTGAGGCACTCCTTGATAGTAGCCGTGCGCGTTCCTATCTGCCGCTTACCGGTGGGTAGCCGCCGGGCTGCCGGAATCGGTGCCGCTGACGGTAGGGTGCCGTCCATGCCTGAGACGCCGCGGCTGCTGTTCGTCCACGCGCATCCCGACGACGAAAGCCTCGGCACCGGCGCCACCATCGCCCACTACGCCGCCCGCGGGGCCGACGTCCGGGTCGTCACCTGCACGCTGGGCGAAGAGGGCGAGGTGATCGGCGACCGCTGGGCCGAACTCGCCGTCGATCGCGCGGACCAGCTCGGCGGCTACCGCATCGGCGAATTGACCGCCGCGCTGCGGGCGCTGGGCATCGGCGAACCCCACTATCTCGGCGGCGCCGGCCGGTGGCGCGATTCGGGCATGCGCGGCACTCCCCGGCGGCACCGGCAACGATTCATCGACGCCGACGAGCGCGAGACAGTCGGCGCGCTGGTGGCCGTCATTCGCGGGCAGCGGCCGCACGTCGTCGTGACGTACGACCCGGGCGGCGGCTACGGCCATCCCGATCACGTGCACGCGCACCGGGTGACGGTGGCCGCCGTGGCGGCGGCCGGACCGGGAGCCGACGCCGACTTCCCCGGCGAGCCCTGGGCGGTACCGAAGTTGTACTGGTCGGTCTTCGCGACGCGCACGTTCGAGGCGGCCATGGACGCCCTGACGCCCGAGGATCTGCGGCCCGAATGGTTGATCCCGCCCAAAGAAGAGTTCACCTTCGGCTACGCCGACGCCGACATCGACGCCGTCGTCGAGACCGCCCCGGCGGCCCGGGACGCCAAGCGGGCGGCGCTTGCCGCGCACGCCACTCAGGTGGTGGTCGGACCGACCGGCCGGGCCTGCGCGCTGTCCAACAACGCGGCGCTGCCGATAGTGGGCGACGAGCATTACGTCCTGGCCGCCGGGGACGCGGGGGAGCGCGACGGGCGCGGCTGGGAAACGGACCTGCTCGCAGGGCTTGGTTTCCCCGCGGTCCCGGCACGGTAGGCTGCCAATCAGGCAGCCACGGAAGGAATTCGCATGGACCCCGACCTGGACCCTAATCAGCAGCACTGGCAGGACCGGCTGGATAGCCTGCAGTGGGTTATCGGCTCCATCATGTCCAACATCGACAGCGTCCCGACCTGACCGAAACCAAGGCACGCGTCGCGTCCGTCGACGACAGCGGCGCAACCGACCCCGCGATCCGTTTCGTCGTGTTGGCCCTCTTGGCGGTCGACGGGGCGCTCTCCGCGCTTGCCGGAGCTCTGCTGCTGCCTCTCTATATCGGGACGGTCCCGTTTCCCATCAGTGGACTGATTTCTGGACTGGTCAACGCGGCACTGGTGTGGGCCGCCGGTCGCTGGACCCGCTCGCCGCGGCTCGCGGCGTTGCCGTTGTGGACCTGGCTGCTGACGGTGGCGGTGATCAGCATGGGCGGCCCGGCCGACGACGTCATCCTGGGGGGCCGCGGCCTGATGGCCTACGGGGCCTTATTGTTGCTGGTCCTGGGGGTCGTACCGCCCGTGTGGGTGCTGTGGCGGCGCAGTCGGGGCGTCTGACGTTCGGCCGGGATGTCGCCCGCTTGCCCGCGCGGGTGTGCCGCTACTGTTGACTGTTGCCCAGACGGGACCCGCCAACGGGTGCCACGATTTCACATGTTGGGACGCACGGATGAAATTCGATCGTCGGGGAGTTACACCAAAGTGCTGTTGACTCCGGGCGAGGAGCCTACCGCTTTGCCTAACCCTGTGGTTCCGGCCAAGGCCTCCACCGAGGTCAGTGCCTCCGCGCTGCGACGGGTATTGCGACGGGCTCGAGATGGTGTGGCGCTGAACATCGACGAGGCCGCGGTCGCGATGACCGCGCGCGGCGCGGATCTCGCGGATCTGTGCGCCAGCGCGGCGCGGGTGCGCGACGCCGGTCTGGAGTCGGCCGGACGCCGCGGCCCGGGCGGCGGGCTGCCGATCACCTACTCACGCAAGGTTTTTATCCCGGTCACCCACCTGTGCCGGGACAGCTGCCATTACTGCACCTTCGTCACCGTCCCGGGCAAGCTGCGCGCCCAGGGCGCCGGCATGTATCTGGAGCCCGACGAGATCCTCGACATCGCCCGCCGTGGCGCCGAATTAGGTTGCAAGGAAGCGCTATTCACGCTCGGTGATCGACCCGAGGATCGCTGGCCGGAGGCGCGCGAGTGGCTGGAGGCGCGTGGCTACGACTCCACGCTGTCCTACGTGCGGGCGATGGCGATCCGGGTGCTGGAGGAAACCGGCCTGCTGCCGCACTTGAACCCCGGCGTGATGAGCTGGTCGGAGATGGCACGGCTCAAGCCGGTGGCGCCGTCGATGGGCATGATGCTCGAGACGACGTCGCGGCGGCTGTTCGAGACGAAAGGGCTTGCGCACTATGGCAGCCCGGACAAGGATCCGGCCGTTCGCCTGCGCGCTCTGACCGACGCGGGCCGGTTGTCGATTCCGTTCACCACCGGCCTGCTGGTCGGCATCGGCGAGACCCTCGCCGAACGTGCCGACACCTTGCACGCGATTCGCAAGTCGCACAAGGAGTTCGGGCACGTGCAGGAAGTGATCGTGCAGAATTTCCGGGCCAAGGAACACACCGCGATGGCCACCGTCCCCGACGCAGGCATCGAGGACTACCTGGCGACGGTGGCGGTGGCGCGGTTGGTGCTCGGCCCCGGGATGCGCATTCAGGCGCCCCCCAACCTGGTGTCTCGCGACGAGTGCCTGGCGCTGATCGGCGCCGGAGTCGACGACTGGGGCGGAGTTTCACCGCTCACACCCGACCACGTCAACCCGGAGCGGCCGTGGCCGGCCCTGGACGAACTGGCCGCCGTCACCGCCGAGGCCGGCTATGAGCTGGTTCAGCGGCTGACCGCACAGCCCAAATACGTGCAAGCGGGCTCGGCCTGGATCGACCCGCGCGTGCAGGGACACGTGAGCGCGCTGGCCGATCCGGCGACCGGTCTGGCTCGCGACGTCAACCCGGTGGGGATGCCCTGGCAGGAGCCCGACGACGTCGGCTCCGCGGGCCGGGTCGACCTCAACGCGGCGATCGACAGCGAGGGCCGCAACACCGAAACCCGCAGCGACATCGACAGCGCCTTCGGCGACTGGGAATCGATCCGTGCCCACGTCCACGAACTGGCCGCCCAAGGCGCCAATGCGCCCGAACGCCTAGACACCGACGTGCTGGCGGCGCTGCGCTCCGCCGAACGCGACCCCGCCGGATGCTCCGACAGCGAATACCTGTCGCTGGCGACCGCCGACGGTCCGGCGCTGGATGCCGTTGCCGCCCTTGCGGATACGTTGCGCCGCGAGACCGTCGGTGATGACGTGACCTTCGTGGTGAACCGCAACATCAACTTCACAAACATCTGCTACACCGGGTGCCGGTTCTGCGCGTTCGCGCAGCGCAAGGGCGACGCCGACGCGTACTCGCTGTCCACCGACGAGGTCGCCGACCGCGCCTGGGAGGCGCACGTCGAAGGCGCCACCGAGGTGTGCATGCAGGGCGGCATCGACCCCGAGCTGCCGGTCACCGGCTACGCCGACCTGGTCCGGGCGGTCAAAGCGCGGGTGCCGTCGATGCACGTGCACGCGTTTTCCCCGATGGAGATCGCCAACGGCGTGACCAAGAGCGGGTTGAGCATTCGTGAGTGGCTGATCAGCCTGCGCGAGGCCGGGCTGGACACCATCCCCGGCACCGCCGCCGAGATCCTGGACGACGAAGTGCGCTGGGTGCTGACCAAGGGCAAGTTGCCGACGTCGCTGTGGATCGAAATCGTCAGCACCGCACACGAGGTGGGGCTGCGGTCGTCGTCGACCATGATGTACGGCCACGTCGACAGCCCGCAGCACTGGGTCGGCCACCTCAACGTGCTGCGCGACATTCAGGACCGCACCGGCGGTTTCACCGAATTCGTGCCGTTGCCGTTCGTGCACCAGAGCTCGCCGCTGTATCTGGCCGGCGCGTCGCGTCCCGGGCCCACCCATCGCGACAACCGGGCGGTGCACGCGCTGGCTCGAATCATGTTGCACGGTCGCATATCTCAGATTCAGACCAGCTGGGTCAAGCTCGGTGTCGAGCGCACGCAGGTGATGCTGAACGGCGGAGCCAACGATCTGGGCGGCACGTTGATGGAGGAGACCATCTCGCGGATGGCCGGCTCGGAATTCGGTTCGGCCAAGACGGTGGCCGAGCTGATCGCGATCGCCGAGGGCATCGGTCGCCCGGGGCGGCAACGAACCACCGACTACACGACCCTGGCCGCGTAGTTCGCTTTCTTGTCACAGGCGGCGGGTATACCCAAAGCCGTGAAGCGACGAATCGACGACGACCGATTTCCGGAGTGGGCGCCATTCGTGGACGCGGTGCGCAGCCACGGACCGGACGCCGGCACCTGGTGTGAAGCCTGGACGGTGCGCGACATCGTCGTCCATCAGGCGGGAAACGCCGAAGAACTCGCCCGGGTGCTCGGCGGCCATCTGGCGGGTGAGCCCGTCGCCACCCGCGGCTTCGAGGAACGCGAGGGCCCGCTGCGCGCACTGAACGACGCGGATCTGTGGGACGCGCTGCTGGACCGGATGGCCACCCTCAACGATGTCGCGGTGGCGGCCGAAGGAGTGCCCGCCGACACCGATGTCGCCTGGACGGGCCGCACCATGAAGGTGCCCTGGTTCGCCGAGCACATGCGCGAGGAGCTCGTCCTGCACGGCTGGGACATCACCGGAGACGAGCCGGCCGCCCAGGCCCGGCTGGCCGAGCCGTGGATGACCACGCACAGCGTCCTCGCGGTCGGCAGGCCGCTGCTGGTGAAGGGGGCCAAGCAGCTGGAGCCGGGTGAGCGCATCCAGGCCCGTCTGCGAGCCGACGGCACCGACGACGTGGTCCTGGCCGCCGATCCGGATCAGATCACCATCGCGTTGGCCGAGCCGGACGGGCCGGCCACCCTGGAAACCGACGCGGCCGCGCGCGTGCTGCTGCTGTGGGGCCGTAGGCCCGCCGATCCATCACGCATTCGCAGCCGCGTCGGGCCGGAAAACCTGGGCCGGGTACGCCGCCTGCTCGGCGGTTACTGAACCGCTTCGTGCGAAGCGATCGGCTCAGTAGTTGTTACAGGTGACCGCGACCTGGTTGATGTCGTCGTAGTACTTCTGCGCCGACGGCATGGCCTGAATCTGCTGGGCCATCTGCTGGCGCTTCGGCGGCGGCGCCGCCAGGAAGTTGCGGATGTAGGACTGCGCGACCGGCGACGAGTTCAGCTGCTGGGCAGCGGCCGGGTCGGTCGCGTTCAGCGCCGCGATGACCTGCCCGTAGTTGCAGGTGGTGTTGATGATCGCGTCCGACGGGTCAGCCGATGCGACCCCGGCCGCGGCCGTCAACGCCACCGCCGCGCTGCCAACCGCAACGCCCAATTTGCTCAACGACAGCCTCATGTGGACACCTTCCCCGAGTTAATGCACCGCTATTACGGCGAGAACGTCTGCCCAGCGGTTGCCGTCTTTCGGTTGAGATTACCAGGCCCCGTGAGCGTGCTCGCAACGCAAGAGCTATCGACCGCCACCACCGGAGCGTTACTCTTCGCAGGTCAGCGGCCTGTCAGCGGTGTTCGCCCTCGGCGAAACGGGACCCGGTCGCGGCCTCCGAGACTGCCGGTCTTAAATCTGTATACCGACAGGGGCGCCAAATGGTTGACCTGTATCTGCAACGTCTAGTATCAGTAACCGAAAGCTTCATCGGAAGCGCTCGAACGCGCCGGTGCGAGCTGAACAGCAGCCACATTTCAGCCCACGAGATGGCCTAGTACATGGAGGAGACGTCTGTGACGTACACGATCGCCGAACCCTGTGTCGACATCAAGGACAAAGCCTGTATCGAGGAGTGCCCGGTCGACTGTATCTATGAAGGCGCTCGGATGCTCTACATCCACCCCGACGAATGCGTCGACTGCGGGGCGTGCGAGCCGGTCTGCCCCGTCGAAGCGATCTACTACGAAGACGACGTGCCGGACCAGTGGAGCCAGTACACGCAGATCAACGCGGACTTTTTCGCCGAGCTGGGATCGCCCGGCGGCGCGGCCAAGGTCGGCATGACCGAGAACGACCCGCAAGTGGTCAAGGATCTGCCACCGCAGGGCGAAGGCGACTGAGCGGCCCGGTGCCACACCAGCTCAAAAAGCGCCGGCCTGCGGTATCGGCGTCCCTGCCGGAGTTCCCCTGGGACACCCTGGCCGACGCGAAAGCACAGGCCGGCGCCCATAGGGACGGGATCGTCGACCTCTCCGTCGGCACCCCGGTCGACCCGGTCGCCCCGGTGATCCAGGAGGCGCTGGCCGCCGCCGCTTCGGCGTCGGGCTATCCCGCCACGATGGGCACCGCCCGGCTGCGCGAATCGGTGGTCGCCGCGCTGGACCGCCGGTTCGGCATCACCGGGCTGACCGAGGCGGCCGTGCTCCCGGTCATCGGCAGCAAGGAGCTCATCGCCTGGCTGCCCACGCTGCTGGGCCTGGGCCCCGCGGACCTGATTGTGGTGCCCGAGCTGGCGTATCCGACCTATGACGTCGGGGTCCGGCTGGCCGGGGCGCGGGTGCTGCGCGCGGATTCGCTGACCCAGCTGGGCCCGCAATCGCCGTCGCTGTACTACCTGAACTCGCCGAGCAATCCGACCGGACGCGTCCTGGGCGCCGATCACTTGCGCAAAGTGGTTGGCTGGGCGCGCGACAGGGGCTGCGTGGTGGCCTCCGACGAGTGCTATCTGGGGCTGGGCTGGGACGACCAGCCGCTGTCGATCCTGCATCCCTCGGTGTGCGACGGCGACCATGCCGGCCTGCTCGCGATCCACTCCCTGTCCAAGAGCTCCTCGCTGGCCGGATACCGGGCCGGTTTCGTCGCCGGCGACCCCGAGCTGATCGCTGAGCTGCTCGCCGTGCGTAAGCACGCCGGGATGATGGTGCCAACGCCGGTGCAGGCGGCCATGGTGGCGGCCCTGGACGACGACGCCCACGAGCTGGCGCAGCGGGAGCGCTACGAACGGCGCCGCGCGGCGCTGCTGCCCGCGCTGCGTTCGGCCGGCTTCACCATCGACCACTCCGAAGCCGGCCTCTATCTGTGGGCCACCCGCGGCGAGCCGTGCCACGACAGCGTCGCCTGGCTGGCGCAGCGCGGCGTCCTGGTGGCGCCGGGCGATTTCTACGGGCCGCGCGGTGCGCAGCACGTGCGGGTCGCGCTGACCGCCAGCGACGAGCGGATCGCCGCCGCCGTGCAGCGGCTGAGTTAGCCGGACCACCTGCCGCACCGGCGAGGCGAGCGGCAGAATGCATGTCGTGACGACTACGGCGGGCAAGACGTACATCCCAACCTCGGTCGGGGACATCGCCAAACGCATCTTTCTCGGAAAGCCGCTGATCAACGAGAGTCTGTCAACCGAGAAGCTATCCAATCCCATTGCACTGGGTGCGCTGTCGCCGGACGCGATCTCATCCACCGCCTATGGCACCGAACAGATTTTGATCGAGCTGCTGCCCAACGCCGGGCTTGCGGCTTTTGCGCTGTTGCTGCCCATCAACGCCGCGATTTTGGTGATTCTGGTGTTGGTGGCCGCGTCGTATCGGCAGGTCGTCATGGCCTACACGCGTGCGGGCGGTTCCTACATCGTGGCGCGGGAAAACTTCGGACCTCGGGTGGCGCAGGTGGCCGCCGCCGCGCTGCTGATCGACTATGTCGTTACGGTGGCCGTCCAGGCGGCGGCCGGGACGGTCGCGGTGGCGTCGGCGCTGCCGGCACTGGGACCCTACAGCCTCGCGATCACCGTCGGCGTCGTGCTGGTCATCTGTTACGCGAACCTGCGCGGATTGCGGGAAGCGGGCGTGCAATTCGCGGCCCCGACCTACTTTTTCGTCGCGATGATCGGCCTGACGATCCTGACCGGCGTCATCCGCGAATTATTTTGGCAATTACCGACTTACGATGCCCAGCACATTGCCGGAACAGTGCCGATCCATCAGGGCGACGGTTTGGTGATGGGCGCGACGGTCCTGGTATTGCTGCGCGCGTTCGCCAACGGCGGTTCGTCGCTGACGGGGGTCGAAGCGATCTCCAACACGGTCAACGTTTTCCGTAAGCCGCAGGGCCGCAACGCCCGCCGCGTTCTCACCGTTATGGCCTGCATACTCGGATTCTTGCTGACCGGTGTCGCGTATCTGACGTTTGTCACCCACGCAACGCCGTATGTCGCCGGATTTCCGTCCGTACTATCGCAGGTTGCCCGCGCGGTCTTCGGCAATGGGACGATCGGCAACGTCTTGTATATCCTCGTTCAGGCGTCTACCGCCGCGATCCTGTTCACCGGGGCCAATACCAGTTTCAACGGATTCCCCGCCCTGGCGAGCTTCGTTGCCGAAGACCGCTTCCTGCCGCGTCAGTTGATGAAACGCGGTCACCGCCTGGTGTTTTCGAACGGCATCATCGCCCTCACCGCGCTGTCGGTTGCGTTGCTGCTGGCGACGGGCGGTTCGGTCAACGCCTTGGTTCCGTTCTACGCGATCGGCGTGTTCACCGGGTTCTCGATGGCGGGCTACGGAATGACCAAACACCATTTGACCCAGCGTGAGCCGGGTTGGCGACGTCGGCTGGCGATCAACCTGTCCGCGGCGATTTTGTCGACAATCGTGGTGGGCATCTTCGCGGTGGCGAAGTTCACCGAGGGCGCGTGGTTGGTGGTCGTCGTGTTCCCCGTGCTGGTCTTCGTGCTGATGCGACTCAACCGCGAATATCGCGCCGAGGCGGCCATTCTCGAGATGTTCCGCACCGACCGACCGGAGTTGGTGAAGTATGCCCGGCACAAGGTCTTCGTGTTTGTGAACTCAGTGGACCTCGCGGTCATTGAAGCGCTGCGCTACGGCCGTGGACTACGGGCCGACGAACTGGTCGCGGTGCACTTCATGGTCGATGAAGCCCATGCCCAGTTGATCCGAACGCGTTGGGATCACTTCGAACTCGACACCCCGTTGCGGGTGGTGGACTGCCCGGACCGGCGGATCACCCGGGCCGCGCAGGTGCTGGTCGCCAACGCGCGCGATGAGCAGCGGAACACCAACGTCACGGTGTTGCTTCCACGCCGCACGTACGCACCACTGCTGGGCCGGCTGCTGCACGACCGCACCGCGGACAAGGTCTCCCGGGCGGTCAGCCTGATTCCGGACGCCGCGGCGACGATCGTGCCCTACGACGTGCAGACGCGGATTCAGCAGGCGTACCCGGACAACTTCGAGCAACGGATCGCGCGCGAGCTCGACAAGGTGGAAGCCTGGATCAGCCAAGACGAGCAGCGGGACGTCGAAGCCTATGAACATCCCGACCGCGGGCCGGCGCCGATCACGGTCTCGGGTCTGATACCCGGCCAGCGCGCCACTTTTGAGGGACGGGTCAACGAAGTAGAGGACGTCAACGAGGGCAGGCGGACCCGCCGCCGGGTTGTCGTCGGCGACAATAGCGGCGAAATCTGCGTCACGTTCCGTTCGGGGCGGGGCGGTGCCGACATAGCGCCCGGTCAGCTGCTGCGGATCACGGGTAAGCCCAAGCAGACCGGCAACCGGCCCATGTCGTTGGTTGACCCGGCGTACCACGTCATCGAGGATCCCGCGAAGCAAGAAGGGTCCGGCGAGTCCGAACAAGCCAGCAAAACGTAGCCACGATCGAATTACGTTGTAAACGCGGGATTTTCGATTTCGGCCCAACGTGTCCACGTCATTCCTCGCGCCGGTGCGCGAGGAATGACGCAATCGCGCGCTCACGGCGCGGGTTTCGCGGCCCTGGAAGATTCGTGCGCCGTTTTTGTATGCCCAGCCGCACTTCTTAACTCCCGCTGAGCTGGCATGGTTCCTAAAGGTCAACTGGAGGGTGGAACCCGATCGGCTATCCGCCGGCGGAAGGGCGCGGCATCTTGAACTGACGCGGCGTCACGCGCAGCACGTTGTTGACCGAGGGCCGCGACAAGAGTCCGGACCCTCGACCCCGCCGCCGGCGGCGCCCCGTTCCACACGTTGGTCGCCGGGGCCTCGTGCCATGACGGGCCCGCGTCGAGCTCGGCGTCCGACAGCCAGTGCGCCTCGGCGACGCTGGTGACCGCCGGATTTGTGGCCGCCCAGCTTTGCGGAACGGACAACCGGCCTACCGCGGTCGCGCTGCCCGTGCTCGCCAGCGTCGGACCTGCCACGCGTGCCGGGCCGGTTGAGGCGCTGGCAGCCGCGGCGGCTTTGGCGGCTCCGCCCGCCGCCTGAAGGTTGGAGGGGAGCAGCCGGGTGCCGAAGGTTCCCGCCGAAGTGACGGTGCGGCTCATGGCGTCGCCGAGGTTCACCGGCGCCGTCAGCGTGTTGAAATCGCTTACCGCGCCTAGCGCGGAGGACGACCCCGACGACGAGGACGAGCCCGAAGAGCTTGTGGTGGAAAGGGTTTGGAGCTGTTGCGGCACGGTCGACATCGTTCGGGACAGGGCGGCGTGCGACTGTCCGGCCGCCGAGCCGCCGGCTGCGTGGGTCACCGCGGCGGTCTGGGTGGATTGCCCGTCGGAGGTCGTGGTCTGGGGCGGTTGGCCGAACTGCCTGAGCGTGGTCGCGCCCGACGATGATGCGGCGTAGCCGTACATCGCGCCGGCATCCTGGGCCCACATCTCGGAGTAGGTGCCCTCGGTGGCCCCGATCATCGCGGTGTTCTGCCCCAGGAGGTTGCTGGCGACCAGCTGCGCCAAGAAGGTGCGGTTGGCGGTCACCAGGGCGGGCGGCACGGTGGCGTCGAACGCCGTCTCGTAGGCGGCCGCCGCGGCGCGGGCCTGCCCGGCGGCTTCCTCCGCGTGTGCCGCCGCGTTGGCCATCCATGCCAGGTATGGAGCGGCCGCGGTGGCCATCGCGGCCGACGCACCGCCAGACCAGCTTTCGCTTTCCAGCCGGGCGAGCACCGAGGCGTAGCCGCGCGAGGCCGTCTCGAGTCCGTTGGCCAATACGTCCCAGGCGGCCGCCGCGTCGATCAGCGGCCCTGAGCCTGGACCGGCATACATTCTGGTCGAGTTGATTTCTGGGGGCAGCGCCCCGTAATCAAGCATTCGCCTCCCCCGCGTCGCACGCCCGCCGTGCGTTTGCCGGCCGGCTTGAGACCTGGTCGAGGCGGCCGTCTCGAACGGTAGCTACGGGCGGTCATGACGAATCCCGCCGTCATCGTGTCTCGCCGCCCGCGCACCCGATCCGGGCACGGCAAATTACGTCCGCCTGAGTGAAGCCCACCGACACCCGCCGGACAACCCCGAACACTGGATGTACAGAAGATTAACAGCTAACCCGGCTCACGCCTACGTGGCATGTCCTGTTGAACCGCGTTCAGGGCCGAGCGGCGTGATACCGAACGGCAATCCCCCTTCGCTGTGGGCAAGGCCCGAACCTGTGGCGCCGGGCGCCCGGGACGCGGGCCGGATGACTCCTCCGGGCACGGGCCGCGGTGCGGCGGCGACACGACAGGTCGCAACGGGGGTGTCGACGCGTCACCATTTGCATCATGACGCCGCCCGCGCACGGCGGCGTTCTCCGGCGTCAATGCGCCGATCGGCATACCGAACCGGACGTGATTTCATTTGCCGCCGGACCCGAAACCGGGCCCGGCGGGGGACAGCGCGGCGGGGCCGCCGGGAAGCGAAAAAACTCCCGTAAATTGGCCATCTTTACTTGTGGACTGGTTCTGATCCGGATTGATTGATAAACAATATGGTGAAGGTGTGTGGCCGGGATCGGCGTGGCGAGGTTGCCGCACCGAAGCCGGGCGTCGGTGTCGGCAGGCAAACAAATCCTGCGGAGCGGGCGCAACGCCCTGCCGGCCGCCGGTGCGGCGACCGGTGATGCGGAGGATGGCAAGTGGCCGTCAGGGTTTCGTCGGCGCCGGCTGAAACGTTGTGAACAGGAGCTGGCAATGTCGAACAACATCACCTGGCACGAACACCAGATAAGCCGCGCCGAACGCGAAAGACTCAACGGTCACAAGGGCTGCGTCATCTGGTTCACCGGCCTGAGCGGCAGCGGCAAGAGCACGGTGGCCAACGTCGTCGAGCAGAAGCTCTACGAGCGAGGCATCCGCAGCTACCTGCTGGACGGGGACAACGTCCGCTATGGACTCAATGCCGGCCCGGACCTTCTCGAGGAGCGCCACGGGCCCGAGTTCGCGAAGCGGTTCGGACTGGGATTTTCCGCCCAGGACCGCGAGGAGAACATCCGTCGTATCGGCGCGGTCGCGAAGCTGTTCTGCGAGTCCGGCACCATCGCGCTGACGGCGTTCATCAGCCCGTACGTGCGTGATCGCGACGCCATCCGGGCCACCCTGAACGACGGCGATTTCCAGGAGATCTTCATCGACACCCCGATTGAGATCTGCGAGCAGCGCGACCCCAAGGGGCTGTACAAGAAAGCCCGCGCCGGCGAGATCAAAGGTTTCACCGGAATCGACGATCCCTACGAGGCCCCGGCGCAGCCCGAGCTGCGGCTCGAAGGCGGCAACAAGGACGCGGACACGTTGGCCGAGGAAGTGATCGCCCATCTCGAGCGGGCTGGCGTCATCTCGGCCCCGGTCCGGCCAGACGCTTAGCGGACGGGTCCGGCAGTGACGGCGTCGGGAGCCGTCCACGGGCAACCGCTGAATACCGAAACGAGGTCACTTTCATGAGCTATCAAGGTCATAACGGCAAGCCGATCGTGGAACGGGTGTCCACGGAGAATGCGGCGGGTCAGATCGCTGGGTTGCCGCGCATCCCGATCTCGAAAGCCACCGCGCACGAGGTGATCAGCCTGTCCTACGGGTTCTTCACCCCGCTGACCGGGTTCATGGGCCGGCGCGAAGTGGATGGCACGCTGGACGACTTCAAGCTGCCGGACGGCACGCTGTGGAGCATCCCGATCGTCTTCGACCTTTCGGCGGAAGACGTCGAAAAGTACGGGGTGAAGGAGGGCGAACGCGTCGTCCTCGAATATCTCGATGCCCCGATGGCGCTCTTCGAGGTCTCCGAGATCTACCAGTACGACCTGGAGAGGATGGCCGAAAAAACCTACGGCACCATCGACCCCCGGCACCCGGGCGTCAAGAAGACGCTGGCTTATGCGAATCGGTTCATCGGCGGCGACATCACGCTCATCAACGAGCCGGTGTTCAACGAACCCTTCAAGCGCTTCTGGCTCACGCCGCGGCAGCACAAGGATGCGCTGGCGGAAAAGAACTGGGTGCGCGCCGTCGCCCATCAAACCCGCAACGTCCCGCACACCGGCCACGAAGCCTTGATGAAGCAGGCGTGGCTGGCCGCCAACGAGGACCAGCCCGTCGACAGCCTGAACACCGGCGTGCTGGTCAATGCCATCATCGGCCAGAAGCGCGTCGGCGACTACATCGACGAGGCAATCCTGTTGGCACAGAACGAGTTGCGGACCAGTGGGTATTTCCGCGAGGACGTCCACCTGGTGTCGTTCACGCTGTGGGACATGCGCTACGCCGGGCCGCGTGAGGCGATCTTCCACGCGATCCTGCGGACGAACCTCGGCTGTACGCATCACATGTTCGGGCGAGACCACGCCGGCGTCGGCGATTTCTACCACCCCTACGATTCCCAAAACATCCTCAAGCAACACCGCAGCGAGCTGGGCATCAAACCGGTGTTCCTGCGCGAGAACTGGTACTGCCCGGTGTGCCAGGAGGTCACCAACTCGGCCCTGTGCGGTCACGACGACCAGTCACAAAGCTTCAGCGGCAGCCTGATTCGAAGCATCCTGACCGACGAGGTCAAGCCGACCCAAAAGGTGATGCGGCACGAGGTTTTCGAAGTCGTGATGGACAGCGCCGCCAAGTACGGCCAGGGCTCGCCGTTCGTCACCGAGGAATACCTGAAAGACAGATTGCCGGTCTTTACGCTGAACCAGTTGGAGAACTCATGAGCAACGGCGAGAAGAAGATCAAGGTCAACGTCTGGATCAACGAGGAAAGGCTGGAAGCGCTGGCGAATGCCGGAATGGCGGACCAGGCGATCGAGGCGTTCGCCGGCATGAAGCTACTCGAGATCTACGCCACCGACGAGCAGAAAGACGTTCTGCTGCAGCGCTTTCCCGGGGCGAAGTATGACTCGGCCACCACTCGCTCGATCGAGCTGCTGCCCAAGCAGGCCAAGGACAGGTTGCTCGAACTGTCCATCAAGATGCACTCCACCGGCCCCGACGTGGTGGGTCGCTTCCTGGAGGAAGCCCAGACGGCGAACAGCCAATAGGGCTAAGCGTCCAGTCGGGTGAACCGCCGGCGGCGGTACTGCTCGACGCATGCGGCCCGCCGGATCTTGCCACTGGTGGTGGTGGGAATCGATCCCGGTGTCGGGCGGGTCAACGACTTTCCAGCACCCGCAGTCCCAGCGAAAACAGCAGCCGCACCTCGGGATCGCCCAGCGACGTCGACAACAATTTCTCGACCCGGCGCACCCGGTATCGAACCGTATTCGGATGCACCCGCAACGCTTTTGCGGCCGCGGCGATGTCGCCGAAGGCGTCCAGATAGACCCGCAGCGTCTCGGCGAGCACCGGCTCGTCCTCGCGCAGCGCCACGATCCGCGGATCGATCAATCGCTCGTCGCTGCCGACCAGGGTCACGATCTCGTCGAGCAGCACGGTGGTACGCGCTTCGGCCAGCGACGTCACCTGCCCGAACGAAATCGGGTGCCGCTCAGCGCTGTCCAGCACGCGGTCCACCTCGATGCGCGCCGCCGCAATCCCGGCCAGACCGGCGATCGGTGCGGCGATGGCCGCCCGGAGCTGCACTCCGAGTTCGGCGCGCATGGCGCCGATGGTGCCACGCACCCACGAGGTGACCGACCGGTTGCGCGTCTGGGGGAGGAGGACATACGTGCGCGTGCCGTTCGACGCGACCTGGGCGTCAGTGCGAAAAGCACTGGCGCTCAGGGCGATAACGTCGGCAAGCCGGCCGTGACCGGGTGAGCCGTCCGCCGCGTCCCAACCGATCAGAGCCGCGTCGCCGTCGGCGGCCAGCCCGAGTTCACCGGCAACCGCGGCAACATCGACGTGCGCAGGGGTCTCCGCATCGGCGAGGCCGAGGAGTTGCTGCACGCGCCGGGCGTGCGTCGACGGCCGGGCAGCCAGCCGCGACATGATGCGGGCGGCCAGCACGGCGGCACCCCGCAAGATTTCCTCGGCGTCCTCGGCCAGTGGTTGCGAGCCTTGCTGCACCCAGATGGTTCCGGCGAACACCGGCGGCCGTCGCGCATCCGGTGCGGGCCGGTGGATGCCGACGGCGAGTCGCGGACGCAGCCCCAGCTCGGGCCGCTCGGCGACGCGGACGACGTCGCCGCCCGACCGCAACGCGTCGAAGATGCCCCATTGGCCGATCCACTCGAGATGCTCGGGCGGGCCCGCCCTGCCCAGGATGGAAAGGCGGCGCAGCTCGTCGGCTTCGTCGTTGGAGGCGGAATAGGCCAGCACGTGCGATTGGGCGTTTTCGATGCTGACCATGCCGTGAATGCGGTCGGCGAGCGACTGGGCCAACCCGAACAGGTCGGTGCCCGAGTCGTCCGTCGCATCCGCGCGGTCCCCGTGATGCTCCAACACGTGGTTGACCAACTGATAGAGGCGCTCCCAGCGGGCCCGCGGGTCGGCGGCCACCACGGCCGAGCCCGCCGCAACGGCCTTGGCCACCAACGCGTTCGACGGCTCCTTGACGAAGATGGCCACCGGAACGCGCTCGCGCGCCTGCTTGCCCACCCAGCGCAGCGCCTCGTCGTCGGCGACCCCCAGCAGGAAGAAGACATCGGCCGAGCCCGCCGCGGCCGCCAGCCCGAGCCGCACGTCGTCGGAGTCGATCAGCGCCGCCGACACCACCGGCAGGTCCAGGCCGCGGGGCGCGTCGACCAGGCTCACCAGGGTCGCGTCCAGCGCGAGTAGCAGCTGCCCCAGCCCCACACCGGCCATGTTGTCCGATTTTACTACGGCTACCGGCCTGTATTGTCCGATCGGCTAATTCTTCGCCGGGCCGCCGCGAGGATCCTTGCAGCATGGACGCGATAACCCAGGTCCCGATGCCGGCCAACGAGCCGGTCCACGACTATGCGCCACACTCGCCGGAACGCGCCCGGCTCCGCACCGAACTGGCCACGCTGGCCGATGGCCCGATCGACCTGCCGCATGTCATCGGCGGCACCCACCGGATGGGCGACGGTGAGCGCATCGACGTCGTCCAGCCACACCGGCACGCCGCGAGGCTGGGCACCCTGACCAACGGCGGGCACGCGGACGCGACGGCGGCGGTCGAGGCCGCGATGGCCGCGAAACGCGCATGGGCCGCACTGCCCTTCGACGAGCGGGCGGCGGTGTTCCTGCGGGCCGCCGACCTGCTGGCCGGGCCATGGCGGGAGAAGATCGCCGCCGCGACGATGCTCGGCCAGTCCAAGTCGGTCTATCAGGCCGAGATCGACTCGCCGTGCGAGCAGATCGACTTCTGGCGATTCAACGTCGCGTTCGCACGACAGATCCTGGCGCAGCAGCCGATCAGCGGGCCGGGAGAGTGGAACCGCAGCGAGTACCGACCGCTGGACGGCTTCGTCTACGCGATCACGCCGTTCAACTTCACCTCGATCGCGGGCAACCTGCCGACAGCTCCGGCGCTGATGGGCAACACCGTGGTGTGGAAGCCGTCGATCACCCAGACGCTGTCGGCGTATCTGACCATGCAGCTGCTCGAGGCCGCGGGACTCCCGCCCGGGGTGATCAACCTGGTCACCGGTGACGGCCTCGCCGTTTCCGATGTGGCACTGGCCGATCCGCGGCTGGCGGGCATCCACTTCACCGGGTCGACGGCCACCTTCCAGCACTTGTGGCAGCAGGTGGGCACCAATATCGGCCGCTACCACAGCTATCCGCGGTTGGTCGGCGAGACCGGCGGCAAGGACTTCGTCGTCGCCCACGCCTCGGCACGCCCGGAGGTGTTGTGCACGGCGCTGATTCGCGGCGCGTTCGACTACCAGGGGCAGAAATGCTCGGCCGCGTCGCGGGCCTTCGTCGCGCAGTCGGTGTGGCGCCGCATGGGTGACGACTTCCTGGGGAAGACCGCCGCGCTGCGCTACGGCGACGTGACCGATCTGACCAATTACGGGGGAGCGCTGATCGACCGGCGCGCCTTCATCAAGAACGTCGACGCCATCGAGCGGGCCAAGGGCGCGCCGCACGTCACCATCGCCGTCGGTGGCGAATACGACGACAGCGAAGGCTATTTCGTGCGGCCCACGGTGTTGCTGTCCGACGACCCGTCCGACGAGTCGTTCGCGACGGAATACTTCGGCCCGCTGCTGTCGGTGCACGTGTACCCCGACGACGATTACGAGCGAATCCTCGACGTCGTCGACGCGGGGTCGCGCTACGCGCTGACCGGCGCGGTCATTGCCGACGACCGCGACGCCGTGCTGGCCGCGCAGGACCGGTTGCGGTTCGCGGCCGGGAACTTCTACGTGAATGACAAGCCGACCGGCGCGGTCGTCGGGCGGCAGCCGTTCGGGGGTTCGCGCGGCTCGGGTACCAACGACAAGGCCGGATCGATGCTGAACATGTTGCGCTGGACGTCGGCTCGCACCATCAAGGAGACCTTCATCCCGGCGACCGACCACAGCTATCCGCACATGGGCGCCGACTGATGGCCGGACTGTTCGCCACCACCCTGCGCCCGGCGATCCTGGCCGCGGGCCGGCGCGAAGGGTTGCGCCGCACCGCCGAACGGCTGACGGTCACCCGTAAGGTCGTGCAGCGATTCGTGCCCGGGGAAACCATCGATTCCGTGCTGAACAGCGCAACGGTGCTTCGTGATTCGGGCCGACTCGTCAGCATCGACTATCTGGGCGAGGACGTCGCCAACGCCGACGACGCCGACGCGGTGGTGCGGACCTACCTCGGTCTGATCGACACGCTCGGCGGGCTCGGCGCAGCGGGCGACGACGTCCGGCCGCTGGAAGTCTCGGTCAAGCTGTCGGCCCTGGGGCAGTGGCTGGAGCGCGACGGGCACAAGATCGCGCGGGAGAACGCGTGGTCGATCTGCGCCGCCGCCCAGCGCGCGGGCGTGTGGGCGACGGTGGACGCCGAGAACCACACCAGCACCGATTCGACGCTGCGCATCGTGCGCGACCTGCGCGCCGAATTCCCCTGGCTGGGCCTGGTTTTGCAGGCGTATCTGCGGCGCACCCTGGATGACTGCGAGGAATTCGCCGCCTCCGGCGCCCGGGTCCGGCTGTGCAAGGGCGCCTACGACGAACCGGCTGCGCTGGCCTACCGCGAGCCTGTCGAGGTCACCGACTCGTATCTGGCGTGCCTTCGGGTGCTGATGGCCGGGTCCGGCTACCCGATGGTGGCCTCCCACGACCCGCAGATCATCGGCGCGGTGCCCGAGATGGTGCGCGAATCGGGCCGTCGCGTCGGCGAATTCGAATACCAGATGCTCTATGGCATCCGCGACGACGAGCAGCGGCGTCTCGCCTCGGCCGGCAACCAGGTGCGGGTGTACGTGCCGTTCGGCACCCAGTGGTACGGCTACTTCATGCGGCGGCTGGCCGAACGCCCCGCCAATTTGATGTTCTTCCTGCGGGCGCTGGCGCAGCGGGGCCGCCGAGTGTGAATCGTTGGCTTCGGGTGTGCGCTCACGGCGGCGACACGCCGACGATCACCGCCAAGGATTTACACTCAACGCTGTGGGCGCGCGCTCAACGCCGCCGTGGACGATCGCTGGCGAAGCCGCGAACCACATGGGCCCGAACGAATTCCGCCGCCACCTCCGGATCGTCCATGTCGAGCGTCGAGGACGGTGTGCTGAAAAGCGAGAACAGGATGCGCGCGAACCATTCACCGGCGGCTTCTATGTCGAGGTCCTTGCGCACCTCGCCCGTGAGCCGGGCGGCCGACAGGTAGGGCGCAAAGAACTCGACGCATTCGCGCAGCAGCACAGCGGCGTCCTTGGTCAGCAGCAGGCTGATGGCATCCTCGTCAAAGTACTTCTCCGAGGCGATGGCCCGTCGCGCCTGGGTGACGAAGACCGCTGCGGCACACAGCTTGTCCTCCAGGGTGCCGCCGTCGCGGTCCATGGCCTTGGTCATCTCGCGATAGAACTGCTGCGACGCGTGTTCGGCGCACGCCTCGACGATGGACGCCTTGTCGGAGAAGTATTCGTAGATCGTGCTGCGGGATACCCCGGCGTGCTTTGCGATGTCGACGATGGTCGCCTTCTGCAACCCCTGCTTGCCGAAGCACGCGAACGCGGACACCACGATGAGCTCGCGGGTGTCGGTCAGCTGAGCCGCCTGAGTCGTCACGGAACCAGTGCCCCTCGAGGGACCAACCCGGCATCGGCCGAGGCGAACGCGGCGTTGACGTCGGCCAGATGGAACGGCTTGGGCATCAGCCGGTCGAACGGAAAACTGGTGTGCTGCAGGAACGATAGGCCGGTGGCCAGGGTGACCGGGTCGTAGAGCATCACGCCGCGCACGGACTTGTTGCCGTAGACCAATGCGCTGGGGTCGAGCTCGAAGGTGCGTCCCATTCCGACGTTGCCGGCCTCGAGCAACGTGCCGCCGTTGTTGAGAAACCCGATCCCCTCCGGGATGACGCCCGGCACGCCCACGACCTCGAGCACCCAGTCCGCACCGATGCCGTCGGTGTGTTCGCGCACCCGCTCGGTGACCTCGGCGGCCGAGATCCCGCTGGCGTCGATGCAGTGGGTGGCACCGAAACCGGCGGCGACGTCGAGCCGTTCGGCGATCTTGTCGATGACGATGACCGCGCCGGCGCCTGCCGTCCGCGCCACGGCAGCGGCGTTGATGCCCAGCCCGCCGGCGCCCTGAATGACGACGGTGTCCCCGAGCCGCACATCGCGCAGTGCGAAAAGCGCTTGGGCGAGGGCGCAATTCAGCGGCGCGACCGCCTCGTCGGGCAGGTCCGCGGGAACTTTGTACAACGGCTGCCGGCGGCTGGTGTAGTAGTAATCGCCGTAGGCGGCAACGAAGTGCGGCGCCTGCTCGTGGGTGCGGTATTCGCCGGCCATCAGGTTCTGGCAGGCGTAGGAGCGTCCGCGCGCGCACGCGTGACAACTGCCGCAGAACCAGAAGTACGGCGCCACCACACGATCGCCGACCGCCAGCGGCTTACCGGTCGCGTCGGTGGTCAGGCCCTCGCCGAGTTCGGCTACCTCGCCGACCATTTCGTGGCCCATGGCGAACGGGCACGGCAGCGGCAGCTCGCCGCGAAAGATGTGCAGGTCGGATCCGCAGATGCCGGCCATCCGCAGACGCAGCGCCGCGGTGCCCGGCGCCGGTGTGGTCAACGGGAATTCGGCCAGCTCGATGGGCCCGCCGTGGGCGGTCAGGAGCGCGAGCCTCGGCATGACGGTCCCCCTCAGCCGGCCGGCGCAAGAATCAGGCCGCTGGTCGGCACCCCGGTTCCGGACGTGACCAGCACGTGTTCGACGTTGTCGACCTGGTTGTACGATGTGCCGCGCACCTGGCGCACCCCCTCGGTGATGCCGTTCATGCCGTGGATGTAGGCCTCGCCGAGCAGGCCACCGTTGGTGTTGATGGGGAAGTCCCCGCCCAGCGACAGCCGTTCGACGGTGGCGAAGTCCTTGGCCTCCCCGCGACCGCAGAATCCGAGCTCCTCGAGCTGGGTGAACACGAACGGCGTGAAATGGTCGTAGATGAAGGCGGTTTGGATGTCTTGCGGCTTGAGGCCCGAGTCGCGCCACAGCTGCCGGCCCACCACGCCCATCTCGGGCAGCCCGGTGATCTCGTCGCGGTAGTAGCTGGTCATCATCTC
Organism: Mycobacterium colombiense; assembly: GCF_001665835.1. Classification (GTDB taxonomy): domain Bacteria; phylum Actinomycetota; class Actinomycetes; order Mycobacteriales; family Mycobacteriaceae; genus Mycobacterium; species Mycobacterium colombiense_A. The sequence goes on along the minus strand of NZ_LZSX01000072.1, from coordinate 43,579 downwards.
GCCGTTGTGGGCCGCGCCCTGGGCGGCCGCGGTGATGATGGCGGGCGGCTGGCGCAGGTCGCGGGCGCGCTCGGCGCTGGTGATGACCAGCGCGACGCCGCCGTCGCTCTCCTGGCAGCAATCCAGCAGGCGCAGCACGGGTTCGACGATCCAGCGCGAATTCTGGTGGTCTTCCAGCGTGATCGGGCGTTGGTAGAACCAGGCGTCCGGGTTGGTCGCGGCATGCTTGCGGTCGATTACGGCGATCCGGCCGAAGTCCTCGTTGGTGACCCCGTACGTCGACATGTAGCGCTGGGCGTGCATCGCGACCCAGGCAGCGGGGGTGAGCAGTCCGAACGGCGCGTAATGCGCCATGAACAAGGGCGTTTCGGCCATGCTGCGGCCGCTGCCGCCGAACCTGAAGCCGGACCGTTCGTTGAACGCGCGCCAGCACACCACCACGTCGGCGACACCGGTGGCGACGGCCATCGCCGCGTGCACGACGGTGCCGGCGGCCGCGCCGCCGCCGTGGTGCACGCGGGAGAAGAAGCTCAGGTCACCGATCCCGACGTTGCGCGCGATGTCGATCTCGTCGCTGGAATCCATGGTGAACGTGACCATGCCGTCGACGTCACTGGGCGCCAAGCCGGCGTCGTCGAGTGCGGCACTGACCGCCTCGCACGCCAATTGCAGCTCGCTGCGCCCGGATTCCTTCGAGAACTCCGTCTGGCCGATCCCGACGATGGCCGCGGCGCCGGGCAGCGTCCGGCTCATGCCTGCCTCGTTTCTGAGGCCTCGTCGAGCAGGCTGAGCACCGCGGTGCCGGACACATGGTCACCCAGGCTGTTGGTGCCGGCGAAGGTCACCTCGACGAAGTTCTCGCCGTCCGATCCTTCGGTCTTGCCGGTGACGCTGCCGGTGAATCGCAGCGGGTCGTCCGGGAAGCACGGCACGCCAAGGCGGATCGACAGGTTCTTCACCATTGCCTCGGGTCCGGCCCAGTCGGTGAGGAAGCGCACGCAGTAGCCGTTGGTGGTCAGGATGTTCATGAACAGGTTGGGTGAGCCCTGCTGCTTGGCGTAGTCGCGGTCGTGGTGCACCGGCATGAAGTCGCGGGTGGCGATCGCGCCGGCGACGATCATCGTTGTGGTGATCGGGATTTCGAGCGGAGTGACCGCGTCACCGACCGAAATGTCCTGCCATTGCAAAGTGCGGCTGGCGGTTGTCGTCATGCGGGTCCTTCCGAATAGGTTGCGCCGAGGTGGGCCAGCTGCGCCGAAGCCGGACCGAGGGTCAGCTCGTTGTGCTTGGCCCACAGGAAATAGCGGTGCAGGGGATAGGTGACATCGATGCCGATGCCGCCGTGGACGTGCTGGGCGGTGGCGGCCACGCGGGCGCCGGCCTCGGCGGCCCAGAATTTCGCGATGCGCGCCGCCCGGTCGGCGGGGCGCCCGTGTGCGATCAGCCAGGCCGCCTGCCAGGTGGTCCACCGGATCGCCTCGACGTCGATGAATGCGTCGGCCATGCGCTGCTGCACTGCCTGGAAACTGCCGATCGGGCGACCGAATTGCTCACGGCCCGTGGTGTATTCGGCCGCGATCCGCAGCGCCCGCTCGGTGACACCGAGCTGGATCGCGCACAGCGCGACCAGGGCGCGGGTGTAGAGCGCGTCGACCAGCCCGGCGCCCGTGATCATGCCCTCCGCGGAAACTGTTGCGCCGTCCAAGAATACGTCCGCGTGCGGCTCGCGGTTCGTGGTGGGCGCCGAGCGGATCTCGACGCCGGGGGCGTCGGCGGCGAGCAGGAACAGGCTCACGGTGCCGTCATCGACGGCGGCGGGAATCAGCACCGTGTCGGCGAGTTGCGCGGCCGGCACCAATTCCTTGGCGCCGTCGAGGCGCCAGTTGGGGCCGTCACGGCGGGCGGTGGTGACCGGGCGGGCCGGGTCCGAACGGCCGGGTTCGGCCAATCCCGCTGTCAGGATCCGGGATCCGGCGACCACGCCCGGCAGGAACCGCTGCTGCTGTTCCTGGCTGCCGTGCCGGGCGATCGGGTCGGCGCCCAGCACCAGCGTGGCGTAGGCCGGTACCGGCGCGACGCTGTAGCCGACCTCGGCCAGCAGCACCCCGAGCTCCACGAAGCCGCCGCCGTTGCCCCCCACCGACTCCGGCAGCGCGGTGCCCAGCAGGTCGGCGGCGGACAGTTCTTCCCAGAGCGCGGCGTCGTGGCGGGTGTCGCCGGCCTCCAGCTCGGTCAGCCGTTGCGGGGTGGCGCGGCGCTCGAACAGATCGCGGGCGAGCTTGGCGATCGTCTCCTGCTCTCCGGTGAACGAGAAGTCCATGACGGGCCTACGCGCTCGGCCGGAACTGGTGCAGCACCAGGTCTTCAGAGTCAGAACCGCCGAAGGTTTGGTAGTAGACCTCTACCGGCATTGCGGGCGTCACGTCGGCCGGGTCGATGCCGGTCAGGTTGGACACCAGACGTATCCCCTCCTCGAGTTCCACCAGCACGACGACGTACGGGTACTCGAAGAACGGAAACTTCGGCTCGTGTGGCATCACGTAGCTGTAGACGGTGCCGCGGCCCGACGACTCGATGGCCTCCCACTCCAACGACCGGCAGTGTGGGCACATCGGGCGGGGCGGGTGACGCAGTTGCCCGCAGCCGCCGCAGCGCTGTATCAGGAGTTTGTTCTCCCGCAACCCATTCCAGAAGAATTCGGTGTCCGGGGTGATCGCCGGAGCCAGACGGGCCGCCATCAGTCGGCCGGCCTGAAGCGCAGCACCCGGAATCGCTGGCGTCCCAACACCTCGCCGCTCTGGTCCGTGTAGGTCGTGAGCCAGGTCAGGAAGAATCCGGTGCCCAGCGCCGTCTTCTTCTCGTCGGAGACTGACTCGTAGACCGTTGTCGCGCTGATCACGTCGCCCAGCCTGGGGTACCGCTCGATCTCGAACTCCGAATTCGTGGCCACCGTGCTGGTGTAGCCGGCCTCATCGAGGAAAGCCGTTGGATTGCTGTGGATCTCGATGGGCGCCCCACCGCGCTCGCCGATTCCCTCCAGCTTCGGCGACGGCATGGTCCAGGTCTGCAGCATCACCGGCGGCGAGACGATGCCGCCGAACCGCGACGACGCGGCGAACTCCGGATCGATGTAGACGGGGTTCATGTCGGCCATCGCGTACGCCCAGTGCCGGATCATCGGCTGGTTCACCGGGTCCGGCGCCAGCGAGGGCTTTCCGGTGCCGCCGGTCGGCTGGCCGACGAGGGCCCGCACCTTGGCGCTGACGGTTTCTGAGTCGGTCACTGAGTCCTGTCCTCCTTGCTATTTCGCGGCCCGAAGGTCGCGTGGTGCCCGGGGCATGCCCAAACCGGCCATGGCGATGATGTCACGTTGAATCTCGTTTGCACCGCCTCCGAAGGTATTGATGACGGCCTGGCGGTAGGCGGATTCCAGCGCGCCGCGCAGCGGAGCGTCCGCGCCGCGCCGCACCCCGTTGCCGTCGAGCACCTCGAGCAGCTCCCGGGCGACCTGCTGCGTGAGCTCGGTGCCGAACACCTTGGCCGCCGACGCCTCGCCCATGCTGAGCACCCCCTTCGTCATCGCCGCGTTCACCCGCGAATTGACCAGCTTGTATGCGGCGACTTGGGCTTCGACCCGGGCCAGCGCCGATTGCACCCACGGCTGGTCGATGACGCGGCCACCGTCGAGCTCGGTGGTGACCGCCCAGTCCAGCGTCTTCTCGAACAGCGGCTCGAGCGCGCCGAGATTGCCCAGGGCGGCGCGCTCGAAGTTCAACTGCGTGGTGATCAGCTGCCAGCCCTGGTTCTCCCCGCCCACCAGCGCGCTGACCGGCACCCGGACGTCGTCGTAGAACGTGTAGAAGGTCGAGATGCCCGGCATGGTGTGCAGCGGCTGCCAGGAGAACCCCGGCGAGGAGGTCGGCACGATGAGGATGGAAATGCCCTTGTGCTTCTTGGCATCCGGATCGGTGCGCACGGCCAGCCAGATGTAGTCGGCGTAGGCGGCGCCGCTGGTGAACATCTTCTGGCCGTTGATCACATACTCGTCGCCGACGCGGACGGCCGTCGTCCGCACCGAGGCCAGGTCGCTGCCCGCGCCCGGCTCGGAGTAGCCGATGGCGAACTCCACGGTGCCGTCCAGGATCGCCGGCAGAAACCGTTGCTTCTGCTCGTCGGTGCCGTAGTGCATCAACGTCGGGCCGACGGTGTTGAGCGTCACCAGCGGGATGGGCGCGTTGACCCGGCGTGCCTCCTCGGAGAAAATGAACTGCTCGATGGCCGAGAAACCTTGTCCGCCGTACTCTTTAGGCCATCCGACGCCTAGCAGGTTGGCCGCCGCCAGGGCGCGGACGCAGTCGCGCACCGCGGGACCGCCCTCCATCCGCTCGCTGACCGCGGCGACGCGTTCCGGCGTCATCACCCTCTCCAGGGTCGCGCGGATCTCGGTGCGCAGCTTCTCTTGCTCCGGCGTGTACTCCAGGTCCATCGGCTCAGGCCCCCATCCGCACCGGCATGCGCTTCACCCCGGGCACCATGGTGGCCCGCATCCGATCCACCTCGCCCACCAGCTCCATGCGCGGAAACCGGCGCAGCAGCTCTTCGAAGAGCACCGTCGCCTCCAGTCGCGCCAATTGTGCGCCCACACAAGAATGTTCGCCACAGCCGAAGGCGATGTGCGGGTTCGGGTGACGGGTCACGTCGAACTCCTCGGAGTCGGGGCCGAACACGTCCTCGTCCCGGTTGGCCGATCCGTAGAGCATCACCACCACCTCACCGGCGCGGATCCGCTGACCGCGGAGCTCGATGTCGGCTGTCGCGGTGCGGGCCATGTGCACCACGGGACTGTTCCACCGCAACATCTCCTCGACCGCGAGGGGGATGCGGGCGGGATCCTCGGCGAGCAGGCGGTATTGGTCGGGATTCGCGATCAACGCCAGCGTTCCCAGCGCGATGAGGTTGCGGGTGGTCTCGTTGCCGGCCACCAGCAGCAGGAAGGCGAAGTTGAGCAGGTCTTCATCGTCTAGCCGGTGTTCGTCGATCTCGGCCTCGGCCAGGACCGAGAGCAGGTCGTCCCGCGGTTGCACGCGGCGAGCCGCGATCAACTTCTGGAAGTACTCGTAGAGTTGCCCGGCCGCCACCGCCGGGTCGAGCTCGATCTCCGGATCGGCCGTGCCGGTGGCCGCATCCGACCACGCCCGGAACTGCTCCCAGTCGTCGGGCGGGGCGCCGATCAGTTCGGCGATCATCCGGGTGGGCAGGGGAGCGGCGATCTGTTCGGCGAACTCGTGCACGGAGCCGGGTTCGACGCCGTCGAGAATGCCGCGCACAATCTCGCGGATCTTCGGCTCGAGCACCGAAACACGACGGCGGGTGAATCCGGAGTTGATCAGCTTGCGCATCTGCCGGTGCCGCGGCGGGTCGGTGAAGATCAGGCTCCCCTGCTGCACCGGGTTGGGCATCTGCGGATCGGGGATCGTGATGCCCTGGGTGGAGGTGAACAGCGCCGGGTTGCTCGACACGAACCGGATGTCCTCGTACTTGAGCAGCGCCCAGAAGTTGGTGACGTCGTTCCAGCACACCGGCGCCGTCGCGCGCAGCTCCCGGTAGGCGGGATACGGGTCACCGGCGTAGAAGTCGGGGGAGTGCAGCGGGAAGCTGGGCGAGCGCAGTGGTGGATGAGTCTGCACGGCAAGCCCCTCTCGCAGGACACCCGATCCGACAGATTGGTGCAATCTGTCTGCCGACTGTGTCTACTCCGCGTCGCCGCGTGCTGTCAATACGACACCAAAATAATGGAATAGCTTGGTTTTCACACGCAATTGATGATTGACGGCGGACACAAGGGGGTGTACACCAAGTGATCAGATGACCGGAGGAAGCAACATGGCCGATTCGCCCGCTCTTGTCCAGACCTACCAGCTCTACATCGACGGCCATTGGGTCGAGCCGCAGGACGGTCGCTACGACGACCTGTCCCCGTCCACCGAGGCCGTCATCGCCACCGCACCCGACGCGAGCGTCGCGCAGGTTGACGACGCGATCGCGGCCGCGCGCCGCGCATTCGACAGCGGACCATGGGGCACGATGTCCGCCGAGCAGCGTGCCGGGTGCCTGAACCAGCTGGGCGAGGCGCTGACCAAGCACGCCGACGACTTCTTCGCGCTGTCCCAGGCCGAGTGGGGCTGCATCGCCAACGAGCGCATCATGCAGATCGATGGCACCGGGTTCATGTCCATGCACGCCGCCCAGCTCGCGACCCAGCTGGCCGACCAGGAGGTCGCCGGCATCAGCGCCGGAACCACGTTGCTGCGGCACGCGCCGCTGGGCGTCGTATCGGTGCTCACGCCGTGGAACTTCCCGCACTGCCTCAACGTCATGAAGCTGAATCATGCCCTGGCCGCGGGCAATACGGTCGTGCTCAAGCCCTCTCCGCTGACACCGCTGGCCGGGCTGGCGCTGGCGCGGCTCATCGACGAGCACACCGACATCCCACCGGGGGTGGTCAACGTGGTGACGCCCTCGGGCGTCGAGGCGGCCAAGCTGCTGACCACCGATCCGCGCATCGATATGGTGAGCTTCACCGGCAGCTCGGTCGTGGGCCGCCAGGTGATGTCCGCCGCCGGCGACACCATGAAGCGAATCCTGTTGGAGCTGGGTGGAAAGTCGGCCAGCATCGTCCTCGACGACGCCGTCGTTACCGACGAGATGCTGGAACAGATGCTGTTCCAATCCTGTTCGCTACATGCCGGACAGGCCTGCATCCTGCACAGCCGGCTGCTGTTGCCCGATTCGCTGCACGACGATGTCGTCGATCGGCTGGCAGCATTGGCCCGCGAGGTCAAGGTGGGCGACCCCACCGATCCCGATGTGCAGATGGGTCCGCTGATCAGCGCGGCGCAACGCGACCGGGTCGAGGCGCACATCGCCGGCGCGCGCAGCGACGGGGCCAAGCTGGTGACCGGCGGCGGCCGGCCGGCCGGCCTGGACGTCGGCTACTACGTCGAACCGACGATCCTGTCCGGGGTGGAGCCGAATTCGACTATCGCGCAAGAGGAAGTGTTCGGTCCGGTGTTGACCGTGCTGCGCTACCGCGACGACGACGACGCCGTCGCCATCGCAAACAACTCGCAATACGGGCTCTCCGGTGCGGTGTGGGGTGACGACGTGGACCGCGCCGTCAGCGTGGCGCGCCGCATCCGCACCGGCCAGATTGCGGTCAACGGCATCAGCCCCGGCGGCGCGCCGTTCGGCGGCTTCAAGCTCAGCGGGCTGGGCCGGGAGGGCGGCGGAATCGGCGGGCTGCACCAGTACATGGAACCGATGGCAATCGGGGTTCCCGCGTGACGGGACCCCTCGCGGGGCTGCACGTCGTCGAAATCGCCAGTGAGATCTCGGGTCCCTACGCGGCAAAGCTTCTTGTCGACCTGGGCGCCGAGGTCATCAAGATCGAGCCGCCCACCGGAGACCCGCTGCGGCGCTGGGGCCCGTTCGCCTCGGGAGTCGTCGACCCGGATCGGTCGGGCCTCTTCGAGTACCTGAACGCCGGAAAAGACGCTGCCACGCTTGATCTCTCGGCGGCCGACGACCTCGCGGCCGCGCGTGAACTCGTCGCCCGGGCGCACCTGCTGATCGACGATTCCGAACCCGGAACGCTGGAGAGGTGCGGGCTCGGGGGTGATGACCTGCAGCGGGTCAACCCAAACCTAGTGTTACTACGCATCTCTGGGTTCGGTCAGTCCGGACCGTTCCGTCGTCGCCGGGCCACACCGCTGACCCTGCAGGCGGCATCGGGCTGGATCAGCTCCCGGGATCCCGAGCGCCCACCGGTTCAGGTCGGCGCCCGGATCCCCGAGTACGTCGCCGGCGCCTACGGCGCGCTGGGTGCGCTGACCGCCCTGCGGTCGCGACCCGACGGCCGCGTCGCCGAAGTGGATGTCTCGCAACTGGAATCGTTGCTGTCGACGTTGCCGTATCCGATGTTGATGGCGCAACGGATGCGACGGCTGGGCCTGCCCGCCAACCTGCGGTCGGGGCCGATGCTGGGTGTCGTCCGGGCCGCCGACGGCTGGGTGGGCATCAACTGCCTGACGGGCCAGCACTGGCTCGACGTCTGCGCGATGCTCGGCCTGCCCGAGTTCGGCGAGCATCAGCTCGCGATCATGATGGGTGGCCCGGAGCGCGACGACTTCTTCGCCAAGGCCGAGCCGGTGCTCGCCGGTCAGACCGTCGCCGAGATCGTGGAACTCGCTCAGGCGCTGCGGATTCCGGCGGCGCCGGTCAACGACGGCGCCACCGTGCTCGATTGCCCGCAATACGCCGAGCGGGGGTTCTTCACCGAAGCCGGGCCGTTCCGGCGTCCCGGACCGCCGTTCCGGTTCTCGAAAACCCCTGTGGCTCAACCCCGTCCGGCGCCGCCGCTGGGAGGGCAGCCGACGGCGTGGACCGGCGACGGCCGAGCGCTTCAGCAATCGGCTGGGCCGCTGCCCTTCACCGGGATGCGGGTGCTCGATTTGACCACGTTCTGGGCCGGCGCGTATCTGACCTGCTACCTCGGGGCGTTCGGCGCCGACATCGTCAAGGTCGAGTCGATCCAGCGGCCCGACGGGCACCGCTACTCGGGGGCGTTCGCCTACGAGGGCGACGACTGGTACGAGCGCAGCCCCATTTGGCAGGGCACCAACCTCAACAAGCGCGACCTCACGCTGGACCTGACGTCGGCGCGGGGCCTCGACCTGGCGCGGCGGCTGGCCGCCGAGGCCGACGTGGTGGTGGAGAACTTCTCGCCGCGCGTCGTCGAAAACTTCGGTCTGGACTACGACTCGCTGACAGCGCTGAACCCCGACGTGATCGTGGTGCGGATGCCCGGCTACGGCCTGCACGGCCCGTGGCGCGACTATGTCGGCTGGGCGCTGAACTTCGAGCAGACCTCCGGAATGTCGGCGGTCACCGGCTATCCCGACGGCCCGCCGTGCAACCCGCAGGGTCCCGCCGATCCGATCGTCGGCGTGCATGCCGGGGTCGCGCTGCTGGCCGCGCTCGAGCACCGCAACCGCACTGGCGCCGGCCAACTCATCGAGATAGCCCAGATCGAGGTCGCCGCCGCGGTCACCGCCGAACCGGTGATCGAGTACTCGATGAACGGCGTCGTGCGCCCGCGCGAGGGCAGCCGCCGGCGCGGCTGCCTGCAGGGCGTCTATCCGACGAACGAGGATGACGTGTGGGTGGCGCTGTCGGTTCCCGATCAGCCGATCGACCACGACGCCTTCGACGAGCTCGTCGCCGCCTGGACGCGCACGCAGGACGCCGCGGCGATCGTCGACTCCCTTCAGGCGCAGGGGATCGCGGCCGAGCGGGTGATCACCGGAGACCAGATGTATGACCCCGAATTCATCGGGGCCCAGCTCGACGCGCGCGGATACTACGAGGAGTTCGAACACCGGATCACCGGGCCGCACCGCTACCCCGGCTGGCCCTTCCGCATCACGCCCGGACCGCGCCACCACCACCGCACCGCCCCGCCGACACTCGGCCAGCACAACGACGAGGTCCTGCGCGAGCTGGGCTTGTCCGAGGCGGAGGTGACCGACCTGCGCGACCAGCGGGTGATCGGCGAACGCGTGCTTAACACCTAGCCGCCCTTTTGTAAGCCGCTCGTCTCATGCCAAGCTGCTCGACATGGTCATCGAGATCGCCCGCCCCAAACTCGAAGGAAACGTCGCCGTCGGCGAGGACCGCCAGATCGGCTTCGCCGAGTTCGGCGATCCGCAGGGCCGGGCCGTCTTCTGGCTGCACGGCACCCCCGGTGCCCGCCGCCAGATTCCCACCGAAGCCCGCCTGTACGCCGAGAACCACAAGATCCGGCTGATCGGGCTGGACCGCCCCGGGATCGGCTCGTCGACCCCCCACCGCTACGAGAACATCCGGGCATTCGCCGAGGACCTGCGGACCATCGCGGGCACGCTCGGCATCGACAAGATGGCCGTCATCGGCCTGTCCGGCGGCGGTCCGTACGCACTCGCCTCGGCCGCGGTGCTGTCCGATCGGGTGGTCGCGGCCGGCGTGCTCGGCGGCGTCGCGCCGTTCCTCGGCGACGAAGGCATCACCAGCGGCCTGATGAACCTGGGCAAACGGGTGGCGCCGCTGCTGCAGCTCGGCGGGGACCCGCTGCGGATCGGTGCGAGCCTGATGGTCCGGGCAATCCGACCGGTCGCGAGCACCGCGCTGTATCTGTATGCCGCGGTGTCGCCGGAGGCCGACCGGCGCCTGCTCACCCGGCCCGAGTTCGGGGCGATGTTCCTCGACGACCTGCTCAACGGCAGCCGCAAGCAGCTGGCGGCCCCCTTCAACGACATCATCCTGTTCACCCGGGACTGGGGATTCCGGCTCGACGAGGTCAAGGTCCCGGTGCGCTGGTGGCACGGCGACAGCGACCACATCGTGCCGTTCGCCCATGGCCAGCACGTGGTTTCGTTGCTGCCCGACTGCGAGCTGTTCGTGCTGCCCGGCGAAAGCCACCTCGCCGGGCTGGGCCGCGGCGAGGAGATCCTGTCCACCCTGATGAAGATCTGGGACGAGAAGGGCTGACCTTCTCCGGCGCCGGGTAGCCTGCTGACGTGCTGCTGGCGTCGCTTGATCCTTCGGTCCCGACCGCCACCGATGTCGCCGACGCGGTGCGCATCGACGGCACCGTGCTCAGCCGCAGCGACCTGGCCGGCGCCGCGACGTCGGTGGCCGAACGGCTGGGCGGAGCCGGCCGCGTCGCCATCCTGGCCGCCCCGACCGCCGCGACGGCGCTGGCCGTCACCGGGTGCTTGATCGCCGGGGTGCCCTTCGTCCCGGTGCCCGCCGACGTCGGCGCGGCCGAACGCCGGCACATGCTCACCGATTCCGGAGTCAAAGCCTGGCTCGGGCCGATGCCCGACGAGCCGGAGGGGCTGCCGCACATCCCGGTGCGGTTGCACGCCCGCTCCTGGCACCGCTACGCCGAGCCGTCGCCCGACGCCACCGCGATGATCATCTACACCTCCGGGACCACCGGGCTGCCCAAAGGCGTGGTGCTGAGCCGACGCGCGATCGCGGCCGACCTCGACGCCCTCGCGGAAGCCTGGCAGTGGACGGCCGATGACGTCTTGGTGCACGGCTTGCCGCTCTTTCACGTGCACGGCCTGGTGCTGGGCCTGCTCGGCTCGCTGCGGATCGGAAACCGCTTCATCCACACCGGCAAGCCGACGCCGCAGGGCTACGCGCAGGCCGCTACCGACCACGGCGGCACGCTGTTTTTCGGGGTGCCCACGGTGTGGTCACGGGTGGTGGACGACGACGCGGCCGCCCGGGCGCTGCGCCCGGCACGGCTCCTGGTCTCCGGCAGCGCACCGCTGCCGGTTCCGGTGTTCGACCGGCTGGCCGGGCTCACCGGACACCAGCCCATCGAACGCTACGGCGCGTCGGAATCGCTGATCACGCTGTCCACCCGGGCTGACGGCGAGCGGCGCCCGGGCTGGGTGGGCCTGCCGCTCACCGGTGTGCAGACCCGGGTGCTCGGCGACGACGGCGGGCTGGTGCCGCACGACGGCGAGACCGTCGGGAAGCTGCACGTGCGGGGGCCGATGATGTTCGACGGCTACCTGAACCGGCCGGACGCCACCGCCGAGGCGTTCGACTCCGACGGCTGGTACCGCACCGGCGACGTCGCGGTGATCGACGCCGACGGGATGCACCGCATCGTCGGGCGCGAGTCGGTCGACCTGATCAAGTCCGGCGGCTACCGCATCGGCGCGGGCGAGATCGAAACGGTGCTGCTCGGGCATCCGGGCGTCCAGGAGGCGGCGGTGGTCGGGATGCCCGATGCGGACCTGGGTCAGCGCATCGTCGCGTTCGTCGTCGGATCGGCCGACGGCGACGCGCTGATCGACTATGTCGCCCAGGAGCTTTCGGTGCACAAGCGGCCGCGCGAGGTGCGCATCGTGGACGCGCTGCCGCGCAACGCCATGGGCAAGGTGCTCAAAAAGCGGCTGCTGACCGACGGTTGAGCGGTCGCTCAACGGGGTAGCAGCTGGTCAGCCGAGTGCCGAGACACGCAGCAATTTGCCAGCTCCAGCGCCGAGCGTGGCCGCGAAGCTTCACCTACCGTCGTAACCGTGCATCGATGTAACCGGACGGCGAACGGCCGCCATGGGTGACCCCGCTCGGCCCGTGGGCGACGCCGCTGCCCCTACCCCCATGCGGCGGATCGCGATGGCCTGCCTGGTGGGCTCGGCCATCGAGTTCTACGACTTCCTGATCTACGGGACCGCGGCGGCGCTGGTGTTTCCCGCGGTCTTCTTTCCGCACCTGGGCCCGACGGTGGCCACCATCGCCTCGATGGCGACGTTCGCGACGGCGTTCCTGTCCCGCCCGCTGGGGGCGGCCGTCTTCGGCTACTTCGGCGACCGGCTGGGCCGCAAGAAGACGCTCGTGGCCACCCTGCTGATCATGGGCGCATCGACGGTCAGCGTGGGCCTGGTCCCCGACACTGCATCGATCGGGGTCGCGGCGCCGCTGATCCTCATCGTCCTGCGGCTGCTGCAAGGCTTCGCGGTCGGCGGCGAATGGGCGGGGTCCGTCCTGCTCAGCGCCGAATACGCGCCCCCCGGCAAGCGCGGCTGGTACGGCATGTTCACCTCGCTGGGCGGCGGCACGGCCGGCATCCTCGCCAGCCTGACCTTCCTCGCCGTCAGCCTCACCGTGGGCGAGAGCAGCCGCGCGTTCCTGGACTGGGGCTGGCGGGTGCCCTTCCTGATCAGCAGCGGGCTGATCGCCATCGCCCTCTATGTGCGGCTCAACATCGACGAAACCCCGCTGTTCGTCGAGGAGAAGGCCCGTAACCTGGTGCCCAAAGCGCCGCTGGCAGAGCTGGTCCGCCTCCAGCGACGGGAGATCGTGCTGGTCGCGGGCTGCTTCCTGGGTGGCATGGGCTTCGTCTACCTGGGCAACACCTTCCTGGTCATGTACGCCCACTCCCACCTGGGCTACTCGCGCAGCTTCATCTGGGGCGTCGGCGCCCTGGCCGGGCTGACGAGCATCGCGTTCGTCTCGTTCGGGGCGTGGCTGTCCGACCGCGTCGGGCGTCGCCGGGTGATGCTGTGCGGGCTGGCGGCGTGCCTGCCATGGGCGTTCGTGGTCATCCCGCTGATGGATACCGGCAACCCGGTCATGTACGCGGTCGCCGTCCTCGGCATGTTCGCCTGCGCGGCGGTGGCCAACGGCCCCACGGGTGCCTTCGTTCCCGAGCTGTTCGCCACGCGCTACCGGTACAGCGGCGCGGCGGTGGCGATGAACCTGGCCGGCATCCTCGGCGCCGCGGTGCCGCCGCTGCTGGCGGGCACCCTGCTGGCGACCTACGGCAGCTGGGCGATCGGGCTCATGATGGCGACCCTCGTGGTGACCAGCTTCGTGTCCGTCTCGCTGCTGCCCGAAACCAGGGGGACCGTGCTGCAGACCGCCGCCGTCGACGAGCGGGTCCCCGCCGATCTATAGGCGCACCCTCAGTTGGCGTGCAGGTCCTCGTTGAGGGCGATGCCCTGCCCGCCGCGGGCCACCACTTCCACCGCCCCGCTCACCGAATTGCGGCGGAATAACAGGTTGTTGCCGCCGGACAGCTCCAGGGCCTTCAGCGTTTTGCCTTCGGGCGTAATGACTTTGGTGCCCGCGGTGACATACAGGCCCGCCTCGACGACGCAGTCGTCGCCAAGTGAGATGCCCAGGCCCGCGTTGGCGCCGAGCAGGCAGCGCTTGCCGATCGAGATCACCTCGCTGCCACCCCCGGACAGCGTGCCCATGATCGAGGCGCCACCGCCGATGTCGGAGCCGTCGCCCACCACCACGCCGGCGGAGATGCGTCCCTCCACCATCGACGCCCCCAGCGTGCCGGCGTTGTAGTTAACGAATCCCTCGTGCATCACCGTCGTGCCCGGGGCCAGGTGGGCGCCCAGGCGCACCCGGTCGGCGTCGGCGATGCGCACCCCGGTCGGCAGCACGTAGTCGACCATGCGCGGGAACTTGTCGACGCCGTAGACCGTCACCGGTCCGTGGCGCCGTAGCCGGGCCCGGACCGCCTCGAAGCCCTCGACGGCGCACGGCCCCCGGTTAGTCCAGACGACATTGGTCAATACCCCGAATAAGCCGCCGGCGTTCAGCCCATGCGGCGCCACCAGCCGGTGCGAGAGCAGATGCAATCGCAGATAGGCGTCGTAGGCGTCGGCGGCCACGTTGTCCAGTGAGCCGATGACCGTGCGTACGGCGACGGTCTCGGTGCCGCGGTCGTCGTCGCGGCCGATTAGCGCGGTCAGCTCCGGAGGAACGTCGGACAGCGCCAGCCGCGATGTCGCGCTGGTGCCCGATTCGGTCAGTTCCGGTGCGGGAAACCACGTGTCGAGGATCGATCCGTCGGCGGCCAGCGTTGCCAGCCCGATACCTGCAGCTCCAGTCACGGCGGTCAGGTTACTTCCTGGGCCCGGCCCGGATCCGAGCGCCCTGCGAGGGAACGCCAAGCGGAAGCGGCGGCGGCACCGGCCGCGCATGCCCTGCGGCATCCAAAGGTCAACGCGGGCAACATAATCCGGCACACCAGGGCCGGTGCTGCGGGTCAGCGGGCGTTCGGCTTGGTCAGTCGTAGCAGGTCAAGGCGTGAATTTCACCGTTTCGGGTACGCAGCTTCCGGGGGTCCAGGGGCCGTTTTCTGGCCTCGTCGCAGGCCCCTTCGTCGCCGGTCCGTTGCGGCCGCCTGATTGCCCGAGGAGAAGAACATGTCCTTTGTCACCACCCGGCCCGAGGCGCTGCTGCTCGCGGCGAGCACCCTCGAAGGCCTCGGCTCTTCGATGGCCGCCCAGGACGCCGCGGCCGCGGCTCCCACCACGAGCATCGCCCCCGCCGCCGCCGACGAGGTGTCCGCGTTGCAGGCCGCGCAATTCTCGGCCTACGGCGCGTGGTACCAGCAGGTCAGCGCCCAGGCGAAGGCTGTTCACCAGACACTGGTGAACAACCTCGGCAGCAACGCCGGTTCGTATGGAACGACGGAAGCTGCGAACAAGGTCACCACCAGCGCCGCGGCGCTTCCCGCCGCCGCACCGGCCGCCGCTGCCGCCGACCCACCGCCCGGGGACGCTGCCCTCGGCACCACCATCGAGTGGGGGCAGAACGTCGGCGCCGCCGCCTCGGACTTCATCACCTTGGGCGAGGGGCAATTCGCTCCCGTCCCCGGCGCGGCCGGGATCCCGAATTTGACGGGTGATGTCGGTGCGGCAACTCCGGCGAGCGCGCCCGCTCCGGCCATCCCCGCGGGCGTGGGTGGGGCGCCGGTGCTGGCGAGCGTCGGCCAGGGTCCCTCGATCGGTGCGCTGTCGGTGCCGCCCAGTTGGGCCGCGAGCGGTGTGCCCGCGGTGACTCCCACCGCCGCGACGCTGACGGGGGCGGGCTTCACCAGCGCCGCACCCCACAACGCGTCGATGACCACCATCCCAGGCGGCCTGCCATCGATGGCCACCACCGGGCGCGGGGGTTACGGCCTGGGCGCACCCCGCTACGGCGTCAAGCCCGTCGTGATGCCCACACCTGCCGTCTGACAACCCCAAAAACTGAGAACACCCAAAAACTGAGAACAGGAGTCCCGCAATGACTTTCGACTTCGGAGCACTGCCCCCAGAGGTCAACTCCCTGCGCATGTACACCGGCGCCGGGGCCGCGCCGATGATGGCCGCCGCGGCGGCGTTCAGCGCCCTGGCCGACGAACTGAGTACCACCGCCGCGGCCAGCCAGTCGGCGATTTCGAATCTGACCGGCGAGGAGTGGATGGGTCCGTCCTCGGTCGCGATGGTCACCGCCGTCCAGCCGTACGTGATGTGGATGCACACCACCGCGGCCCAGCTGCAACAGGCGGCCTCTCAGGCCATGGCGTCGGCGGCCGCCTACGAGGCGGCCTTCGCGATGACGGTGCCGCCGCCACTGGTCGCAGCCAACCGGGCCCAGCTCGCGTCTCTGGTCGCGACGAACGTCCTGGGCCAGAACACCGCGGCCATCGCGGCCACCGAGGCGCAGTACGGCGAGATGTGGGCCCAGGACGCCGCGGCGATGTATGGCTACGCCGCGTCGTCCGCCGCCGCGGCCCGGCTGAGCCCGTTGACGTCACCGGCGCCCACCAACAGTCCGGGTGGGCTGGGCGTGCAGACGCGGCCACGGCCGCGCAGACGAGTGGGCTGCGGGGGGTCGTCTCCAACGTGCCCAACGCCGTGCAGTCGTTCGCCGCGCCGGCCGCCGCGCCCGCCGCATTGCCAGGGGCGAGCGCGGCGGGGACCGCATTGGACACCGTGCTCGGCGACCCCGTGGTGTCCAACGTCGGCAACGCGGGTTTCGACGTGGTGTCCTGGAATGTGTTCAACACCATCGTGTCCAACATCCTGTACAACCACACCCTGGACGTCGCGGCTTCCGGCAGCGTGGCCGGCAGTGTGGGAGGCGCGGCCGGCGGTGGCGCCCTGGTGGCCGCGGCTGCCCCGGTCAGCACCGCGGGCGTGGGCGCCGCCCCGGTGCTGGCGAGCGTGGGCTCGGCGGCCCCGGTCGGCGGACTGTCGACGCCCGCCGCGTGGTCGGCGGCCACCCCCCGGGTTCCCGCCGCGACCGTCGCGGGCACGGGGTGGACCGCCCCTGTCGAAGACCCGCACACCACGTGGGCGTCCGGCATGCCGGCGGTCGCGTCGGCAGGGCGGGGCGGCGGCTACGGCATGGGGCCGCGCTACGGCGTCAAACCCAAGGTGATGCCCACGCGGTTGCTCGTCTAGGCCACGCCGCGTTCCGCGGTTCGCCGCGCTTGGCCACTCGCTATCGTTGGACCGTGCTGGACTTACGCGGGGATCCGATCGCGCTGACCGCCGCGCTGGTCGACATCCCCAGTGAATCAAGGGACGAAGCGCGGCTGGCCGACGAGGTCGAGTCCGCGCTGCGCGCCGAGACCACCGGGTTCGAGATCGTTCGCAACGGCAACGCCGTGCTGGCACGCACCAACCACCGGCGGCCGTCGCGGGTCCTGCTGGCCGGGCACCTGGACACCGTGCCGGTGGCCGGAAACCTGCCCAGCCGCCGCGAGGGCGGCGACCTGTACGGCTGCGGCACGGCGGACATGAAATCCGGGGACGCGGTCTTTCTGCACCTCGCCGCGACCGTCGCCGACCCCGTGCACGACCTCACGCTGGTGATGTACGACTGCGAGGAAATCGACGCCGCGGCAAACGGATTGGGCCGCATCGAACGCGAGCTGCCGAACTGGCTGGCCGCCGACGTGGCCATTCTGGGCGAGCCCACCGGCGGCTACATCGAGGCCGGCTGCCAGGGCACCCTGCGCGTGGTGGTCAGCGCCAGCGGGACCCGTGCGCATTCGGCGCGATCCTGGTTGGGCGACAACGCGATTCACAAGCTCGGTGCCGTGCTGGAGCGGCTGGCCGGGTACCAGGCGCGCAGCGTCGACATCGACGGCTGCGTCTACCGTGAGGGCCTGTCCGCCGTGCGCATCGACGGCGGCGTGGCGGGCAACGTCATTCCCGACGCGGCCGCGGTGACGGTCAACTTCCGTTTCGCCCCCGACCGGTCGCTGCCCGAGGCGCTGCAACACGTGCATGATGTGCTCGCCGGACTCGACGTGCACATCGAACAGACCGACGCGGCGGCCGGCGCGCTGCCCGGGCTGTCCCAGCCCGCCGCCAAGGCCCTGGTCGAGGCGGCCGGCGGCAACGTCCGGGCCAAGTACGGCTGGACCGACGTGGCACGGTTCGCCGCGCTGGGCATACCGGCGGTCAACTTCGGGCCGGGTGACCCCAATCTGGCGCACAAGCGCGACGAGCGGGTCGCGGTCGCCGACATCACCGCCGCGGTGGACGTGCTGCGCGGTTACCTGAGCGGCTAAGCCGTCCCGGCCCCGCACCGCTGCGCCTGCGCGGCGGCGTCGGCGGCGGCCGCATGCATGCCGATCGAGGTCAGCTCGTCCGACACCGCCCGCAGACCCGCGTCATCGCCGGCGGCCAGCGCACGGGCATGGGTTAGCGCGATTCTTCCTGCGACGCAGTCGATCTCGGCGCAGAGCCGGGCCAGGGGCTCGGCGGCCCGGGTGTCGCCGAGCCGCACGGCCTCGTGCCAGACGCGCACCGCCACGCCCCGCTGGCCGCCGCGTTCGGCCATCCGGGCGGCGTCGCGCGCGGCGGCCACCGCCCCGTGCGTGTCGCGCACCAGGGCCAGCCGCCACGCCCGCGCCACCCCGAGCTCGGGCGCGAACAGCGCCGACTTGGTGCCGTGCCGGGATTCGGCCCTGCTCAACGCCTTTGCCGCGGCGGCGGTGTCGCCCTGCTGGGCCAGCGCGGTGGCCAGCAGCGTCAGCGACAGCGGACCCCACGAGTAACCGGTGCGCTCCAGGGTGGCGGCCGCCGGAGCCAATAATGCTGCCGCAGAGGCGAATTCACCGCCGGCGATCAGCACATGGGCCAGCAGCACCTCGCCGATGGCGCGGCCCGGCTGTTGCAGCTCGGCGAAGTCGGTGAACTGCTGAGCGAGCCGGCGGGCTTGGTCGGGTTGGCCGGCCATCAACAGCGCGGTGGTCTGACCCAGCCCGATGGTGAAGCGCAGCAGCCCGGGGTGTTCGGCGGCCAGGGCGCGCTGCGCCAGCGGCTCGACGTTCTCGAAGCGGCCCTCGCGCGCCGCGCACAATGCGCCGGCGCTGGCGGCCCAGGCCACCGCCTGGTCGTCGGCCGCCGGCGATGCGAGGACGTCGCCGGCAACCTTCATGGCGTGCCCGACGTTGCCCGCGTTCATCGCGAAGGTCGCGCTCAGCGCGTCCAGGGTGGTCCGCGGCCCGGTATCGGTGACCCGACCGCGCACGGTCCGCAGGAACGCGGTGGCGCGCTCGGGTTCGCTCAGCATCCAGAACTGGTTCGCCGCCCGCAGCAGGGCCCAGTCCATCAGCGCCGCTTCGGTCAACGCGGTGGAGTCGACGTCGGCCAGCACCGAATCGGCCTCCCGGCCGCGGCCCCGCCACGCCAGGGCGTGCGCCAGCGCCAGCCGCGCCGCCAGCCCGCCGGACCGCTGCAGTGCCGACCGGGCCAGCCGTTCGCCCAGGGCCAGGTCGCCCAGCCGGAGCGCCTGCTGGGCGGCGGCGACGACGTCGGCGACCCGCGGGGGAGCGTCGCTGTCCAGCGCCAGCGACACCAGCCGCAACCGGTCACTGAGGTGCTCGGACGGCCGCTGCGACAGCAGCCCGACCAGGTCGGTGCGTCGTTGCCGGGCGTCTTCGGGGTCGAGCGCGGCCCGCGTCCGCTCGGCGAACAGCGGGTGGGCCGTATAGACGACCGGGTCGTCCGACGACCCACCCCGCTCCCGGGTCTCGGCGGCGCCCCACGTCACCGCCTCGGCCACCGCGCCGTCGCCGGCGAGCGCGGTCAGGTCGGCGACCGAGAGCGGCTCGGCGACGGCGAGATACTCCAGCACCGACCGCGCCGCCGTGGGGAGCTCGGCGAGGAACGTGTTGATCTCCGCCGGCGCGGTCGCCCCGCCGGGCGGCTCGATGTCGATCCGGGTGAGCAGGCCGTCGCTCCACAGCGCCGCGATCGCCTCGGGGGCGGAGTCGGCTTGCGCGGTGACGATGAGCCGTCCCGCGCCGTCGCGCGCCAGCTGGTAGACCAGCGTGGCCGACAGCACGTCCAGGTGTTGGGCATCGTCGACGATCAGCAGGAGGTTGTCGCCGCCCAGCGATGCCCGGGCGGCCCGCAACAGTGCGGCCGGCTTGCCGAGGTCGGCGATCTGCACCAGATGGCTGAACGCCCCGAACGGGACGGCGCGTTCGGTCGGGGTGCCGGTGACCCAGCGGACGAGCGTGTTCGGGTGCCGGTCGGCGAACCGCTCCGCCGCCATCCTCGCCAGCGTGGATTTGCCGACGCCGTCGGGTCCCAGCACCACCGCCCCCCGCGCGCCGTCGGCCAGCGCCGCATCGAGCCGCTCTGAGGCCGTCGCATGCTGGGGGACGTTCCATCGAATCGGCACTGCCGAATTTTATGGTGCGAGAGCGGGGCCGCAGGGCGAAAGCCCCAGATATGACGGGCCGTATGCCGTTGGTCTACCTTTGGCGGATATGCCCGGCCAACGCGGTTCATCAGGCGAGTGGTCGGTGTGTGTGTTTTGCGCATCCGGGCCGCAGCATCCCGAATTGCTCGGCGTCGCTGCGGAACTCGGCGAGGCGATCGCCGAGCGCGGCTGGACACTGGTGTGGGGTGGGGGCCGGGTGTCGGCGATGGGCGCGGTGGCGAGCGCGGCTCGCGCCCGCGGCGGCCGGACCGTCGGCGTCATCCCCAAGATCCTGATGCGCCGCGAGGTTGCCGACGCGGACGCCGACGAGCTGATCGTCAGCGACACCATGCACGAGCGCAAGCAGCTCATGGAAGACCGCGCCGACGCGTTCGTCGTGCTGCCGGGTGGCCTCGGCACCCTCGACGAGTTGCTTGACGCATGGACGACGGCCTTCCTCGGTCTGCACGACAAACCCATCGTGTTGCTGGATCCCTTCGGTCACTACGAAGGGCTGTGGATCTGGTTGTGCGGACTGCTGGACAGCGGTTACATCTCCCAGGTGGCGATGGACCGGTTGGTGCTGGTCGACAAGGTGAGTGCGGCGCTGGAAGCGTGCGCACCCGGCTGAGGTCGCCGACGGGTTTGCCACTCCTACTAGGCTGTCCGCCGAGCTTGACTTTGGAAACGAATCGAGGGGATTACGTGTCCGATCGTGACGGGGGAGCGCGCACGGCGGTCAAACTGACCGACATCGCATTTCGGGCGCCGGCCGTGCTGGCCGACCTGCCGGTGATCGTGCGCGGCGCGATGACCGGGTTGCTGGCCCAGCCGGGCTCCAAGAAATCGATCGGCACGGTGTTCCAGGAGCGGGCCGCCCGCTACGGCGACCGGATCTTCCTGCGCATGGGCGATCAGCAACTGACCTACCGCGACGCCAACGCGGCCGCCAACAGGTACGCCGCCGTGCTGGCCGCGCGCGGCGTCGGCCAGGGCGACGTCGTCGCCATCATGCTGCGCAACTCGCCCAACACCGTGCTGGCCATGCTGGCCGCGGTCAAATGCGGCGCGGTCGCCGGCATGCTCAACTACCACCAGCGCGGCGAGGTGCTCGCGCACAGCCTCGGCCTGCTGGATGCCAAGGTGCTCATCGCCGAGGCCGATCTGGTCAGCGCCGTGGCCGAGTGCGGCGGCTCGGGCAGCACGCAGACGCTGACCGTCGAGGACCTGGAGCGGTTCGCGGTGAGTGCGCCGGCCACCAACCCCGCCTCGGCGTCGGCCGTGCACGCCAGGGACACCGCGTTCTACATCTTCACCTCGGGCACAACGGGATTCCCGAAGGCGAGCGTCATGACGCACCTGCGGTGGCTCAAGGCGCTCGCGGCGTTCGGCGGGATCGGGTTGCGGCTCAAGAGCTCCGACACGCTGTACTGCTGCCTGCCGCTGTACCACAACAACGCGCTGACGGTGGCGCTGTCGTCGGTGATCAACTCGGGGGCGACGCTGGCGCTGGGCAAGTCGTTCTCGGCGTCGAAGTTCTGGGACGAGGTGATCGCCAACGATGCGACCGCGTTCATCTACATCGGCGAGGTGTGCCGGTACCTGCTCAACCAGCCGGCCAAGCCGACCGACCGCGCACACAAGGTGCGGTTGATCGCCGGAAACGGGCTGCGCCCGGAGATCTGGGACGAGTTCACCAAGCGATTCGGCATCGCCCGCGTCTGCGAGTTCTATGCCTCCAGCGAAGGCAACGCGGCGTTCATCAACATCTTCAACGTGCCCCGCTCCACCGGCGTCTTCCCGATGCCGCTGGCCTACGTCGAGTACGACCCCGACACCGGCGCTCCGCTGCGGGACGACAACGGGCGGGTCCGCCGCGTGCCGGCCGGCGAGCCCGGGTTGTTGCTCAGCCCGGTCAACCGGCTGCAGCCGTTCGACGGCTACACCGACAAGGAGTCGAGCGAAAAGAAGTTGGTGCGCAACGCCTTTCGTGAGGGCGACTGCTGGTTCAACACCGGTGACGTGATGAGCCCGCAGGGCATGGGGCACGCCGCGTTCGTCGACCGGCTCGGCGACACCTTCCGGTGGAAGGGCGAGAATGTGGCCACCACGCAGGTCGAGGCGGCGCTGGCGTCCGACGACTCCGTCGAGGACTGCACGGTATTCGGGGTCGAGGTGCCGCGCACCGGCGGCCGCGCCGGGATGGCCGCGGTCAAGCTGCGCGGCGGCGCCGAGTTCGACGGGCAGTCGCTGGCCCGCTCCGTGTACGACCAGCTGCCCGTCTACGCGCTGCCGCTGTTCGTGCGGGTGGTGGACTCCATCGAGCAGACCACGACGTTCAAGAGCCGCAAGGTGGAGCTGCGCGATCAGGCCTACGGCTCGGACGTGGAGGACCCGCTGTACGTTCTGGCCGGGCGCGACGAGGGCTACGTGCCCTACTACGACGAGTACCCCGACGAGGTGGCCGAGGGCAAGCGCCCTTAAGCCGCGGCCACCCGCGGCCCGTCCCGGCCGCCACGCGGTGACCGCGGCCGCCGACTCCGGTCCCCGGGCCGCGCGCGCGGCGGAGACCGGGCACCATGTACGTGTGCACTTGACACCGCCGGCCTCCGCCGGCCAATCGACACCGCCGGCCTCCGCCGGCCAATCGATGCTGTGCGGCCGCCCGGTCGCGGGTGATCGTGCGCTGATCATGGCGATCATCAACCGCACCCCGGACTCGTTCTATGACAAGGGTGCGACCTTCAGCGACGAGGCCGCCAGGGCGGCCGTGCACCAGGCCGTCGCCGACGGCGCCGACGTCATCGACGTCGGCGGCGTCAAGGCCGGCCCCGGTCAACAGGTCGACGCCGACACCGAGATCGCCCGGCTGGTGCCGTTCATCGAATGGCTCCGTGACGCCTATCCGGACCAGCTGATCAGCGCCGATACCTGGCGCTCGGAGGTGGCCAAGGTGGCCTGCGCGGCCGGCGCGGACCTGATCAACGACACCTGGGGCGGCATCGACCCGGCGCTACCGGAGGTGGCCGCCGAATTCGGGGCGGGCCTGGTGTGTTCGCACACCGGCAACGCGCTGCCGCGCACGCGCCCCTTCCGGGTGAACTACGGAACCACCACCCGCGGCGTGGTCGACGACGTCATCGCCCAGGTCACCACCGCCGCCGAGCGGGCGGTGGCGTGCGGGGTGGCCCGCGACCGGGTACTGATCGATCCCACCCACGACTTCGGCAAGAACACCTTCCACGGGCTGCTGTTGTTGCGCCACGTGGGCGATCTTGTTAACACCGGGTGGCCCGTGCTCATGGCTTTGAGTAACAAGGACTTCGTCGGGGAGACTCTGGGTGTGGAATTGACCGAGCGGCTCGAGGGAACGCTGGCCGCCACCGCCCTGGCCGCCGCCGCGGGCGCGCGGATGTTCCGCGTGCACCAGGTCGCGGCCACCCGCCGGGTGCTGGAAATGGTGGCCTCGATCCAGGGCACCCGCCCGCCGGCGCGCACGGTGAGGGGGCTGGCATGACCGCATCGGATCTGTTCGCCGGTGATCTCGCCAAGGACAGGGTGCTTGCCGCCCGGCCCGGCGACGTGTGGCTGGCCGACGACAGGCGGAACCGGCCGGGCTGGACCATCGCCGAGCTCGAAGCCGCGAAGGCCGGGCGGACCATCTCGGTGGTGTTGCCGGCCCTCAACGAGGAAGAAACCATCGAGTCGGTGATCGAAAGCATCTCGCCGCTGGTCGATGGGCTGGTCGACGAGCTCATCGTGCTGGATTCGGGCTCCACCGACGACACCGAGATCCGGGCCGTCGCCGCGGGCGCCCGCGTCGTCAGTCGCGAGCAGGCCCTGCCCGAGGTGCCGATACGCCCCGGAAAGGGCGAGGCGTTGTGGCGCTCGCTGGCGGCCACCAGCGGCGACATCGTGGTGTTCGTCGACTCCGACCTGATCAACCCGCACCCGATGTTCGTGCCATGGCTGGTCGGCCCGCTGCTCACCGGCGACGGCATTCACCTGGTCAAAAGCTTCTACCGGCGGCCGCTGCGGGGCAGCGAGCTCAGCGACGTCGGCGACGTCGGCTGCGATGTCAGTGCCACCGGCGGTGGACGGGTCACCGAGCTGGTGGCCCGGCCGTTGCTTGCGGCGCTGCGTCCGGAGCTGGGCTGCGTGGTGCAGCCACTGGGCGGCGAGTACGCGGCCAGCAGGGAACTGCTGACGTCGGTGCCGTTCGCGCCGGGCTACGGCGTGGAGATCGGCCTGCTGGTCGACACGTTCGACCGGCTGGGCCTGGACGCGATCGCCCAGGTCAACCTGGGGGTGCGCGCGCACCGCAACCGGCCACTGGCCGAGCTGGGCGTGATGAGCCGGCAGATCATCGCGACCCTGCTGTCGCGCTGCGGCATCCCGGATTCCGGGGTCGGGCTGACTCAGTTCGTCGCCGACGGCCCCGAGGGCTCGGACTTTCAGGGCTACACCCAGCGCACCTCGCCGGTGTCGCTGGCGGACCGGCCGCCGATGCAGGTGCTCAGGCCCCGGTAGGTCCCGGCGCGGTCACGCTGGACGTCGCCGTGTCGGTGGGATAGGGCAGTATCGATCACGTGGCGTTGGTGTTGCTGTACCTGGTTGTCCTGGTGCTGGTGGCGATCGTCCTGTTCGGCGCGGCCAGCCTGTTGTTCGGTCGCGGCGAGCAGCTGCCGCCCCTGCCCCGGGGGACGACGGCCACGGTACTGCCCGCGTTCGGGGTGACCGGCTCCGACGTCGACGCCGTCAAGTTCACCCAGGTCCTGCGCGGTTACAAGACCAGTGAGGTGGACTGGGTGCTGGATCGGCTGGCGCGCGAGCTCGAGGCGCTGCGCGGCCAGCTGGCCGCCGTGCACGCCTCGCCGGCCGCCGGGCAGGAGGCCGAGGGCGAACCCGGGGAACCGGACGACGGTGAGGATCGTCAGGACTCAGTGTGAGTGAAGACGAGCTGGTTCGCTGCAGCTGGGCGACGGTGCGACCCGGACCGGATTTCGAGCTCTATCGCGACTACCACGACCGCGAATGGGGCCAGCCGGTGCGCGACGGAGTGGCGTTGTTCGAGCGGATGAGCCTGGAGGCCTTTCAAAGTGGCCTGTCATGGCTGATCATCCTGCGGAAACGAGAGAATTTCCGGCGCGCGTTCGCCCGGTTCGACATCGCCGAGGTCGCCGAGTACACCGACGCCGACGTGCAGCGGCTGATGGCGGATCAGGGAATCGTGCGCAACCGCGCCAAGATTGAGTCGACGATCGCCAACGCCCGGGCCGCCGCTGAACTGGGAACTCCGGCGGATCTGGCGGACCTGCTGTGGTCATTTGCGCCGTCGCCGCGGTCCCGGCCGACCGACGCGTCCCAAATCCCCTCGGCCACTGACGAATCGAAGGCCATGGCCCGTGAACTCAAGCGGCGCGGCTTCCGCTTCGTCGGCCCGACCACCGCCTATGCGCTGATGCAGGCGACCGGCATGGTCGACGACCATATTCGCGGTTGCTGGGTGCCCGCCACCGCCCGCTGAGCACACAGTTGTGGGTCTTTGTACAAGTGGTGACCTGGATAGGGAACAATGGAGGGGTGATAAGGCAGTTCGATGCCGGGTATGGCTTGAATTTCGCTGGCGGGGCATGCTCGGCGCCGACCAGGTCCGCACGGGCGGGCCAGCTCGAACCTGGAGGGAGCACTCGATGGCGGCGATGAAGCCCCGGACCGGAGACGGTCCTCTGGAAGCAACAAAGGAGGGGCGCGGCATCGTTATGCGGGTACCACTTGAGGGAGGCGGTCGACTGGTCGTCGAGCTGACGCCCGACGAAGCGGCTGCCCTCGGTGACGAACTCAAGGGCGTCACGAGCTCCAGCTAGGGCTTGCCGCCGAACGGATGTCGGCGGCGCTACGCACACACCTTCCGATAGATCTCCAGGGTCTGCTCGGCGACGTGGGCCCAGGAGAATTCTCCGACGCAGCGCTGGCGCCCCGCCTTGCCGCAGCGCTGCGCTTTGTCGCGGTCGGCGATCAGCTCGTTGACCGCTTCGGCCAATCCGCTCTGATAGCCCTGCGCGTCGTCCGGGTCGTAATGCACCAGCGTCCCGGTAATCCCGTCGGCGACCACCTCCGGGATGCCGCCGACATCGGAGGCAACCACCGCCGTCGAGCAGGCCATCGCCTCCAAATTCACGATGCCCAACGGCTCGTACACCGATGGGCATACGAAAACCGATGCCGCCGAAAGGATTTCGCGTAGCTCCCCGATGGGCAGCATCTCCCGGATCCAGAACACCCCGGTGCGGCTGCGCGACAGCGCGGCCACGGCGTCGCGGATCTCCTCGGCGATCTCCGGGGTGTCGGGGGCGCCGGCGCACAACACCACCTGCGCCTCCGGGCTGAACCGGTGGGCGGCGGCCACCAGGTGCGTCAGCCCCTTCTGCCGCGTGATCCGGCCCACGAACGCCACAATGGGCCGGGACGGATCGACGCCGAGTTCGGTCAGTATCGATCCGCTTTGCACCGGCCCCGCCGGGTACCAGACCTCGGTGTCGACACCGTTGCGGATGACGTGCACGGCGCTGGGATCCAGTGTGGGATAGACACGCAGAACGTCCTCACGCATCGCGGAGCTGACCGCGATGACGGCGTCCGCGGCCAGCACCGCGGTCTGCTCGACCCAGCTCGAGATCCGGTAGCCCCCACCGAGTTGCTCGGCCTTCCACGGGCGCAGCGGCTCGAGCGAATGCGCGGTCAAGACATGCGGGACGCCGTAGAGAAGTGCGGCCAGATGCCCGGCCATGCCGGTGTACCAGGTGTGTGAATGCACCACGCTGGCCTCCGACGCCGCGTTGGCCATCATCAGGTCGGCCGACAGGGTCGACATCGCCGCGTTGGCGCCCTGCAGCCGCGGGTCGGGCTGGTGCACGTGGGCGCCCGGGCGCGGTGCGCCCATGCAATGCACGTCGACCGCGCACAGTCGGCGCAGCTGGGCGACCAGCTCGGTGACGTGTACTCCCGCCCCGCCGTAGACCTCTGGTGGGTACTCCCGCGTCATCATCGCCACCCGCATACCCCGAACGGTAGTTCGGCGATGGGGCCCGCCGCGAGTCGGGTTCCGCCACACCGCCGGCGCGATCTTCGCGACGTGCGCGGCCAAATACCTTGACAGACAGCCCCACAGAAACCTCGCCAATCACCCTTCCCCCTGGCAGCCCTTCGCAACGGCCGATAGGTTTGACAGCATGAGGGAAGCGCCACACGTGCTGGGCATCGTCCTGGCCGGCGGTGAGGGCAAGCGGCTGTATCCGCTGACCGCGGACCGCGCCAAGCCCGCGGTTCCCTTCGGGGGCGCCTACCGACTGATCGACTTCGTCCTGTCCAACCTGGTCAATGCGCGGTATCTGCGCATCTGCGTTCTCACCCAGTACAAGTCGCATTCACTGGACCGTCACATTTCGCAGAACTGGCGGTTGTCCGGCCTGGCCGGTGAGTACATCACCCCGGTGCCCGCCCAGCAGCGCCTCGGGCCCCGCTGGTACACCGGCTCGGCCGACGCGATCTACCAGTCGCTCAACCTGATCTATGACGAAGACCCCGACTACATCGTGGTTTTCGGTGCCGACCACGTGTACCGGATGGACCCCGAGCAGATGGTCCGGTTCCACATCGACAGCGGCGCGGGCGCGACGGTGGCCGGCATCCGGGTACCCCGCCGCGAAGCCACCGCGTTCGGCTGCATCGACTCCGACGAGTCGGGCCGCATCCACGATTTCGTGGAGAAGCCACTGGATCCCCCTGGCACCCCGGACGACCCCGAGCAGACGTTCGTGTCGATGGGCAACTACATCTTCACCACCAAGGTGCTCATCGACGCGATCCGCGCGGACGCCGACGACGACCATTCCGATCACGACATGGGGGGCGACATCATCCCGCGACTGGTCGACGACGGGATGGCCGCGGTGTACGACTTCAGCGACAACGAGGTGCCCGGCGCCACCGATCGTGATCGCGCCTACTGGCGGGACGTCGGAACGCTGGACGCGTTCTACGACGCCCACATGGACCTGGTGTCGGTGCATCCGGTGTTCAACCTGTACAACAAGCGCTGGCCGATCCGCGGCGAGTCGGAGAATCTGGCGCCGGCCAAGTTCGTCAACGGCGGTTCCGCGCAGGAGTCGGTGGTGGGCGCGGGCAGCATCATCTCGGCGGCCTCGGTGCGCAACTCGGTGCTCTCGTCCAACGTGGTGGTCGACGACGGCGCGATCGTGGAGGGCAGCGTGATCATGCCCGGCGCGCGCGTCGGCCGCGGCGCGGTGGTACGCCACGCGATCCTGGACAAGAACGTCGTCGTCGGGCCGGGCGAGATGGTGGGCGTGGATCTGGAAAAGGACCGCGAGCGCTTCGCGATCAGCGCCGGCGGTGTCGTCGCCGTGGGCAAGGGCGTCTGGATTTAGCCCGGAATCTCCGGAATCAGCAGGTGCGCGTCGCGCTGCGGACCCCAGTGCAACGTGACGCGGCCACGCGGCGAGCCCTGGTACCACGCCGGAAACTGGCCGGTGAGTGGGTTTCTCGGGGACAACCAACGCGCGGCGATCACCAGCCGCAACTGCTCGCCGGCGCGGAACAGCGTCGCGGACGGGCCCAGCTCCACCTCGACAGCGGCCAACTCGCCGGCCGACAGCGGGCGTGGATCGACGCCGGTGATGACGGGTTCGGCCGGCCGGGACAGCTCGGGGTCCAGGGCGCGCAGAGCAACTCGCTGCCACCCGCTGGTCACCCGATCGCGGCCGTAGCCGTAGGACCCCTCGAAGCCGACGAACCGCCCGCCGCGCCACTTCTCCACGCCGACGAACAGGTTCGCGTCGTCGCAGCCGCTCAGCTCGACCCACAGCCGGGCCGCCATCGGGCCGGTCAGCTCGACATCCTCGGCAACGGTCCAGGCGAAAGATGCTGCACCGGAACGCGTTCCGAACGCGATGTGGCCGGGCGCCGCGGGCTGTTCGGCCGCCAGCGTGCCGGCATCGCCCAGATACAGTGGGCGCCAACGCGTGCGGGCCAGCGGCCATTCGGCCTCTTCGCGCACCGCCGTGACGGTATCGCGGTCCTCACGCACTTCCAGGCGCACACTGCGCGAGGCCGTTGCACCGTCCAGCACATCGCGAAAGAACTTCAGCTGCTCGGCGCGCGCCGCGTCGGAGTAGAAGGTCGTCCATTTGCCGCCGCGGTGGGTGTAGAGCCGCGCGTGGTCGGAGCCGCCGTGCACGAACGCCCGCATCGAACCGCGGCTGTGCAGGTTGTTGTCCGAGAAGCTGCCGCAGACCAGCATGGGGACCTTGATCGCCGACAGGTCGGGCGCCAGCGAGCGCCAGAATTCGTCGCGCTGCGGGTGGTCTTCCTGCATCCGCGCCAGGTCGTAGCTCTGCCGGGTGTCGCGACTGAGGTTGCGCGACCACAACCGGCTGAAGCCGATCTCGTGAACGCCACCGGGAAACATCAGGTCGCGGTAGGCGTCGGTGAACCCTTCCCACGGGCAGATCGCCCGCAACGCCGGCGGCGCCAGGGCGGCCACGGCGTACTGGCTGATCGCCAGGTAGGACACCCCGAGCATGACCACGTTCCCGTCGCTCCACGGTTGTCCGGCGATCCACTGCACCAGGTCGTAGGTGTCCTCGGCTTCCCGGCGGGACAGCAGGTTCCCGGTGCCGTCCGAATGGCCGCAGCCGCGCGAGTCGGCGTTCACCACGACGAAGCCCTGCGCGGTCCACCATGCCGGATCCGGTGCCTCCCAGCCGGTCAGGGTGGAAAAGGCCACCGGCTGCGGCTGGCGTATCACGCGGTACTGCACCGAGAACGTCGTCTTGGTGCCGCGCCGGGTCGGCAGGTTGTCCTTGCCGTACGGGTGAATGCTCAGGATGACCGGCCGGGGCGCTTCGGCCCCGACATCTTCGCGAAAGACGTTGATCCGCAAGGTCGTTCCGTCCCGCGTGGTGACGGCCACGTCACGTTCGACCCGCAGATCGGCGGGCGGATCGGTGACGGTGACGGGCGGCTTGGCGACGCCGCGAATCCTGGTCAACGCATACCGCAGAGCGCCGGGGCGCCGCCATGGGCGGTCCAGTGCCGGTGGCCGATTGCGCAGCACGCCAATACCCTAAGCGGCGGGTCCGGTGGCTACCAGACGTAAGGCACCAGCCGGTAGCGCACGCGCTCGGCGTATTCGCGGTATCCGGGCAATTCCCGGAGAAGCAACTTCTCCTCATCGAGGATGCGCAGCGTCAGCCCCACGGTGCCCGGGATGATGAAGAGCAATCCCCAGTACGAGCCGAGCGCCAGGGGGATACCGATCATCATGATCACATTGCCGACGTACATCGGATGGCGCACGAACTTGTAGAGGCCGCTGGACACGACGGTCTGGCCGCTCTCCACCGTGACCGTGGCGCCGGCATAGCTGTTCTGGACGATCACCAGCATGGCGATGCCGAGGCCCGTGGCCACCAGCACGTCGCCGAGCACCGACAGCCACGGCGGCACCGACGACCAGCCGAACCGATGATCGAGCGCGCTGAACACCATCGTCGCGAACAGGCCCAGGAACGACCCGGCGATGATGAACTTCTGGGCCTTCCGGGGCTCCGCCCGCGGGCCGGCGCGCATGCGGCGCTGCAGGGCCGCGGGATTGGCGTGGGCCAGGTAGACGGTCGGGACGATGGTCGCCACCGTAAACACGGCGATGAAGACCCACGCCTGCCAGTAGTGCAGGGTGCCGGCCGGCAGGAGGAGGATCAAAATCCAGGAGAGAATGCCCCATAGGGATGTCGCCGTTACTCTGATCCCGGTTTTCATCACCCTCCTAGCAGCGGAGATCGCGGCGCCGAAACGCTATGGCACCCAGAACCACCAACCCTACGTCCATGGCCAGTAGCCATAACAGTGGTGCGACGGTGAAATCTGTGCCGAT
Source organism: Mycobacterium colombiense (assembly GCF_001665835.1). GTDB lineage: Bacteria > Actinomycetota > Actinomycetes > Mycobacteriales > Mycobacteriaceae > Mycobacterium > Mycobacterium colombiense_A. The sequence continues at coordinate 12,552 of NZ_LZSX01000072.1, read as the reverse complement.
CCGCGGAATGTGCGCGAAGGGTTCCAGGTCGAGCAACCACTGCGAAAAACCGGCCAACGACCCGACCAGGTACAGGGCGACGAAGCCGATCAGCACGCCCCAGGCCACCGGCGTGAGGCGCGGCGCGAAACCGAACACGCAGAGCGTCACGGCCGACAACAGCCACACGGCGGGCAGTTGGACGGCCGCGCTGGCAACGACCATCGGCAGCTTGGCGCCGACATCGCCGGCCGCGACGCCGTACACGACACCCGCCGTCAGGCCGCTGGCCAGCATCGCCGCCGCGGATCCGGCGAGTGCGGTCACCAAATGACTTGTCAGCCAGCGGGTTCGCGACACCGCGCCGGCCAGCACCGTTTCGGCTCGCTGGCTCGACTCTTCCTGGTGGAGTCGCAACGTGAGCGAGACGGCGAACGCGGCGGCCACCATGCCCATCATGGAAAACGCGACGGCGATGAACGCCTCCTCGAGGGCACTGGTGCCGCCCATCCGTGCGACGATGTCGCGCGCCACGCCGCTGTCGCCCAGCTCGTCGCCGATGCCGTGCACCACGCTGCCGATCAGCAGGCCATACAGGCACAACCCCACCGTCCACAGCAGCAGCGCGGCGCGGTCCAGCCGCCACGTCAGCCCGAACGCGTTGCCCAGTGCCGGCGCGGCGCTGGCGGGGCCGGGCCGCTCGGCGATCAGCCCGGCGCCGACGTCGCGGCCGGCGAGCAACCGATACGCCAGCACGGTCAACACGGCCGTCGTCACCAGGTGCAGCACCAGTACCCACCACCGGTCGCCCGCATACGGTTTGACCTGCAGCGACCACCCCAGCGGCGAGAGCCACGACAGGGTGCCGTCACCGGCGTCGCCGACGGCGCGCAGGGTGAACGCGGCACCCAGGACGGCGAACGCGGCACCGCGGGCGAACCTGGCGCTCGGCGACAGCTGCGCGGTCACCGCGGCGACGGCGGTGAACACCAGGCCGGAGCAGGCCAGCGCCGCCCCGAAGGCCAGCGACCCGCCGGCCGGGACGTCGGTGCTCAACAGGCCGGCCGCACCGATGGCGCCGGTGGCGATCGATGCTGCGAACGACAGCAGCAGCGCCGCGCTCAAGCTGGCGTAGCGGCCGATCGCGGTCGAGTCCACCAACTCGGTCCGCCCGTTCTCCTCGTCGGCGCGGGTATGCCGGATCACCGTGAGGATGACGGCCACCGCGATCAGCACGTGGAACATGCCGGCTTTCCAAATGCCCACGGCGCCAAGGCTGTCGTTGTACACCTGACCGTAGAGGGCGCGCTGGGCCGGGCTGGCCATGATGGAGGCCGCGAACCCGGCGCGGGCGGGCGCGGTGGGGTAGACCTTTTCGATGCTGCCGACGTACACCGTGGCCAACGGCACCGACAGCAGCAGCACCCACATCGGCATCGAAACGCGGTCGCGGCGCAGGTAGAGCCGCAGCATCGCGAGCGTTCCGGAGAAGCTCGAACTCCTAAGCGGCGCAGGCGATGCCGACGCGAAGGGTCGGTCCAGCGTGGTCGTGCTCATGACAGCGAGACCTTTGCTTCGTCGCGTCCGTGCCGACCGTCGCCGCCCGACGTGTCGTAATGGCGCAGGAAAAGCTCTTCCAGGGTCGGCGGCTGGCTGACCAGGGTGCGCACCCCGGCATCGCCGAGGACGCGGATGAGCTCGCCCAGGCTCTCGCTGTCGACCTGGGCGCGCAGCGTGTTGCCCTCGACGGTGACGTCCTCGACACCCTTGATGCGCCTGAGATCACCTGGATCACCGGTCATTTCGGCCTTGATCGAGGTGCGGCTCAGGTGCCGCATGGAGTTCAGCGACCCACTCTCGATGGTCTTGCCGGCGCGGATGATCGTCACCCGTTCGCACAACGCTTCCGTTTCGGCCAGGATGTGGCTGGACAACAACACCGTCGTGCCCCGGTCGCGGGCCTGCGCCACACACTGTTGAAACACGTTCTCCATCAACGGGTCCAGGCCGCTGCTCGGCTCGTCCAGGAGCAGCAGCCTGGCGTGCGACGAGAACGCCGAGATCAGCGAAACCTTCTGGCGGTTGCCCTTGGAATACGTGCGCGCCTTCTTGTGCGGGTCCAGGTCGAAGCGCTCGATCAGCTCGGCGCGGCGCTTCTTATCGATGCCGCCCCGCATGCGGGCCAGCAAGTCGATGGTCTCACCGCCGGTCAGCGACGGCCACAGCGTCACGTCGCCTGGCACGTAAGCGATTTGGCGATGCAGGGCGACGGCCTGGGTCCAGGGGTCGCCGCCGAGCAGCCGCACGCTGCCGCCGTCGGCCTTGACCAGGCCCAGCAGGATGCGGATGGTCGTCGACTTCCCGGCGCCGTTGGGCCCGAGGAACCCGTGGACTTCGCCTTCCCGCACCGTCAGGTCCAGGCCGTCCAGCGCCCGCACCACACCGAAATTCTTGGTGAGCCCTCGGATCTCGATGGGTGCGACACCGGTAGCGTTTTCAGTTGGCATCAGATTCTCCTTGATCTTCAGCGGCCAGGAATGCGTCGTACATGGTCCGGTCGGTCAGCAGTCCCTCGGTGTAGACCTCGAGCGCGGGCAACACCATGTCGCGCGAGTAGTCGCGCAGCACCGTCCGCAGATCCGTTGGTGTTTCGTGCATTTGGATGTAGAGCAGGAAGCCGCCGCCGCCGGTGATGGCCAGATACCTGGCCCTGGCCTTGGGGTCGCGGCTGGGCTTGATCGTCCCGGCGCGCACGCCCTCTTCCATGTATTCCTCGGCGTTGTCGATCATCCTGCGCCACAGCATGTTTGCCAGGTCGCCGCCGGCCTGCATGCTGCGCACCAGGTAGGCCATCAGCGGCGCGTACTCCTCGATCTCGGCCATCTGGGCGAACCACGTGGCCGGGTCGTTGGACTGCAGTGCCTCCGACTTGGTGCCGCGGATCGTCTCGGCGATGTAGTCCTCGCACGCCTTGCGCAGGCCGTCCTTGGAGCCGAAGTGGTGGATGACCAGTGCGGCGCTGACGCCGGCCGCTTCGGCGATGGTGCGAAGCCCGACGCCGAACCCGTGCTCGCCGAATTGTTCGATGGCCGCGTCCCGGATCCGGGCGGCTGCGGTCAAGTCGGCTGAACGCATGTTCAGTACGCTAAACGGACGTTCAGTGCGGAGTCAAGGAGGCGCGCGTCAAGAATCCATAAAGATGTAGCCGACCCCGAAACGGCGTGGTCAACGCCAAAGCGGCGGGATGGGAGAAAGACGGGCGAATCAGTCGCGGACGGCGGCCAGGATGCCGTCGCCGAGCGGCACCAGCGCCGGGGTGAGGCGCTCGTCCTCGGCGATCAGGCGCGCCGCCTCCCGGACCGCGACCACCTCGGCGTCACGGGCAGCCGGGTCACCGGCCCGTCCGCCCAGCGCGGCGCGATGCACCACGATCACGCCGCCGGGGCGCAGCAGCCGCACGCCCTCGACGACGTAGTCCGGCTGATCGACCGGGTCGGCGTCGATGAATACCAGGTCGTAGGACTCGTCGGCGAGCCGGGTGAGCACCTCTTGGGCGCGGCCACCGATCAGTCGGGTGCGCGACGGGCCGATGCCGGCCTCGGTGAACGCCTGCTTGGCCAGCCGCAGATATTCGGGCTCGATGTCGATCGTCGTCAAGACGCCGTCGTCGCTCATGCCGGACAACAGCCACAGCCCACTGACGCCCGCGCCGGTGCCCACTTCGGCGATGGCCTTGCCGCCACTCAGCTTGGTCAGCAGGCTCAGCAACGCGCCGACCGCCGGTGTCACCGCGCCGGCGCCGATGTCCACGGCCCGCTCGCGCGCGGCCGCCAACAGCGCGTCTTCCGATATCGAGCTTTCGGCGTGCGCGAAGAGCGATTCGGCCCGGCTGGGCGCTGCCTGGCCGGGGGCTTCTGCGTCAGTGCCGTCCATGCCCGCAGCGTATTCCACTTCGGCGCGCAGTCCGACAGGCGCGCCTGAATCGGATCGGGGTGACACGCCCAACGGTCCAACTGCGTTTAATGTCACTGCGCGATGGATATCTCCTGCACAGCGCAGGTAACGATACGGTTTCTCAGGGTCAGCTCAGATTGTTCATATACCGCACATACTCCGGTACGCGACGGTAGCCGTATGGATCGCGGAGGGCGTTGGACCGGGAATACCGAATGGGAACTACCTGTTGCCGCCAGTGACGAAGTGCCGTTGTTGGGCACGCCGGATTCGGAGGATTTGATCATCACCACGCTTCTCAGCCCGTCCAGCATGTCTCATGCGCAGGAGCTCCCCGCCGGCGAGTGGGTGGAGCCGTCCGACGCGCTGCACGGGACCGCGGTGTTCGACGCGACTGGCGACAAGGCGGCCATGCCGTCCTGGGACGAGTTGGTGCGTCAGCACGCCGACCGGGTGTACCGGCTGGCCTACCGGCTTTCCGGCAATCAGCACGACGCCGAGGACCTCACCCAGGAGACCTTCATCCGGGTCTTCCGGTCGGTGCAGAACTACCAGCCGGGGACGTTCGAAGGGTGGTTGCACCGCATCACCACGAACCTGTTCCTTGACATGGTGCGCCGGCGCTCGCGCATCCGGATGGAGGCGCTGCCCGAGGATTACGAGCGGGTGCCCGCCGACGAGCCGAACCCCGAGCAGATCTACCACGATTCGCGGCTGGGCCCCGACCTGCAGGCCGCGCTCGATTCGCTGCCGCCGGAATTCCGTGCCGCCGTCGTGCTGTGCGACATCGAAGGCCTGTCCTACGAGGAGATCGGTGCCACGCTGGGTGTCAAATTGGGCACCGTGCGCAGCCGCATCCACCGCGGCCGCCAAGCCTTGCGGGACTACCTGGCGGCGCACCCCGATCACGACGCCGTGCGCGCCAAGTCGGCGTAATCACTGATCGCCCGCCTAACGTTCGGGCAGCTATTCAGCGGCTTTGCGGCCTTAGCCTCGGTATCGCGCGCCCTCTCGCGCTACATTCGAATAAGGCGGCAATAAGAAATGAATGGCGAGGAGTTGGTGATGCCCGATCGTGGACATGTGTTCCGCCGCGCGTTCTCCTGGCTCCCCGCTCAGTTCGCCTCCCAGAGCGACGCACCCGTCGGCGCACCGCGCCAGTTCGGATCCACCGAGCACCTGTCGGTCGAAGCGATCGCGGCGTTCGTCGACGGCGAGCTCCGGATGAACGCGCACCTGCGGGCCGCGCATCATCTGTCGTTGTGCGCACAGTGTGCCCGCGAGGTCGAGGACCAGAGCCGGGCGCGCGCGGCGCTGCGCGATTCGCGCCCGATCCGCATCCCCAGCACGCTGCTCGGCATGCTCGCCGACATTCCCTACGAGTCGCCCGACGACTCCTCCGCGCGGCCATCCGACCGCTTCGTCGACCGTGACGGACGTGAGCGGCGCAAGCGCCGGTAGCGTCCAGCCTCACCCCACACGCGCGTTCATGCCGACCGACGGCGCGCCATGGATACTAGGGTGGACACGGACAACGCCGGTGCCGCGTATTTCGCCCGGTAAAGGCCTGTCTCGAGCGCTCAAGTAGAGGATCCAAAAGGGATAACGTGACCTCCGACCAAGGCTACGACCAAGCAAAAGACAGCGGCAACCGCTTAGCGCCGCGCCCCATCTCGCGTCCGCCGGTCGACCCCGCTTCGACTCGGGAGTTCGGTCGTCCCGACGGGTTGCGCGGGTCGTTCGTGGCCGAGCGGGTCCGTCCGCAGAAGTACCGGGACCAGGCCGAATTCCGGCCGAGCAACCGGCCTGCCGATCCCGTGCTGCAGGAGGCTTTCCACCGGCCCGACGGCAGTCCCGAATCGCTGCAGCGCCACCCGGTGGACGCCAACGCGTTGGCCGGCGAGAAAAACGGTGTGGAGCCCGACGGGCACGACGATCCCTGGCGAGACCCGGGGGCCGCGGCGGCGTTGGGCACGCCGGCGGTGGCGCCGTCGCGATCCGGGACCGCGCTGGGATACGGCGGCAAACTGGGCGTGCGCGACGTGTTGTTCGGCGGCAAGGTGTCCTACCTCGCGCTGCTGATCCTGCTGCTGATCGCCTTGGTCATCGGCCTGCTCGGCGGTGTGATCGGTCGAAAGACGGCCGAGGTCGCCGAGGCGTTCACCACCTCGAAGGTGACGCTGTCGACCAACGGCAACGGCGAAGGCCCGGCCGGCCGCTTCGCCAAGGTGGCGGCCGCGACCGCGGGTGCGGTGGTGACCATCGAGTCCAAGAGCGACCAGGAAGGCATGCAGGGCTCCGGCGTCGTCATCGACGGCCGCGGCTACATCGTCACCAACAACCACGTCATCTCCGAGGCGGCGAACAACCCCAGCCAGTTCAAGACGACGGTGGTGTTCAACGACGGCAAAGAGGTGCCGGCGAACCTGGTGGGCCGCGACCCCAAGACCGACCTGGCCGTGCTGAAGGTCGACAACGTCGACAACCTGTCGGTGGCGCGCCTCGGCGACTCCGACAAGGTGCGGGTGGGCGACGAGGTCTTGGCCGCGGGTGCGCCGCTGGGCCTGCGCAGCACCGTGACGCACGGCATCATCAGTGCGCTGCACCGGCCGGTGCCGCTGTCGGGGGAGGGCTCGGACACCGACACGGTGATCGACGCGCTGCAGACCGACGCCTCGATCAACCACGGCAACTCCGGTGGCCCGCTGATCAGCATGGATTCTCAGGTGATCGGCATCGACACCGCGGGTAAGTCGTTGTCGGACAGCGCAAGTGGGCTGGGCTTCGCGATTCCGATCAACGAGGCCAAAGAGGTCGCGCAGACCCTGATCAGAGACGGGAAGATCGTGCATCCGACGCTGGGGGTCAGCACCCGGTCGGTGAGCAATGCGATCGCATCCGGCGCCCAGGTGGCCAACGTGAAGGCAGGCAGCCCCGCGCAGAAGGGCGGGGTCCTGGAGAACGACGTCGTCGTCAAGGTCGGCAACCGCAAGGTCGCCGACGCCGACGAGTTCGTCGTCGCAGTGCGGCAGTTGACCATCGGCCAGGATTCGCCGATCGAGGTCGTCCGCGACGGCCGGCACGTCACGCTGACCGTCAAACCAGACCCCGACAGCTGATGTTCGGCAGCCTGAGCTGGGAGCACATGCTCGTCCTCGTCGTGGTCGGGCTCGTGGTCCTTGGGCCCGAGCGGCTGCCGGGTGCCATCCGGTGGGCGTCCAACGCCTTGCGCCAGGCGCGTGACTACCTCAGCGGTGTGACCAGCCAGCTGCGCGAGGACCTGGGGCCCGAGTTCGACGATCTGCGCGTCCCGCTCAGCGAACTGCAGAAGCTGCGTGGCATGACACCGCGCGCGGCGCTGACCAAGCATCTGCTGGACGGCGACGACTCCTTCCTTACCGGAGCCTTCGAGAAACCGGCGAATGGCGCCCCGCCGCAGACCCCGCACCCGCCCGCCGCGAACGGCCAGGCGCTGGCGGCCGAACAGCAGACCGGCGGTCACACGCCGTTCGACACCGACGCGACCTGAGCGCCATCAGCGGACGGTAGGGCCGCGCGTGCGTCAGCGCCGGGTCGGATCGAGCCCCAGCGATACGCCGGCGAGCCCGCGCTTGCGCGACGACAAGCTGTCGGCCACCCCGCGCAGCGCCTTGCCCACCGGCGAATCGGGCGCGCTCAGCACCAGCGGGGTGCCGGAATCGCCCGCGGCCACCAGCTCGGGATCCAGCGGGATCTGCCCCAGCAGCGGCACGTCGGCGCCGACCGCCCGGGAGAGCCGCTCGGCCACCTGCTGACCACCGCCCTCACCGAACACCTGCAGGGTGGAGCCGTCGGGCAGGGTGAGCCCGGACATGTTCTCCACGACGCCGACGAGGCGCTGGCGGGTCTGCAGCGCGATGCTGCCCGCCCGCTCGGCGACCTCGGCCGCGGCCAGCTGCGGCGTCGTCACCACCAGGATCTCCGCGTTCGGAATCAGCTGCGCCACCGAGATGGCGATGTCGCCGGTCCCCGGCGGCAGGTCGAGCAGCAGCACGTCCAGATCGCCCCAGTAGACGTCGGCCAGGAACTGCTGCAGCGCGCGGTGCAGCATCGGCCCGCGCCACACCACCGGGGTGTTGCCCTGGGTGAACTGGGCGATGGAGATGACCCGGACCTCGTGCGCGATGGGCGGCAGGATCATCGACTCGACCTGGGTAGGCCGGTCGGTGGTGCCCATCATCCGGGGGATGGAATGGCCGTGGATATCGGCGTCCAGCACACCGACCGACAGGCCGCGGGCCGCCATCGCCGCCGCCAGGTTGACCGTGACGGTGGACTTGCCGACCCCGCCCTTGCCGGACGCGACGGCGTAGACGCGGGTCAGCGAATTCGGTTGTGCGAACGGGATAACGGGCTCGCGGGCGTCGCCGCGCAACTGCTTGCGTAGCTCGGTGCGCTGCTCGTCGTTCATCACGTCCAGGGTGACCTTGACCGCGCCGGTGCCCGGGACGTCGGCGACCGCCTGGCTGACGCGGTCGCTGATCTCGGTTTTCTTCGGGCAGCTGGCGGTGGTCAGGTAGATCGCGACGTGCACCGCGCCGTCGGGCTCGGTGTCGACGCTCTTGACCATCCCGAGTTCGGTGATCGGACGCCGGAGTTCGGGGTCGATCACCTTGCCCAGGGCGGTGCGGATAGCCGCGCTCAGGTCGGCTGCGGAATCAGAAGAGTCATGGCGGGACATCACCGCCGAGTGTAGGCGTGCGCGACGACGCCGTTTTGCGGTGACCCGCTGCGCCCGGCTTCGCCGCGCTTGCGATCGCCGCGGGGCCGGTCAGTTGGCCGGACCGGGTCCCGCCGGCTTCGGCTTGGGTGCGCCGGGCGCCGCGCCCGACGGGCCGGCGGGCTTGGGCGCCGAAGGCGCCGACTGCGATGGTCCGGCGGCCGGAGGTGGCGGGACCGCGGCCGGGGGCGCCGGCGGGGGGCCGGCGTCCGGGGGCTGCGCGCCGAACGGCGGCGGCGCCGGGGGCGCGAACGGTGCCGGGGGCGCGAACGGTGCCGGCGGCGCGAACGGCGGCGGCGGACCCGCGGGCGGGGTGCCCTGCGAGCTGATGCAGATCACCGTGCAACCGGGAACCTGGGCCGGCGCCTGCTGGGGCGTGGGCGTCATCCACGGGAACATCGGCGGGGGGCTGACGAGCGCCGGGCTGCTCAAGTCGATCAGCGGAATGCGCGCCAGCGGGTCGTCCAACGGCAGGCCGTTGATGTTCATCGGCAGGTTGGGGCCGAGCCCTTCGGGGTGCTCGAGGTGCGCGTCGCCAAGCGGCGGCGGCGGTCCGGTCATCGGCGGCAGGTCGACCGGCACCACACCGGTGGCGTAGGCCGCCGCCCAGCCCAGCACGTTCTGCGCGTAGGGCATCGAGTTGTTGTAGCGCAGGATCGCGCTCAAGACCTGCGACTGATCACGCAGGTTGAGCCCGCCGCTGCACAGGTAGCGGGCGGCGGCCAGGGTGGCGTCGAAGATGTTCTGCGGATCCGCCACGCCGTCACCCTTGCCGTCGGAGGCGTAGCGCGCCCAGGTCCCCGGCAGGAACTGCATCGGTCCCATCGCGCGGGCGTAGGTGACGCGGTTGCCGGCGCTGCTCTGGATGATCGTTTCGTTGCCGGGCAGCGTGCCGTCCAGCGACGGTCCGTATATCGGGCTGATCGCGGTGCCGCGGGCGTCGACCGCACCGCCGCCCGCGTGGCCCGATTCGATGCGTCCGATGCCGGCCAGCAGGTTCCAGCTGACTCCACAGCCCGGGGCGGCGACGGCCATCTTCTGCTCCGCGCTGCGGTATGCGGCCAGCGCGATGCTCGGAATGCCCAGTGCGCCGGGCGCATTGACGATCATCGCCGGCGGCGGAGCCGACAACGCGGGCTCGGCGACGTGAAAGACGGTCGGGCCGCGGTCGACCGCGACCACGGCGGGCCCGGTGAGGTCGGGGAAGGTCGGCGAGACGGCGGCCACCGGGGTGACGGCGGCATGCCGCGGCGGCATTCGCACCGGAAGCGTAGGGGCCGCCGCGCTGACCGCCCCCGCGAAGACCAGTGGAGTAATCATTGCTACGCCGAAAATCGGCTTGCGCGTGTTCCGAAGTGCTCGCTGCCGCTCAGTCGCGGCCGCGGGGCTCTCACCCCGGCTTCCCCCTATGCGCACTCGACCGTCCTAGATATGTGAGCTGGGTTCACTTTCTGTTAGCTCGGTGAACCAGATCACCATACATAACTCTTGTGACACGAGTGGCGCAATGGTCTAAACGGTTCTCACCTGGATTTCTTAGCCGTTCGCTCCAGGCCGTCGCCGCCCTGAATCGGGTCGACGTCTCCGGTCTCGGGCGGCAGATTGGTCAGCAGTTCGCGCAGGTCATCGAGCTCGTGACGCAGATATTCGCGTGTGACACCCTCGCCGACCGCCAGCCGCAACGCGGCCAGTTCGCGCGCCAGGTATTCGGTGTCGGCTTTGGTTTCGGCGGCGCGACGACGGTCTTGCTCCAGCGCGACTCGGTCGCGGTTTTCCTGACGGTTCTGCGCCAACAGGATCAATGGGGCGGCGTACGCGGCCTGAGTCGAGAAGGCGAGGTTCAGCAGGATGAACGGATACGGGTCGAAGCGCGCCGCGACCGCGATGAGGTTGAACGCGATCCACACCACCACCACGACCGACTGGATCAGCAGATAGCGGCCGGTGCCGAAGAAGCGCGCGATCGACTCGGTGATCTGCCCGACGGCCTCGGGGTCCAGCCGCGGTGAGTACCTGCGCGAGGTCCGCGGGGTGTACAGGCCCCGCGGGGCCGAGGATTTGCTCACTCGGTTCCTCCCAGTCCGTTGGTCCGGCCGGCGGGGTCGAACTCCTGCATGTCCACCCGCCAGTCGTGCGGCAGCAAGTGATCGAGCAGGTCGTCCACCGTTACCGCGCCGAGCAGATGATTCTGGTCGTCGACCACCGGCCCGCACACCAGGTTGTACGCGGCCAGGTAGCGGGTCACCGCACCGAGCGGAGTCTCCGGCGTCAAGGTCAAAAGGTCGCTGTCGACAATGCCACCGACCAGAGCCCCCGGCGGCTCACGCAGCAGTCGTTGCAGGGGAACGCAGCCCAGGTAGTGGCCGGTGGGGGTGGCCGTCGGCGGGCGCGCGACGAACACCATGGACGACAGCGCGGTGGTGACTTCTGGGTCGCGAACCCGGGCCAGCGCCTCGGCGACCGATGTGTCGGGAGTCAGCACCACGGGGTCCGAGGTCATCAGGCCGCCGGCGGTGTCGGGGGAATGGGCGAGGAGCCGGCGCACCGGCTCGGATTCATCGGGATCCATCCGGGTCAGCAGCATCTCGGCGTCGGTCGGATTCAGCACCCCGAGCAGGTCGGCCGCGTCGTCGGGATCCATCTCCTCGAGCACGTCGGCGGAGCGTTCGGTGCCCAGCTGCGACAGCACGTCGGCCTGATCCAATTCGGGCAGCTCCTGCAACACGTCGGCCAGTCGGTCGTCGTCGAGCGCCTTGAGTACCTCGTAGCGCCGCTTGACCGGAAGCCCGCGGATGGCATCCGCCACGTCGACCGCCCTGCGTCCCTCGAACTGGTCCAGCAGTTGGCTCACTCCCTGGCCTGGCAACGCCAGCGCCGACGGGGTCAGGCCCTGCACGTTCTGCCAGTCGACGACGTGGACGGGGCCGCGTCGTCCCAGCCGCCTCGGCACGCGGACGGCGACCCTGGCGACCATCCAGTCCCGAGTCCGGGTCTGTTCGATCCCCAGGTCCGTGATGACCACGTCGAGGCCGGCCAGTTCCGGCAGATCGGGGTCCTTCACCTTGACTTGCGTGTCCAGCACCTGGCCCATCGCCAGCACTTCGCCGGGCCGCTGCACGAAATGACGCAGGGACACGCTGCCGGTGCTCAGCGTCACGGCGTTGGGCTCGATGGAGGCGACGCGCAGCATCGGGATGAAGATGCTGCGCCGCGTCGCCAGGTCGACGACCAGCCCGAGCACGCGCGGTTGCTGGCGCACGATGCTGATGCTGATCACGGCATCGCGCACTCGCCCCACGGATTCGCCGAGCGGACCCAACACCAACATCCGCGACAGCCGCGCGATGTACACCCTGTTGACCGATCCCATGGATGTAGAGCCTAGGCAGCCGCCGGCCCGATGGCTGACAGCCCGGGCCCGGCGTCGCCGTGCCTGATGCGTGGCGACCCGCTGCACCCGGCTGCGCCGCACTTGCGATCGCCCCGGGTTGGGCTGCGCTAAAGCGCGTGCAGCCTGAAGATCACGATCACCAAAATGACCACCAGAGTGGCGATTCCGACGACGATGCCGGCCACCGCCAAGCCGAAGCCGTCCTGGCGAGTCCGCTTGATCTGATCCAGGGCGATCGCGCCCAGCACTATGGCCACGATCGAGCCGATGCCGCAGAGCAGGCCGGTCAAGGCCGCGACGAGTGAGGCGATCGCCAGACCGTTCGTCCCGGCCCGGTGGGGTCCCGCGGGTCCGTAGCCGCTCTGGTAATCCGGCGTCGGGTAGTAACCGCCCGGATAGGCGGGGGGCCCGTAGGTGGGCGGACCGCCGTAGGGCGGGGCCGGCTGCGGATAGGCCGGGCCGCCATAGC
>NZ_LZSX01000071.1 GCF_001665835.1 Mycobacterium colombiense | reverse complement strand
ATGCAGTGCCGCAGCGCGCTGCTCAACATCGACATGCACCACCACGGTGGTGTGCTGCCCGTGTGGCCGGCGGGCCGCCTCAGCGTCCCATCCAGCCTCGACCAGACGCATAAACGCCTCGACGGTGCTAGGCAACGGAGGCCGCTGATCTAAAACGCCCGAGCCATTGCCGTGATCGTGCCTCCACTCGCCGATCAGCGCATCACGATGAGACTGCAAGGCGGCCTCGAACTTCGCGGCGTCATGGTGCGGGAGTGTGATCCGATAGCAGCTGCCCTGCTCATTGGTGGTCGTGGTGATCGAGCGCTCGACCTCGCGCCGAGGTTCGGGTTCGGGTCGCGGTTCCAGCCTGACCGCGGTGCGCAGCTGATTGACCGTGGCGCAGCGCGCCAGCGCCGCGTAGTGCTCATCGGATCCCTCGCCGGCCCGCGCCGCGATCACCCCGACCTGATCCAGCGACAGCCGGCCCTCTCGCATGCCTTGGGCACAGCGTGGGAACTCCTTGAGCCGGCTCGCGATGGTGGCGATCGTGTGAGCATTTGCCGACGAGCAGCCGGTCTTCCAGGCCACCAACGCCGGCACCGACCGCGCGCCGGTGACGCCACAGAGCTCGTCGCGATCGATCTCGGCCACGATCTCAACGATGCGCCCATCAATCGCATTGCGCTGACCGGTCAACTCCGCCAGCTCCTCGAACAACACCTCAAGACGCTCGCCAGGACGCACCACCACGGCGCCAGCGGATGCGGTCGAAGACATGACGCCATCATCGCAGCCACCTACGACAAATCCGG
>NZ_LZSX01000070.1 GCF_001665835.1 Mycobacterium colombiense | reverse complement strand
TTGGCCCATCACCCGCTGGTTCAGGTGATGTTGGGCTGGAACAACTTCCCCGGACAGGTCAACGTCCCCGCGACCGGGCTGACTGTGGGCGATCTTCAGGTCAAGCCGCTGGCCGCGGATACCCAGACCGCGAAAATGGATCTGGTCTTCTTCCTCAAGGAAAACTGGACCGAGGCCGGTGCGCCCGCCGGGATTTCCGGACACGTGGAATTTCGCACCGACGTGTTCGACGCGGACACCATCCAGGCGTTGATCGCGCGGCTGCACCGAGTGTTGATGGCGCTCACCGCCGACCCCACCCGGCGGCTCTCGTCGGTGGATCTGCTGGATGCGGGTGAGCACGCCCGGCTGGAAGAGCTTGGTAATAAAGCGGTTTTGGCTAGCCCGTCGAGTGTTTCGGTGTCGGTGCCGGAATTGTTCGCCACGCACGTGACCCGCACCCCGGACGCCGTGGCGCTGGTGTGCGAGGGCCTGTCGGTGACCTACCGAGAGCTGGATGAAGCCTCGAACCGGTTGGCGCATTGTCTCGCGGATGCGGGCGCGGGTCCGGGACAGACTGTGGCACTGCTGTTTTCGCGGTCGGCCGAGGCCATCGCGTCGATCCTGGCGGTGCTCAAGACGGGGGCGGCGTATCTGCCGATCGA
>NZ_LZSX01000069.1 GCF_001665835.1 Mycobacterium colombiense | reverse complement strand
CGCCGAGCCCCGACCGTTGTGCCGACCGCACCGCGATGATGCCCCGACGCACGCGCACCCGCGCCCAAAACCGGGCCCACCGCGTCGCCGCCGAACGGCGGCACAACCGCCGAACCCGGTTAGCCGTCCACGTGGGGGAAACGGGTCCGCCGGCCGAAGGTGACGGCGATCCACCGCCTTTCTAGTACCTTGCCGCAAGGTGCATGTTTGCTGGGTCCCTCGATTCCCGCTGCCGGGTGGGGTCGATGCCTCTAGACTGAGTTCCCTTGATGCTGCCCTGTAGCCGGTCGGGATGAGGTTGGTCATGAATAGCGCTGCGCTCAGGTCGGCGATCGTGTGGGCAGCGGCAGTACTTGTGGTGGCCGGTTGCACGACGTTCGTCGACGGGCGCGCGCTGTCGATGCTCAACGACCCCTTTCTGGTCGGGGGGCTGCCCGCGACCAACGGCCCCAGCGGAATCCGTTCGCACGCGCCCAGTCCCACCGGCAAAGTGCTCAACACCGACAACGGGCCGATCGACGCCCTGGCGCTGTTGTCGCTCAACGACATCGAGGACTACTGGCAGTCGGTGTACGACCAATCGCTGAAGGGCAAGTTCGTTCCGGTCGGAAAGATGGTGTCCTACAACTCCAGCGATCCGCGCAGCCCGATCGTGTGCCACAACGAGACCTACAAGCTCGTCAACGCCTTCTACACCGGCAAGTGCAACCTGATCGCCTGGGACCGCGGCGTATTCATGCCCATCGCGCAGAAGTACTTCGGTGACATGTCCGTCACCGGGGTGCTGGCACACGAATTCGGGCATGCGCTGCAGCAGATGGCGAAGCTGGTGACCCGACGGGACGCGACCATCGTCCGCGAGCAGCAGGCCGACTGCTTCGCGGGCGTCTATCTGTACTGGGTCGCCGACGGCAAGTCGCCGCGCTTCACGTTGAGCACCGCCGACGGGCTCGACCACGTGCTGGCGGGGATCATCACCACCCGTGACCCGGTGATGGACAGCGAGACCGAAAACGACGACGCGCACGGGTCGGCCCTGGACCGCATCAGCGCCTTCCAAATGGGTTTCCTCAATGGCGCCTCGGCCTGTGCGGCGATCAACCGCCACGAAATCGAGCAGCGCCGCGGCGATCTGCCAAACGCGTTGCGGGTCGACAACTCCGGGGCACCGGAGACCGGTGAGGTGCCGATCAACCGGGACACCATGTCGAATCTGATGGAGCTGCTCGGAAAGATCTTCGCTCCGACCAACCCGCCGGGCGTGACCTACCAGCCTGCCGATTGCCCGGACGCCAAGGCCACCCCGCCGGCGTCCTACTGCCCGGCCACCAACACCATCGTGATCGACCTGCCCGGGCTCGCCGCAATGGGCACGGTCGCCGACGAAAAGGAACAGACCCTGCCGCAAGGCGACGACACCGCGCTGTCCGTCGTGATGTCGAGATATGCGCTGGCGGTGCAGCACGAGCGCGGCCTGCCGATGCAGAGCCCGTGGACCGCGCTGCGGACCGCATGCCTGACCGGTGTGGCGCATCGCAAGATGGCCGAGCCGATCGACCTGCCCTCGCACAACCAATTGCTGCTGACCGCCGGTGATCTCGACGAGGCGGTCGCCGGCCTGCTCACCAACCATCTGGTGGCCAGTGACGCGGACGGCACCAGCGTGCCGGCCGGTTTCACCCGGATCGCGGCGTTCCGCGGTGGCGTGACCGGCAACGCGGACGCCTGTTACTCCCGCTATCCCGGATGACGAATCCCGAACGGCATCAGCCTATTTCGGCGAGCCGCGGAATCACCTCGTCGCCCAGGCGGCGGACGAACCCGACCGGGTCCGGATTGCCGGGCATGGGGCCGATATTGATCATGTCGACACCCAGCGCGGCGTAGCGTTCGACGGTCTTCAAGAATTCGTCGGTGTCGTCGAAGGGGTCGGCGCCGGCCAGGCCGCCGGACGTCTTGCGGACCTCACCCGGGTCCCTGCCCACCGCGTCGCAGTGCCGGTTCAGCACCTCGATCTTGTGCTCGAGCTCCCCGACGTCGTTCGACATGCTGTTCCAGATGTCGGCGTACTGCGCGACCAGGCGCAGCGTCTTCTTCTCACCGTCCCCACCGATCAGGATCGGGGGTCGCCGAATCGGTTGCGGCTCACAGATCGTCTCGTTCAATCGGTAGTGCGTGCCGGTGTAGGGCCCGTCGTCCGCGCTCCACATCTGCCGGCAGATCTGCAGCGTCTCTTCCAGCATTTCGAAGCGGGTGCTCAGCGGCGGATATGGGATGCCCAACGCGGTGTGCTCGCGTTCGTACCAGGCCGCGCCCAAACCCAGCATCGAGCGGCCCTGCGACAGCACGTCCAGGGTGGTGACCGCTTTGGCCAACAAACCGGGATAGCGATAGGTGACGCCGGTGACCAGCAGGGCGAGGTCGATCGTGGTCGTCTGGGCGGCCAGAAATCCCAGCGAGGTGTAGCCCTCGAGGAACGGATTCTCCGCGGGCGCAAGCTGCTCCATCTGGAAGAGGTGATCGGCGAGGGTGAACAGCGTGGCGCCGCCTTGCTCGGCGGCCTTGGCCGCGTCGGCCAGCGTCGGTCCCAGCCTGGCCGGGTCTCCGGGTAGAAAGTCGATGAAGTGCAGTCCTACTTCCATTGTGGCACCTGTCCTTTCATTGTTCGGTCAAGCGCTCGAGCAGGGACAGCGCGTCGACGATGACCCGCCGCTCCGACTCGGTGTAGCGCTCCTGGATGGTGCGGGCCAGCCACTCCTCGCGGGCGCGGCGGTCGCTTTCGGCGCGCCTCTTCCCCGCCGGGGTCAGCGACACCACTTGGCGCCGGCCGTCATTCGGGTCCGGCGCGCGCTGGACGAGCCCACGTTGGCCCAGGGCGGCCAGGATGGTGGCCATCGACTGGGGGCGGACCTGTTCCGCGCCGGCCAATGCGCTGGCCGACGACGGCCCTTCTTTCCACAGCCGGGTGAGCACCGCCGTCTGCGACGGTGTCAGACCGTCGACCGCGATGTCCTTCAGCCGGCGCCGTAGCCGGCTGAAGACCACCCGGATATCGCGTGCCGCCGCTACGGCGGAGTCGCTGATGCCATCCACGACACCAGCCTAAACTAGACAGTCAAAACTGTCCAGTTGTAACTGTCTAATCGCGCCCGAGCAGCTGTAAAGCCGCGTCAACGGCCAACGCCGGCACGTTCAATGTCTTGGACCGCAGATCGTGGCGGGCACTGGCGATCTCGACGACGGCGGTCGTTCCGGTGATCAATGCGGCGGCGGCACGTAGTTCGTCGGGCGTGCCGAACGGATCCGAGGTGCCGTGCGTGAACACCGTCGGCACCGTGATGTCGGGCAGGTGCTCGGTGCGGGCGCGTTCGGGTTTGCCCGGGGGATGCACCGGATAGGAGAACAGCGTCAGCACGTCCACCGCGGCCTCCCCGGCCGCAACCACCATCGACGTCTGCCGCCCGCCGTAGGAATGTCCACCGGCGATCAGCGGACCGCCGGCAAGGCCGCGGCACAGCGTGATGGCCTCGACGATGCCGGCCCGGTCGGTGGCGGCCGAACCCGAGGGCGGGCCGCTGGGCCGACGGCGGCGGTAGGGCAGGTTGTAGCGCACCGCTAGCCAGCCGCGCTGCGCCCATTCATCGCAAAGCTGTTGCAGCAGAACGGCATCCCGGTTGCCACCGGCGCCGTGGGTCAGGACCACGATTCCCTTTGGGCTGCGCTTATGGTCGCCCACGGGTTCGTGCGCGATGCCCGCGATCTGATCGAGGTTCATGCGCCCGCTGACGATGCTGTCCGGAACGGATTGAGGAGGAAGCGGGCAATCATGACAGCCGAAACAGTGGGGAGACGGGGCCGTGGCCGTGGCCCAGCGGGTAGGCGGCGCGCAGACATTCGGTGACCCATCGCTTGCCGAACTCGACCGCGTCGGGCACGGCGAAGTCGTGCGCCAGCGCACACGCCACCGCGCTGGCCAACGTGTCGCCACCGCCGTGGTCGTTGCCGGTCGCAACGCGCTCCGCGTCGAACTCGTGGAAATCGGCTCCGTCATATAGCAGATCGCAGCTGCGATCCGATGACCGCAGGTGACCGCCCTTGACCAGAACCCACTGGGGGCCCAGCGCATGCAGCGCCTTCGCGGCCGCCCGCTGCGACGCCGGGTCCACTACATCGATGTCGACCAGCAGCCGCACCTCGTCCAGGTTCGGTGTCACCAGCGTCGCCAACGGAAACAGTTGGTCGCGAAGCGAATCCAGGGCGGCTGGCACCATCAGCGCATCGCCGTGCATGGATGCCGCCACCGGGTCGACGACGAGTGGAACCGTCAACCCGAGCCGGCGCCAGGTGGTGGCCACGGTGTCGATGATGCGCGGCGACGCCAGCATCCCGGTCTTGGCGGACTGGATGCCGATGTCGCCGGCCACGGCTTCGATCTGGCCGGCGACGACATCACCGGGCACCTCGTGAAAACTCTGCACGCCCAACGTGTTCTGCACAGTCACCGCGGTGACCGCGACGCAGGCGTGCACCCCCAGCAGCGCCATCGTGCGCATGTCGGCTTCGATGCCCGCGCCGCCCCCGGAGTCCGACCCGGCAATGGACAGCACCCGCCGCGGCGTCGTGCCCGGCGCAGGCAGCGGCAGGAATGTCACTGGGCCAGCGGTAGATACACCCGGTTGCCCTGCTCGGCGAACTCACGCGACTTCTCCGCCATGCCCTCGGACATGGCCGCCTCGATCGCTTCCTCACTGTCCAGGCCGTGTTTGGCGGCGTAGTCGCGGACATCCTGGGTGATGCGCATCGAGCAGAACTTCGGTCCGCACATCGAGCAGAAGTGCGCGGTCTTGGCGGGTTCGGCCGGCAGCGTCTCGTCGTGGTACTCGCGCGCGGTGTCCGGATCGAGCGACAGCGCGAACTGGTCGTTCCACCGGAATTCGAACCGCGCCGTCGACAGCGCGTTGTCCCGCTCCTGCGCGTGCGGGTGCCCCTTGGCCAGATCGCCTGCGTGCGCGGCGATCTTGTAGGCGATGACGCCGTCCTTGACGTCCTTGCGGTCCGGCAGCCCCAGGTGCTCCTTGGGCGTGACGTAGCAGAGCATCGCGGTGCCGGCCTGGGCGATGATGGCCGCGCCGATCGCCGAGGTGATGTGGTCGTAGGCCGGTGCGATGTCGGTGGCCAGCGGGCCCAGCGTGTAGAACGGGGCCTCCTCGCACCACTCCTCTTCCAGCCGCACGTTCTCGACGATCTTGTGCATCGGGACGTGGCCCGGGCCCTCGATCATCACCTGCACGCCATGGGATTTCGCGATCTTGGTCAGCTCGCCCAGGGTGCGCAGCTCGGCGAACTGCGCGGCGTCGTTGGCGTCGGCGATCGAGCCTGGCCGCAGTCCGTCGCCGAGGGAGAAGGTGACGTCGTAACGGGCGAAGATCTCGCAAAGCTCATCAAAGTTGGTGTACAGGAAGGACTCCCGGTGGTGCGCCAGGCACCAGGCCGCCATGATCGAGCCGCCGCGGGACACGATGCCGGTGACCCGCTTGGCGGTGAGTGGCACGTAGCGCAGCAGCACGCCGGCGTGCACGGTCATGTAGTCCACGCCCTGCTCGCACTGCTCGATCACGGTGTCGCGGTAGAGCTCCCAGGTCAGCTCGGTTGGGTCGCCCTTCGTCTTTTCCAGCGCCTGGTAGATCGGCACGGTGCCGACCGGCACCGGCGAGTTGCGCAGGATCCACTCGCGGGTTTCGTGGATGTTCTTGCCGGTGGACAGGTCCATGATGGTGTCCGCGCCCCACCGGGTGGCCCACACCATCTTGTCGACCTCCTCGGCGATCGAGGACGTCACCGCCGAGTTGCCGATGTTCGCGTTCACCTTGGTTGCAAATGTCTTGCCGATGATCATCGGCTCGATCTCGGGGTGGTTGTGGTTGGCCGGGATCACCGCGCGGCCGCGGGCGACCTCGTCGCGCACCAGCTCGGCGGGCATGCCCTCGCGGGCCGCGATGTATGCCATCTCGGCGGTGATCTCGCCGGCGCGGGCGCGCTGCAGCTGGGTGCCGCGATCGCGGACCACGCCGGGCCGCGCCGGCAGTCCGGCACGCAGATCGATCGTCGCGCCGGGATCGGTGTAAGGCCCCGAGGTGTCGTACAGGTCGAAGTCGTCGCCGGTGGACAGGTGCACGCGCCGCAGCGGCACCCGCAAGGCCACGCCGTCCGGACCCTCGATCTCGCGGTAGGCCTTGCTGCTGCCCGCGATCGGGCCGGTGGTCACCGACGCGTCGACGGTTCCGGAAAGGACATCAGTCATTTTTCATCTCCCTACGCCGGCATTATCCGGTCAGGTTCTTACGGTCGACGGCCCCGAGCCGTCCTCTCAGCGCACTCGGCGTGCGCTCCCGCGTCGTATGGATGGGTCCGCCCGCGACGTTACCCCCACGCAGGACCGAGTGACATGGTCGACGGCCTTTTCCGCCGGGGCAGTAGCCGAGGGCGCTCCCCTAGTGGAGAATGCAAACGTGCAACAGCGCAGGCGAGCGGGGGAATCGTCATCCGATGGGGGCGGCGGGCGATTTTCGGAGCCAACTGAGCCGGCCCCCGGATATCTGAACATCGGCGCGTTCCGGTTCTGGTTCGTAGGGCAACGCTGGGAATGGTCCGACGAGGTGGCCAGGATGCACGGCTACGAGCCGGGGGAGGTCGTGCCGACGACCAAACTGCTGATGTCGCACAAACATCCCGACGACCGCGCCCATGTGCAGGAGCTGCTCGACTACGCCCTGCGGTCCGAAGAGTCGTTCTCGAGCCGACACCGGTTCATCGACACCGCGGGTGTTGTGCACGACGCGATCGTCGTCGCCGACCGCATGCTGGACGACTCGGGCGCCGTGCTGGGCACCGAGGGTTACTACATCGACCTCACCAACACCTTTGACGAGACCCGCCAAGAAGTGCTCGACGAGGCGCTGCCGGACCTATTCGAGAGCCGCTCGGCCATCGAACAGGTCAAGGGCGTGCTGATGTACGTGTACCGGGTCAGCGCCGAGCAGGCGTTTCGGGTGCTGCAGTGGCGCTCGCAAGAGACCAACGTGAAATTGCGTGCGTTGGCCAGGCAACTGCTCGCCGAAATGGCCACCCTGCCGCCGCCGGCGGCCGCTCTGCAGAGTCAGTTCGATCATTTGCTGCTGACCGTGCATGAGAGGATTCCGGCCGAGCCCGCCGGGTAACCACCGATCGGTAAACGGGCAGTTCGGGTAGGGGTTACTCTCTGGTTATCTGCGATGCGCGATCGCGCATCCCCGCCGCGTCATCGGGCTTAGCGGCTGCAGATCCCACGTTGGCTGCGGCGAAAGGCATGAAAGTTGTTGGCGGTCGAAAACGAGGTCCACGACGACGTAGTGATCGTGTGCGTCAAAGGCGATGTCGACTCCAGTACCGTCGGTGAGCTTGCCGCTCATTTGACCACCGCGCTCGGGCTGGCCTCGGCGCAGCCGGTGCGCCCGGTGGTGATCGACTTGCTGGCTGTTGAGTTCTTCGGAAGCGCGGCATTGAACGCAGTGCTCGACTGTCATGAGGACGCGAAAGCCGGCGGAACCTCGGTTCGGCTGGTCGCCGACCATGACCAGGTGCTGCGGCCGATCCAGGTCACTGAGCTCGACCGGGTGTTCGACATATACCCGACGCTGTCCGCGGCGTTGCAACGAAGACGACAGCAATGAACTCGCGACTGCCGGCTGATCTGGCCGCTGCCGTTTCCTTGGGCGGTGCGCTGACCGGCTAGGCCTCCTCCATCGCCTCGCCGAGCTCCTCCAAAAGCTTGTTGTGGTGGCTGCTTGCCAGGAGGTGTCCGGCGGCGATGACCAGGGCCACCGGCCAGTCGATGAGTTCGAGGGCCGCCAGGGCCGCCAGGCCGCCGAAGTAGGCCAGCTGCTCTGGCCTGGGGATTTCCACCTGACCGACCGCCGGCAGGTTGACCACAAATGTTTCGCCCTCGCGGACCTTCTCCACCGCCTCGCGCTGGGTCGTGCCGCGCCGCGACTTCTTTTCCGCCATCATTTGCCTTTCGGTAACGAAGGGTTTCCCGTCTCGCTGGGTCGCGCGTCCACCGTCGGACTTATGTCGACGATGACCCACACCGGGGGCGATCCGCTAGTTTCATCGATTGCTTCGGTGCTGAGGGTCCCGCTACTCGAACTCTATGCGCTGTTGTGGCGCGTGGGGGTTGTCGATATTCGGGACAGCGATCGGGCGCCTCGTCGCGGCGCGAACCCGTCGTCCAGGGTGGTTCGGGGGCCGATCTGCCCGGATCCGTCCGCGCACGCCAAAGATCGCGTGGTGCGCTGGCCGTTGCCGCAAGTGGCTTCGGCGGTGTACCACCAAGCAACCGGCTGATCAGCTGCCGGTTCGCCTAATTGGTGCTGCGCAACCCAGTGGAGCCCGCCCGGCGTCCGGCCGTTTTCTTGGCCGTGGACTTGCTGGGGGTTTTCGCCGGCGCCGATTTCCGCGGCGCCGACTCCGCCGGCACCGCTTGCAGGTTCGCCTTGACCGCGCGGGGTTCGGCCTGCTGCTTGCGGCTCAGCTTCTGCAACAGCAGGGCGCTGCCGCCGACCGCCAGCAGCAGCGGCCACTCCACCAATCCGGCGACGCCCAGCGCGCCGAAGGCCAGCGCGGCCGCGGGAGCCGAGTGGCTACCGCTGTTCATCCCGCGCTTGACGCCCTCCGCGGCGCCGGCGACGCCGCCGATGACTCCGTTGACCGCCGCGCCACCCACGGCACCGGCGGCCGCGGTCGTCGCGGTCGCCGCGCGGTTCACCGCCTGACTCACGCCTCGGACTGCTCCGCCGATGACACTCATGATGACTCCCTGCTGTTGCTACTGATTTTTAAAGCCTGCCACCAAGCCATCGCGCAGACAACGAGAAGCCGCACCGAATTTGCCCGAGCTTAATGTGACGCCCAGCCGTGATGGCCGTGGCTAGTCACGTCTCACATCGATGAGCACCGGCGCGTGATCGCTGGCCGCCTTGCCCTTGCGTTCTTCGCGGACGATCTGCGCGTCGGTCACCCGGCCCGCCAAAGCCGGTGAGCCCAGGATGAAATCGATGCGCATGCCCTGTCGCTTCGGGAACCGTAGCTGGGTGTAGTCCCAATACGTGTAGACCCCGGGACCGGGCGCGAAAGGGCGCACCACGTCGGCGAATTGCGCCTCGACGATGGCCTCGAACGCGCGGCGCTCCGGCTCCGAGACATGCGTGGCGCCGGCAAAGAACTCCATGCTCCAGACGTCGTCGTCTTGCGGGGCGATGTTCCAGTCGCCGGCCAGTGCGATCGCGGCGGTGGGATCGTCGCGCAGCCAGCCTTCCGCCGAATCACGCAGTGCGGCAAGCCATTCGAGCTTATAGGTGTAGTGCGGGTCGCCCAGGGCGCGGCCGTTGGGAATGTAGAGGCTCCACATCCGGACGCCGCCGCACGTAGCGGCCAGGGCGCGGGCCTCGGCGGTAGCGGCGACTTCGGGCTTGCTGCTCCAGGTGGGCTGGCCGTCGAAGCCGATCTGGACATCGTCGAGACCCACGCGCGACGCGATCGCCACGCCGTTCCACTGATTGAAACCGACGTGCGCCACCTCGTAGCCGAGTTCGAAGAACGGCAGGGTGGGGAACTGGCTGTCGGAGCATTTGGTCTCCTGCATCGCCAGCACGTCGACGTCGGCGCGGGCCAGCCAGTCGATGACGCGGGGCAGCCGGGAGCGAATCGAGTTGACGTTCCAGGTGGCCAGCCGCAGGCGCGGCGGGTCGTCGCCGTCAGTCGTCTGGTCGGGCATGGCTAGACGCTATCCCAGCCGCCGGGGCGCACCGGGACGTAGCGGCGGCGGTGGTGCAGCCGGAATCCCAGCGCCGCGGCGAGCGTCGTCGCGCCGGTGTCGGGCACCCGCAGGTAGCCGCGCGTCGCGCCGCGCCCGGCGCCCCACGCCAGCAACGCCTCGCACAAGTCCGCCGCCGTCCGCTCGTCGGCGCCGTCGGCGGAGCGCACGCATGAGATGCCCACCCAGCGCGCGCCATCGGGTGCGCCGGTCACCGCGGCGCGCGCGACCGCTTCGTCGCCCTGCCTTGCGAACGCGAGCTCGCCGTCGAGGACGGCGGTGAGCACGTCGACCGGAATCTCGCCGCCGGATATCCGTAGCCACGAGTCGTCGGGGCGGGCTGACAGGGTGAGGGACGGCGCGGCATCGCGGGCTGGCGCGTCGGAAAGATCGCGCACCACAACCCGTTCCGTGCGTTCGCCGGTCAGCCCGGGCGGCGAGGGCAGCACCCGATCTGGCAGCGCCAGTCGTGGCATCAGGCCGCGCCGTTCATACCAGTCGACGATCGCCGGCACGGTGCTCACCTGGGCCGAAAGATCCAGCGGCACCGCGGAATTGGCGGCGAGCCCGACGCCGTGGCCGGCCCGCAGCAGCCAGCCGTCCAGCCAGGAATGCTCCGCGCCCGGCCAGGCCGCGGCGGCGGCGCGCTCGAGCGCGCGGATCTGCGAGGTGCGGATGGGGGCGTCGGTGAGCACCCGCAGCGCGACCGCGTCGGACGGCGCGAACTCGACGACCGCGCCGGTCTTCGTCCGCAACCGCACCATCGGGTCGACCTCCAGCAGGTGGCCCACCGCATCGGTCAACGGCGGCACCGAACCGGCCGGGCGGCGGTAGCGAACCGTCACCCGGGTTCCCGGGTCGGGCCACGAAACCATCAGTGACCGAAGGGGTCCGGCCCCTCGCCGGGCATCCAGGAGAGGCCGGGAACGCCCCAGTTGTGGGATTTGACGGCGCGTTTCGCGCTGCGGGCATGCCGGCCGATGAGGCGGTCCAGATAGAGGAAGCCGTCCAGGTGCCCGGTCTCGTGCTGCAGCATCCGCGCGAACAGGTCGTTGCCTTCGATGGAGACCGGCTGGCCATCGGCGTCGAGTCCGGTGACGCGGGCCCACTTGGCGCGGCCGGTCGGGAAGGACTCGCCCGGCACCGACAGGCAGCCCTCGTCGTCGTTGTCCGGGTCGGGCATGGTCTCGGGTATCTCCGAGGTTTCCAGGACGGGGTTGACGACGACACCGCGGCGGCGCTCCGTGCGGCCCCTTTCGTCGGCGCAGTCGTAGACGAAGACCCGCAGGCCGACCCCGATCTGGTTGGCCGCCAGGCCGACCCCGTGCGCGGCGTCCATGGTGTCGTACATGTTCGCGATCAACTCGGCCAGGTCCGCCGGCAGTGAACCGTCGGCAGCGACCGGCACCGACTGTGTCGGGGTATGCAGGACGGGATCTCCCACGATGCGGATCGGAACGACTGCCATGGTCGGCTAAGCTACCGCACGTCCGTGGGCCGCCCAGCCTGCGATCGGAGTCTGGGCAATCTCGGCCAATCGGCCGACTCGCGGGTCTGGATGACGGCTTGAGGGTTTGGCGCGTGTTTCAATAATCGCCGAAAGACGCCCTTAGCTAAGTCAAGTCATTCGAGCAGTTCGGAATTCGCCGGAAGGGTCCAGGGGAAGCGATATGGACAGCGCCATGGCGCGGGCAAATCGATCGGGGGACGACTCTGAGATCGCAGATGGGCTGACCCGCCGCGAGCACGACATCCTGGCCTTCGAGCGCCAGTGGTGGAAGTTCGCCGGTGTGAAGGAAGACGCCATCAAGGAGTTGTTCTCCATGTCGGCGACGCGTTACTACCAAGTGCTCAACGCGCTCGTCGATCGGCCCGAGGCCCTGGCCGCCGACCCGATGCTGGTGAAACGGCTGCGCCGGCTGCGCGCCAGCAGGCAGAAGGCACGTGCGGCGCGGCGCCTCGGCTTCGAGGTGACCTGACTCGTTACAGTAGGGCTCGATGAAAGAACGAGTTCCCGACTCCACCGGGCTGCCCCTGCGGGCCATGGTGATGGTGCTGTTGTTCCTCGGCGTCATTTTCCTGCTGCTCGGTTGGCAGGCCCTGGGTTCGTCGGGGAGCTCTGACGACGATTCGGCGTCCGCGGTGTCCAGCGCGAGTGCCACCAGCTCGGCGTCGGCGTCGCCCACCGGCAAGCCGGCCAGCACCCAGGCCGACGTGCAGATCTACAACATCTCCTCGAAAGAGGGTGTCGCCGCGCGCGCCAAGGACCAGCTGACGTCCGCCGGCTTCAAAGTCACCAAGGTTGACAACATGACGGTGCCCGACGTCTCGTCCACCACCGTCTACTACACCGACGCCGGCGACGAGCACGCCACCGCCGATGCGGTGGGCAAGAATCTGGGCGCGCCCGTCGAACCGCGAATCCCCGCACTCAGCAGCGAGCCGCCGGGTGTCATCGTCCTCATCGCGGGCTAACTCCGCGATAGGCTGCTGGCTATGCGTAAGCTGCCTCTGGTTCTGGCCGGTGGCGTCGTGCTGCTGGGCGCCTGTTCGGCGCCGGAGCACGTGTCGTCAGTTCCCGGCACCACCCCCGCGATTTGGACCGGATCGCCGTCGCCGTCGGCCGCCAAAGCCTCGGAGCCCGGGCCCGCGACGGCGCCGAGCATTACCACGCACCTGAAGGCGCCGGACGGGACCCAGGTCGCCACCGCGACGTTCGAATTCAACAACGGCTACGCCACCGTCACGATCGAGACGACCGCCAACGGCGTGCTCACACCGGGCTTCCACGATGTGCACATCCACAAGGTCGGCAAGTGCGAGCCCAACTCGGTCGCCCCGACCGGCGGCGCACCCGGCGACTTCCTGTCCGCCGGCGACCACTTCCAGGCGCCCGGGCACACCGCCGAGCCCGCCAGTGGAGCCCTGCCCTCCTTGCAGGTGCGCAAGGACGGCTCCGGCACGTTGATGACCACCACGGACGCGTTCGCCATGGAGGATCTGCTCACCGGGCAGAAGACCGCGATCATCATCCACGCCGGTGCGGCCAACTCAACCAACGCCCCATCCGCGAGCAACAACCAGACCAATCCGGGCGCCAACGACATGACGATGAGTACCGGTGACCCCGGCAAGCGGGTGGCGTGCGGTGTCATCGGTGCCGGTTAACAGGGCCAACACCCACATCGACTTCGCCCGTTCGGCACGGCCGACCCTCGGGGTCGAGTGGGAGTTCGCCCTCGTCGACGCGCACACCCGCGACCTGAGCAACGAGGCCACCGCGGTGATCGCCGAGATCGGCGAAAACCCGCGCGTACACAAGGAATTGCTGCGCAACACCGTCGAGGTGGTCACCGGCATCTGCCAATCCGCGGGCGAGGCCATGGAGGATCTGCGGCAGACTCTGGGGCCGGCGCGCCGCGTCGTGCGGGAGCGGGGCATGGAGCTGTTCTGCGCCGGCGCACACCCGTTCGCGCAGTGGACCTCTCAGAAGCTGACCGACGCCCCGCGCTACGCCGAGCTGATCAAACGCACCCAATGGTGGGGGCGGCAGATGCTGATCTGGGGTGTGCACGTGCACGTCGGCATCTCCTCGCCGAACAAGGTGATGCCGATCATGACGTCGCTGCTGAACTACTACCCGCACCTGCTGGCGCTGTCGGCGTCGTCGCCGTGGTGGACGGGTGTGGACACCGGGTACGCCAGCACCCGGGCGATGATGTTTCAGCAGCTGCCCACCGCGGGGCTGCCGTTCCAATTCCAGACGTGGGCGGAATTCGAACGCTTCGTCTACGACCAGAAGAAGACCGGCATCATCGACCACGTCGACGAAGTCCGTTGGGACATCAGGCCTTCCCCGCACCTGGGCACGCTCGAAATGCGGATCTACGACGGCGTGTCCAACCTTCGCGAGCTGGGCGCGCTGGTCGCGCTGACGCATTGCCTGGTGGTCGACCTGGATCGCCGGCTGGAAGCCGACGAGTCGCTGCCGAGCATGCCGCCCTGGCACAACCAGGAGAACAAGTGGCGCGCCGCCCGCTACGGCCTGGACGCGGTGATCATCCTGGACGCTGACAGCAACGAGCGGCTGGTAACCGAGGATCTCGACGAGGTGCTGAATCGGCTGGAGCCCGTGGCCAAAAAGTTGAACTGCGTCGACGAGTTGGCCGCGGTGGCCGACATCCCCCGCCAGGGTGCCTCCTACCAGCGGCAGCGCCGGGTGGCCGAGGAACACGACGGCGACCTGCGTGCGGTCGTCGACGCACTGGTGGCCGAACTGGAAATCTGATGACGGAACCCCTTGAGCTGGCAATGTTTCCGCTGGAGTCGGCCCTGCTGCCCGACCAGGACCTGCCGTTGCGGATCTTCGAGCCGCGCTATGGCGCGCTGGTGCGGCACTGCATGGACACCGGCGACCCGTTCGGGGTGGTACTGATCTCCCGCGGACGTGAGGTCGGTGGCGGCGATGCGCGCTGCGACGTCGGCGTCGTGTCCCGGATCACCGAATGCGTCGATCAAGGTGGCGGGCGTTACATGCTGAATTGCCATACCGGGGACCGCATTCGGGTGTCGAACTGGCTGCCCGACGACCCGTATCCCCGGGCGACGGTCACGCCGTGGCCCGACGAGTCCGGCGATCCGGTGACGGACGATCAGTTGCTCGACGTCGAAGACCGGGCCATGGCGCTGTTCGAGCGGATCGCGCAGGCGCGCGACATCAAGCTCCCCGGCCGCGAGGTGATCCTGGGCGACGACCGGGGCGGTCCGCCGGGAAAGCGCCTGTTCGCGTTGGCATCTCGCATCCCGATCGGCACCGCCGATCGCTATTCGGTGCTGTCGGCGCCGACAGCCGCCGCCCGCCTCGTCGCGCTGCGCGAGGCCGTGGACGCGGTCGCCGAGGTGGTGGAGTTTCAGCTTTCCGAATGACCGGGCGTGTGAAGGACGGGTGCATGAAGGTACAGCTTCAGGTCAGCGGTTCACCGGCGCAGGCGGCGGCGAGTGCCGCCGAGATCGCCGCGACGGGCGCGGACGGGCTGTTCACCTTCGAGGGCCAGCACGACGTCTTCTTCCCGCTGCTGATCGCCGCCGGAACGACCGGCCTGGACCTGATGACCAACGTGGCGATCGCCCCGCCGCGCAGCCCGTTACACATCGCGCACTCCGCCTACGACCTGCAGCTCTACAGCGGCGGCCGATTCCGGCTCGGCCTCGGCTCCCAGATCAAGGCGCACATCGAGAAGCGTTATGGCAGCAGCTGGGACAGGCCCGCGCCGCGGATGGCCGAAGCCATCGCCGCGATCAAGGCGATCTTCGCCGCGTGGGAAGGCAAGGCCCGCTTGGACTTCCGCGGCGAGTTCTACACGCACACCATCATGGCGCCCAACTTCAATCCCGGGCCCAACCCGTTCGGTCCGCCGCCGGTGCTGCTGGGTGCGCTGGGTCCGGTGATGACGCGCACCGCCGCCGAGATTGCCGACGGCCTGTTGGTGATGCCGTTCAACAGTGCCCGTCACTTCGCCGAGCGCACCGTGCCCGCCATCGGCGAGGGGCTGCGCCGCTCGGGGCGGACGTTGAGCGAGTTTCAGATCATCGCCCAGGGCATGGTTGCCCTCGGCCGCGACGAGGCCGACCTGACGACCGCGATCAACGGGGTGGCCTCCCTCATCGCGTTTTACGGCTCAACGCCGGCATACCTGCCGGTGCTGCAGGTCGAGGGTTGGGACGACGTCCAGCCCGAACTCAACGCGCTGTCCAAGCAGGGCCGCTTCGCCGAGATGCGCGGGCTGATCACCGACGAGATGGTGGCCCGGATCGGGATCGTGGGAACGCCCGAGCAGTGTGCCGAGCAGATCGCCGCGCGGTTCGGCGAGCACGCCGACGAGGTGTGCTGTTACTTCCCGGGCTACACCCCCCGCCCGGCGGACGTCGCCGACATGATCGGCGCCCTGCACCGGGTGCCCGCGCTGCCATGAGCGCCGACCTGACCGTCGAAATCGATTCGGGCGTGGCGGTACTCACGCTCAATCGGCCCGACCGTCTCAACGCCTACACCGCCGAGATGGGCGAGCTGCTGGGCCGCGCGTACCGCGATTGCGACGGGGACGACGACGTCCGGGCCATCGTGCTGACCGGCGCCGGGCGCGCCTTCTGTGCCGGGGCCGATTTCTCCGGCGACGCAAGCCCGTTCGACGCACCCGCGAACCCCGGCCCAAAAGGCACGTTCTCGGCCTCGCCGATCACCCCCGCGGCGTTCGAGTTGCGCAAACCGGTGATCGCCGCGGTCAACGGCCACGCCATCGGCATCGGGCTGACCATCGCGCTGCAGGCCGACATCCGCATCGTCGCCGAGGACGCGAAATACGGTGTGGTGCAGGTTCGCCGCGGCGTGCTGCCCGACTGCATGTCGCACTGGACGCTGACCCAGTTGACCACCCTGGGGGTGGCCGCCGACATCCTGCTCACCGGGCGCACGTTCGGCGGTGCCGAGGCCGCCGCGCTCGGTGTCGCCAACCGCGCGTTGCCCGCCGAGCGGGTGCTCGACCATGCGCTGACCGTCGCCCGCGACATCGCGGTCAACGTGGCGCCGATGTCGGCGGCGCTGTGCAAGCGCCTGCTGTGGGACAGCGCGATCAATCACTACACCCCGCAACAGGTCGCCGCGCTGGAAACCGTGCTGCACGAACGGGTGATGGGCGGCGCCGACGCCGCCGAGGGCATCGCCGCGTTCCTCGATCGTCGTGCGCCGCGTTTCACCGCACAGCTGTCCCGGGACTGGTCGCCGCTTCCCGGGCCGTGAGTGGTCAGGTTGTCGCGCACAGCTTCTCGGAAAGGTCCCACAGTTCGGCCAGCGCGCGGGCCGACTCGCGGCCCAGACCCGACGACGCGCCGGTGATCACACATGTCTTGCCGGACAGATCGATTCCGTCGACGACCTGCAGCGCGGTCGGATGTTCGGTCATGCCGACTAACTTATCCCCGCCGGGACGCGACCCCGGCGGGCGCTGCGCCGCATCAGCCGTGGCGCCACGACCCGATGCAGCGGACCGATCAACGCCCATACCGCTCGGGCGGCGAACCGGCGGCGGTAGTGCAGGCGGGTGGTGAGGACCGCACGCCGACCGCCCTGGCGGCGCAGCGTCAGCTCGCCGCGCATCAGCGGCCCGCGCGTCGCCAACACCAGCTCGTCGGGATCCGAACGAACGATCGGCCAGCCGATGAGGTGACCGGAGGAGCCGGACGGACCTAGCCGCAACCTCAGCACGTTGCGGTGGATCCATAACACCAGGTGTCCGCCCGCGCCAGGTCTGTCGCCGAGGCCGTCACGGAAGGCCTGTTCGGCCGTGCGTGCGTCGCCGGCGGTGATCGGCACTTCGAAGACGTCCACGTAATCGGCCGCGGTCTCACCGGTCTGGGTCCGGGCGTCGAGTACCGCTGCCGCAACACGTTTCAGGGTGTGCCGCACGGCGATGCGGTGCCCGCCGGTGCCGATCACCAGCGCACGGTAGGCCTTGCCGTGGATGCCGGGGAAGTCCGCCCACGTGGCCGCCCGCAGCCGGGTGCCCGCGGAGCCGTCGAGCGCGTCCAGCTCGAAGACCCATCGGTAGACGGCGAACCAGTGGCGGCCCTTGAGCGCGAATCGCGCCGGTGGTCGGGCCTCGTCCAGGACGAAGCCGAAGGGCACGGTCGACGGGTCGCGCGGGTCGTGGCACATCACCCGCAGCAGCGCCGCCCACGTGTCTTCGGGGTTGGCGTCGATGGTTATGGCATGCTCATCGATATAGGGTAATCGTTCCATATAGAAGGAATGTACTAGATCATGGCGCCTCCGCGGAAGCATGAAACCGATGTGATTCTCGACGCCGCCCGGGCGCTGGTTCTTGACGGCGGCCCGCGCGCGGCCAGCGTGGCCGCCATCGCGAAAGCCAGTGGCGCGCCCGCGGGCACGTTGTATCACCGGTTCGGCAACCGCGACGGCATCTTGACCGCGGCGTGGCTGCGGGCCCTGGAACGCTTCCAGGCGCGGGCGCTGGCGGCCGAGGGCGATACCCCGACGGCCAGCGCCGTGGCGATGGCCGTGGCCGCCGTCGGCTTCGCGCGCGCCCTGCCCGACGATGCGCGGCTGTTGTTGACGATCCGGCCCGGCGACCTGCTCGACGACGAGCCCGATGCGGCATTCCAGCGGACGCTCGCCGCGATGAACGCCCCCCTGACACAGCGCGTCGCGGCGTTGGCCCGCCAACTGTATGGCAACAACAAGCCGCGCTCCGTCGACGCCGTCGCGCGGGCGGTCGCCGACCTGCCCTACGCCGTGGTGCGGCGCCACGCGCACGACGACCCGATGCCGAGCTGGCTGGAAAAGGACGTGGCGGCGTCGGCCCTGGCCGTGCTACAGAGCTTTGGCGAACGCCCGTAGGGCCTCGATCTGCGTGGGATCCAAAGAGGGACGGACGTTTTCGCGCGCCGTCGCGAGGTCGGCTGCCGTCACGTCGGTGGCGTCGATGGATCGGCGCATCGCGGTCAGCGCGGCCTCCCGCAGCAGCGCCACGCAGTCCGCGGCGCTGTAGCCGTCGAGTCCGGCCGCCACCTCGTCCAGATCGACGTCGGCGCTCAGCGGAATGGATTTGCCCGCCGTGCACAGGATTTCGCTGCGGGCTGCGGCGTCGGGCGGCTCGATGAAGACCAGCCGTTCCAGCCGGCCCGGGCGCAGCAGCGCGGGGTCGATGAGATCCGGCCGGTTGGTGGCGCCCAGCACGACCACGTCGCGCAGCGGGTCGACACCGTCCAGCTCGGTCAGCAGCGCGGCCACCACCCGATCGGTCACGCCCGAATCGAAGCTCTGCCCACGCCGCGGCGCCAGCGCGTCCACCTCGTCGAGGAACACCAGCGACGGCGCCGAATCCCGGGCACGCCGAAATAGTTCGCGCACAGCCTTTTCCGAGCTGCCGACCCATTTGTCCATCAGTTCGGAGCCCTTGACGGCGTGCACCGACAGCTGCCCGGTGCTGGCCAGCGCCCGCACGATGAAGGTCTTGCCGCAGCCCGGCGGCCCGTACAGCAGCACCCCGCGCGGCGGCTCGACACCTAGCCGGGCGAACGTGTCCGGATGCTGCAACGGCCACAACACGGCCTCGGTCAGTGCCTGCCTGGCCTCCGCCATGTCGCCGACGTCGTCGAGGGTGATGTTGCCGACGCTGACTTCCTCGCTGGCCGAGCGGGACAGCGGCCGAATGACGGTGAGCGCGCCGACCAGGTCCTCTTGTTTCAGTTCCGGCGGCAAGCCGTCGGCGCTGGCCCGCGACGCCGCCCGCAACGCCGCCTCGCGCACCAGTGCGGCCAGGTCGGCGACCACGAAACCCGGTGTACGCGAGGCTATTTGGTCGAGGTCGAGATCGCCGGTGGGCACGTTGCGCAGCAGCGACTCCAACAGGGCTTTGCGGGTGCCGGCGTCGGGAAGCGGCAGGCCCAGCTCGCGGTCGCACAGGTCCGGGGCACGCAGCCGGGCATCGAGCTGGTCGGGTCGCGCGGAGGTGGCGATCAGGGCGACGCCCTCGCTGGCGACCGCGGTACGCAGCTCGCCCAGGATCAGCGAGGCCACCGGCTCGGCGGTGGCCGGCAGCAGGGCGTCGACGTCGGTGATCAGCAGCACGCCGCCGCCGTGGCGGACCGTCTGCACCGCCGAGGCCACGGCCTTGCGCCGGTCCTCGGCGCCCAGCGCGCCGACCTCCGGGCCGTCCAGCGTGACCAGCCTGCGGTCGCCGCACACCGCGCGCACCAGCGTCACTTTGCCCACCCCGGCCGGGCCCGACACCAGCACGCCGAGGTTGGCGCCGGCGCCCAACGTCTTGAGCAGGTGCGGTTCGTCGAGCGCGAGCTTGAGCCATTCGACGAGCTTGGCCGCCTGCGGCTGAGTGCCTTTCAGTTCCTCGACGACCATCTCCGGCCTGGCGACTTCGACCGAAATCCGCGGTGTGGCTCGGGCACCGGACGGCACGCCGGTGCCCCAGGTGACCAGCGAGTTGGGCTGCACGCTCACCGGCCCCTCGGGGTCGACGCCGGTGACCGTCAGCAGCTCCGAGGTCCAGCTGATGCCGACCGCGGTGGCCAGCGCGCGGGTGGCCTGCGACGTCGAGGTGCCCGGGCCCAGGTCGCGGGGCAGCAGCGACACGGCGTCACCGACGGTGATCACCTTGCCCAGCAAGGCTTGTCGCAACGTGACCGGCGTGACCGACTGGCTGGCCAGCGCCGACCCGGACAGCGTCACCGACCGCGCGCCGTAGACGGTGACCGTGCCGACCACCACCGCGGTGCCCTCCCGCAGTCCCGCGTTGGACAGCGTCACGTCGTCCAGCAGTACGGTGCTGACCGGCGTGTCCGGGCCGGCCAGGCCCGCGACGGCCGCCGTGCTGCGCGATCCGATCAGCGACACCGCGTCCCATTCCCGAATGCCAAGTGCGGCAATGGCATTCGGATGCAGACGGATGACGCCGCGGCGGGAGTCGACGGCGGAGGTGTTCAGCCGGGCGGTCAGCGTGAGCTGACGGGCCGACCCGGCGCGGTGTGCATCGTCGCCGGAGCGACTCACGGCAAGCGCCTGCCCGGCTTGCGCAGGCCCAGCCGCGCCACCGACCGGCGGTTGGGCTGTGCCCGGCGGATCGCCCGCCGGGTGGCGCGGCGTTGCTTGGGTTCGTCGTCCCACGCCTCGGGGTGTGCGGCCAGCCAGCGCGAGTTGCGGATGGCGAACGGCACGTGGCACAGGTAGGCGACGATGATCACCCAGATCAAGACGTAGGGCGCCAGCACCGCCGCCGCGGCGCAGATCGCCAGGACCGCCAGCAGGGGCGCCGCCCAACTCGGCGGTACCGCGACCGCGTGCATCTTGCGCATCGGGATCTTGCTGACCATCAGGATCGAGGTCCCGGTGATCCAGATGCACAGGAACAGCGGCGACGTCCACCAGCCGTCACCGAACTGCAGCTTGAGTCCGATGAGACCGATCATCGAGATCGCGCCGGCCGGTGCGGGCATGCCGACGAAGAACTCGTGCGCGTAGGACGGCTGGCCGCCGTCGTCCTGCAGGGCGTTGAATCGCGCCAGCCGCAGCACCACGCAGACCGCGTAGAGCAGGATCACCACCCAGCCCGCCGGCGACGTGGTCAGCAGCGTCACGTAGAGCACGATCGCCGGGGTCACGCCGAAGTTCACCGCGTCGGCCAGCGAGTCGATCTCCTCGCCCATCCGCGACTGGGCGTCCAGGATGCGGGCCACCCGCCCGTCGAGTCCGTCCAGGATGGCGGCCGCGGCGATCAACGCCATCGCGGCCTTCGGCTGGTGTTCGAGGGCGAACCGGATCGAGGTCAACCCCGCGCACACGGAGAGCACCGTCATCGCGCTCGGCAGGATCTGCAGGTTGACCGCCGGCCGTCCGCGCGGCTTGCTGATCATGGCAGCTCGGCCAGGACGGTCTCGCCGGCGATCGCGCGCTGGCCGACCTTCACCAGCGGCTCGGAGCCCGACGGCAGATAGGTGTCCAGCCTGGAGCCGAACCGGATCAGGCCGTAGGTGTCACCGATCGACAGCTTGTCCCCGACGTGCGCGTCGCAGATGATGCGCCGGGCCAGCAGCCCGGCGACCTGCACCGCGACCACGTCCGCGCCGCTGGGGGTGCGCAGGTGCAGGCTGGTGCGTTCGTTCTCGGTGCTCGCCGCGGCCAGGTCGGCCGAGCCGAATCGGCCCGGCCGGTGTTGCACGGCGATCACCTCGCCGCTGACCGGCGCGCGCTGCACGTGGGCGTCCAACAGCGACAGGAAGATGCTGACCCGCGGCAGCGGCGCGTCGCCCATGCTCAGTTCGGCGGGCGGGGCGGCGAAGTCGATCACGCAGACTTCGCCGTCGGCGGGTGCGACGATCGCGCCGGGCCGGGTGGGCGGCACCCGTGGCGGGTGACGGAAGAACCCCGCGCAGGCCCCGGCGGCCAGCAGGCCCGCCCGTCGCACCCATCGGTGCCTGCGGCCGACCAGCGCCAGCGCCAGGCCGGCGCCGATGAACGGTCGTCCGGCCGGATGCACTGGTGGGACTGCGGAGCGCACCAACTCCAGCACGTGTTGCGGGCTGAAGCCCGGGTCCTGAGCAGAGGGGCCGATAGTGCGGGGGCGTCGTGCCACGCGGCCATCTTACGGAGGGCGCGGCTGATTCGTAGACGCCAGCAGAGGGAACGCCCACCTTCGACATGCAACCGAACGATCGGCGGGCAACACAGTTGCGCCGGACGAAAGCCACGGTCACCGCCGTCTTCATCGCGCACGGTCTGGTGTTCTCGTCCTGGGCCGCACACATTCCGCACGTCAAGGCCGAGCTCGGCCTTTCCGACGCGGCGCTCGGCACGGCGCTGTTCGGCGCGCCGCTGGGCTCGGTGGTGGCCACGCTGCTCAGCCACTGGGCGCTGCCCCGCTGGGGTAGTCACCGGCTGATCCCCGTCACGGTGGCCGGCTATGTCGCGGCCGGAGCGACGGTGGGCCTGTCCGGATCCGCGGCCGCGCTGTTCGGTGCGCTGGCGCTGTGGGGGCTGTTCCAGGGGGCGCTGGACGTCGCGATGAACACCCAGGCCGGCACGGTCGAGCGGATCGCCAGGGCTCCGATCATGGCGCGATTCCACGGCATGTGGAGCGTCGGGACGCTGGTGGGCGCCCTGATCGGTGCGGCGTGCGTCGGCGCGGGCATCGGCCTGACCGCCCAGCTGACGATGCTGGGGCTGGTCGTCCTGATCGTGGTGGAACCGCTGACCCGCCACCTGATCCCCGACGCGGCCGATTCCGTTGCCGCGTCGTCGGAACCGGACCGGGGCAAGCGGGCCTGGATGACGCCTGCGGTGGCGATCCTGGCGGCCGTGTCGTTCGCGTCGTTTCTCTGCGAGGGCGCCGCCACCGACTGGTCGGCCAACTACCTGCGCAACGTGATCGGCGCCGGCCCGAGCGTCGCCGCGCTGAGCTACGCCGCCTACACACTGACGATGGTGATCACCCGGTTCGGCGCGCCCCGGCTGCACGCCCGGGTGTCCAGCCGCCGGCTGCTGCCGGCGCTGGCGCTGGTGGCCGTCGTGGGCATGAGCGTCACGCTGGTGGCCGCCAACGCCTGGGTCAGCGTGCTCGGTTTCGCCGCGCTGGGCGTGGGTGTGGCGTTATTGGTGCCCACCGCCTTCAGCGCGGCCTACGGCGCGAGCGGCGCCGGGTCGGCGATCGCCATCGTCGCCGCGACCGGTTGGCTGGGCTACCTGTTGGGGCCGCCGCTGATCGGCCACCTGTCCGGCCGGGTGGGGCTGTCCGCGGCGCTGGTCACCATCCCGGTGATGATGGCGATCGTCGGCATAGCGATCCGTTGCACCGCGGCCTTCGACAGGGCCGACGACTTCCACCGGGACGTCGCCACGCCCGCGGGCTAGCGCAGATCCCACACCTGCAGCCGGGTTCCCTCGAGCACCTCGACGACGTCCTCGGGAATGTCCAGCAGCCCGTTCGCCGACGCCAGCCAGCGCAGGTGATGCGACGCCGGCGGCCCGTAACTGGTGACCGTGCTGGCGTCGTCGTTGAGCACCGCGCGCCGGAACTGGCGCTTGCCGCGCGGCGACGTCAGCGACTCGGCGAGGACCGCGGTGCGGTGCGGGCGGTCCGGATCCGGCAGGCCCATCGCCCGGCGCAGCGCGGGCCGGATGAACACCTCGAAGGACACCAGCGTGCTGACCGGGTTGCCGGGGAGCGTGACGATCGTCGCGCCGGCCACCCGTCCCACGCCCTGCGGCATGCCCGGCTGCATGGCGACCTTGACGAATTCCACGCCCTGGTCGCCCTCGCGCCCGAAGGCGTCCTTGACCACCTCGTAGGCGCCGGCGCTGACCCCGCCGCTGGTGATGATCAGGTCGGCGTCACCCGCGTATCGGTCGATGATCGAACTGAATTGGGCCACTTCGTCTTCCGCGGTCGCGACGGCGACCAGATCGGCGCCGGCATCCCGAACGGCCGCGGCCAGCATGATCGAGTTGGATTCGTAGATCTGCCCCGGCAGCAGCGCGGTGCCCGGCGTCACCAGCTCCGAGCCTGTCGAGATGACCAGCACCCGCTGGCGCGGGATCACCGGCAACTCGGCGATTCCCAGCGCCGCCGCCAGGCCGAGCACGGCCGGCGTCACGACCTGACCTCGGCGCAGCACGGTGGTGCCGGGGGAGACGTCCTCGCCGGCGCGGCGGATGTGCTTGCCGGCGTCGCGGGGCGCGCGGATCGCCACCACGTCCACGCCGCCGTCGGTGTCCTCCACCGGCACGACGGCCGTCGCCCCGGCCGGCAGCGGCGCGCCCGTCATGATGCGGTGCGCCGTCCCGGGCCGCAGCGCCAATTCGTCGGTGCGTCCGGCCGGTATGTCCTCGGCGACGGGCAACACCACCGGCTGCTCGGGCGTGGCGCCCGACGTGTCCTCGGCGCGCACCGCGTAGCCATCCATCGCGGAGTTGTCGAAGACCGGCAAAGCCAGCTGCGCCACCACGTCCTCGGCCAGGACCAGGCCCTGGGCCTCGGTCAGCGGCACCGCGACCGGCGGCCGCGCGCGAATCAACTCGGTGACGACCCGCTGGTGTTCGGCGACTGAGCGCATCGGAGCCATTATCCGCGCGTCAGACGGGGAAGCTGACGCCGGTGAGTTCTTCGGAGACGGTCCAGAGCCGACGCTGCAATTCCTGGTCGTGGGACTGCGCGCTGGACTCGACGAGCTTCGGCCGGCCGCGCTGCTCGAGGAAGCCGGCCGGGCCGTAGTACTGCCCGCCCTGCGCGGCCGCATCGGTGGCTGCCCGCAACGTCGGCAGCGCGCCCATGGCCGGGCTCTGGAACAGCACCGGCCCCAGCACGGCCTTCAGCGGCCGGAAGACGCCGGGCAGGTTGCGGGCCAGCTCGGTGTTGGATCCGCCCGGGTGTGCCGCGACCGCAATGGTCTTCGCGTCGGCCTTGGCGGCCAGCCGGCGCTGCAGCTCGTAGGTGAACAGCAGGTTGGCCAGCTTGGATTGCCCGTAGGCGGCGATGCGGTCGTATCCGTGTTCCCACTGCAGGTCGTCGAAGTGGATCGCGGCCCGCAGCCGGTGGCCGAGGCTGCTGACCGTCACCACCCGCGAGTCCCGCACCACCAGCAGGTTGTCGAGCAGCAGCCCGGTCAGCGCGAAGTGGCCCAGATGGTTGGTGCCGAACTGCAATTCGAAGCCGTCCGCGGTGAGCTGCTTGGGCGTCCACATCACCCCGGCGTTGTTGATCAGCAGGTCGATGCGCGGGTAGGCCGAGCGCAGCGCGTCGGCGGCCGACCGGATGGCGTCCAGCGACGTCAGATCCAGTTGCTGCAGCGTGACATCCGCGCGCGGGCTGGCGGCGACGATGCGCGCCAGGGCCGCGTTGCCCTTCTCCAGGTTGCGCACCGCCAGCACGACGTGGGCGCCGCGGTAGGCCAGCACGGCGGCCGTCTCATAGCCGATGCCCGTGTTGGCGCCGGTGACGACGACGACGCGGCCGCTCTGATCCGGGACGTCACCCTCCGACCAATTGCGGTTCTCTGTGTCGTTGGAAGCCATGGCCCAAAACATACTCATCGGCGGCGGGCCGCGCCGGGTTGGGCGACGGTCTCGCGATGGCCTCCCGACGGTCCCGGTTGGGGTGAGCCTGCGGAGAAAACCGTTATCCAGACGGCGATTTCCTGGCGTTCGGCAAACCGGCGGGGTGCGTCACCGCGCCGGTGTCGCCATTTGCCCGCGCACCCAGGCAATGATCTTCGGCACCACCTCGGGAGCCTTGCTGATGGCGACGTGGCCCGTGCGCTCGATCAGGTGCACCTGGCTGTGGTGGCGGCCGCGGAAGTCCAGGGTGTCGGACTGCGGAATGAAGTAGTCGTCGGCCCCGTTGATCACCAACATTGCCGAATTGCCCTGCTGGGCAAGAAGATCCGTGCGGTTCAGGCGCACCATGCCGGCACTGAGCTCGTCGAGGGTGGGGGGCTGGTCGCGGTGCATGGCGTTGCCCAGGATGTCGTGCATGCCGTAGGGCAGCCTCGCAAGATTCTCTGGACCGAACGCGGCGGCCACGTGCTCGCCCAGATCGATTGCGGCATCGACGATTCCGGATATCCCGGACATCGCGGAGAGATAGATCGAGCCCAGCGCGTCGATGACCGACGTCAACGGCGACCTGACGCCCGCGACGTAGCGACGGACGGTGTGCGCGGTCGTCGGCCCGAAAGGCGTGCCACGCGGGGCCGTCGAGCCATCGCGGGCGGTGCGAGGGACAGGCGTGCCCTGGCCCGATCGCGGTATCCACGCCCGCCCCGCTGGTAGCCGCTCACCCGG
Source organism: Mycobacterium colombiense (assembly GCF_001665835.1). Taxonomy (GTDB): domain Bacteria; phylum Actinomycetota; class Actinomycetes; order Mycobacteriales; family Mycobacteriaceae; genus Mycobacterium; species Mycobacterium colombiense_A. The sequence continues at coordinate 11,718 of NZ_LZSX01000069.1, read as the reverse complement.
GTGCCGCGTTCCGGCACGGCGACCGGCGCCGGTGGCCGCGGCCGAAAATCCGGTGTGCTCCGGGGTTTTGGGCGTTTGATCCGCAGACTGATCAGCACCGGGGCGCTCATCGACCAATCGATTCTTTGCCGCATCCAGGCCGCGGCCCGCTTCGACTGCTTTCTCGTCCGCACGGCCACACCCTACGCCCACCGTGCCGGGGTCGGAACCAAGAGCAGGAACGTTACGGCAGAACAAATTTCGGGTGAACGCAAGGGTTTACTGCACCCAGAAATTATCGTGCCGGATGAACCACTCGCGGCGCTCGTCGTCTGTCATATCGGCAAGGGCCGCAAGGCCTTCGAAGTAGGCCTCGCGGGGTGCGCCGGGCGCGAACAGCATCAGAATCGATGCCGGCTCGTCCGCCTCGTTGCGAAAACCGTGCACACCCCCGGGCGGCACGTAGAGGAAGTCACCCTGATGGCCGTCCGCCCACTGCGTGCCGTCGTAGAGCTTCATCGTCCCGGACAGGACGAAGAACGCCTCGGACATGGCGCGGTGGTAATGCGCCGGGGGGCCGCCGCCGGCCGGGGCGATGTCGACCCGGTAGAGGCCGTAGTCGCCGGCGGTGTCTTGTTGGTTGGCTAGGTAGTGGTACTTGACCCCAGACGTCTCATAGTCGGGCGGTTGATCGGCCCGCTTGAGCCAGGCGCTTATCTCCGGTTCTTCTTTGGTGTATCGGGCTGGCGGGTAGGGCGGCACGACGAGGGACATGGTTCCAGTGTGCGCATAGCATCGCCGGTGTGGACCGATCGACCGCCGAAGATGTTCGTGTGCGACGGCTGCTGGACGCCGAGCGCAAAGCCACGCAACTGTTCGACGAGATCGAGCGGCGGGCCATGATCCGACCCGGGCTGGCCGAGAAGGAACTCTCCGACCAGATCCACGACCTCGCCGGCGAGATGTTCGGGGTGACCCGGCACTGGCACCGGCGGATCGTGCGGGCCGGGGAGAACACGCTGCAGCCGTTCCACGAGCGCCCGCCGGATCGCGTGATCGTCGACGACGACATCGTGTTCCTCGACCTCGGCCCGATCTTCGAGGAGTGGGAGGCCGATTTCGGGCGGACGTTCGTGCTCGGCGACGACCCGCACAAGACGGCCCTTCGTGATGCGCTGCCGCGGGTCTGGGAGGCCGGCCGCGACCACTTCGCGAGCCATCCCGAGATCACCGGCGCCGAGCTGTTCGATTACGTCGTCGGGGCGGCCCGCGCCGAGGGCTTCGAGTGGGGCAGCAGCATCGCGGGCCATCTGATCGGCGAGTTCCCGCACAAGAAGATCGCGGGCCCCGGCGTCGAGTGGATCATCATGCCCGGATCGAACAAGCCGATGCGCCGCACCGATCCGCGCGGCCGCATCTGCCACTGGATCCTCGAGATCCATCTTGTGGACCGCCCGCGCGGCTTCGGCGGTTTCTACGAGCAGCTGCTCGACCTGCCACCGTCGGGCTAGTCGAGCGGATAAACCACCCCGGTGAGCTCCTCGGAGATCGCCCAGAGCCGGCGCTGCCGGTCGACGTCGTGCGACTTGGCGCTGGACCCCACGATCTTGGGATAGCCGCGCGTCTGGCCGAGGCCGTCGGGCCCGTAGTACTGCCCCCCGAGCACCCCCGGGTCGGTGGCCGCGCGCAGGGTGGGCAGCGCACCCATGGCCGGGTTCTGGGCGACGAGCGGTGCGATCCGCGCGAAGGCGCCGACCAGCGGGGCGGGCATATTGCGCATCAGCTCGGTGTCCGACATGCCGGGGTGCGCGGCGGCCGCGATCGTCGTGCCGTGCGGGGCGAGCCGTCGTTGCAGTTCGTAGGTGAACAGCAGGTTGGCGAGCTTGGCCTGCCCGTAGGCGGCGACCCTGTTGTAGCGGCGCTCCCACTGCAGATCGTCGAAGTGGATGTCGGCGAGGATGCGGTGACCGACGCTGCTGATCGTGACGATCCGCGAGCCGGCGACCGGCAGCAGGCGATCCAGCAGCAGGCCGGTGAAGGCGAAGTGGCCCAAATGGTTCGTGCCGAACTGCAGCTCGAAGCCGTCCTTGGTGTTCGATTTCGGCGTGTACATCACCCCGGCGTTGTTGATCAGCAGGTCGATGCGATCGTGCGCGGACCGCAACTGCTCGGCCGCGGCACGGACGGATGCCAGCGACGTCAGGTCGAGCTCGGCCAGCGCGACGTCGGCGTGCGGGCTCTGGGCGGTGATCCGGGCCGCCGCGTCCTTGCCCTTGTCCAGGTTGCGCACCGCCAGCACCACGTGGGCGCCGTGGTCGGCCAGCGCCAGGGCGGTCTCGTAGCCCAGGCCGGTGTTGGCTCCGGTGATGACGGCGACCCGGCCGGTCTGGTCGGGAATGTCCGCGGTGGTCCACTTGGCCATGAGAGGCTCCTTGAACTTGTAGAGTAAACGGGGCGATGGCTCCGGTTGAGTGTCACTATACGGAACGCACGCCCCGTTTTGTCAACCGCCGAGGAGTGAACAGATGGCGCAGCCCGAACGCCGGTTGCGCGCCGACGCGGCGCGCAACCGTGCGCGCGTGCTGGACGTCGCCTACGAAATCTTTGCGGCCGAAGGCCTCTCGGTGCCCATCGACGAGGTCGCGCGCCGGGCCGGCGTCGGGGCCGGCACCGTCTACCGGCACTTCCCGACCAAGGAGGCGCTGTTCCAGGCGGTCATCGAGGACCGGATGCAGCGGCTGGTCGACGACGGGCGGGCCTTGCTGGAATCCGTCGGACCCGGCGAGGCGCTCTTCGCCCTGCTGCGGTCGATGGTGCTGCATTGGGGCGCGGCGGATCGCGGCCTGGTCGACGCGCTGGCCGGATTCGGGATCGACATCGCCACCGCCGCGCCCGACGCCGAGGACGCATTCCTGGCGATGCTCGACGAGCTGCTGCGTGCCGCGCAGCGGGCGGGCACCGCGCGCCCGGACATCGGGGTGCGCGAGGTGAAGGCGATCATGGTCGGTTGCCAGGCGGCGGAGGCCTACAACCCGGACTTGGCCGAGCGGGTGACCGACGTCGTCGCCGACGGTTTACGCGCTGGGCGATAGGGCTGGCCTCTTCTTGCACTCGACATGGGCGAGTGCTAAGAATGACTTGGCACTCGCGACCAGCGAGTGCTAGGTCGGGACGGTGAGACCTAGCCAGAAGACAGCTGCGGTCGTCCGTCGCGGGCACTGCACCCGGCCAGAACGTGTCATCCCCAATACGGAGGAATCACTTCGCAATGGCCAAGACAATTGCGTACGACGAAGAGGCCCGTCGCGGCCTCGAGCGGGGGCTCAACGCCCTCGCCGACGCGGTAAAGGTGACGTTGGGCCCCAAGGGTCGCAACGTCGTCCTGGAGAAGAAGTGGGGTGCCCCCACGATCACCAACGATGGTGTGTCCATCGCCAAGGAGATCGAGCTGGAGGACCCCTACGAGAAGATCGGCGCCGAGCTGGTCAAGGAAGTCGCCAAGAAGACCGACGACGTTGCCGGTGACGGCACGACGACGGCCACGGTGCTGGCCCAGGCGCTCGTCAAAGAGGGCCTGCGCAACGTCGCGGCCGGAGCCAACCCGCTGGGTCTGAAGCGCGGCATCGAGAAGGCCGTCGAGAAGGTCACCGAGACCCTGCTCAAGTCGGCCAAAGAGGTCGAGACCAAGGACCAGATCGCTGCCACCGCGGCCATCTCCGCGGGCGACCAGTCGATCGGCGACCTGATCGCCGAGGCGATGGACAAGGTCGGCAACGAGGGCGTCATCACCGTCGAGGAGTCCAACACCTTCGGCCTGCAGCTCGAGCTCACCGAGGGCATGCGGTTCGACAAGGGTTACATCTCGGGCTACTTCGTCACCGACGCCGAGCGCCAGGAAGCCGTCCTGGAAGACCCCTTCATCCTGCTGGTCAGCTCCAAGGTCTCGACGGTCAAGGACCTGTTGCCGCTGCTGGAGAAGGTCATCCAGGCGGGCAAGCCGCTGCTGATCATCGCCGAGGACGTCGAGGGCGAGGCTTTGAGCACCCTGGTCGTCAACAAGATCCGCGGCACCTTCAAGTCGGTGGCCGTCAAGGCTCCCGGCTTCGGTGACCGCCGCAAGGCGATGCTGCAGGACATGGCCATCCTCACCGGTGGTCAGGTCATCAGCGAAGAGGTCGGCCTGTCGCTCGAGAGCGCCGACGTCGCCCTGCTGGGTAAGGCCCGCAAGGTCGTCGTCACCAAGGACGAGACCACCATCGTCGAGGGCGCCGGTGACTCCGACGCCATCGCCGGCCGGGTGGCCCAGATCCGCAGCGAGATCGAGAACAGCGACTCCGACTACGACCGCGAGAAGCTGCAGGAGCGTCTGGCCAAGCTGGCCGGCGGTGTTGCGGTGATCAAGGCCGGCGCCGCGACCGAGGTCGAGCTCAAGGAGCGCAAGCACCGCATCGAGGACGCGGTGCGCAACGCCAAGGCAGCCGTCGAGGAGGGCATCGTCGCCGGTGGTGGCGTGGCCCTGCTGCACGCGATCCCGTCGCTTGACGAGCTGAAGCTCACCGGTGACGAGGCGACCGGCGCGAACATCGTTCGCGTGGCGCTCGAGGCTCCGCTGAAGCAGATCGCCTTCAACGGTGGTCTGGAGCCCGGCGTTGTGGCCGAGAAGGTTCGCAACTCGCCCGCCGGTACCGGCCTGAACGCCGCCACCGGTGAGTACGAGGACCTGCTCAAGGCCGGCGTTGCCGACCCGGTGAAGGTGACCCGTTCGGCGCTGCAGAACGCGGCGTCCATCGCGGGCCTCTTCCTCACCACCGAGGCCGTCGTCGCCGACAAGCCGGAGAAGGCGGCCGCACCCGCGGGCGACCCGACCGGTGGCATGGGCGGTATGGACTTCTAAGTCCACGACTCGAGTACGAAAAAGCCCGGCCCTCGCAAGGGGCCGGGCTTTTTCGTGTCTGGGGTGGGCCGAGTGTGACCGCCCGCGGGTGCGCCCCGCCGGGCCCTGTATGGCATGGACGCGGGAGACTTCGCCGACGCGTTCCCGAAGTTCATGTGGAAGCCGTCGCGGGAGGTGGCGCGCGCCGGAGTCGACGCGCTGGACCACGACCGCGGAACGGTGATACCCGGGCTGCCGAGCCAGATCAGCATCCGCCTGTTGCAGTTCATGCCGCGGCGGGTGTTGTTGCCGCTATTGAAGAATCAGCATCCCAGCCTGCGCAGGGACCGCTCAGCACGCTGGCCCGGGCCAAGGCCGCATCCAGCCCTCCACCGGAAGCGCGAGCGCGTTGCACAGCGTGCAGATCGTGCGGTACCAGCCCACGGCCGTGAGCAATTCGATGCGCTGCTCGTCGGAAAGGAAGCGCCCCAGTGCTATCCACGTCGCCTCCGACCACGAGCCGGTGCGCTCGAGTTCGTCCACCGCCTCGATGAGCGTCCGCTCGGCCGGACTCCACCGCGGCTCGTCGGGGCCGCCGGTGACCAACGCGTCGCACTCGTCGTCGCTGACGCCCGCAATCGGGCCCCAGAACGCCGCCTGCCCGCCCCACTCGTATGCACAGCACACCAACGCGCAGATGCGAAGGATGGCGGTGGTCCGGGTGCGGCCCGGCAAAAGCGCTGCGACATAAAGGGATTCGCCGAGCTTGCGCAGGCAGGAGGCCTGTGGCATCTTCTTCGCTCCACGGCGCGGGGCGAGCGGTGCGACGCGGCTCACGGACGAGACTGTACGACGTCAGGCCGGCAGCGAGAACACCACGCAGTCGTGCAGGCAGCCCTTGGCGGCGTCGGGGGAGTCGGCGTCGCGGTGCAGCAGCGCGCGGGTGGGCACCACGGTCAGGCGGGCGGTCTCGGCGCCGGCCTCGGTGACTTCGGCGGTGCCGTCGACGATCAGTGAGTAGCCGCCCGGTTCCGCGGGCGGCCACAACAGGGTTACGTCGGCGCGCTGGGCGAGGTTGTTACGGGTCCGTCCGCCGATGAGCCCGACATCCAGGATCGCCTCACGCAGCTGCGGCTCGACCGTCACGGTGTGCACCCGGTATCCGTCGTCGACCGTGATCAAGTAGGCATACGGGTAGTCGGCCAGCGCGTCGGCCAGCGCCTTGAGATCGACCTTCTTCTTGGTGCGCATGATCTTCCAGGATAGGCGCGGGGATTCCGGCGCTACTGGGGCGCCGAGGGGCGCAGGAACCCAGCGATGCGCGACGTGTAGCCGCGGGCGACGGCGCCGGAGCTGGCCGGGCGCGTGACGGCGGTGCTGGTGTTGGAGAAGCCGAGGTTCTGCAGCACCTGGTTCCAGGGCGGCAACTTGGCCACGGCCGCCGACGCGTCGGCGTGATAGCCGAACATCGCCGCGACGTCGGAGGCCCACATCTGTTCGTAGGCCGCCTCGATGTCGGCGATGGCCGGGGTGTTCTGACCCAGGTGATTGTTTGCCGCCAACGCCGAGACCAGCGCGCGGTTGGCCGCCACCACGGCCGGTTGCACGGTGGCGGCAAGGGCCACCTCGAACGCGGTCGCGATGGCCGAGGCCTGGTGCGACACCTCTTCGGCCTGCGCGGCGGCCGCGCTGAGCCAGCTCACATACTGACTGGCCACGGACATCATGGCCGCGGACGACGCGCCCTGCCAGGACCCGCTGGCCAGATCTGTCGTCACCGAAGAAAATGACGATGCCGACGACGCCAGCTCCCCGGCCAGCCCGTCCCACGCCGCCGCGGCAGCAAGCAGTGGCCCGGGACCAGGACCGGAGAAAATTAGTGCCGAGTTGACTTCTGGCGGCAACCACGCAAAATGCGGGTTCGTCACGGAACCCAACTTAGCTGGTATACGCCACTTTTGGTGGCGTTATCGCGAGGCTGCGGGGACAGGCTGGCGACCGCGCACCAACTTGCCTGGCCGGGCGTCGGTGGGAACGCCGTTCTCGGCGATGACTTCCCCGGCCACAATCGTGGCGACATACCCCTCGGCGGTCTGGTCCAGGCGCCGCCCACCGGCGGGCAGGTCGTAACTGATGATCGGCTTGTGCAGCCGCAAAGCGGCGTGGTCGATGACGTTGAGATCGGCCTTGTAGCCGACCGCGATCCGGCCGCGGTCGGCCAGCCCGGCGATGCGGGCGGGCACCGACGTGAGCTCGCGAACCGCCTCGGACACGGTGAACCGCCCGGCCTTGCGGTCCCGTGCCCAGTGCGTCAGGAAGTAGGTCGAGTAGCTGGCGTCGCAGATCATTCCGTAGTGAGCGCCGCCGTCGCCGAGGCCGAGCACCACGTCCTCGCGATGCAGCAGCTCCCCGACGGTGTCCAGCGAGTTGTTCTGCAGGTTGCTGGTCGCGACCAGCAGCATGGCCCGGCCCTCGTCGTCGAGCAGCCGGTCGTAGGCCTCCTCCATCGGATCCACGCCGCGGGCGCGGGCCCGGGCCCCGATGCTGGTCGACGGGTCGGGCTCGTAGTCGGGGGTGTCGCCCAGCGGGAAGATCCAGTCCCACATCTGGGCCACGTACAGGATCGGGTGCCCCTGGCCGGGCTTGTCGGCCAGGATGCGGGCGCGCACCTCCGGCTTGCGCATCTCGGCGACCCGCTCGGCCAGCGGCAGGTGCGCGATCTCGCGGTAGCTGGGGTAGAGCACAAACGGGTTGGCCGTCAGTTGCAGGCCGATGATCAACCCGATCGGGCGCGGCAGCAGCTGCGCGGTGAATTGCGCGTCACCGTCCGTCCGCGAATTGGCCTTCTCGATCATGGTGATTGCGTCCGGCCAGGACGGGTCGCCCGAGTTGGCGACGACGAGGGTGAAGGTGACCGGCAGCCCGACGTCCTCGGCGACGTCGAACACCGTCTGCAGCACCGGCTGGTAGCCGCCCGACGGGATGTCGGGAACGAACTGCAGCAGGCCGCCGCCGCCGTCCACGACGCCGCGGGCGATCTCCTCGATCTCCTCCCTGGCGGCCTCGTAACTCGGGATGGGCGAACCGCTTTCGGTCTTGTGGATGGTCAGCCGCGACGACGCGAAGCCGAGCGCGCCGACCTCGATCGCCTCCTTGGCCAGCTCCCGCATCTTGGCCAGGTCGTCGTCGGTGGCCGGCTCGCGGTCGGCGCCGCGCTGGCCCATCACGTACACCCGCAGCGGTGAGTGCGGCAGGTACGCTGCCACGTCGATGTCGCGCTTGCCCGACTCGAGCGCGTCCATGTATTCGGGGAACGTCTCCCACGTCCACGGCAGGCCGTCGGTCATCACGACGCCGGGGATGTCTTCGACCCCGGCCATCACGTCGACGAGCACGTCGTGGTCGGACTGGCGGCAGGGCGCGAAGCCGACCCCGCAGTTGCCCATCACCACGGTCGTCACCCCGTGCGCCGAAGACGGAGTCAGGCGCTCCGACCAGATGGACTGGCCGTCGTAGTGGGTGTGCAGGTCGACGAAGCCGGGCGTGACCAGCAGCCCGGTGGCGTCGATCTCCCGCGCGGCGGTTGCCCCGTTGATCGCGCCGACGGCCTGGATGGCGTTGTCTTTCACGGCCACGTCGCCGACGTACGGCTCACCCCCGAGCCCGTCGACGATGGTGCCATTACGGATGATGAGGTCGTAAGTCATTCAAACAATCTACGACCGTTGCGGTGGGTCGTGCCAGGATCTTGTCCGTGATCGACCACGTGGGAATCAACTGCGCCGACTACGCCAGATCGCAGCGTTTTTACGACGCGGTGCTGGGGACGCTGGGTTTCTCCCGGCAGCTGGATGTGGGTCGCGCCATCGGGTATGGGCGCGCGGGCAAGCCGACGTTCTGGATCTCGGCCGCGCCGGCGGGACCCAACCGGGAAGTCCACCTGGCTTTCGAGGCCGCCGACGAGGACGCGGTGCGCGCCTTCTACCAGGCGGCCGTCGCGCTGGGCGCCGAGCCCTTGCACGCGCCGCGGCTCTGGCCGGAGTATCACGCCGGCTACTTCGGGGCCTTCGTGCGCGACCCCGACGGCAACAACATCGAAGCGGTCTTCCACGGGATCCTCCCGTAGGGTCGCGGGTATGGCCGACGATGCCGCCGTTTTCCAAGAGCTCCTGCGCGACGCGTTCACCCGGCTGATCGAGCACGTCGACCAGATCACCGAGGGGTTGACCGACGAGGTGTCCGGCTACCGGCCGGCCCCGAACGCCAACAGCATCGCCTGGCTGCTCTGGCACAGCGCGCGGGTGCAGGACATCCAGCTGGCCGACGTCGCCGGCGTCGAGCAGGTGTGGTTCCGCGACGGGTGGGTGGACCGGTTCGGACTGGACCTGCCGCGCGACGACACCGGTTATGGACACAAGCCCGACGACGTGGCCAAGGTGCGGGCGCCCGCGGACCTGCTGTCCGGCTACTACCACGCGGTGCACAAGCTCACCCTCGAATACATCGCCGGGGTCACCGCCGAGGAGCTGGCCCGCGTCGTGGACACCAACTGGAATCCGCCGGTGACGGCCAGCGCACGGCTGGTGAGCATCATCGACGACTGCGCCCAGCACCTCGGCCAGGCCGCGTACGTGCGGGGGATTGCGTAGATTCGCAGGCGTGCGATTCGCGGCGACCGTGCTGTTGTGGCTCATCACCACGCTCGCGCTGGCGGTCGCGATCCCGGCGGCGTGGACGCAACTGCACGTCGTTGACGCCGACGGCTACGCCGCGCTGGCGCAGCACGCGGCGGCCGACCCTGCTGTGCAGTCAGCCATGGCATCCGAATTGACCACCCGGGCAATGACTCTCATCACCGAGCATGGCGCGGGCCGCTCTCCGGTCGACAGTTCCGAGGTGCATGAGGCGGCCCGCGCCTTCACCGCGGGTCCGGCCTTTCCACCGCTGTTCGCCCAGGCCAACCGGGCGGCGCACGGCTGGCTGTTCGGCGACCCGGGGGCCGGTGACGACGGCCACCAATGGGCGGTCGACGTGGCACCGATGCTCAACGACGGCGCGATTCAGCCGCTGCTCAGCAGTCACAACGTCACCGTGCCCGCGAAACTCACTGTCCCGCTGACTGTTTCGGTCCCGCACTCGATGCGTCAGGGCCGGCTGAGCCGGCTGTCGACCTGGGGCCCGTGGGTGAGTGTTGGTGCGGCGGCGCTGTGCGGTGTCTGCGCACTGCTGACCGTGGCCGCCGCGCGCCGCCGTGGCAAGGCGTTGAGCAGCCTGGGCGTCTCGGCGCTGCTCGTCGGCGCGTGCGGATGGGCGGGCATCGAGGTCGCCGGGCGCTATGTCAACGATGCGCTCAACCGCACCACCGGCAACGTCCGCAGTGTCGCCGAGGTGATGGTCGACCACGCCGAAGCCGGTCTGCACCAATGGCTCAACGCCACGCTGATCGCCGGGGCCGCGCTGGTGGCGATCGGCGTGGTCGTCGCGATACTGGGCAGCCTTGCGAAGAAGTCGTGAGCCCGGCGGCTAGCCGAACGTGAACGAAAACACCTGCAGGCCCTTGCTGACCTGCATGTCCAGCTGATCGCGGTGTGCGGAGTCGTCGGCGACGATCCGGTGCAACGTGGGTGCTCCACCGATCGGCGTCGTGGTGGTCTTGCCGTCGCGGATCACGGTCAGCGTCCCGGTGCCGCCGACGACGGCGTACACCTCTTTCGCGGTGTAGTTCAGCCGGACGGCGGAGTCGTCGCCGTCGGCCGTGGCCCCCTGGTCGTCCAGGGTCCAGCGGCCACGCAGGGCGAACTTGTCGTCGGCCAGGTTCGGCGGGAAGCTCAGCGTGGCGGCGCCGTCTTTGTAATCCCCGCTGCCGCCGTAGTTTCCGCTCTTGCCGACACCCAGGTAGGTCTCGGGTGTGAGCATGGTCCGCGGGGTGGTGTCGGCCCCGTGCACCCCGGCAGGTAGCTGGCTGCCGGGATGGGCCTCGACGAGAAGGTCACGGATCAGCTTTTCGGTGCCGTCATAGTCGCCTTCGCCGAACTTGGTATGCCGCACTTGCCCATTTGCGTCGATCAGGTACTCGGCCGGCCAGTACAGGTTCTGAAAGTTGTTCCACGTCGCGTAGTCGTTGTCCAGTGCGACGGGATAGGTGATGTGCAGGTCGGCGGCGCCGCTGGCCACGTTGGCGGGCACCCGCTCGAAGGCGTATTCGGGGGTGTGCACCCCGATGACGACAAACCCGCTGTCGCGATACCGGTTGTACCAATCGATCACGTGCGGGATGGCGCGCTGACAGTTGATGCACGAGTAGGCCCAGAAGTCGATCAGGATCACCTTGCCGCTCACCGATTTCGGGTCCAGCGGCTTGCCGTCCGGGGTGTTGAGCCACCCGGTGACGCCGGTGACGGCGGGAGCGGGTCCGCACTGTTGCAGTTCGGTGGAGCCGCTGGAGCAATCGGTGAGCGCGCCGTCGATGGTGGTGCCGGGCCGGCTCAGCTGCAGCCCACTGCCGGAGTTGGGCTGCTGCATGGGGGCCGAACCCAGGCTGCGCTCGATGTCGTTGGCCCCCAGCTTGTTCTGCATTGCCGTCGTGTAGTCGGGGACGGCGCGCTGGTGTTGACCGCGACGTTCGCCATCGGCAACGCATTGCCGCTGCTGGCCTTCGCACTGGCCGGGCGGCGGGTCACCGAACGAGTGGCCGCGTTCCGCCGCCGGCAGCGCGTAATTCAGATCGCCGGCGGGATCGCGATGATCGTGCTGGCCGTGGCGCTGGTGTTCAACCTGCCGGCGATGCTGCAGCGCGCCGTCCCCGACTACACGACGGCAATGCAGAACAAGCTGGGGGCCAACGACATCGAGCGCAGCCTGGGTTC
>NZ_LZSX01000068.1 GCF_001665835.1 Mycobacterium colombiense | reverse complement strand
TGCCCCGGACGCCACCGCCTTCGCACACCAAGTCGGCACGGTTCGTACTCACGTCAGCCCCCTAACCGGATCGAGATGGGGTTCAACAGATCCGGCGGCCATCCACGCCGAAGAAGTGCAGGTGCCCGGGTTCCGGATGCAGACGTACCCTGCTGCCTTTCTGCGGTGGGTTTCGCCCGTCGGCCCGCGCGACGATGGGCGCGTCGATTACGTTGCCGGGGCCGGTGATTCGCCCATACAGGTAGGCGTCTGCGCCCAGTTCCTCCACCACGTCGACCTCCATCTCGACACCGAGGCCACCCAGCTCGAAATGTTCGGGACGGACCCCGACCACGACCTCACCCGCGCCGCCGGCGATCTCCCGGGGCAGAACTATGGGCCAATCACCCAGCGACACAGCCGAATCCACGATGGGAAGGGTGAACAGGTTCATCGCCGGCGATCCGATGAAGCCCGCCACGAAGACGTTCTCCGGGTTCCGGTAGAGCTCGCGGGGTGGCGCGAACTGCTGCAGCACCCCGTCGCGCAGCACGGCGACGCGGTCACCCATGGTCATGGCCTCGACCTGGTCGTGGGTGACGTAGACGGTGGTGGTGCCCAGCCGCCGTTGTAACGCGGCGATCTGGTTACGCGTCTGCACGCGGAGTTTGGCGTCGAGATTGGACAGCGGTTCGTCCATCAGGAACACGTGCGGCCGGCGCACGATCGCACGGCCCATCGCCACCCGCTGGCGTTGCCCACCGGAAAGGTCCTTCGGCTTGCGATCGAGATAGGGTTGCAGGTCAAGGAGTTTCGCCGCGTCCAACACCCGCTCACGAATCTGGTCCTTCGGGGTCTTGGCGACCTTCATGGCAAAGCCCATGTTCTGGGCCACCGTCATGTGCGGGTAGAGCGCATAGTTCTGAAAGACCATCGCGACGTCGCGATCCTTGGGGTCGACGTTGGTCACGTCTCGGTCGCCGATCCGGATATGCCCGGAGTCCACGACTTCCAGCCCGGCCACCATACGCAGCGACGTCGTCTTGCCGCAGCCGGACGGTCCGACCAGCACGACGAATTCGCCGTCGCCCACCACGAGGTCCAGGTTGTCCAGGGCCGGGCGGTCGGCTCCCGGGTAGCGCCGGGTCGCTTGCTCGAATGTCACCGAGGCCATGGCTAGCCGCCCATTCCGGTGACGGCGATTCCGCGGACAAACGAGCGTTGCGCGATGGCGTACATGATGACCAGGGGCAGCATGATAAGCATCGAGGTTGCCATCAGAACCGGCCACCGGGCAACATATTCGCCCTTCATCCTGACCAGGCCCAGGGTCAGGGTGGCCAGGCTGTTGCGCTGAATCATCAGCAGCGGCCAGAGGAAATCGTTCCAGACGTTGACCCAGGTGAGCACGGCGAGCACCATCACCGCCGGTCGTGCATGGGGAAGCAGGATCCGCCAATAGACCTGCCACGGCGTACAGCCGTCGAGTATCGCGGCCTCCTCCAGATCGGTGGGCAGGGTGCGGAAGAACTGCCGCATCAGGTACGTGCCGAATGCGCTGCCGAAGAAACCCGGTGCGATCATCGCCCACGGGGTGTCGACCCAGCCCAGGGTCCGCATCACCAGGAATTGCGGGATCACGGTCACCGTCAAGGGCACCATCAGCGTGCCGAGATACACGACGAACAGCGCATCGCGGCCGCGGAAATCCAGTCGCGCGAAGGCATATCCGGCCAGTGAGCAAAAGAAGACATGCCCCGCGGTGACGCACCCCGCGTACAGCACGGTGTTGAAAAACATCCGCCCGAACGGCATCAGCGCGAACACCTCGGTGTAGTTCGACCACCGCGGGTGGGCCGGCAGCAGCGTGGGCTCGCTGACCTCGCCTTCCGTCTTCAGCGAACCCGACACCGCCCACGCAATCGGGAACAGCGCACACCAGGCGACCGCGAGCAGCGAACCATAGACCATGCCGCCGCGCACCACGGTGTGCCTGATGGCACCCTCACTTAAGCCCACGCGAAGTCTCCAAAGATCGTCGATGGCTGACACGCAACTGCACCACGGTCAGCACCAGCAAGACGGCGAACATCACCCACGCCAGCGCGGAGGCGTATCCGAATTCGAGGAACGAGAACGCGTGCTGGAACAGCATGATGCCCAGGACGTAGGTCGCCGATTCCGGCCCACCGCTGGGGCCGTTGAGGACATAGACCATGTCAAACGCCTGGAAGGCGTGGATCACCGAGATGATCACCACGAACGATATCGACCCTCGGATCAACGGAACGGTGATGGAGACGAATTGCCTTATCTCGCTGGCCCCGTCGATCTTGGCCGCCTCGTAGACCGTTCCCGGAACACCCTGCATCGCAGCCAGCAACACGACGGTGGCGAAGGGCACGCTGCGCCAGCCGCTGACGATGCACAGCGAGGCCATGGCCCAGTGGGGATCGACCAACCACGGGACCGGGCCGAGCCCGACCCAGCCGAGCATGATGTTGAGCAGGCCGTTGTCGGTGTTGAAGACGAATTGCCACACCACCGCCATCACGACCGACGAGATGGCCAGCGGCAGAAAGACAATCGTTCGGAAGATGCCGATGCCCCGGACCTTCTGGTTCAGCACCCCCGCGACGACCAGGCTGATGAGGACCGTCGGCACCACCGTCCCGAGGGTGAAGATCACCGTGTTGCGGATCGCGATCAGGAAGAGCGGGTCCGAGCTGAACAGGTCGGAAAAGTTCTTCAGGCCCACAAACTTTGGCGGGGTGAACACATCCCATTGCTGAAAGCTCATGTACAGCGAAAAGCCCAGTGGAAAGAGCATGAACACGGCGACCGCCACCATGTTGGGAGCGACGAACAACCGGCCGGCCCAGGCGTGCCGGCGCCACGGGCTCGGATCCTCCGGCGCCTTCCGCGTCGCCCTCCCGCCCGGGGCGGTCGCGCCAGGTGCGTCCATCGAGGTCATGGGCTACGTAGCACTTCGTCGACGGAGCGGGACAACCCGCTCAAGGACGTAGCCGGTACCCGGCCCCGCAGGATGGGGCCAAAGTTGCGGTCCATCAAGGCATTGACCTTCTCCCACGCCGGCGTGATCGGCAAGCCCTGCGAGAAGGCCGGACCTTCGGTGAGCACGCTGAGATTGCCGAGCCGTCGATGGGCCTTGGCGAATCCGTCCGATCGCAGCGCCGACCGCAGCACCGGAACGAACAGGCAAGATTCACCGATCAACGCTTGCCCGATGGGCCCGGTCGCGAACTTCACGAATTCCCATGCCTGCTCCTTGCGCGGGCTGCTCGCCGAGATGGCCAGTCCGGTGGCGCCGATATCGGAACACGCGGCGTGGCCCTTCCCCAGCGCCGGACCGACGGGCAACGGGGCGACATCGAAATCCAGGTCCTCGGCGCGGATGTAGGTCTGGTAACGCCAATGTCCGCCGAGCGCGATCGCCGCACGCCCCACCGCAAAAAGGTTAGGCGTCGACATCGACTGCGTCTCGGACGCGTTGGGCGCAACCCGGTACTTGTTGGCCAGATCGGCGTAGAACTGCACCGCTTCCTGGAACGCCGCCTTGTCGAAGTTGAAGTGAGTCGGGTTCAGCCGCGGGTTGGACCAGGCAACGCCGTTGTTCATCGCGAACAGGCCGGCCGAATAATAGGAACCCCAGGTGTTGACGAAACCGTACTGAGCGGCCCGCCCGGATGCCTCACGCTTGGTCAGCGCGCGCGCTACGTCCAGGAATTCGGTGAAATCCCAAGGCTGTTCCCACGTCTTGGGCGGTGCGGGCACCCCGGCTTCGGCGAAGAGCCGCTTGTTGTAGAACAAGTAGTTGCCCGACCACTGTTCGGGCAACGCGTACTGCTTGTCGTTGAAGGTGAACGTTTCGTACAGCGCCGGAATGCTGTCCGCCTTGAGCTGGTCGGCAAACGTCTTGTCGCGTGCCAACAGCGTGTTCATGTCCAGCAGCACACCGCGGTCGGCGAGTTCGGCGTAGGACAGTTCCCATGTCATCAGCACGTCGGGGCATTTGCCGCCGACACAAAACGTCGAAAGCTGTTGCATGACGCCCGGACCGGACTGCACCGGGCGAACCTTGATGTCGGGATGGCGGCGCGCAAACTCGTCGACGATGCGCATCCTGGCGTCCCGCTCGTCCGGATTGGCCGCGAAGAAGAACGTGAGGGCGTCCTCGTCGTCGGAAGCGCACCCGGCCGGCCACGGTGCCAGCGCAGCCGCGGAAAGCGCGCCGGCGCCCCGCAGCAGGTTGCGCCGCCCGAACGGCTTATCGAGCATGGCTCTCCCGGTCTTGCCCCGTGGCCGGGTTCCCGGCCGACTGTGTCTGACGTCCTTGGTACCCGATGCGCTTGTGATGTTCCTGGATCGGCCACCGCGGCAGCGTCAGCGCGGCCCGTCGGATTCGCTCGGCATTGCCGGTGATGTCGATCGTGTGGATGCGATCGTCGGTGCCGATGCCGATCACCAGCAGGACCTGAGCGCGCCCACCGGCCGCGAGCACGATGCCCGGTGCCCCGTCGATGAGCATGACAGCACCGGCGCGTGCCCGCTGAGAGAACCGGCGAGTCTCCCCGGCGACCTCACGGGCGCCGCGCAACGTGGTTGGCACGTCGGCGGGAACGAGGGCCGGATCGACGGTGCGCACCACCTCGGGAGCGAGCAGTTCGAGCAGGCCCGCGATGTCGCCGTCGCGCGACGCCGTCAGAAACGCCTCGACCACCTGCAGGTGGTCGGCCGTGCGACGGGGCGGGGCGGCCGGGTCGGCGTGCAGGCGCCCACGTGCCCTGCTGGCCAACTTCTTGGTGGCGTCCGCTGACCGATCCATCAGCCCGGCGATCTGCTCGAACGGCATGGCGAACACGTCGTGCAGCACGAACGCAACACGCTGCGCCGGGGAGAGCCGGTCGAGCACCACGAGCAGGGCGCTGCTCACCGACTCCGCCAGCAGTGCGTCCTCGTCGGCCGCCGCCGACGCCGTCCGGGCCAGTCGGTCCAGTTCGTCGGTGCCGCCGAGCGGTTGCTCGGCGCGACGCTTGCGCACTCGAAGCTGGTCGAACGCCTCGCGCGCGGTGATCGTGGTGAACCAACCGGAGAGGTTGTCGACAGCGTCGAAGTCCGCACGACTGGCCTTGAGCCACGCCGACTGAACGGCGTCGTCGGCGTCGGCCACCGAGCCCAGCAGCTGGAACGCGACCGACCTCAGGTGTCGTCGATCGGCGTCGAAACGCCGTGCCAGATCCGCCAGATCCATCGTTGCGCTCATGGGTCACCTTTCCCGCACGAAAGTCGTCAAGAAGATGACCGCGTCCAACGGACTTCCTGTGGCAAAGGAGACAAGCACCATGACCTTACCGATTGTGCGCCGCGCCGCGCACTGCACGCATTCGACCCGCCGCTGCGGAAATCGCTGCGCGACAAGGGATTGATCCGGATGCACACCGCACTCGTCGTGATCACGCTGATCACCGCCGCCATCACCGCCGCGATCGCCATCGCCGACTTGGTTCCGGCGCGATTCGTTCTGGCGAACTCTGCCCAAGTCGGGGTGCCCCGCTCGTGGTTACCGGCGCTGGGAGCAGTGAAGCTGGCCGGAGCCGTCGGGATCGTTGTCGGCCTGCTGGGCCTGCGGGAATTGGGCATCGCGGCCGCTGCCGGCCTGGTTGCGTTTTTCGTCGGCGCGGTGGCGACGCACCTGAGGGCACGCGTCCTGTACAACATCGCGTTTCCCGGCGCGTTTTTGTGCCTGTCCGCGGCTTCGCTGGCGCTGATGGTGGTCCGGTGAGGCATGCGGGGGTCAGGCGGGAAAGTACCTGATCCGGTTGATCGCGTTGCCGCGCCGGGCCACATCGGCGAACACGATGGCGCGTCCGTGACACGAGTTGAGCGACATCGCGACGGTAAGGCCCGCGCTGTTCATCTTGGTCGCGCCGGCCCCGTCCAGTTGCTCCGCCAGCTCGGCCAGCTCGAGTGGGTCGCGATCGGCCAAAGTTATTGCGGCATCCGATGACAGCAGCCGTGCAGCGGAAAACGTGTCTTTCCGCGCGACCGCGTCGAGGAACGTGGTCACCAGCCGCTGATGACGCGCTCCCACCCGTCGGAATCCGGTCATGAAACCGGCGGTCCCCCGCCAGCCTTGATTGCTCACCAGCCCCCTGGACAGGTTCAGCGCGGGGCCCACGGCGCCGAAGCCGGTGCGCAGGAACTGCAGCATCATGGCGGGAAGCTCCCAGTAGGCCCGCAGCTCGCCAATCTTCCACTCGCCGTTGGTTTCTCGGAGGTCGTAGCGCAGGAACGCCGGAATATACATCGTCACCGCCGAACCCATCGTGACCTCGAGCTCGAGGTCACGCAGCACCGCCGTGCCGACGACGATGTCGAGATCGCGATGGAACTTGATGTTACGCGGACCGATGAATGTGTCGTAAAAGCGGCCGATCTGCTCATGCCCCACGTGCGGTCGCGAGCCCACCGGGTCCTCGATCCGGCCGTCACCGGTGAACAGTCCCACCCACCCGGCGCGATCATGGGCGGCGGCCGCCTGCGGCGAGCGCTCCACCGCGGCCAGCAGATGTTCCCGATCCAGCGGCACCACCATTACGGCCCCCCAACCAACTCGATGCCGGCGGAGCGCATTGCCGCCAGCGCCTCGGCAGCGGAGTCCACGGCCGCGGCCGCGGTCAGGTCCACCAGCACCCTGGTGATCATGCCTGCCGCCGCCGCGTCCTCGGCGGTTCGCCGGACGCAAAAGTCCGTGGCGATGCCGACCACGTCGACCTCGTCGACGCCCCGCCGCCGCAACCATTCAAGTAGCGTCGTCCCGTTCTCGTCGACGCCCTCGAAACCGCTGTAAGCGGCGGCGTGAGCGCCCTTGCGAAAGACCGCATCGATGCGCCGGATGTCCAGGTCGGGCCGAAGATTCGCACCCACGCTTCCGGCGACGCAGTGCACGGGCCAGGAGGATGAAAAGTCCGGTCGGTCGGAGAAATGATCACCCGGATCGATGTGGAAGTCCTGGGTGGCCACGACGTAGTGGTAGCCCGGGTCGCCGTACAGATAGTCGTTGATCGCGGGTGCCACCGCGGCGCCGCGGGCCGTCGGCACGGAGCCGCCCTCGCAGAAATCGTTTTGCACGTCGACGATGATCAACGCTCGCACGCGCTCCACCCTATCGATGTGCACCTCTATGTCTAGGCCGGTCTAGCTGGGGATATCGACGCCACGGTTTGCTCGACAGGCAGCCGGGTAATACACCGGCCATGGTGCTCAGGAGAATCGCGCGACCCCTGTTATCAGTGGCATTCATCGGGCAAGGAGTCAATTCACTGCTCAATCCCAAATCCGCGGCGGAGGCCGCGGCGCCGGCGGTGGACGGTCTGCAGGCGTTGCCGGATTCGGTGAGCAGCAGCATTCCCAGCGACCCCGAGACGGTCGCGCAGATCACCGCGGCCGTTCAAATCGGCGGCGGCCTGCTGCTCGCCACCGGCAAACTCCCCCGCATCGCGTCGGCGGCGCTCGCGGTGACGGTGTTGCCGGCCAACCTTGGGACGCACTCGTTCTGGAACGAGAGCGACCCGGTGGCCAAAGCCCAGAAACGCCAACAATTTCTCACCGACCTCAGCCTGTTGGGCGGCCTGTTGATCGCCTCCGCCGACACCGCCGGTAAGCCTTCACTCGGGTGGCGTGGCCGCCGCGCCGCGGAACGGCTCTCCGAGCGGGTGTCGTCGGCGTGGCCCGGTTCCGACGACTCGGCCTTCGATGCCGATTTCTCGGAGCTGGGTGATCGGCTCGCACACGGCTTGCAGATCGGCGCCGAGCGGGGTCGCGAACTGGCCAGCACCGCGGCCGAGCGCGGCGCGCCTTACGCCGAGGCCGCACTCGAACGCGGCCGCGAACTCGCCAGCACCGCGGCGGAACGCGGCGCGCCTTACGCCGAGGCCGCACTCGAACGCGGCCGCGAACTCGCCAGCACCGCGGCCGACCGCAGCAGGCCGTTGGCGAAGAAGGCGCGCAAGCGTGGCGAGGAATGGGCCGACGAGGCCGCCGAGCGCGCCGCGTACCTGGCCGAGAAGGCGCGCAAGCGCAGCGAAGAGTTCGCCGACGAGGCCGCTGACCGGGCCGCGCCGCTGGCCAAGAAGGCCCGCAAACGCAGCGAGAAACTGGCCAAGAAGGCGCGTAAACGCAGCGAGAAGCTGGCCAGCACCGCGCGCGAGCGGGTCGGCGGCCAGGTCGAGACCGGCCGCCGCAAGCTGCCCTGGTGATCGCGGAAGTCGCGGACCGCTAGCGCCTGGAGCTAGTCGGGCCAGCGAGCCCGCACGTTATCGGGCGCCCACGCCGGCCACTCGGGGGCGCCGACCGTCAGGCCGCCGCTGAGCCGGGCAACGATGCGCGGGCCGCGCAAGCGGCTGTTGTCGTACACCGTCGCGAGGTCAGATGCGGCGATGGCGTCGGCGACCGGCGTCCACAACCGGCGGTGGCGCTCGCGGATCTTGGCTTCCGGCACGTCGTGACCGCCGGCCCGCACGCGGTGCCGGACGCGTTCCACCGCAAGGTTTTCCGGGATGAGCAGCACATGCAGCACGACGGTGAAGCCCGCGCGACGCGCGGTGTGGATGAGGTCCAGCTTCGAGGGATGGGAAAACACCGTCTCGGCGATGAAGGGCCGACCCAGTTCGATCAGCTTGGCGCGGGTGTCGGCGGCGACGCGCGCGGCGTCGTAGGAGTGCGAGGCCGGATCCTCCGGCCAGCGTTGCCGCGCGATCTCGTCGGCGTTGACCACGAGGCTTCCCGGCAACAGCGGCGCCAGGGTGAACGCGATGAACGTGGATTTACCGGCACCGTTCGGCCCGACCACCAAGTCAAGTCGATCCATCGCACCGCCGAACCGCCGACGATCGCCGGGTCAGCGCCCGCCCGCGAGCACCACCGCGGCGCCGTCGGGGCGGTGCTCGACGATCTCGCCGTCGTCGTTGAGGGCCACCGTGGTGACGCCTTGCCCGGCCAGCGTCGCCCCGTAGTTCGTGCGCGCCAGGCTTTCTTCGATGGCCGCGGAGATCTCGGCGTTGAACACCACGCCCTCCTCGACGGTGAGCTCGCCGGTCGCGAGCTGGCCGGCGAGGGCGGCTTCCACCCGGCGCCGCGAGGCGGTGTGCTGGCTGGACACCGCGCGCCCGACCCGCGCCCAGTGGTCGAGTTGCTGCTTGGCCGAGCGGCTCTGCCGGGCACCCTCAGCCGCCGCGCTGTCCATCAGGTCGGATGCGACCCGCGTTACACGATCGAGAGCCTCGGCCATGGCTTCCTCCAATGCAACACTCCGTTACAAGCTGTAGCATAATGCTACACGGCTGGGCCGGCCGTTGGTATGGGCCCTTCCACCGACTGGTTCGGTACGGCATCGCCTTCTGGCGCCACGCGTCACTGAATCCGTTCCGGCCCGAACCACACGCCGTCCGGGACGCCGATCGCCCCGGCCCTTTCCCGGGCTGTGGCCAGTTCCTGCGAGCTAGCGAATTTGCGCGCCTGGTCGACGTCGTGCATGTCCATCACGACGATGACCGTGTTGGAGTCGGCGGCGTCGACGTAGGTCCCTGTGACCACCAAACCGTGGTCACGTCGCACGGCATCGAGCTCGGGATCGCGGAAGATGGTGTTCCATTGCTCGACGCTACCGACTTTTTGTTTGACGAGCATTACTCCGACCATGACGAATCCTCCTGACAGCGTTCGTTTTTCACGACATGGTTTTGGATGCGGTGGCCAGCCCTCGTTGTGATCCAGCGCCAGCATGCTGCGCCGCGCCCTCGCTGTTCCATATCGATCCATCGGGATCAGCGTGGTCGACGAATGCGCGCGCGTAGGGGTCGTTGAACAATCGGTCCGTGCGTGAGCTTTCCTCTGCCCGCAGTACAGCCACCCCGAGGGAAGTCGCACCGACGCCCGTTGGACCTGAATCCTTTTGCGGCCGCTCAGCCATACGCTCCACCCGCTTTCGATTCGTCGCCGCCGCTGATCCCCTTGAGACAATGTCTACGATCGTAGACATAGGCAACTCTATGCGGGTCGGCTGATCATGTCTACAGTCGTAGATAAATTTCTGAGGGAGCACGATGACGCGCACGTCAAACCGCACGGGTCCGGATACGGGCCTGCCACGTCGCAACGCCGCCGCCACCCAGGCGCGACTGCTCACCGCGGCGCGCGAACAGTTCTTGCGCCACGGGTATCGGGCCGTCTCGCTACGTGCGATCGCGGCTCAAGCCGGCGTGGACGTAATGCTCGTCCGGCGCTACTTCGGGTCCAAACAACAGCTCTTCGACGAAGCCACCAACATCTCCGACAACGTCGAAGCGGCCCGCCAGGCCACCGATGCGGCGGTGGGCCGGACCTTGATCGAACGCGTGCTGCAGGCTCGTCAAGATAGCGACGCCCCGCTGTTCGCGCTGCTGCGCTCCAGTGGGGACCCCGACGTCGTCGCACGCCTCAACGATCAGCTCGAAAACGGCCTGACCGCCAACCTGTCCCGACGGATCCAGGCCGACAATCCCCGACTTCGTGCCGACCTGGTCGCGGCCCTGCTCCTCGGGGTCGGCGTCCTGCGCGTCCTGCTACACAAGGAGCCGATAGCCACCGCCGACGACCGCGACATCGCCGCCATCTTTACCGAAGCATTCGCGACATTGACCAAACTGCCCCAAGACGCTCCACCACCAACGGCGGGTGCTGACCACTAGCGGCCGCAGTCGATCACTCAAGGTGTAACCTCGAAATCGCTTGCACCGCTCCCGATTCCGCCGTCAAGTGTCGCGATGTCCTTTCACCAGGGCATCCACGATCGCGTCGACGCCGGGACCAACGTCGACGGTCATGCCGGCCTCGTCGGGACCGAGGGGTTCCAAAGTGTCCAGCTGCGAGCGCAGCAGTGCGGCCGGCATGAAGTGATCGGTCCGGGTCGCCAACCGGCCGCCGATCAGTTCCGCCGAACCCGAGAGGTGCAGGAACTCCACCTCCGGGCAGTGCGCGCGCAACTGGTCGCGATATTTCCGCTTCAGCGCCGAACAACTCACCACGGCGCCGTCGCGGTGGGCGGCCAACCAGTCGCCGACCCGCTCCAACCAGGGATAGCGGTCATCGTCGTCCAGCGGTTCGCCGGCCGCCATCTTGGCGACGTTGGCGGCCGGGTGCAGGGTGTCGGCGTCGACGAACGGGACCCGCCAGCGCTGCGCGAGCGCCGCCCCCACCGTCGACTTGCCCGATCCGGAGACGCCCATCACCACGACGGGGGCCGATCCGCTCACCTACGTGTGGTCGCCGAGATTGCGGTTCCATTCCAGCCAACCCACGCCGCTGCGCCCGTCGGCCGTGCTGATCGTGGCCCAGACCCGGGGAAACTGGCTGACCCGCCCGTCCGTCGCGACGAGCCGGGCCGGCGCCTGACCGCGCACGTTCACGTCCGCGGTGATCTCAGCCGGTGTGAGCCGCAGAGTTGCGTCGAGCGGTAACCCGTTGTCGGCGAACGATTCTCGCGAGTCAACGGTCTGCAGCTCGGTGACCTTGCCGTCGGCGCCCTGTTCGTAGCCGATGCTGAACGCGGGGGCCCCGGGAATCCTGATGTTCACGCCGTGCAGGTGGGTGCCGTCGTCCAGGTGCAGCGCGCTCCATATCCAGTCCATGCCCCACCAATCGCGCACGCCCCACGAGTGATCACGCTGGCCCGGAACGGAGTCCAGACGGTAGCCGGTGTCGTCGATCGTGACGGTGCCCGAGACGGTGCACGGAATTTCATAACGCGTCGTCAGCCCGTACTTGTACGGCGTGCCGTCGGTGGCCCACACCAGGTTCATGGTCATCTCGACCGGGGTTCCAGGCTCCCCGCGCAACAACGCGGACGGATCGGTGTAGGCCCGGCCCCGCGCCCGCACGTCCACGCGGTAGCTCTGCAGCGGCACCTCGGCCGAATGGCCGAGTTCGAAGTCATCGGTGCGCACCGTCCACGGGTCCGACGGCAGCGGCACCTGCGCGTCGACGGCGACCGTCGGCATGTCGGGCCCGCACAACAGGACGTGCACCCAGGCGGTCTGCTCGTTGGCCACCCGGCCGAGCCGGAACCAGCCGCCCAATCCCTGTGCCGCGTCGGCGAAGTCGGCATACCAGCTCTCGCTCCACAGCGGTTCGGCGGTGGGATCGTGGGCGAGTTCGTCCTCGGCCGGCGGCCGCAACGGCTCCGGCGCGACCGGTGCGGGCAGCGTCGACAGCGCGTCCGTGGCGAGTACATGGTCGCAGTGTCGTCGCAGCATCGTCATGAACATCCGGTCGCCGCGGTCGGTGCGCTCGACCAGCATGGGCGAGACGATCGCCATCATCACCCCGAAGAAGCTCTGCCGGCGCACCCCGTCGGCGACGTCGGCCAGGGTGAGTGGCGCCCGCGGGCCCAGCGCCTCATGGTAGGCGTGCAGCAGCGTGTCGTAGTGGTGCCGACGGTCCTCGGTGGGCATCGCGCCACCGAGGAAGTAGGCCAGGTCGGTCAGCGCCGGACCCCAGGACACGGTCTGCCAATCGACCACCGTCAGCGCGCGATCGGCGCCGTCGGTACCGAACAGCATGTTGTCCAGGCGGTAGTCGCCATGCACCAGGCCCTGGAGATGGCCGCGGTCGGGCGCCTCCCCCTCCTGGGCCAGGTAGCCGTCGAACGCGGCCACCAGGCGTTCGCACACCACTCGGTGCTCCGGCGCGATCTGGTCGCCGTAGCGGTCGACGAAACCGGCGTACAGCGGGGTGATCATGGCCCGGTTCAGCGGAGGCTCACGGTTGAGCCACGGCGCCTCGGCCAGCGAGGCGTCGCCGAGCAGCGGCCCATGCAGCCGTCCCAGTTCGACGGCCCCCAGGCGGGCCTGTTCGATTGTGGCGCCGGCGATTTCATCGCCGACGACGGCCGGCCCGGCATCGCCCAGCAGCAAGTCGAACACGCCCGCCGAGGTGTCGACCGCCGCGTGGTAGCAGGGCGCGATGGGCCCACCCAGCCGCGGCGCGATGTCGCCGTAGAAGCGCACCTCCCGCTCGTAGAGTCCCAGCGCCAGCCCGGTCTGCCGGCTGATCGGGTCGGTGGCCGCGACCTTCAGCACCACCGACTCGGGCCCGTCCGAGGGCCCCTCGGCATAGCTGAGCCGGACGCGGTAGCACTCGCTCATCTGGCCGGTACCGATGCGCTCGACCGAGAAGTCGGCGATGGGTCCGGTGCCGATGACCGCGGCCAGCCAGGAGGCGGTGAGGTCACTGGGTCGTTCGATGACTTGTTCGGTCTCGGCGTGCATGAGGGTTAGCGTGCCAGGTCAACGCGCCAGTGAGAAGCCGTCCCATGCCATTCGGCGATGCGGATGCGGGTCGAACTCGACGCGGGACTTGCGGTCGAAGACCATTACGGCCCGGTCGTCGGCGGTGTAGAGGGGCCAGTCCTCCCCCGGCACGCCGGTGCGGCTGAAGGCCCGCCAGCGGCGCTGCACCTGATTGCTCACCCGCAAGGCGGCCCGCCGGTCCGCCGCGGCGGTCAACAACGCGCCGAATCTGGTGCGGTAGACGTCGAAAACCGCGAGCAACTCGGTGGCGTGGGTGGCTCCGAAACCGGACCAGCGCAGCGTGCGCGGTGCGTAGTCGTACCGGTAGAGGTACGTCGGCGCGTGCGTGCCGTGGGCCTCAGCGATCTGCCAGGCCGCCGACGCGAACGCGAAGTCACCGCCGAGCTGGATGCACGCCGCCCGCTCGGGATAGTCGGGATATGCGGCGGTAATGCGTTCGCGGATAGCGGGTTCCGCCTCGGCGAGCAGCTCCTCGACCATCGTCTCGTTGGTCGGCAACATCGCCAGGAACCGGGTGAACAGCCGTCCTTCCTCGGCGTTCGTGCCCACGATCAGCGGAACCCGGTGGGCCTCGCCGCGCCGCATCGCCTCCACCGGATCCAGCGGCAGGATGTCGTCACCGAAGACCGGTCCGATCGGGAAGGCGCCCAGCCTGTTCCGCATGCCCTCGTCGATCAATTGGTGCTGGGTTTTCACCAGTTGGGCGGCGGACACCGACATCAGCGCGTTGGCGGCGTCCTGCCTGCGCACCCCAAGCAGGTTGGCGAAGCGGTTCGCGAACTCCGCGGCAACCTCTTTCGACCGCACCAGACCCGAGGCCGGGCTTTCCGAGATCGCCCGGGCGAACAGGCCTTTGGCGGCGGGCACCGCCAGCAGTGAGGCGGTGATGCACGCGCCGGCGCTCTCGCCGAAGATGGTGACGTTGTCCGGGTCGCCGCCGAACCCCGCGATGTTGTCGCGAATCCACTGCAGCGCCAGCACCAGGTCGCGCAGGTACAGGTTGCTGTCGATGGTGATCTCCGGCGTCGACAGGGACGAGAAGTCAACGCACCCCAGCGCGCCCAGCCGGTAGTTCACCGATACGTACACACATCCCCGGCGGGCCAGGGCAGCGCCGTCGTACAGCGGCGTCGCCGAGCTGCCCAGGAAATAGCCGCCGCCGTGGATGAACACCATGACGGGCAGAGGTCCCTCGACCGCACCCTCGGGTGCCACGACGTTGAGGGTGAGGCAGTCCTCGCTCATCGGCTGGTAGCGGCCTCCCAAACCCGACATGCCGAGCAGGGTGTAGCGGCGCTGCTGGGGCGCGCAGTTGCCGAAGCCATGGCAGTGCCGGACACCCGACCACGGCTGGGCCGGCTGCGGCGCCCGGAAGCGCAGATTTCCCACCGGTGGACGGGCATACGGGATCGACCGCCACCGAGTGACCCCGTCGCGGGTGAAGCCTTCGACGGTGCCGATGGCCGTGCGTGCGCGGACAGTGCGCTGATGCATAACCCGACGGTAACCGACATGACCGTCGTAACGCGCGCGCAGCGCCTTAATTGGCCGGCGCGCCGGTTAGCCTGACTGAATGCGGATAGCTGCGGTGATCGCCGCGTCATTACTGATTGCCGGGTGCTCACACACCACGGGCGGCCATTCGGAGCCCACCGGAAGCACCAGCCAGTCATCGACCGGTGCCGGGGCGCCGGGAAGCAAATCACCGGGACCGGCCGCCGCGCCGGCCGCGGGAGCGGCAATCTCCGACGTCATCGCGTGGATCGAGGCCGGTCACCCGGCCGATCCGGGCCGGTTCCACACGGCCACGCGCGACGGGGCGGCCACGCCACTGGGCGACGACATCGCGCTGACGGCGATGGCGGGCAAGGTCTCCTGCATGACCGACGCCAAACACACCGGCGGCGCGCTGGCCTGCCTGGTGAGTCTGACCAACCCGCCGCCGGCGCCCGCCACGGCCTATGGCCAGTGGCAAGGCGGCTGGATCGGCTTCGACGGGGTGAACCTGCAGGTGGGATCCGCGCGAGCCGATCCCGGTCCGTTCATCAACGGCAACGGACCGGAACTGGCGAACGGGGATTCGCTGTCGTTCGGTGACTACCGGTGCCGCGCCGACCAGTCCGGACTGTATTGCGTGAATTACGCGCACCAGTCGGCGGCCAAATTCAGCATTTCCGGCATCGAGGCGTTCGGCTGCCTGAAGCCGGCGCCACCTCCGGATGGTGTCGGCACGGCGTTCAGTTGCTGAGGCCGGCCATGATGGTCGCGAAAAGCTCGCTCATCTCGTCGGCGGTTCCGCCCGGCACGGTGTAGCCGGTTTCGTCGCGGATCTCCGCGAGGTGATCACGCACGTCCTCGATGGACAACCCGGGCCGGTAGAAGCCCTTTGTCCTGCCGATGAAGAATCGCGAAACATGGCCTGCACCAACGGTGTAGATCTCCCCCGACACCGGACAGTCACGATGGGTCAGGAAGGCGGCCACCGGGGCCACCAGCGCTGGATCGAGCTTCTGAAGGTATTGGCCCACAAGGTCGTCCAGCACCGCCTGTGCGGCGGGATCGTCCGGCTGCGCGGCGCCCTCCACGGAGTGCGCCAGCATCCGGGTGTAGGCGATCGGGGCGACCGCATTGACCTTGATGTTGTGGTCGGCGCCTTCGGCGGCCAGCACGCGGGTCAGGCCGATCAACCCGGTCTTGGCCGACCCGTAGTTGCTCATTCCGGTCGCCCCGAGTATCCCTGCGGCCGAACAGGTATGGAGGATGCGGCCATATCCCTGCTCGCGCATGACTTTCCAGGCCGGCCTGGTGACGTAGAACGCGCCCTTGAGATGCACATCCAGCAGTGGCTCGAATCGTTCCGCCGTCATGTCCTCGAACGGCGCGTCCCCGACGATGCCGGCGTTGTTGATCACGATGTCGACTCGTCCCCACGCGTTCAGGGCGGCCTCGATGATCGCCTGTCCGCCTTCGGGACTGGTGACGCTGTGGCCGTCCGCCACGGCGTCACCGCCGAGGTCGCGGATCTCGGCCGCCGCGGTATCAGCGGCGCGGCTGTCGGTGCCGTCACCGGTCACCGAGCCGCCCAAGTCGTTGACCACGACACGCGCACCACGGGAGGCCAGCAGCAGCGCGTATTGCTTGCCCAAACCGCCACCGGCGCCGGTGATGACGGCGACCTGGTCGTCAAACCTCAGCTCGCCGCTCACCAGCTCACCGGAAGTTCCTTCATGCCATAGATGTTCGCGTCTTTGAAGCTCAGCCGCTCAGGCGGCACCGCCAGTCGGAGCCCGGGCAGGCGGCGCGCCAGCGAGGCGAACGCAACCTGCATTTCGACACGGGCCAGGTTCGCGCCGATGCATTGATGCACACCGTAGCCGAAGCCCAAGTGCCCGCGGGTGTTTCGGTCGACGTCGAAGGTTTCGGGCGTGTCGACGAACCCGGCGTCCCAGTTCCCGGCGAGCAGGCTCATCATGACGTACTCCCCCGCGCGAATCAGCTGGCCACCGATCATCAGATCTTCGGTCGCGATGCGGTCGACCTGGCTGTGCACGATGCTGAGGTAGCGCATGAGTTCTTCGACGACGTTCGCGGTGACGGCGGGGTCGTCGCTTTGCCCGAGTCGCTCGAACACGTCGGGATGTTCCAGCAGCGCAACCGTTCCCAGCGAGATCATGTTGGCGGTGGTCTCGTGCCCGGCCTGCATCATGATCACGCCGTTCATCGCCGTGGTGGCATGGTCGAGCTGGCCCGTCGCCACGTATTCGGTGACCAGCCGGCTGATCAGGTCGTCACCGGGTTCACGCGCCTTGCGCTCCACCAGTTCCTGGATGTAGGCGTACATCGCCCCGAACGCCTGACCCTTTTCCGCGTCGCTGGATTTCTGGTCGAGCCCCTTGGTGGTGTTGAACTGGAAAAGTTCGAGGTCTTCGGGCGGCACTCCGAGCAACAACGCGATCACCATCGACGGGACCGGCAAGGCGAATGCGCGCACCAGATCGGCCGGCGCGCCGCCCTCGATCATCTGGCCGAGATAGTGGTCGACCCATTCCTGAATGTGCGGTCGCATCGATTCGCAACGCCGGAAGGTGAAGTTGCTCGTCAACATGCGCCGCAACCGATGATGCTCGGGATCGTCGGTCCGCGCGAACATCACCGGGACCTTGTTCTCCTCGTCCTTCGGCATGATCGAGTCCGGAATTGTCTTCGCGGACAACCGCGGATCGACCAGCGCCGCCCGGATGTCCTGGTAGCGGCTGACCACCCAGACCGGGTTGCCCTGGAACACCGCCTTTCGAAGCCCGGGTTGCTCGCGCCAGTCGCCGAATTCGGGCGGGGGCGCGAGCGGGCAGCGTGCGGGCCGCGGTAGGGGCAGCACCGGCAGACCGGCGTCGGAGCAGGAGTCGGCGGTTCCGAAGGATTTGGAAGTTGTTGACATAACCCGCGTTTCCCGTTAAGTGTCAGATATCTGCCAGTTGTAGAGCGTAAAGCGACGGTTGTTGGCAGTCAACCGTCAGTTAGGCTGTCGCCATGACCGCGGTGGAAGACCGGCCGTTGCGGGCCGACGCGGCGCGCAACGTCGAGCGCATCCTGCGCGCGGCGCGCGAGGTCTACAGCGAGCTGGGGCCCGACGCCCCGGTGGAAGCGGTCGCTCGCCGGGCGGGCGTCGGTGAGCGAACCCTCTACCGCAGGTTTCCGGCAAAGGCCGACCTGGTGCGCGCGGCCCTGGATCAAAGCATCGCCGAGGACCTCACGCCGGTGATCGACAAGGCGCGCCGCGCCGAGGATCCGCTGCGCGGTCTGACCCAACTGATCGAAGCGGCGATTTCGCTGGGGGCGCGCGAACACAGCCTGCTGACCGCCGCGCGCCGGGCCGGGTCGCTCACGTCCGACGTCTCGGTGTCGCTCAACGACGCGCTCGGCGAGCTTGCCCGCGCGGGCCAGCGAGCCGGCCGCATCCGCGCCGACCTGGTCAGCGACGACCTGCCTCGCCTGGTCGCGATGCTGTTCAGCGTGCTGTCGACCATGGATGCCGGCAGCGACGGCTGGCGACGCTATGTCGCCCTCGTGATCGACGCGATCTCGGTCAACGACCGTCAGCCGCTGCCTCCGGCCGCCGCGTTGCACTATGAGGTGCGGCCGGACAGCTGGCCCCTGTGACGATCGGCGGCTCAGCTAGGCGGTAGGCCCGCTTTGACCGCGTCGTCTTGCTTACGGGCCAGATCGAGCATGATGTCGGCCGGCGTGGGATTGCCGATGACACAGTCGGACTCCAGGTCGACCATGGCCCTGCCTTCGACGAACACCGCCTCGGAGATCTCCATCGGGTTGGCCGGATCGGTTCCCTGCCCGATCACCATGAACCCGTTGGTGCCGACGTCGATGGGCTGCTGCTGACCGTTGACCTTCTTACCGACCACGTCGCGCATGTTCGCCGCGGTCTGGGTGGCCGTGGCCGCGTCGGGAAACACCGCGATCGTGTCGATGATGGTGCGCTTGCCGTCGGGGTTCTTGAAAACCTGTCCCACGCCGGTGATGCCGCTGGGATTCTGGCTCGGCGGCCCGTCAACGGTGGCGTTGGGACCGACGTCGCTGGGCTTGATCAACAGATTGCTGTAGTCCGCCGGCGCACCCGGGGACGCGCTGGTCGGGGAGCCCGACGAGGCGGCCGAGCTGGACGACGAGGCCGAACCCGATGACGCCGTGGGGCTCTTGCCCCCGGCGCAGCCCACCACCGCCGCGCCGATCAACACCGCGGTAGCCGTCAAGCCGAGCGCGGACGTCCGCACCGTATTCATAAGGCTCTCCTTTTGAAGTCAGCTATTTGTATCCGTTACCGCGCGCGCCGGCAGCGCGAACACGCAAAATTCGGCCGCCACACGAATATCCATCCGACAGCCCAGCCTATGGGCTTGACGCGATCTCAGTAAGGGCACTCGTTCGAGGGCCGGCGTGGCGTTGACCTTTGACGCCGATTCCGGCAACTGAATGCGCCCTGTTTCTAGTTGATGGTCACTCCTGCGTCGACCTTGAACTGCAATCCCGTCACATACCTGGACTCATCCGATAGCAGGAACAGCACAGCGTTACTGACGTCGACGGGCTCGACGGCCGGCGTGGGCATCGCATTGACGAAGATGGGAATCAGGTCGGACCGATGCTCGCCCAAGAGAGGCCCGAACGATGGTGGAACCATCCCGGTGGGGACACCGGTGGGAAGCACGGTGTTGACGCGCACGTTCTGTGCCGCCAGTTCGTTGGCCAAGGCCAGCGTCAAGCCGACGACGCCGTGCTTGGCAGCCGTGTAGGGCGTCTGCAGTGGAAATCCCTTGATGGCGCCTGCGGAACCGACGTTGACCAGGCTGCCTCCGCCCTGGTCGAGCAAGTGGGGTATCGCGGCCGCGCAAGTGTTCCATACGCCGATGAGATTGACGTCGACCACCGTGCGCCACTGGTCGGCGGTTGTCTGGTCCCAGGCCGCCACCGTGAGCACGCCGGCATTGGCCACCGCGCCATCGAGACCTCCGAGCTCGCCGACGCCGTCGTCGACCGCAGACCGCAGTTGTGCCTCGTCGCGAACGTCGACGATGCCGCTCACGCAGCGGCGGCCGAAACCCCTTACCAATTCGACTGTTTCGGCCAAGTCGTCTTTTGTGGCCAAGGGATATTCGATGGGGGGCAGAGATTCGCATATGTCGAGCACGATGACGTCGGCGCCCTCCTGCGCAAGCCGCAGCGCATGGCTGCGGCCCATGCCGCGGGCGGCGCCGGTAATCAGAATGCGTTTACCGGCAACGCGTCCCGAAGATGATGTCGTCATGCCACAAATCCGGCTAGTGCTCGTTCCACATCAGGCCACGCATCGTTGCGGAGAGCGGGATATCCTCCACGCCGATCAGCCCCTGGGGCGCGCGGCACACCCAATCGATCGCGTTGACGGCTCGACCGGCCGTCGAGATGCAGCCGGCATCAGTGGAATCGAAAAGCGGGTGTGAAACGTGGGTGTTGATTTCGACCCGCGGTTCGCCCTCCACAACGACGCGATGAACCCCGGTATGGCCGTCGGGTGGGAATTCCCAATCGGGCGCCGCGGCCTGGGTGAGCCTGGTGACGTGCTCGAGGGTGATGACCGGTTCGCCGTCGCGCACGCCCTCGGTGGCGAACCGCACCGCCGCCATCTGTCCGGGCTCCACCGTCATCATGGTGCAGTCGATTCGCTCACGGGTATACCAGGGTTCGCAGCGCTGGCGCACGTCGTCGAGCTTGATGTCGAGATGGTCCGCCAGGCTTCGGACCTGACCACCCCACATCGCCACGATTACCCCGGGCAGGAACATCATCGGTGTGTCGTCGTCCGGCTTCGACCCGAAACCCATTGCAGCACCGGTGAACTCGGCGTCATCGTAATTTCCGTAGTCGAAGATCTCCTGGACGGTGATCGAGGAGACCCGGGTGGTCAGGCTCACTGCCGAGTGCACCAGGGTATCGCCGGAGAAACCGGGGTCGATGCCGTTGACGTAAAGCGAGGCGTTGCCGGCCGCGCAGGCACGCTCCAGGGGCTCTCGCAACCAGTCGTCGGCGTGGCGTGGCGTGACCAGCCAGACCATCGATGTACCGACGACGTTGGTGCCCGCCGTGAGGAACTTGGCCATCTGTTCGATGGCTTCCATCGGCCGAGTCTCACCTTGAGACGTGTAAACGACGCAGTCGGCGCCGAGGGCCACCAGGGCGTCGATGTCGTCGGTGGCGATGATGCCGGTCGGTTCGTCCAGTCCGCACAACCTCGCCGCATCCTGGCCGATCTTCTCGCTGCTGGCGGCGTGCACGCCGACCAGCTCGAGATCGGGTCTGCCGATGATGGCTCGCAACGAATGCCGGCCCACATTACCGGTGGAGAATTGAATGACCCTGCGCATGGTTACCCTCGTCCTTCGGGCGGTGGGTGATGACCCATCATGACGCGTTCAATCACAGAGCGGGTCAGTAATCGGGTATCGGCAGCGGCGAATTGTTCGAGTCGATGCCACCATCGACGTGGAACGTCGCGTTGGTCGCGTAACAGTCACGCGTGGACAGGTACACCGCGAGCCGTCCGAGATCCTCGACGTCGCCCAGCCGATGCAGCGGTGTAGCCTCCAGCATCTTCTCCAGCGATCCGGGCATCAGATCCAGGCTGCCCTTCAGACCGTCGGTGGCGAAGGACCCCAGGGCGATGGCGTTGACGCGAATCTTCGGGGCGAGTTCCTGCGCCATGGCGCGGGTGAGCGCTTCCAGGCCGCCCTTGGCAACGCAATACGCGGTCAGCGCCCGTATGCCGAATCGCGCCGAGCCCGACGAGATATTGATGATGGAACCGTGTCCGGCGCTGAGCATGTGTGGCGCCACGAGCTGACTCATGATGAAGGCCGACGTCACACACCAATCGAACGTGTGCCGGAAGTCTTCGTCGGTGATTTCGAGGAATCGCGCGTAGGTCGACCCGCCGACATTGTTGACCAAAATGTCGATGCGGCCGAGGCGGTCCATCGCCGTGCTTACCACCCGCTCTGAATCAGGACGACTCATCGCGTCCGCGACGAGCGCCAGCCCCTTGCCGCCCGCTGTCTCGATACCCTCAATCGTGCCAACGATATCCGCCTCGGTCCGCGCGGTCCCGACCACCGTGGCGCCCGCCTCCGCCAGCACCCGGGCAATGCCCGCTCCCACACCCTTCCCGGCTCCGGTGACGATCGCGACCTGTCCGTCCAGCCTGAACTGCTCCAATGCCATGCTGGCTCCTCCGATGTGTGGTCTGGTGCGCGTTCAATCTATGAACCTTGCTGACTAAAGTCAACGAATTCATGGGGCCGACGTCCGACAGAGTGCGCGGAGCGTCCAACAATGACAAGTTGTGCAAGCCTTTTTGACCGGGACACGGCATACTGGTCGGGTTAGCCTCGAAACTCTGACGTGAGTCAGGTCAACCGTGAGGAAAGCAATGGCTGTGACGGACCGGTTGTCGGCACGAGAAGCTAAGCGCCTGCAGACGCGGGAGCGATTGATGGGCGCCGCGATCGGTGAGTTCGCCCGCGCCGGGATGGCCGAGGCCGACGTGGGCGCCATTGTGGCCGCAGCGGGCGTCGCCCACGGGACCTTCTTCTTCCACTTCCCCACCAAGGAGCATGTGCTGCTGGAGCTGGAGCGCCGCGAAGAGGACCGAATCGCCAAGCAGTTCGCGCAATTCCTGAAGTCCAAACACGACCTCGCTTCGGCATTGAATGAGGCGGTCCGATTGGTCGTCGGATTGGAACGCCGCCTGGGCGATCGACTCTTCAATGACTTTCTCGCGCTGCACTTCTCCCAAACCCGCCCGCAGACCGAAGACGGCAGGGATCACCCCCTGATCGTCCTGGTCGCCCAGGAGATCGCGCAGGCCCAAGAGCGCGGCGAGACGGATGCGGACGTCGATCCCATGAACAGTGCGGTGTTCTTCTTGCTGGGCCTCTACGCGCTGTTGATCACCACCAACCACTGGCCGACTGGCCACACGCTGTTGGAAGACTATGTCGCGAGGACATTGCGAAGCTTAAAACCATGACACGCGGGCGTTAGGGCCGTATGACGCCACGCAGCGGCATAAGCCCGAGTTCGTTGTGGGACATGAACCCCGGCGGAGCGTCGCAGACCGCGGGAATGGCGTTCGCGGGGCCCATCGCGGTCCAGGTGTAGCCGGGCAGCGCGTAGCCACCATCCGGGTCCTGCGCCCCCTGCAGGATCAGCTCCGTGGATGAATCGCCCTCAATCACTATGCGGTAGTGGTAATGCTGAGGCCAATCCTCCTGCGGTTCAATGGCATCGAACGTGTCCATCGTGTATACCTCATGAAAGATCAGAAGGGGCTTACCCTCCACCCAAGCGGTCCACTTATGATGCTGGCGAGCGACCGTGCCCTTCTTGATCACGCCCTTGAAGCCCGGCATGTCGCTGGTCTCTGCCCCCTCGAAGGGGATGTCGCGCGTGGCACACCCTAGCTCCACCTCGGTCGTATATTTCTCGACTGTCTTACCCATTCCCTCCACAACCATCGCCATCGACTGTGCGAACAATGGCCATGCCTGTCCCAACAGGTTCGGGCCGTCCTCGAACCCGGCAGGATCGCTCCCCATTCCCATCTCATACAGGTACTTCAGCGTGTCCCGACCGAAGTTCACCACCTCGTAAATGTGAATAGTATCGATCTGACTGACGATTCGGGCCAGCGTCAGGACGAGTAGGTCTCCGGCGAAGCCGGGGTTGACGCCACCTGCATGAAACGACGTCCCACCCTCGCGGCAGGCTGCATCGATCTTGTCGATGTCCGCCTTGCTGTGTTCGGTTCGATACCACCAGGCGCCACCGGAGGCGACGACATTCTTGCCCCCGCGCAGTAAGCGGCACACCTCATCGGGGTCAGACCATAGCGGCGCATAGAACACGCAATCGGCGTCGAGTGCCTCGATGGCAGCCTTGTCGGTGGTCGCCCGCACCCCGGTCGGCGCTTTGCCGCAGAGCTCGCCGGCGTCCTTGCCTACCTTCTCTGGACGATTGCACAGCACTCCGACCAGTTCATAGGCAGGGTTGTGCACGAAATGACGGAGCGCGATCGTGCCGACATTCCCTACGCCCCATTGAATTACGCGATACTTCTTCTCGGCCGGCGGCTTGGGTGTCATTGCTACTCCTTTGCATGCACCGACAGCGCTAGAGCGAACGAACCGTCTTTCGCCGCCGGCACACGACGCCGCAACGGCTGAGCGCTCGCTGAGCGTAGGCGTCCCTTGAATGTTGTGTCAACGACTGGCAGCTGACTTTCGTCAGTAACTTTCGCCTTGCGCCACCAACGGAAGGTGCCACGTCGAAGGCGGATTGACCTGTTATACGGCGGTGCAGCACCGTGCGGCCGCCGGCGTCGTGGCGCCTGCACCAACTTCACAGAAAGTCCGCCGGGCATCTTCTGCTGACTGTAGTCAGCCTGTTATAGTGCACAGGCCGATCCAATCAGCAAACGGGGAGGGTTCGTGAATCTGCCGAGGCTGCAACAGCGCGATGCCGGCAGTGCGGGCATCGCGGTCGGCTCAAGCGGCGCTCCCCCAACGGGTCTGACCATCGACGAACATCTGGAACGGTCGCAGCTCGCGCAGCGCCGAGCCGACAAATGGCTCATCTCCGGCAGTCTGCTGATCGGCACCGCCGCCCTGGGCATCTTCGGGTTGCCGTTGTTTCTCTGGGGGGTGCGGTTGCTGCGCCGGGCCCAGCGCGATGGCCTCTCCGTTCGGCCGATGCTGGTCACGCTGCTCGGCTACCTCGTCATCATCGACGCCGCCATCAACACCGTCGGATGGGCCCTCGACCTGGTGGCAAACCACACGATCCTGGCCCGAGTGCTTCTCAACGGCTGGGGCAACATGTTCGACGCCGGTTACTTCTGGCACTACAACGAGCTGTGGGTCGGTGGCGCGGCGGGCCCGGGCGAAAAAGCTCTGGAAGTCGGCCTCATCCTGACCGTCTTCACCATGCGCATCGCGGCGGCCATCGGTTTTCTGCAGATGAAACGCTGGGGCCATCAATGGATGGTCGTCACCTGCTGGATGGGCGTGGTCATCTGGATCACCTACGTCTTCAACATGACCATGTTCGCCGATGTGCGCTTCGCCGGAGTCGTACTGCCGGTCGTCGGCTGGTGGCTCTACGACATCTTCTACATCACCCCGTTCCTGGCCATCCCCTACCTGCACACCGTCAACCGGGAACTCTTCTCCGACTGAAATGCGCGAACTGAAATCCACTACGCCACCGAGGAAGTCACATCATGGGCTATCTATGGGAGATCCTTCGCTACGTCGCCGCATGGGGCGGCACCGGACTGATCATCTGGTTCTGGTACTGGCTGTTCTCCAACATCGGCACCTTCTGAACCGCGGCCTCGGTAGTCGAAGCGCACGGGATTTCGGCGATGATTGACCAGTCCGACGGCCATGCGATGGCTCTGGAACGCGGTTGCTCCGTGACGGCGGTCGCGTTCAGCGACCAACGTCGCGAGGGCGTCCGCCTGGTCACCGGCGACCGGCGGGGTTTCGGCGTGAACGCGGCGCTCACGTTCGTTCATGTCCCCTACCCCGCGCCGCCCGAGTGGACACGCAGGACCCTGACATGCGGCGTGGCGCTGCAGTGTTCGCCGTCGAAAGAACGCGTCACCGAATATCGCCTCTACGAGCTCTCTGCCCGCGAACTGCGTGCACTCACCCTCGTCGAGACCGGCGTCGCCCTTGGCTGGATCGCGTCGCGGTGGCCCGGCCTGCTGCCCGAGGTCCGGCGATTGCTGCCCGAAGTCCACATCCAAGACGGCGACATGCCTGCCGTCCAGATGCTCGACCTGGCAATCGCATTGGCGGCCACACATCAGGAATTGACCCTCCACCCCCTGCTGGGCTCATTGCCGCCGGCATACACCGCGCCGCACGGACTGGCCGACAAGCTGCGACGCAGCTTCGGCAGGATGCCATGGACCACGACACAGAAGCGCCTGCCGCGGCCGTACTCGGTTCCGGTCGGCGGCGACGGCGGGGTCCGCAACCCCAACCTGCCGCCACCGAGCCGGCCACAGGACAACGATCTCGACGTCACACCGCAACACCGGCCGGGGATCCCCTATCCCGAATGGAACATGTGGACACAGCGATTCATGCAAGACCACGTTGCCGTTGTCGAGCACGCCGACGGCCGGCACGCCCGCCGCCCGGTGCCCGTGGCCGTCGACGTGCGCAAGTGGTTCGAAGAACACACCCACCGCGCGATGACCAATCGCCTCGAAGACGGCTCCGACCTCGACGTCGACCAATACGTCAACCACTACATCGATCTCGCGACCGGCGAGGCCAAGGAGCCGAAGGTGTTCCGCGACCTGCTGCCCAGCAGCCGCGACGTCACCACGGCGCTGCTGCTCGACGGCAGTTCGTCGCTAGGGGTGCACGGCGGGCGCGTATTCCAACTGGAATTGTCCTGTGCCGATGCACTTTCGCGGGCCATGACGCTGACGCGCGAACGGCACGGTGTCTTCGTCTTCACCGGCAACACCCGCCATCGAGTCGAAGTCCGCTGCCTGAAGGACTTCGAGGACCGTCGGTTCGTACCGCCGAGCGGGCTCGGCCTGCACACCAGGGGATACACCAGACTCGGTGCGCCGCTTCGCCATTTGACGAGCCGGCTGCTGGCGCAGGCCTCCGAGCGCCGCCTGCTGATCGTCATCGGCGACGGACTGATCTCCGATGAGGGATACGAGGGCCGCTATGCCTGGGCCGACGCCGCGCATGCGGTCGAGGAGGCCAACGAGGCCGGGGTGTCGATCTACTACGTGGGCGTCGGACCCACCCGCGTGGATCCCCTGCCCGAGGTGTTCGGGCCTCGCCGGTCGCAGCGGATCCGGCGCATAGAGGAACTGCCCCGGGTATTGGCCCATGTCCACCGTGAACTGGTCGCCGCGTGAACGCCGGCCTGCTGAGGAAGAGATGACCACCGACACATACTTCGCCAACGGCAACGAGGTTCAGCTGTTCGAGCAGGCCTTCCACCGGCGCATCCCGGTGATGCTCACCGGCCCGACCGGATGCGGCAAGACCCGCTTCGTCGAACACATGGGCTCCTTGCTGCAGCGGCCCGTGGTCACCATCAGTTGCCACGACGACCTCACCAGCTCCGACCTCGTCGGCCGCTTCATGGTGACCGGCGGCGACGTGGTCTGGACCGACGGCCCGCTGACCCGGGCCGTCAAAGCCGGCGCGATCTGCTATCTCGACGAAGTCGTCGAGGCCCGCCACGACTCCCTGGCGATCCTGCATTCGCTCACCGATCACCGGCGGTCGCTGTATCTCGACCGCGCCGGCGAGGTTGTGCAAGCGCCGGAGGAGTTCATGCTGGTGTGTTCGTACAACCCGGCCTATCGCAGCTCGCTCAAGGAGCTCAAACCGTCGTTCCGCCAACGGTTCGCCACGCTGGCGATGCACTACCTGCCGCCGGACCGCGAGGCGGAGGTGATCGTCGCCGAATCGGGAATCCCATTGGCCACGGCGAGGCGGCTGGTGGGATGCGCGGTCGCGGTCCGCACCGCAGACCAAGCCTTCCACTTCGAGCCGCCGTCGACCCGGGTGCTCGTCACGGCCGCCCAGTTGATCGCCGCGGGCGCAACCGAATTGGATGCGGCCGATGCGTGCATACTCGCCCCACTGAGTACCGACGGCGCCGTCACCGACGGCCTACGCGAAGTCGCGGCTGCCAGCCTGGGGACCGCAGACACATCGAGCAGTTCTTAGAAAGGAGCAACGGCATGGACCGACAAGAGGAGAAGCGCAAGAGGGCGCTCATCGTCTTCCAGATCTTCATCTACGGCTACCTGCTGGCGATGTTCGGGATCCAGCTCTACATGTCGTTCGCACGGGGGTGGTGGGACCTGTGAATCTCCCCTTGCTGAAACGACATTCGGTCGGTGCCGCGGCATCGGTCAGCCTCGAGGATCACCACGACGAATCCCGCCAGGCTCAGCGCCGCGCCGATAAGTGGATGATCGTCGGCGCCGGCCTGATGGGCATGTGGGCGCCGGGCCTGATCGGCTTTCCCATCTTCATGCGCGGGGTGTGGCTGCAGCGCCAGGCCCTGCGCGCCGGACTGTCGGTCCGGCCCATGATCGTCACCCTGATCGGCTATCTGGTGTTGATCGACGGAATGCTCAACAGCCTGGGCTGGGCCCTCGACCTGGTGGCCAACCACACGCTGATCAACCGCGTGCTGATGGTCGGCTGGGGCAACATGTTCGACGCCGGTTATTTCTGGCACTACAACGAGCTTTGGGTCGGGGGCGCCGCCGGGCCGGGCGAGAAAGCCTACGTGGCCGGCCTGATCCTCACGGTCTTCTCGATGCGGGTGGCCGCGGCGATCGGCTTCCTGCAGATGAAGCGCTGGGGTCATCAATGGATGGTCGTCACATGCTGGATGGGTGTGGTGATCTGGTCGGCCTATGTCTTCAACATGACAATGTTCGCCGACGTGCGGTACGCCGGAGTCGTCTTTCCAGTCATCGGCTGGTGGCTCTACGACATCTTCTACATCACCCCGTTCCTCGCCATCCCCTATCTGCACACCGTCAATCGCGAAATCTTCTCCGACTAGCAAGGAGTCGTGCCATGACAAGCCCTTCCGCACCGGCATCCGCCGAAGACAAGGACCCGGCCGCCGATCTCGAGCCGGGGACGACGCCGTACTACGCCCGGATGCACAAATGGATCAAGCGTGCCGTGCTGGTGTGCCTGGTGGCCCTGGTGATCGAGGGTGCCTTCACGTTGCCGTTCATGGCGGTCTACTACGGCTACCCGACGCTGAGCCTCACCCAGATCTGCAGTGAGCTGCTCAAGATCCGGTACTCCAACGACACGCTCGAATGCAAGTACCCCTACCCGCCGTTCGGCCCGCCCGAGGGCGCCGAGGGCAAGGCCACCGCGCAGGACGTGTGGGGCATCCAGCCGATACCGAAGTACCACCGGCTGGGATTCCGCGAACTCGTCAAGATCCACAACGACAGGCTGGCCCGCCAAGCGGCACAACAACAGGCGGCATCGCACCCATGACGGGGCGGACCCGTTGACCCACCGGGTCGTCCAGTGGACGACGGGTAACGTCGGCAAGAGCTCGGTCAAAGCGATCGCCGCCAACCCGACGCTGGAACTGGTCGGGTGCTATGCCTGGTCGCCGGAGAAGGCCGGGCGTGATGTCGGCGAGCTGTGCGGGATCGAACCGCTCAATGTCAAGGCCACCAACGACATTGAGGCGCTGCTCGCGCTCAAGCCGGACTGCGTGGTTTACAACCCGATGTTCGCCGACGTCGACGAGCTGGCCCGCATCCTCGGCGCGGGCATCAACGTGGTGGGCACCGCCGGGTTCATCACCGGGCACTTCCTCGGCGCCGGGCGGGAACGCATCGCACAGGCATGCGCAGACGGCGGATCGACCATCTTCGGCAGCGGCATCAACCCCGGTTTCATCCAGCTCTTCGCCATCGTGTCGGCGGGGCTTTCGGACCGGGTGGACAAGGTCTCGATGCTGGAATCCGTTGACACCACGATCTACAACTCGCCCGCGACCGAAATACCCATGGGCTTCGGTTATCCCATCGATCGACCGGATCTTCCGGCCATCACCGAGAAGGGCTCCGGCATCTTCCGCGACGGCGTATTGCTGATCGCCGACGCGTTGGGCGTCGAGCTCGACGACGTGCGCTGCGAAGTCGAATACGCCCAGACCACCGAGGATCTGGATCTTCCCGGCGAATGGACGATCAAAAAGGGGTGCGTCGCCGGCGTGGACGTCCGCTGGAAAGGAATTGTCGCGAATCGTGAGATCATCGAGATCCGCGGGCGCTGGCGCAAGGGTCAATCGCTGGATCCGGATTGGCCGCTGGACATGGGCTACACAATCGAGGTGCAGGGCCAGCCGACGATCAAGACCACGCTGAGTTTCCTTCCGCCGCTGGACTTTGCGGGCCAGACGCTGGACGACTACATCATGTTGGGACTGACCATCACCGCGATGCCGGCGATCACCGCGATACCTGCCGTCGTCGCCGCGCCTCCCGGCATTGTCACCTACAACGACCTGCCGCTGCTTCTGCCGCGCGGAGTGCTGCGCGCTGATTCCCGATAGGAAGGCACCGATGCCCGAAAAGCCTGACTCGCCCTCGCTTCACCACGTCGTGTTCGCCGTGGCGCCGGAACGACATGCCGCAGCGGCACAAATGTTCACCGATCTCGGATTCCTCTTCGAGCCACTGCAGCTGGCCGAGCTCGGCCTGGACATCCACCTCGACTGGAATCGGGGCATTGAACTGATCAGCCCGATCCCCGGGTCGACCGGCGAGGTCGCCGTCTCGGTTACGGAGTTCCTCGAGCGTCACGGCGACGGCGTGTTCACGGTGGTGATCGGAGTTCCGGAAGCCGCTTCCGCCGACGAGGTCGCCGAGCGCTACGGCGCGACAACGCGATTCCGGCAACGCATGGAGGGCGGAGGCACGTACCTCGACGAAAACGACGTGTCGATCCTGGGACTGCCACTGACATTTCTGGCAACCAACATCCCGTGATTGGAGACGACATGGCTCGTGGCCCGCAGGAAATTCCGGAGCTCGATCTGGACGACCTGCCGATGGCGCTCGACCGCGGCGTCGGCTGGGCGGCGTTGCGGGACGCCGGCCCGGTGGTGTTGAGCGACGGCTGGTACGCGCTGACCCGTCGCGAAGACGTCCTCACCGCGCTGCGAAATCCCACCGTGTTCTCGTCGCAGAAGGCCTTCGAGGTGGTCGGCAGCCCGCTTCCGCTGGTACCGGCGGCGTTCGACCCGCCGGAGCACACCCGGTTCCGCAAGATCCTGCAGCCGTTCTTCAGTCCCCATGCGCTCGCCGCGATCCTGCCGTCGATCCAGGGCCAGGCGATCGACATCATCGAATCGATTGCGGGACGCGACAAGTGCGAGGTGATGGCCGATCTGGCGACTCCCTACCCGTCACAGGTCTTCCTGACGCTGTTCGGGCTGCCGCTGCGCGACCGCGAGCGGCTGATCGGCTGGAAAGACGCCATCATCGAGCTGAGCATCCCCAACGCCGCGGGTGAAACCCCGGACCTCGCACCGGCGCTCGAGCTCTTCAACTACCTCACCGAGGCCGTCGCCGAGCATCGACGCGATCCCGGCGACGATGTCCTCTCCCAGGTGCTCGCGGGCGAGGAAGCGCTCACCGACGACGAGGCCCTCGGCATGGCGTTCTTCTTCGTCCTCGCGGGACTGGACACCGTCACGTCGGCCATCGGCGCGGCGATGCTCGAATTGGCACGTCGCCCCCAACTGCGCGACCGGCTTCGCGAAAGGCCCGAAGAAATCGGTGTCTTCGTCGAGGAGATCGTCCGGCTGGAGTCGTCGGCTCCCGTCGTCCCGCGGGCGACGACCGAGGAGGTCACCGTCGCCGGCATCACGTTGCCCGCTGGATCTCGCGTGCGGCTGTGCCTCGGCGCCATCAACCGGGATGGCAGCGATGCGATATCCGGTGACGACGTGGTGATGGACGGCAAGGTGCACAAGCACTGGGGCTTCGGCGGCGGTCCGCACCGTTGCGTGGGTTCGCACCTGGCGCGCATGGAGATGAAGGTCGTCGTGACCGAATGGCTAAGGCACATACCTTATTTCGAGCTCGCGCCCGGATGCCGGCCCGAAATCACCTGGCCGTCGCCGACATGCACGCTGCCTTCCTTGCCGGTGCGGATTCTCGCGAAGGATGCGTCATGACCGAGCTTCGCTTTGACGGAAGGGTCGCGATTGTCACGGGCGCCGGGGGCCAGGAGCCGAGCCTGGGGCGCTCGCATGCCAAACTGCTGGCCGAGCGGGGAGCCAAGGTCGTGGTCAACGACCTCGGCGTCGGGCCTGACGGGCGAAACCTCCTGCGGGCCAACGCCGAGCAGGTTGCCGACGAGATTTGCGCGGCGGGCGGTGAGGCGGTGCCAGACCTGCACAGCGTCGCCGATCAGGACAGCGCGCGCCGGGTCGTCCAGACCGCGCTCGACGTGTGGGGTCGTCTCGACATCCTGGTGAACAATGCCGGGGTCTGCTTCATGGCGCACTTCGACGAGATCTCCGACGCCGACATTCGTAACGTCATCGACGTGCACCTGATGGGAACCGTGTGGATGTGCCGGGCGGCATGGCCCCACATGCGGGACGCCGGTTACGGCCGCATCGTGAACACGACGTCCGGGGCGATGTTCGGGCTGGAATACCTGTCCATCTACGGCGCCGCCAAGGGCGGAATCTTCGGGCTGACACGCGGTCTCGC
Organism: Mycobacterium colombiense; assembly: GCF_001665835.1. Classification (GTDB taxonomy): domain Bacteria; phylum Actinomycetota; class Actinomycetes; order Mycobacteriales; family Mycobacteriaceae; genus Mycobacterium; species Mycobacterium colombiense_A. The sequence continues at coordinate 73,274 of NZ_LZSX01000068.1, read as the reverse complement.
CGTCGAGGGAGCTCCGCTGGGCATCAAGGTCAACGCGTTGGGCCCGGCCGCAAACACCAGCGCCGTGCGGCATTTCAACGACCCGTCCGCGTTCACGAAGCTGATGGAGGAGCACTTTCCGACCGGCCTGGTGTCACCGGCCGTGGCCTTCCTGGTTCACGAGAGCTGTCCGGTGTCCGGCGCCAACCTCGAAGCAGGCGGCGGGAACGTGGGCATCCGGGTGTTCGGCCAGACCACGGGCCACTACGACTCCGGTCTCACCCTCGAGAAGGTGCGGGACAACTTCGCCGCGATCGCCGACACGTCCACGGCCAGGTTGATGCCTGATCTAGCGGATTCCGGGGAGTTGGCTCCCGGTGAAGCCATTTCGGCGCCGATCGAAGTACTGCCAAAGCGCTACCAGCCGAGCTGATTTCGGCCTAAGGAGACACGATGACCGTCGACACCGCATCACCCAGCGTCTTCGACGCCGACCTCCCGACACTGCACTACGACATCACCGACACCGTGCACGAGGTCGCCCCGCGCATCCACGACGTGCGCACGCGGTCGCCGATAGCCATCGGGCCGCTGGGACCCGAGGTGCTCGGCTACGAACTCGCCCGCGGGATACTTCGCGACCCCAGGTTCGTTTTCCCGCCCGGCATGCACATGACCGCTCGCGGAATAACGTCCGGCCCGCTCTATGACCGGGTCCTCGGCACCATCCTGGGCATGGAAGGCGAGGAACATCGACGGCTGCGCGGCCTGGTGTCCAAGGCCTTCACGCCGCGGGCGTCCGCGCGCATGGAAGACACCATCGACACGGTGATCAACGAGTTGATCGACCAGGTCGCCGACGCCGGCCGGTGTGATTTCGTCACCGATATCGCCCGGCCATACCCGATCCCGATCATCTGTGCGCTGCTGGGCGCGCCTCCCGAGGACTGGGAGCAGTTTTCCCTATGGGCCGAGGACATTTTCAAAATCGTCAGGCTCGACTCCGACCTGGCGAACGAGCAGCACATCGTGATGCGAGCGTGGGACGAGTTCGACGCCTACATCGACGACATGATCGCCGAACGGCGGAGCCGGTTGACCGACGACTTGATCTCTGAGCTGATCCGCGCCCAGGACGACGGCGACCGGCTGAGCAACGCGGAGATGCGGATGCTGGCGTTCAGCATCCTCAGCGCCGGCACCGACACCACTCGCAATCAATTGGCCGCGTGCACGCACGCGCTGTGTGATCATCCCGGTCAGCTGGCGATGCTGCGCGACGATTCCGGCCTCGCGATGCGAGCCGTCGAGGAATGCATGCGCCATTCGCCGGCGGTCTGCACCACCCTGCGCACCGTCCTTGACGACGTCACGTTCGCGGGGTACAGGTTTCCGGCGGGCACCTTCATTTCGGTGAATACCTTTGCCGCCAACTGTGATCCAGAGGTCTATCCATACCCGGACCGGTTCGACCTCACCCGCGAAGACCCGCCGCCCATTTTGACGTTCGGCGGCGGCGCCCACTATTGCCTTGGCGCCAACCTCGCCCGAACGGAACTCGCTGGAGCCCTCAAAGTCATCGCGCGGCGCATGACCAACCCGCGCCGAGTGGCAACCGCACGCTGGAAACCGATGCTGGGACTGAGCGGGCCGGTAGAGCTGGAGATGGAGTTCGACTAGCTCGGCGCGTCGTCCGCGGCCAGCTCGAGCACCCGGATCTCGCCGGTGGCACCGTCGACCTCCACCATGGCTCCCGGCGGCAGTGCCTTCGTGGCCCCCTGAACGTCGACGACACACGGAAACCCGAATTCGCGGGCCACCACCGCGGCGTGCGACATCGGGCCGCCGAGTTCGGTCACGACGGCGGCGGCGTAGCAGAACGCCGCGGTGTAGCCGACGTCGGTCACCTCTGCGACAAGGATCTCGCCGGGTTGCAGGTCGTCGATCGTGTCGGGCCGCACGATCCGCACCCGCCCGCGCACCCGTCCCCCGCATACGCCGACACCACGCAAAGTGTCCCCGCTGGCCAGCGCATCCGATGAGGTCGCGGTTGGCTGCCAGCTTCCGCTGAAGACCGTCGGCGGCGCCACCGCGACCAGCCGGCGTTGTTCGGCCCGGCGTCGGGCCACCAGCGCGCCCACATCCGCGGGGAGGGCATCGAGTTCGTCGACGAGCAGATAAAAGACGTCATCGGCGGCGGTGAAGAGCCCGGCCTGGACCGACCTACGTCCATATTCGCGAAGCAGCGTGCGTAGCACCCAGTTAGCCCGCACCACCTTGTCGCGGCGGACCTCGCGGTCGCGCAGTTGCTGTGTGGCCAGAACTGCAATAGGCTTGGCGTGCAACGGAATCCGGGGCCGTTGCGGCTGCGGCGCGGATGGTGCGCTCATCGCTCTGGCCACCATCCGCACGAGCAGCTCGGGGTCGTCGGCGTAGCTGGTTGAGAGCATCTCGAGCTCGGCCGGACCGCGGTGTCCGATGAGCGCCAGCTCGTCCAGCAGGGCGGCATGGAATTCCGGTGCCTCGACGGCGAGCTTGTCCAGCCGATCCCCCGGTTCGGCCAGCAGCGCAGTCACTTTCGGATCGCGCTGCGCGGCGAGCACCAACCGCTGCATCGCCTCGACCGAACGCGCACTGACCAATTCCGGTCCCCCGGGCGCGGTGATGTCTCGCCCGCACAACCCGCGCAGCAGCACGTTGAACGCCGCGCACAGCAGGAACGAGCCCGCCGCGAGCACCCAGCCGTGCACCACCTGATCACGCGCCAGCGAGATCAGGCTCAGCAGCCGACGATCGTCGAGCCCGGCGACGTCACCGTCGGTCAAGCGTTCCAGGCGATCGACATCGGCGACGAACTCGCGGGTGTCCACGGACGCGCCGGCGGACAGGCCGATCAAGTTGACGCCGAAAACCCCGATGTTGCGGACGGTCCGCAGTTGCTTGCGAACACGGCCGGTGTCGGAGTGCGGACGTTCCTCACCGAAGATCGGCAGGGCGGCCATGCTCGGACCGAAGAACCCGCTATTGCTCACCACAGTCGTGGGCTTGACGAAAGGCACCGTTTCGGCCATGAAGTGTGCGGTCGTGATCGCGCCGTAGAGCCGGTGGGCAAACACCGCGACCATGCGCATCGCGATTTCGCGCTGGATCGTCCCGCCGGGCCGCAACCGCTCGGCGACGCACACGGCACTGGCCCGCAGTCCGCGAACCGTAGCCGACGCGGACGCCGGCGAAAAGGGGCCAGGCAGCGCCTCAGACAGATTGGTGGCCAGGAAGGTGGGAAAACGCGGGTCGATCGGCGTGTCGAATTCCCCGTTATCCCCTTCTGCGCCCGCCCAAATGGGCTTGACGCCGTCGCTGCTCGGCGCGTCCACCGAAGGTAGGTCCTGGATGTTGGCCAGCCGCCACGGCAGCGATACCACCCGATTGCCCACGGTTACCCGGCCACGCACCGCCAGCGCGAAATCCTGGACACATTCGCCCGATTCCCACGCCGGCTGGAATGCCCATTCGTCTGCCAGCCGCGAGGTGTCCATAAGCGCAACCCCCCGCACCAGCCGCAGCTCCGCCGGTTCGAGGCCCAGGCGCACGACCGGGCGGCGCAGCGCAGCGGCGAGTTGCCGGAAGGTCAGTTCGCCCGAAGCGGCGAGATGCACCGGCCCACCGGCGATTTCGGCCTCCACGATGGCCCGGTTGAACAGCCGAAGCGCGTCGTCGAGGTGGACGACCTGCATGTGGCGATCGGCCGACCGGTCGGGAAACGCCGGTAACGCCAGCAGGCGCCGCACCCAATTATCGACGCTTCGCCCCAGGATCAGCGCGGAGCGGATCGCGACCCATTCCGCGCCCGATTCCGAAAGCATCTGCTCGACTCGGGCTTTGAACCGCCCTTCGGCACTGACCGGAGTCGCGGCCTCGTGTTCGGCCTTCGGCGCGGCTGTCCCGCCATACACATGGGCTGATGACGCGAAAACGATTCGCCTGGAACCGGTCTCGGCCATCGCGTCGAGCACGTTGCAAGTACCGCCGATGTTGACCTGGTCGTCGTACCCGGAACCCTTCGCCCATGCGAAGTGCGCGACGACCTCCGCGCCGCCCAAGGCGCGTTTGACAGCGCGGGCGTCACGGATGTCGGCGGCGACGAAGTCCGCTGCGCTCGGCCAGCTGTCGGGCCGATGGCGCGCGAGCCCGACGACATCGTGGCCTGCGCTGAGCAGCCGCATGGCGAGGCCGCGCCCGAGCACGCCGCTGGCCCCGGTGACCGCGATTCTCACGAAGAGCCCTCACTCAATTGCGCCGCTCCTCATCGCTGCGCTCTGCATCGTCGTCGGCGCGGCTCATGGCTATTCGTCGTCATCCAGCAGCGCGGCGTTGACCAGGTCATCGAGGTCCATGTCGGCGATGTCCTTCTCCGTGGTCACCTCGGACGGCGCGCTCCCACTGGAAGATTCGTTGGCCAGGGCCAGCAGCAGCTCCAACACGCCGGCCTGGCGCAGGCGCTTGACCGGAATCGACCCCACCACCCGCTGAATCTCGGCTTCGCCCGGTGCGGCCGCCACCGCGGGCTGGTCCGACGACCCGACCAATTCTCGATACATGTAGCCGGCCAGCGCGGCCGAGTTCGGGTAGTCGAAGATGAGCGTCGGCGAAAGGGCCAGTCCGGTCGCGGCTTTGAGCCGGTTGCGCATCTCGACGGCGGTCAGCGAGTCGAAGCCGAGTTCCTGGAACGCCCGGTCCGGGTGGATCGCCTCCGGGCTGGCGCTGCCCAGCACGGTGGCGATGTTGGCGCGCACCAAGTCCAGCAGGATGGCCTGTTGCTCGTCCTCGGGCAGCCCTTCGAGGCGTTGCAGCAGAGCGGACTTCGACTTGGCTGCGGCCAGCGAGTCATCGACCTGACGACGCGTCGGCGCGTTGATCAGATCGACGAACATCGGCGGCAGCGTGCCCCCGTCGAACTTGACCCGCAACGCCGCGAGGTCGATATGGGCGGGCAGCATGAATGGCTCGTCCACAATCAGCGCGGTGTCCATCAGGTCCAGCGCCTGGTCCGAAGACATGGCGACGATCCCGTCCCGGCCGAACCGGGCGCGGTCGGCGGCGCCCAACCCACCGGTCATGGCGCTGGCCTGATCCCACAGACCCCAGCCCAGCGAGATCGCCGGCAGGCCGTGCGCCCGCCGGTGCGCGGCCAACCCGTCCAGGAACGAGTTGCCGGCCGCGTAGTTGGCCTGACCCGACGCACCCGCGAGCCCGGCGATCGACGAGAACATCACGAACGCCGACACATCCAGCTCGCGCGTCAATTCGTGCAGGTTCCACGCCGCGTCGACCTTGGACCGCAACACGGATTCGATCCGGTCGGGCGTCAGCGAGGTCACCACCGCGTCGTGCAGGACGCCGGCGGCATGGATCACCCCGGTCAGCGGATGCTGCATAGGGATTTCGGCGATCACCTTGGCCAGGGCCTCGCGATCGGCGGCATCGCAGGCCACCGCCTCCACGTGCGCACCGGCCGCGCTGAGTTCGGCGACCAGCTCCGCGGCACCCGGTGCATCCAGGCCGCGGCGGCTGACCAGCACGAGATTCCGTGCACCGTGTCGGGTTACGACGTGACGCGCGACCGCCGAACCGGCCATGCCGGTGGCGCCGGTGATCAACACCGTGCCGGCCGTCCAGGCGTCGGGCATGGTCATCACGACCTTGCCGACGTGGCGGGCCTGGCTCAGGTAGCGCAGCGCGGCGGGTGCGCGCCGCACATCGAACCTGGTGACCGGCAACGGCCGCAGCACGTCTTCGCCGAACATGGCGGCCAGCTCGTCGAGCATCTGCGCGATCCGATCCGGCCCGGCTTCGAACAGGTCGAAGGCGCGGTAACGCACGCCCGAGTGGTCCCGGGCCACGACCTCGGGGTCACGGATGTCGGTCTTGCCCATCTCGAGGAACACCCCGCCGGGGGCCATCAGGCGCAGGGAAGCATCAACGAAATCACCGGACAGCGAGTCGAGGACGATATCCATCCCGGCCATGCCGGTCCTGCCGGTGACCGCCCGGAACTTGTCCTCGAACTCCAGGCTACGCGAGTCGGCGATGTGGTCGTCGTCAAAGCCCATGTCCCGCAGGGCGTCCCACTTGCCGCGGCTGGCGGTCGCGAACACTTCCAGACCGATGTGACGGGCCAGCTGGACCGCCGCCATCCCGACCCCACCGGCCGCGGCGTGCACCAGCACCCGCTGACCCGCCTTGGCGCCGGCCAGATCCACCAGCGCGTAGTTCGCCGTGGCGAACACCACCGACGCCGTCGCGGCGGCGGTGTGCGACCATCCGGCCGGCACTTTGACGAGCAGGCGCTGGTCGGTCTTGGCGATGGTTCCGGTGCCGTCCGGGAACAGCCCCATCACGCGGTCGCCGACCGCGAAACGCCCGTCCGGCGAGGCGGTTTCGGGGCCAGTTTCGACGACCACGCCGGAGGCCTCGATGCCCATGATCGCCTCGGGGTCGGGATAGAGACCCAACGCGATCATGACGTCCCGGAAGTTGGCCGCGATGGCCGACAGCGCAACCCGCACCTGACCGGGCCCCAACGGCGCGTCGGCGTCGGGAATCCGCTCTATCCGCAGGTTCTCGATGGTGCCGTAGCTGCTCATGCCGAGTCGCCACGGCCCGTCGTCGGGGGGCAGCAGCAGACCGCCGACGGCGCGGCTGCCGAGCACCCGCGCGGTGTAGACCGTCCCCCTGCGCAGGATCGCCTGCGGCTCGCTGAGCGCCAGAACCGCTGCTATCGCCTCGGAATCCAGGGGCGCGTCCGTGTCGACTAGCACGATCCGGCCGGGGTGCTCGGTCTGCGCCGACCGCACCAGCCCCCAGACCGCCGCGCCGGCCAGATCGGTGACGTCCTCCCCCGGCAGCGTCATCGCGCCCCGGGTCGCTACCACCAGCGTTCCGGCGGCCTCGCGCGACAACCACGACTGCAGCACGGGCAACACCGCTCGCGTCGCGGCGTACACCTCGGTGATCACGTCGCCGGACACCGGCTGCGATTCGAACAACACCGCCGGCCGCTCGTCCTCGGTGCCGTCCAATTCCGTTGCGCCCCAAGCGGACAGCGATACTGGCTGCGCCGCCGCTGACGGCTGCGCGGACCAGATGACCTCGAAGAGCCGGTCCGGTCCCGAATTCGACACGGCGGCCAGCAGCTGCTTGTCGGTGACCGGGCGGGCGACCATCGACGCCACCGAGAGCACCGGCAGCCCCAGCCCGTCGGCCAATTCGATCGACACGGTGGATGGGCTGACCGGCACGATCCGGGCGCGCACCGCGCCCGCCCCCGCGGCGTGCAACGACACCTGCTGCCAGGAGAACGGGACCAGCATCGAGCCGTCGGGCAGTTCGTCACTGTCGGAGGCCAACATGACCGCATGCAACGCCGCGTCGAGCATCGCGGGGTGGACGCCGAACCCGGCCGGCGACACCCCGGCGTCGGTGGGGAGCGACACCTCGGCGAAGACTTCGTCGCCGCGGCGCCACATCGACGTCAGCCCCCGGAACGCCGGCCCGTACCCGTAACCCCGCTCGGCCAGTTGCTCGTACCCGTCGCCGACATCCACCGGGACCGCACCCACCGGTGGCCACGCCGACAGGTCCGCGCTCGGCTGCACCGACCCCGCCCGCAGCACACCTTCGGCATGCAGCGACCAGCCCGAGCCCGCTTCGGCCCGCGAAAACACCGACACCGCACGGGCACCCGAATCATCCGGGCCGCCGACAACGACTTGAACGGCGACCGACCCACCGGCCGGCAACACCAGCGGCGCCGCCAGATTCAGCTCATCGACGATTCCGCAGCCCACCTCGTCGCCGGCGCGGATCGCCAACTCGACGAATCCCGCGCCGGGGAACAGCACCACACCTCCGACCGCATGATCGGCCAGCCAGCCCTGCGTGCCGGGCGACAGCCGGCCGGTCAGCACCACTCCGTCGGACGCAGGCAATTCCACCACCGCACCGAGCAGGGCGTGCTCACTGGCGGCCAGGCCCAGGCCCGCGGCATCGGCCGGGGCGCCGTCGGCCGCAAGCCAAAAGCGCCGCCGGTCAAAGGCATACGTGGGCAGCTCGACGAGATTGGCGTCGGAACTGGCACCGCCCAGTGTGCCGCGCCAGTCCACATCCATTCCGGCGACGTATCCCTGCGCGACGGCGTCGACCAGGGTGACGGGCTCGGGGCGGTCCTTGCGCAGCGCGGACATGGTGGTCACCGAGGCTGCCGTCGGATCGGAAGCCAGTGTTTCCTCGATTGATGCCGTCAGGCCGCTGCCCGGCCCGACTTCGAGGAAGCGGTTTGCGCCGGCCGAGTGCACGAAACGCACGCTGTCGGCGAATCGCACCGCCTCGCGCACGTGCCGCTTCCAGTACGCCGCCGACGCGAAGTCGTCACCGGCCAGCTGTCCGGTCACGTTGGACACGATCGGAATGGTGGGCTTGCCGATGGCCAGCCCGGCCGCGACGGTGCCGAATTCGTCGATCATCGGGTCCATCAACGGCGAGTGGAAGGCGTGCGAGACGGAGAGCCGGTGCACGCGGTGGCCGTCGGTACGGAGTCGGTCCGCGATCGCCATCACCGCGTCGTCGGCTCCCGAAATCACCACCGAGGTGGGCGCGTTGACCGCGGCGATGCCCACGGTGGCCTGTTCGGAGGGCACCAGCAGCGGCCGCACCTCTTCCTCGGTGGCCTGCACTGCGACCATCGCGCCACCTGCCGGCAGCGCCTGCATGAACCGGCCCCGCGCCACCACCAGCACCGCGGCGTTCTCCAGGGACAGCACGCCGGCGACGTGCGCGGCCGACAGCTCCCCGATCGAGTGGCCCATCACGAAGTCGGGCCGCACACCCCAGGATTCGAGCAGCCGGAACAACGCGACTTCCACCGCGAACAGCGCGGGTTGCGCGAACTCGGTGCTGTTCAACAGGTTTTCGTCGTGTCCCCACATCACCTCGCGCAGCGGGCGAAGCAGGTGCCGGTCCAGTTCGGCCACGACGGTGTTGAACGCCTCGGCGAAGACCGGATAGCCGGCGTGCAATCCCATTCCCATGCCCAATATCTGGGAGCCCTGGCCCGGGAACACGAAGACCGTCTTGCCACCAGGGCGTGCAGTGCCCTGGACTAGGCCGGGCATGATCGAGCCGCCCAGGTCGTCGCCGGCCAGCTCGTCCAGGCCCGCCAGCAGCCGGTCGCGGTCGCTGCCGACGACGACGGCCCGCTGCTCGAAGGCCGACCGGCCCGCGAGCGACCACCCCACGTCGGCGATGTCCAAATCCGGGTGGGCGCGCAGGTGGTCCGCCAGCCGCGCGGCCTGAGAGTTCAACGCCGACAGCGACTTCGCCGAGACCGGCCACGGCACCACCGGTGGCTTCGGACCGTCCACGACGCGCGGCGACTCGGCCGGCACCGCCTCGACGATGACGTGCGCGTTGGTGCCGCTGATGCCGAACGACGACACACCCGCCCGGCGGGGACGGCTGCCGGGCCACGCCCGCGCCTCGGTCAGCAGCGACACCGAACCGGTCGACCAGTCGACGTGCGGGCTGGGTTCGTCGACATGCAATGTTGCGGGCAGCATCTCGTGGCGCATCGCCAGGACCATCTTGATGACACCGGCCACCCCGGCGGCGGCCTGCGTGTGACCCATGTTCGACTTAATCGAGCCCAGCCACAGCGGCTCGCCGCGGTCCTGACCGTAGGTCGCCAGCAGGGCCTGCGCCTCGATCGGGTCACCCAATGTGGTTCCGGTGCCGTGGCCTTCGACGACGTCTACCTCCGCCGGCGTCAATCCGGCGCTGGCCAACGCGGCACGCACCACCCGCTGTTGCGAGGGGCCGTTGGGCGCGGTCAGACCGTTGGAGGCGCCGTCCTGATTGATCGCCGAGCCGCGGACCATGGCCAGCACCGGATGCCCCAGACGCTGCGCATCCGACAGGCGCTCCACCACGAGCATGCCGCCGCCCTCGGAGAATCCGGTGCCGTCGGCCGCGCCGGCGTAGGCCTTGCACCGGCCGTCCTCGGACAACCCGCGCATGCGACTGAACTCCACGAAGATGTCGGGCGTGGCGTTGACGGTGACGCCGCCGGCCAGGGCCAGGTCACACTCGCCCGAGCGCAGCGACTGCGCGGCCATGTGCAACGCCACCAGCGACGACGAACACGCCGTGTCCACCGACACCGCGGGACCTTCCAGGCCCAGCACATAGGACACCCGGCCCGACGCCACACTCGAGGACTGGCCGGTCAGCCGGAAGCCCTCCGCGGTCGGGGCCGCGCCCATGCCGTAGCCCTGCGTGTACACCCCGGCGAACATTCCGGTGGCGCTGCCGCGCAGCGTGCCGGGCTCAATTCCCGCCCGCTCCAACGCTTCCCAGGACAGCTCGAGGAACATGCGCTGCTGTGGGTCCATGGACAGCGCCTCGCTGGGCGCGATGCCGAAGAAGGCCGGGTCGAAGTCCGCGACCCCGTCCACGAAGCCGCCGGTGCGGGTGTAGCAGGTGCCCGGAACATCGGGGTCCGGGTTGTACACGCCGGCCAGGTCCCAGCCACGATCGGTCGGGAATTCGGAGAGCACGTCGCGGCCCTCGGTCAGCATGTCCCACAGGTCCTCGGGGGAATTCACGCCACCCGGATAGCGGCACGACATGCCGACGATGACGATCGGATCGTCGTCGGTGGCGCGAGCCACCGGGGCATGCTTGATCTCTTGCGGGACCCCGGCGAGTTGGGTGCGGATGTAGCCGGCCAGGCCGTTGGGCGTCGGGTAATCGAAGATCAGGGTGGGCGAAAGCGCCAGTCCGGTAGCGGTTTTGAGCCGGTTGCGCATTTCGACCGCGGTCAGCGAGTCGAAGCCCAACTCCTGGAACGCCTTATCGGGGTCGATCGCCTCGGCGGCGGTGTTGCCCAGCACCGTGGCGATGTGCGAGCGCACCAGATCCAGGAGCACGGCGTGCTGCTCGGCTTCGGACAGCCCGTCCAGGCGATGCGCCAGCGCCGATTTCGACTTCGCGGCCGCCAGCGAGTCGTCGACCCGGCGGCGCGCCGGGGCGTTGACCAGATCGGTGAACATCGGCGGCACCGCGACCGCGTGGGCCCGCAGCGCGCCGAGATCGATGCGGGCCGGCGCCAGGAACGGCTCGTCGACGATCAGTGCGGTGTCGAAGAGTTCCATGGCCTCATCCGAGGACAGCGCCAAGATCCCGTCGCGACCCAACCGGGCGAGGTCGGCAGCGTCCAGTCCGCCGGTCATGGCGCTGGCCTGCTCCCACAGGCCCCAGGCCAGCGAGATCGCCGGCAGCCCGTGCGCCCGACGGTGCGCGGCCAACCCGTCCAGGAATGTGTTCGCCGCCCCGTAGTTGCCCTGGCCCGACGAGCCGACCAGGCCGGCCATCGACGAAAACATCACGAAGGCAGACAGATTCAGGTCGCGGGTCAACTCGTGCAGATTCCAAGCCGCGTCGACCTTGGCCCGCAATACCGCGTCGACGCGATCGGGGGTCAGGGAGGTGACCATCGCGTCGTCCAGCACACCGGTCGCGTGAATCACGCCCGACAGCGGCCGCTGCGCCGAAATGTCGTCGATGACTTGCGCCAGCGCCGCCCGGTCGGCCGCGTCGCACGCCACCACGCGCGCCCGCGCACCCGCGGTTTGCAGCTCCGCGATCAACTCGGCGGCCCCGGGCGCGTCGGGACCGCGGCGGCTCAGCAGCACCAAGTCCTCGACGCCGTGGTGTGCCACCAGGTGGCGGGCCAACGTCGAGCCCGCCATCCCGGTTCCGCCGGTGATGAGTACGGTGCCGGATGCCAGGCCGGACGGCAGCGTCATGACGACCTTGCCGATGTGGCGGGCCTGGCTCAAGTACCGCAGCGCCGTACGGGCGCGCCGCACGTCAAAGGTCGTGACCGGCAACGGCTCCAGCACCCCGGCGTCGAACAGCCCGGCAAGCTCCTGCATCCACTGATGCATCCGGGGACGGCCGGGCTCGAACAGGTCGAAGGCGCGGTAGCGGACACCCGGGTACTCCTGGGCGACCACGCCCGGGTCGCGGATGTCGGTCTTGCCCATCTCCAGGAACACCCCGCCGGGAGCGACGAGCCGCAGTGAAGCGTCGACGAATTCGCCGGCCAGCGAGTCCAGCACCACGTCCATGCCGCGGCCGCCGGTGACCGCCCGGAACTTCTCCTCGAACTCCAGGCTGCGCGAATCCGAGATGTGATCGTCGTCAAAGCCCATGGACCGCAACGTGTCCCACTTGCCGCGGCTGGCGGTCGCGAACACCTCCAGGCCCAGATGCCTGCCCAGCTGCACCGCGGCCATGCCGACACCGCCGGCCGCGGCGTGCACCAGCACCCGCTGCCCGGGCTTGACGTCGGCCAGGTGGATGAACGCCATGTAGGCGGTGGTGAACACCGCCGAGATGCCGGCGGCTTCGGCGTAGGACCAGTGGGCGGGCTTGTGCTGCAGCAGGCGCACGTCGCCGGGCACCAGCGTGCCGCTGCCGTCGGGGAAGAAGCCGTACACCGAATCGCCGACCGCGAACTCGGTGACTCCCGGCCCGACTTCGACCACCACACCGGCGCCTTCGCCACCGAGCAGGGCGTCATGGGTGAACATGCCCAGCGTGATCATGACGTCGCGGAAGTTGGTGGCGATGGCGCGCAGGGCCACCCGAACCTGGCCGGGCTCCAGCGCGGCGCCGGCGTTGGGAACCGGCTCCAATTGCAGGTTTTCGAACGTGCCCGCGCTGCTGATTCCGAGCCGCCAAGGCCCGTCCGCCGGAGGCGTCATGATCCCGTCCACCGCGCGACTGCCGCGCACCCGCGCTATATAGGCCGTGCCGTCGCGCAGCAACACCGCGGGCTCGCCGACCGCCAGGACGGTCGCGATCGCGTTATCGTCAAGCGCCGCATCGGAATCCACCAGCACGATCCGGCCGGGATGCTCGGTCTGCGCCGACCGCACCAGCCCCCATACCGCCGCACCTGCCAGATCGGGTACGTCCTCACCCGCCCATCCCATCGCTCCGCGGGTCGCGACGATCAGCACCCCGGAGTCGTGCTCGGTCAGCCACGACTGCACTGCCGCCAGCGCCCGATGCGTGCGCTCATACGATCCGGAGACCGGATCTTGATCGGCCGCAACGGATTCGAACACCGCGTGTGCGGGCGGCTCGGTGCCGGCGGCCGTCGTCGCGGCCGGCGACCACGCCAGCTCGAACAGCCGGTCCGGACCCGAGGCCGACACCGCCGCGCGCAGTTGCCGCTCGCTCACCGGACGCGCGACCATCGCCCGCACCGACAGCACCGGCAGTCCGAGCGCGTCGGCCAGTTCGATCGAGACCGCCCTGGAGGCCGCGAACGTGGACTCCGACGCCGATGCCGGCGCGATGCGTGCACGCACCGCGGACGCGCCCGCGGCGTGCAACGACACGCCCTGCCACGAGAACGGCAGCACCACTTCGTCGGTCTGGCCGGTGATCTGGTGACTGACGACCAGTGCATGCATGGCCGCATCAAGCAGCGCCGGATGGACCCCGAAACCGTTGACGCCGCCCGCGGCGTCAGGCAGCCGCACCTCGGCGAACACCTCGTCGTCGCGCACCCACGTCGCGGTCAGTCCCTGGAATGCCGGGCCGTAGCCGTAGCCGAGCTCCGCCAACTGCTCGTAGCAGTCGGCCGCGTCGACCTTGACGGCGCCCGCCGGCGGCCATGCCGACAGATCCGCACCCGGCTCGACCGAGCCGGTGCTCAGCGTTCCTTCCGCGTGGCACGCCCAGCCGGAGCCGGCGTCGGGGCGCGAAAAGATCGACACCCCGCGCTGGCCGGATTCTTCGGCGGGACCGACCACCACTTGCACGGCGACCGATGCCGACCCGGAATCCTTGGCCGGCAACATCAACGGCGCCTGCAGCGTCAGTTCGTCGACCGTTGAGCAACCGACCTCGTCGCCCGCGCGAATCGCCAGTTCCACGAAGCCGGACCCGGGGAACACGATCGTTCCCGACACGGCGTGATCGGTCAGCCAGCCCTGCCGGCTCGGCGACAGGAGGCCCGTCAGCGCCACCCCACCCGACGACGGCAGCTCGACGACCGCGCTCAGCAGCGGGTGCTCGCTGGTGCCCAAGCCCAGGCCCGAGGCGTCCGCCGCGATGCCTTCGCCGGACAGCCAAAACCGGCGCCGGTCAAAGGCATACGTGGGCAGCTCGACGAAGCCGGCGCCGTCCAGCGCACCGCGCCAGCGCACGCTCACTCCCGCGACGAACGCGGTGGCGGCCGACGTCAGGAACCGGTCGAGACCGCCGTCCTCGCGGCCCAGGGTGGGGATGACTGTGACTTCAGCGGCCTCGGCGCCACTGCTGACATGGTCGTTGGCGGTGTCCTCGATGCCCGCGACCAGCGCCGGATGCGGACTGGATTCGATGAACGTCCGGTATCCGTGCTCGCACGCGCTGCGCACCGCCTGGTCGAACTGCACGGTCTGCCGGATGTTGCGATACCAGTAGTCGGCGTCCAATCCGGCCGTGTCCAAACGGTTTCCGGTGACAGTGGAGAAGAACGCGATGCGCGAGGAGCGCGGCTCTATGCCGGCCAGCACCTCGGCGAGGTCGGCGCGGATCGCCTCGACCTCAACCGAGTGCGAGGCATAGTCCACGTCGATGCGCCGGGTCCGCAGCTCGAGGTCGGCGCAGAAGCCGACGAGCTCGTCGAGCGCGGCCCCCTCACCCGACACCACGACGGCCGAGCGGCCGTTGACGGCCGCGATGCTGACTCGATTCCCATAGGGCGCCAACAACTCCCGGGCCCGCTCGGTGCTGCAGGCGATGGACAGCATCCCACCGGGGCCGGCCAGCGCCGTCAGCAGCTTGCTGCGCAACGTGACCACCCGGGCCGCGTCCTGCAGCGACAGCGCCCCGGCGACGTAGGCGGCGGCGATCTCGCCCTGCGAATGCCCGATCACCGCGTCCGGGTTCACGCCGATCGACTTCCACAGTTCGGCCAGCGACACCATCACCGCGAAGAGCACCGGCTGCACGACGTCGACGCGGTCCAGTCCCGGAGCATCAGGGGCGCCGCGCAGCACGCCGGTCAGCGACCAGTCGACGAATTCTGCGAAGGCCTCCTCGCATTCCCGGATCTGTTGGGCGAATACCGGTGCGGTATCCAGCAATTCAAGCGCCATGCCCTGCCATTGGGAGCCCTGGCCGGGGAAGACGAACACGGTCTTGCCCGCCGGCGTCGCGGTGCCCCGGATGACCGATCCGGTGGTGTCATCGTTGGAAAGCTCGTCCAGCCCGGCCAGCAGCCGGTCACGGTCACCGCCGACAACGACCGCGCGGTGCTCAAATGTCGCGCGGCCCCCCAATGACCAGCCGATGTCGGCGATGTCCAGATCATTGTGCGCGCGAACGTATTCGGCCAACCGCGCCGCCTGCGCCGCCAACGCCGACGGCGATTTCGCCGACACCGCCCAGGGAACCACCGGCCGGACCGGTCCGCCCTCCCGTGCCGGCGCCACCGGAGCGCCCTCGACGATGACGTGCGCGTTGGTGCCGCTGATGCCGAACGACGACACGCCCGCCCGGCGCGGCCGCTCGGCGTTCCAGGGTTGCGCCTCGGTCAGCAGCGACACCGAGCCCGCCGACCAGTCCACGTGCGGACTCGGCGCGTCCACGTGCAGGGTCGCGGGCAGCGTCTCGTGGCGCATCGCCTGCACCATCTTGATGACGCCGGCCACACCGGCGGCGGCCTGCGTGTGGCCCATGTTCGACTTGATCGAGCCCAGCCACAGCGGCTCGCTGCGGTCCTGCCCGTAGGTGGCCAGCAGGGCCTGCGCCTCGATCGGGTCACCCAGGGTGGTTCCGGTGCCGTGGCCCTCGACGACGTCCACGTCGGCCGCGGACAACCCGGCGTTGGCCAGCGCCGCACGCACCACTCGCTGTTGCGACGGACCGTTGGGCGCGGTCAGCCCGTTGGAGGCGCCGTCCTGATTGACCGCCGAGCCGCGGACCACGGCCAGCACCGGGTGCCCCAGCCGCTGCGCATCCGACAGGCGTTCCACGACCAGGATGGCCCCACCCTCGGACCAGCCGACGCCGTCGGCCGCGCCCGCGTAGGCCTTGCATCGTCCGTCCGGCGCCAACCCGCGGTGCCGGCTGAACTCCACGAAGACCGTCGGCGTCGCGTTCACGGTCGCGCCGCCGGCCAGGGCCAGATCGCACTCCCCCGAGCGCAGCGACTGCACGGCCATGTGCAAGGCCACCAGCGACGACGAACACGCCGTGTCCACGGACACCGCGGGGCCCTCGAGGCCCAGCACGTAGGACACCCGCCCCGAGGCGACGCTGGAGGTCATGCCGGTGAGCCGGTAACCCTCGATCTCCTCGGCGAGCATGCCGTAGCCCTGAACGATCAGCCCCGCGAACACGCCGGTAGCGCTGCCGCGCAACCCGCTCGGGTCAATTCCGGCCCGCTCCAATGCTTCCCACGACAGTTCGAGCAGCATCCGATGCTGGGGGTCCATCGCGAGCGCCTCGCTGGGCGCGATGCCGAAGAAGGCCGGATCGAAGTCCGCGACGCCGTCCACGAATCCGCCGGTGTTCACATAGCACTTGTGGCGCGCGTCGGGGTCGGGGTCGTAGAGGCTCGCGACGTCCCAGCCACGGTCGGCGGGGAACTCCGAGATGACGTCACGGCCGTCGGCGACCATTTGCCACAGCGCCTCCGGGCTGTCGACGCCACCCGGGAAGCGGCACGACATACCGACGATCGCGATCGGTTCGTTGGACCGCTCCAGCAACGCCCGGTTGGTGCGCTTCAGGCGCTCAACCTGGACCAGCGCTTTACGCAGCGCTTCGGTCGCATGCTGGAGTTGATCAACCATCACAAACCTCACCTAACGACGTACGGCCGTCTTTCACCGCCGGATGCGGTTTTCGCCGAGTGACGGAATTTGCTGCACGAGGCGACGCCGTTTCCCGTTCGACCAGCGTCGTGCTGCTCTCCGACCCAAGAATATTGCTGGTGAGTATGGCCAACTCCGACTGGATTTCAAAACGTCCGCTGCTCCCGACTGCTACGGGAGGACCGGCATGGACCGCTGCGCCGCGCCGCGCAAAGAGTATGTGAGGCCGGGTGCCCGGTGTGCTCGCTGGACAGCGGTGCGCTGTTGACACGGCCCGACGTCCATGGCGCGACTTTACCCGGCTGACCATAGCCGGTGGTCAGGCGCTGTCGTGGCGGGTTCGGCGCGGCGCAGACCCGGCGGGGGTCACACACCCGCTCGGCGCCAGCCGTCGGCGGCCCTGGCGGCGTGGATCAGCGCGTCGCACAATTGGCGAAGCTCGGTGGCCCCGGCGCCTTCGTCGACGGCCGTGGCGACGTCCTCGGCCGCGCACCGCACCTGGTAGACGCGATCCGACAGGTCGGCGGCATCCTCGGCCGACAGCACCACCGCGTCCTCGGGCACGGCTGCCGCGCCGTTGCGGTTCAGCGAGGCCCGTTGTTCGTACGCGCGCTGCCGGCACGACTGCCGGCAGTACTGGCGGCGACGTCCCATTCCCGCATCGGTAACGTCTCGGCCGCACCAGCGACAAGGCTGCGGGTGGGTACGGCGGCTCACGCCTGCCGACTTTAGTCGGGTTTTCTCGGCGA
This sequence comes from Mycobacterium colombiense, assembly GCF_001665835.1. Lineage (GTDB taxonomy): Bacteria > Actinomycetota > Actinomycetes > Mycobacteriales > Mycobacteriaceae > Mycobacterium > Mycobacterium colombiense_A. Next base: position 55,609 of record NZ_LZSX01000068.1, on the reverse strand, counting down.
TCCCGGTATCATTGAGGGTCGCGTCGCGTATGCCGGTCCCGGCCGGGAACTGCGCAGATCGCCGCAGCGTTTGCTAACTGGACAGATTGCACCGAACTGCAGTAAGGGAGCCCGAGGGCTCCGAGAAGAAGACCTGAAGGAGTAGCAGCCATGGCTGATCGCGTACTGAGAGGCAGTCGCCTCGGGGCCGTGAGCTACGAGACTGACCGCAACCACGACCTGGCGCCGCGTCAGCTCGCGAAGTACCGGACCGAGAACGGCGAGGAGTTCGAGGTTCCCTTCGCCGACGACGCCGAGATCCCCGGCACCTGGCTGTGCCGCAACGGCCTGGAAGGCACCCTGATCGAGGGCGACCTGCCCGAGCCGAAGAAGGTGAAGCCGCCGCGGACGCACTGGGACATGCTGCTGGAGCGTCGCTCGGTCGAGGAGCTCGAAGAGCTGCTCAAGGAGCGCCTCGAGATCATCAAGACCCGCCGCCGGGGCTGACCCTGGCTTGAGCCGGGGCCGGACCGCGGCCTAAGTGCGGTTGTCGGCCCTGGTGGCCTTGGCGCCCGACCGTCGGCCCTGAACACCCCAACGGGTGACTTTGACCAGGGCTTCGCGGATGTTGGATCCGCTCATCTTGGACACGCCGAGTTCGCGCTCGGTGAAGGTGATCGGCACCTCGGCGATGGTGAACCCGTTGCAGATCGTGCGCCAGGTCAGATCGATCTGAAAGCAGTAGCCCTTGGAGTCGACGCCGTCGAGGTCGATCGCTTCGAGCACTTCGCGGCGGTAGGCCCGGTAGCCGGCGGTGATGTCGTGCACGCCGATGCCGAGGGCCAGCCGGGCGTAGGTGTTCGCCGTCCAGGACAGCGCCCATCGCCGCCATGGCCAGTTGCGCACCGTCCCGCCCTCGACGTAGCGCGACCCGATGGCCAGGTCGGCGCCGGCGTCGACGGCGTCCAGCAGGCGGTGCAGCTGTTCGGGGGCGTGGCTGCCGTCGGCGTCCATTTCGACCAGGACCGAGTAGTCACGGCTCAACCCCCACGCGAAACCCGCCAGGTACGCCGCGCCCAGGCCGTCCTTGGCGGTGCGGTGCATGACGTGCGTGCGGCCGGCGTCGGCCGCCGCCAGTTCCTCGGCGAGCCGGCCGGTGCCGTCGGGGCTGCTGTCGTCCACCACGAGCAGATGCACGTGCGGGCACGCCTCTTTGAGCCGCCGGTGGATGACCGGCAGGTTCTCCAGCTCGTTGTAGGTAGGGATGATCACCAAGACGCGCTGGCTGGGACGGTTACCTGGGACCTGGGGCGCCGGCTGGCCGGTGGTCATGTAGCTCCTCTGTGTCGCCCGAAATCGAAAGAATGTCGGCCGTCCTGGTCGGACGGAGGGTGGTCAGTCGCCGTCGTCTGCCGGCGTGCGGTCCCGGGAGTCGGGCGCAGTGTCTGCGTCGTGCTCGTCGGGCGGGGGTTTGCCCGGGGTTGCACCGGCCCCTTCCGGTTGGCGTGTGGACCTGAGACGTACCGAACGCGGGAACCATCCATTGTGCCGCATCCCGGCCAGAATCACCGCTCCGGCCGCCAGCACCATGACCCATTGCACCAGCGGCCCCCATTGGGTCGCCGGTGTCAGCCTGGTCTTGAGCCGCACCTGCATGTCCAGATAGGCGGGCTGGAAGAAGTCGGTGCGGGCCAACTCGCCACCGTCGGGGGCCACCACGGCGCTGATCCCCGTGGTGCCGGCCACCACCACATACCGGTCGTGCTCGACGGCCCGGACCTTGGCGAAGGCCAGCTGCTGTTCGCTCATCCTCTTGTTGAAGGTGGCGTTGTTGGCCGGCACGGCGAGCAGCTGGGCGCCGCCGAGGACCGCCTGTCGCGGCACCCGGTCGAAGATCACTTCCCAGCAGGTGGCGACGCCGAGCGGCACCCCCGCGATGTGCACCACCCCGGAGCCCTGGCGGGGCACGAAGCTTCCCGCGCGCCCGGCGTAGCCGGACAGGTGTTTGAACAGCCATGGCATCGGCAGGTACTCGCCGAACGGCTGCACGATTTCCTTGTCATGGCGATCGGCCGGACCGGTGGCCGGATTCCACACGATCATGGTGTTGGTGTAGTTGGGATCCTGCGGCGGGCGCCCGGGTACCTCGAGCACGCTGCCGATCAGGATCGGAGCGCCGATCGCCGCCGCGGCCTGCGAGATCTCCAAGGCGGCGTCGTGGTTGACCAGCGGGTCGATGTCCGACGAGTCTTCCGGCCAGATCACGAACTGCGGTTGCGGGGCGGCCCCGGACCGCACGTCCTCGGCCAGCCGCAGGGTTTCCTGGACGTGGTTGTCCAGGACCGCGCGCCGTTGTTCGTTGAACTCGAAGCCCAGCCGCGGCACGTTGCCCTGCACGGCCGCGACGGTCACCGCCGGCTCGCCACCCGATCCGGTACCGGCGTGGCGTACCTGCGGCCAGACGATGAGCGACGCGAAGAGCACCAGGCAGATGCAGACGCCGGGCAGCACCACCGCGGGCGGCGCCTGGTCGGGGTGCGCGGCATCCGCGGCGACGCTGTCGCCGGCCGCTGGGTGACCGGAGTGCCACCACTTCACGATCTCCAGCGCGATGGCCGTCGCGCTGAAGCCGACCAGCATGATCGCCATGGACAACAGCGCCACGCCGCCGAGCTGGACCAGCGGCAGGAACGGACCGTGCGTCTGACCGAATGCCACCGACCCCCAGGGGAAGCCGCCGAACGGCAGGATCGACTTGAGCCACTCCTGGGCCGCCCAGATCAGCGCGAACCAGATGGGCCAGCCGGGCAGCCGGCGCACGATGACGGCGCACAGGCCGAAGAGGGCGGGAAACAGCGCGCAGACGGTCGCGAGGGCGATCCACGGGATGGGGCCGACCAGGAGGCCGACCCACGGCAGCAGCGGCAGGTAGAACGCCAGCCCGAACAGGAACGCGTAACCCAGGCCGCCCGCGGGCGTGGTCGCGGGGTGCGTCAACACCCACGCCAGCAACGCGGCGGCCACCACGGCGCCCCACCACCAATTGAGTGATGGGAAACTGGCGCAGAGCAGTAAGCCGCCCATCACGACGCAACTCAGCCGGGTCAGGCGGGGCAGCATCGCGGCCTGGGCGGCGGGCAGCCGCCCGATCACGGCGGCCACCAGTCCGGTCGCCGCCCCGCGCGCCGCGGTCCCCAGCCAGCCACCCAGACTCGCGCCGCCCGCCTGCCGCTCGGGCGATTCCGGTTCCGCGGCGTCCTCGTCCGGGTCGGGTTCGCCGTCGCTGGCTTCGGGCTCGACGCGGACCTCGGCGGGCTGTTCGTCGCGGTCTGATTCGGCCTCGTCGCTGATGGGGTCGGTGTCAGGCCGCCGCGGCAGGTCCTCGTCGGCCGCATCGGTTTGGTCCGCGGGCTCGTCGTCGCCCAGCCGGTACCTAGCCATGGATGACAGCGCCCCGATGCACCGTTCGCCGGCACCGCGGTAGGGCATCGTCGCGCCCCAATCGCGGCAGCGCCGGCACGCGCGACCGCGGGTCCGTCGACCAGCGCTGGACGGTGTCGAGCGGGGCGTGCACCTCAAGGTCCCCGGCATCCCAGACGACGTACGAGGCCGGCGCTCCGGGCACCAGCGTGCCCGCCTTGCCGTCGCGGACACCGGCCGCCCGCCAGCCGCCGCGGGTGGCGGCAGCAAACGCGGCCCGCGCCGAGATCCCGCTGCCGGGGGTGCGGTGGTTGACCGCCGCGCGCACGCTCAGCCACGGGTCGAAGCCCGTGACCGGAGCGTCGGAACCGAGCGCGAGGGGCACGCCTTGGGATGCTAACAGCGCAAACGGGTTGAGCCGACTGCCTCGCTGGGTGCCGAGCCGTCGCGCGTACATGCCGTCGACGCCGCCCCAGAGCGCATCGAAATTGGGCTGGACGCTGGCGATGACGCCCCACTGGCCCAGTTTGGCGGCCTGATCGGCGCTGACCATCTCGACGTGCTCGAGGCGGTGCCCGCAACGGGCGACGGCGACCGGCCCGAGGTCGGCGACGACGCGCTCGAAAGCCTCCACCGCAGTCGCGACCGCGGCGTCCCCGATGACGTGGAATCCGGCGGTGACCTCGGCCTGGGTGCATGCCCGCACGTGCGCCTCGACGGCATCGGGATCCAAATAGCAGGTTCCGGTGCGCTCCGGGGCGTCCGTGTACGGCTCGTGCAGCCACGCGGTGCGCGACCCCAGGGCGCCGTCGACGAACAGGTCACCGGCCAGCCCGTGGGCTCCGGTCGCCGCCATCAGCTCGCGCGCCTGGGCGGGGCTGCTCACCGGCTCACCCCAATAACCCATCACCTCGACGCCATGATCGAGGGCCCGCAACTGCAGCCAGTCGTCGATCCCCCCGATCTCGGGGCCGGCGCATTCGTGGACCGCGACGATGCCGGCCACCGCGGCGGCCCGCAGCGCTGCGGCGCGGGCCTCGGCGAGCTGTTCGCCCGTCAGCAGGTCGCGGGCAATGCCGCGCACCAGATGGTGTGCGTTGCCGGCCAGCGGCCCCTCGGCGCTGAAACCCGCCGCCGCCGGAAGCTTCGTGACCAGCCGTCGCAGGCCCGTCGACGCCAGCGCGGAGTGCACGTCGACGCGGGCCAGGTAGGCGGGCCGGTCGCCGAGGACGGCGTCCAGGTCTCCGATGCTGGGCGGGGCGTTCTCGGGCCACGAGGTTTCGTCCCAGCCATGGCCCCACACGGGCTGGCCGGGGTGTGCGGCGGCGTACTCGGCGACCATCTGTAGGCACTGGGCGCGGGAGGCGGCCGGGCGCAGGTCCAGCCCGCTGAGCGTCAGCCCGGTGGCGGTGAGATGGATGTGGCTGTCCACGAATCCCGGCGCCACGAACCCGCCCAGGAGATCTTCGACGTCGGCGTCGGGAAACAAGCGGCGGCCGACCTCGTCGCTGCCCAGCCATGCCACCAGGCCGTCGCGGACGGCCATCGCGGTCGCGTCGGGCTGGACCGGGCTGTGCACCCGGCCATTGATCAACAGGGTCACCGGTGCGGGACTAACGGTCACGATCGGTCACATGCCAAAACTACGTGCGTTCGGATGGCGAGTGACGGTCGGCGGGTGCCCCGCGCCGCGTCAGCGTCCGTCGAATCGTTGCGGCCGCGCCGGCGTCTCGCCGTCGCGGACATCGATTACCTCGCCGTCGATGTAGTCGCCGTGGCCATACCCGGTATCCGAGTAGTACCCGCTCGGATACGACGCCGGGTGGGGCTCCGCGCGGAAAGCGTTCGCGTAACTGAGTCCCGGCATCTGGCGCTGCAGCGTGCGCACCGCCCTGGCCGTCAACCCAGGGCCGACGGCCGACCGCACCGGCGGGATCAGCAGCAACAAGCCCAGCGCCGTGCTGACCAGGCCGGGAACGAGGACGAGGAGCGCGGCCAGGCTGACCAGCGCACCATCGCCCGCGGCGCGTCGGTCGGTGCGGCCCGAGCGCAGTTGCCCGATCCGGCGGATGAGATGCGACCCGGCCATCGGCGCCACGATGCCCCAGCCGAGCAGGAAGGTCCCCACCAGGGCCAGCAGGGTCCAGCCCCATCCGATCGTCGACACCAGCGTGAAGATCACCGCGAGTTCGACGACGGCGTAGATCAGCAACAGCCGCGACACCATGCCAGACCAACGCGTGTGGACCGCGCCCAAGTTCCCGTGGTGCTCGCCAGTGTGATTGCAGTTAGATGACGCTATGACGACGATTCAGATCGATACCCCTGATGGACCGATCGATGCGTTGCTGAGCACGCCCTCGGGACAAGGCCCGTGGCCGGGTGTGGTGGTGATCCACGACGCGATCGGCTACGGCCGGGACAAGCAGTCGATTAACGACCGTATCGCCGCGGCGGGTTATCTGGCGCTCACCCCGAACCTGTATTCGCGCGGTGGCCGCATCCGCTGCATCATCCGCGTCATGAAGGAGCTGCAGACGCAGCGCGGCCGCGCCCTCGACGACATCCTGGCCGCGCGCGATCACCTGAAGGCCATGCAGCAATGTTCCGGCCAGGTGGGCATCGCGGGTTTCTGCATGGGCGGCCAGTTCGCTCTTGTCATGTCGCCCAAGGGTTTCGGTGCCTCCGCTCCGTTTTATGGCACTCCCCTGCCACGCAACCTGGACAAGACGCTCGACGGCGCGTGCCCGGTCGTGGCCAGCTTCGGTGGCCGTGACCCGCTGGGCCGGGGTGCGTCCGAGAAGCTGAACAAGACCATCGCGGCCAAGACCATCACCGCCGATGTGAAGACGTATCCGGGCGTCGGGCACGGCTTCGCCAACGAGCTGCCGGGGCAACCGCTGCTTCGCATCGCGGGTTTCGGCTACGACCACGAGGCAACCGAGGACGCGTGGCGGCGGGTGTTCGCCTTCTTCGGCGAGCATCTGAGCACGGGCGCCGCGACGTGACGGGTCAGCGCGCCGCGTTCAGCTTCTGCGCCAACACCGTTGCGAACGTGTGGGTATCACCGGGCCAGCGCGCCGAGACGTAGCCGCCGTCATCGACGACGAATGCGGGCCGCGAGTCGGTTGTCGTATCGCGCGCCATGCCCGAGGTTTTCCGCCGCCAGTGCGGTGACCCGCGGGCGACGTCACGGAAGTCGGCCGGATCTTCAAGCGCGCGTGTGACTTCCGACTGCACCGACATGTACCCCCCGGGTTGGCCCGGCTCCTCGGTATAGGTCCGGTAATAGTCGCGATCCCAGAACCGGGTCAGTCGGGTGAGGCGCCAGGCCAACCGCTCCATTGCCCACGTCAACGCCGTCGTCTTGCGTCCGTACAGGACGGAACGGCCGGTTTCGGGATCGACGCTGCGCGCGGCGAGCAGCACTCCGTGACAGATGGCGGCCACCACCAGCTTGCGGGCGAAGGCCTCCACCACCAGCCGGTGCAGGATGCCGCTGTCGATGTAGCTGCGCATCCCGCGGGCGCGGTGCCCGCCCGGCAACAGCACCGCGTCGACGCCGTCGAGGGTGGCCCCCGCCCAGCTGAACGGATGCTGAAACTCGTTGGAGTGCACCATGTCTCGGTAGGCCCTACGCCCATCTTTGTTGGCGCGTAGCGTCAGCCCGATCAGCGGGATGGCACCCAGCAGTGGCAGCACAGACCAGACATCCAGTCCACGGCCCGTCACCATGATGTCGTCGGCCACCCCGGGCGTGCCGGTTTCGGTCGCGAAGACCACCCGGTGGCCGCTTCGCGTCAACACCCTCCAGCTGACCGCGACCTCGGTCGGGTCGAAGTCGCGGTCCGGGATCGGGATGAGAACGGTGGCCACGGCGCCTTGGCGTTCAGGCCACTTTCAGTTCGAGGCCGACGTTGTTGTCCATGCCGCCGCGCAGCTTGCTAAAGAAGTTGAACACCTTGCCCACGACGCCGTAGCGCTTGCCGATCGCGTCGTAGACGGCGGCCGTTTCCGACTTGTCGAGGATCGCCGCGGTCCCCTCGATGGCCTCGCTGGTGGGCCGGCCGTTCATGGTGCAGGTGGCCAGCGTGACCCGCGGGGTGTTGCGGATTCGCTTGACCTTCCACGACTTTTCCTGGGTGATGACCAGGAGGCGGTCCCCGCGTTGCTTGTCCAGGGCGGCCCAGATCGGCGTCGGCTTGGGCTTGCCGTCCTTGGTGAACGTGGTCAGCAGGATGTATTGCGTCTTGGCAAGGTCGGCGAAGGTCGGCGTCACCAGAACAACGTACCGCCGCGGGGTCGCGGCGTTGACATTCTCAGCGCTGGGCTGCGATAGTCGTGACAGCTAAATGAAAACGTTATTTTCAGTTAAGACCGCCGAGCTCGATCGAAGTAGGCAATCATGGGCGATCCGAAGAAGCCGCTGGCGTGGTTGCCGTTCACGATCGCCGAGGCGGCCATGGAATCGACGGGCGAGGCGAGCGTTCCCGATCTGTCTGCGGCGTGGTCACAACTGTTGAGTCGGCTCAACGAAGCCGCGCAGACCGTCGAATCCGAGCCGGCAAGCCGCAATCGGATCGACGTCGCAGCCGGAATCCGGCACCTGCTGGTACTGCTCACCGCGGGTATCGACGAGGCGCTGCGGTTCGATCCGGATCCGGCGCTGCGCGTCCAACGCACCAGCACCGACGACATCGTGACGTGGGGCATGGAGTGCCCGGACTGCCTCTACACCCGCGCCGCGCTCCGCGGCGGGGAGAGCTATCGGCTGTTCGGCAACCGAGGCACCGCCCGCTACGTCGGGCTGCAGACGATGAACGGCATCACCGCCACCGCCAACGCGTTGGTCGACGAGCTCGAAACCGATCCAGACGGGAACTTCGAGGTGGTGCTGTCGGCCTCGAAACACCCGGGGCGAGCGGGCAATTGGATGCCTATCGAAGGTGAGCACCCCACGTTGACGGTGCGGCACTTCTTCTACGACTGGGATACCGAGGTGGCATCGTCGCTGCGCATCGAGCGACTCGGTGACCCGATCCGGGCTACCGCGCCTCCGGTCGATCCCTACTCGGCGGTGACACGGCAACTGACCGCCCTCGGCGACTTCGTCGCGGACAACCTGGCGTTCTTTTTGCAGTTCGGGCGCGCCGCACCGCCCAACGGCTTCCTGCCCCCGATCGATCGCACCGACATGGGGGCCGCCGCGGAAAACCGGCCGGTGATAGGCCGGTGGGAACTGCGCCCGGGCGAGGCCCTCATCGTCGAAGTGAAACCACCACATGGCATTTATTGGAGCTTCTCGATCGGCAACCCGTGGTGGGAGACGATCCATTACGGGCGCCATCAGTCCAGCCTGAACGCCCATCAAGCCGCATTCGATTCCGATGGATTGGTCCGCGTGGTGCTGTGCGATCGTGACCCCGGGGTCGCCAACTGGCTCGACACCGCGGGCCACAGCAACGGCCCGATCATCCTGCGCTGCGTGCGGACCGAAACGGCGCCCACACCGACGACACGAGTGGTGCCGTTCGACGATATCCGCACCGAGTTGCCTTCGGACACCGCACAAGTCACCCCCGAAGAGCGCGCATCAATCCTCGCGGCACGGCGCCGCGCGGTGCACGAAAGGTTCGGACGGTGACCTTCGACGCTGACGAGTTGGAGGACGGCGCTCGAACCGCAACCGGTCTGGACGATTTCGGATCGTCTTACTATCGCGAGGGACTAGAACGGATCGTCGACGCGCTGAACAGCGAGGCGGACCTCAACGACATCGGACGGGTCATCCAGCACGCCACCATCAGCAATGCCCTGATCCAACGCCTCAAGGTCGAGGACGCCTACCGGCAGCACCCCGAGATCGACGACCAGGTGGTCGGGGGCCCGGTCTTCGTCATCGGCCTGCCGCGCACCGGAACCACCGCGCTGAGCCAGCTGGTGGCCGCCGATCCCCAGTTCCGATCGCTGCGGATGTGGGAGTCGCAAGCGCCTACCCCACCGCCGGAGGCCGCCACCGAACACAGCGACCCGCGGATCGCGCAGGCCGAGGCCGGCCTGAAGATGCTCGACGACATGTTCCCGCTGATGAAGACCTTGTACAACTCCGAGGCCACAGCGCCGACCGAATGCCAGGACCTGATGGGAATGAGCTTCCGCACGTTCCACTTTGACGGTGCCGTGCGCGCACCCGGGTACCTCGGGTGGTTGATGGGCTGCGACATGCGCGAGACCTACACCTTTCATCGGCGAGTGCTCCGGCTGCTGCAATGGCACTGTCCGCCGGTGCTGTGGCATCTCAAGACGCCGGTGCACATGTTTGCCCTCGACGCCCTCGTCGAGGCATATCCCGACGCCAAATTCCTGTGGAGTCACCGCGACCCGGCCAAAGTAATGGGTTCGGTCTGCAGCCTGATCCGGTATGTGCGTAGCTGGAGCAGCGACCGTGACGACGCGAGCGAACTCGGCGCCGAGCAAGTCGACAGCTGGGTCGAAGGTGTCCGGCGGGCGATGGATTTCCGCAGCCGGATGGGCGACAACCGATTCGCCGACGTCTCGTTCGCGGACCTCCAGACGGATCCGGTGGCCACGCTGCAAACCAGCTACGACACCCTGGGCCTGAACTTCACCGATGCCACCCTCACCGCGGTCACGGGTTGGGCCACGGACCACCGGCCCGGCTCCCGCGGCGCACATGACTACGCCCTGGCCGACTACGGCCTGACACCTGAAGGCGTTCGCGAGCGGTTTGCGGACTATCTCGCCACCTACGACGCGACCGCCTGAATCCGTGAGCACTCCCCGCACGCGGCGACGCGAAAAACTCGGCCCGGACGCAGCGGTGCGCCGCGAGATCCTGGCCGCCGCTTCAACCGTGCTGCGGGAGCAGGGAATTGGGAAGCTCAGCATCGGCGCGGTGCTCGACCGGGCCGCGCTGGGCACCCGGGCGTTCTATCGGCACTTCCTATCCAAGGACGATTTGGTGGCCGCGCTCTTTCTCGACATGGCGCGCGCGGAGGAACGGCGACTGCGACGCCGGATGGCACCTGCCGCCACGGAGGTCGACGCGGTCGCGGCGTGGATCGATGGACGACTCGACCTGGCGTTCGATGACAACATCAGATCCGACTTGCGTCGTCTGTCGATGGAAGCTCAGTCGCAGTCCTCCGCACTTGTTCAGCCCGCATACGCGGTGATGCTCAAGCCGCTCAGCGAGGCGCTGCAGCGCGGCCTGCAGCGCGGGGTGTTCCATCACGTCGACCCGATGACGGACGCTCAGTTCATTCACGGGGTGGTCTGGGCTGGCATCAACCAACACTGGGCGACCGGCGATTTCGACCGCAACGTTCTCCGCGAACGCATGCTGCAGTTCTGCCTGCGTGGGCTGGGCGCGCGGGTCGCAGGATCGAGCAAAGGAGACTAGCGATGGACCTGGGCCTTGCCGGATCGACGGCCGTGGTCACCGGCGGCAGCAAGGGCATGGGGCTGGCCATCGCCGAAACCCTTGCGGCCGAAGGAGCCAGCGTGGCGGTGATGGCCAGAGGCCACCAGGCGCTCGATGCCGCCGTCTCGTCGCTGCGCCGGGCGGGCGCTCCGGATGCCGTGGGCATCAGCGTGGATATGACCGACGGCGAGTCCATCACCGCCGGCTTCGCCGCCGTCGCGCAACGTTGGGGGCAACTCAACAGCCTGGTCCACACGATCGGGCCGGGCGACGGCTACTTCGAGCAGATGGACGACGCACAGTGGGACGAGGCGTTCACCCTCGGCACGATGTCGGCCGTCCGATCGATTCGCGCCGCCTTGCCGCTGCTGCGCTCCGCGGACTGGGCCCGCATCGTGACGTTGTCCGCGCATTCGATTCAGCGGCAAAACCCGCGGATCATCGCCTACACGGCATCGAAATCGGCGTTGGCCAGTGTCACCAAGAACCTATCGAAAAGCCTTGCCGAGGACGGCATTCTGGTCAACTGCGTGTGCCCGGGAACCATCGTCACCGCGAGCTTCACCGAAGCGCTCAAGGACATCCTCGCCGCCGATGGCCTCGACGCCACCAATCCGGTCGACGTCATGACCTGGATCGACAACAACTTTCACCAGCCCTGTGACCTCGGCCGCGCCGGACTGCCCGAAGAGGTCGCCTCCCTTACCGCCTACCTGGCGTCGCGGCGCAACGGCTATGTCACCGGTGCGACGGTCAACGTCGATGGCGGGTCGGACTTCATCTGACGGGCCCCGTCAGCCTTCCAGATCGCCCTCGGTCTCCAGCAGCGCCTGGCGCAACCCGTCGAGCGTTTCCGGTTGCGGCTGCGCCCACATGCCACGCCCGGCCGCCTCCAGCAGCCGTTCGGCCATGCCGTGCAGCGCCCAGGGATTGGACTCCGACATGAACTTGCGGTTCTCCGGGTCCAGCACGTAGCGCTCGGTGAGCTGTTCGTACATCCAGTCAGCCATCACCCCGGCCGTCGCGTCGTAGCCGAACAGGTAGTCCACCGTCGCCGCCATCTCGAACGCGCCCTTGTATCCGTGCCGTCGCATCGCCGACATCCAGCGCGGGTTGACGACGCGCGCCCGGAACACGCGGGTGGTCTCCTCCGACAGCGTGCGGGTGCGGATCGCGTCGGGGCGGGTGTTGTCACCGATGTAGGCGGCAGGCGCCTGACCGGTCAGCGCCCGCACCGTGGCCACCATGCCCCCGTGGTACTGGAAATAGTCGTCGGAGTCGGCGATGTCGTGTTCGCGGGTGTCGGTGTTCTTCGCGGCCACCGCGATGCGCCGGTACTGCCGGTTCATGTCGTCGACGGCCTCGCGGCCATCGAGGTCGCGGCCGTAGGCGAAGCCGCCCCACGCCGTGTACACGGCGGCGAGGTCGGCGTCGTCGCGCCAGTTTCGGCTGTCGATCAGCTGCAGCAGCCCCGCGCCGTAGGTGCCCGGCTTGGATCCGAAAATCCTTGTGGTGGAGCGGCGTTGATCGCCGTGTTGAGCCAGGTCGGCCTGAGCGTGCGCGCGGACGAAGTTGTCCTCAGCGGCCTCGTCGAGCTCGGCGACCAACCGCACCGCGTCGTCGAGCATCGTCACGACGTGCGGGAAGGCATCCCGGAAGAAGCCGGAGATGCGCACCGTCACGTCGATGCGCGGACGGCCCAGCTCGGCCAGCGGAATCGCCGCCAGATCGACGACACGCCGCGACGCGTCATCCCACACCGGCCGAACACCCAGCAGGGCAAGGACTTCGGCGATGTCGTCACCGGCGGTGCGCATGGCCGAGGTGCCCCACACCGACAGCCCGACCGATTGCGGCCACTGCCCGTGGTCGTCCCGGTAGCGGGTGAGCAACGAATCCGCCAGCGCCACACCGGCTTCCCAGGCCAGCCTGGACGGCACCGCCTTGGGGTCGACGGAATAGAAGTTGCGGCCGGTGGGCAGCACGTTGACCAGGCCGCGCAGCGGGGATCCGGACGGGCCGGCCGGGATGAACCGGCCGTCCAGGGCGCGCAGCACTTGCTCGATTTCGGCGGCGGTACCGGCGAGCCTCGGCACCACTTCGGTGGCCGCGAATCGCAGCACCGCGGCGACGTCGGGCGCGCCGGCGATCCGTTCGGCCGCATCGGCATCCCAGCCGGTCGCCTGCAGGGCGGCGACGAGCTGGCGGGCCACGGCCTCGGTGTGATCGACCGCGGTCCGGTCGTCGGTGCCGTCCTCGGCCAAACCCAGGGCCTGTCGCAATCCGGGCAGGGTGTGCTCGCCACCGAACAGTTGGCGAGCCCGCAGGATCGCCAGCACCAGATCCAGTTCGGCTTCCCCCGTGGGCTTTTGCCCCAGGATGTGCAGGCCGTCGCGGATCTGGACATCCTTGATCTCGCACAGCCAGCCATCGACGTGCAGCAGCATGTCGTCGAACGAGTCTTCCTCGGGACGTTCGGTCAGGCCCAGATCGTGGTCCATCTTCGCGGCCCGCATCAGCGTCCAGATCTGCTGGCGGATGGCGGGCAGCTTGCCAGGGTCCAGCGCGGCGACGTTGGCGTGCTCGTCGAGCAGCTGCTCCAAACGCGCGATGTCGCCGTAGGATTCGGCGCGCGCCATCGGAGGGATCAGATGGTCGACCAGAACGGCGTGCGCGCGCCGTTTGGCCTGTGTGCCCTCGCCGGGATCGTTGACCAGGAACGGGTAGATCATCGGCAGGTCGCCCAGCGCGGCGTCGGGGCCGCAGGCCGCCGACATGCCCAGCGTCTTGCCGGGCAGCCATTCCAGGTTGCCGTGCTTGCCCAGATGCACCACCGCGTGCGACCCGAAGCCGACGTCGAGCCAGTGATAGGCGGCCAGGTAGTGGTGGCTGGGCGGCAGATCAGGGTCGTGGTAGATGGCGACCGGGTTTTCGCCGAAGCCGCGGGGCGGCTGCACCATCAGCACCAGGTTGTCCGATTGCATTGCGGCGATGACGATTTCGCCGTCGGGATCGTTGCTGCGGTCCACAAAGAGATTCCCGGGTGCCGGGCCCCAGTGCTCGGTGACGGCGTCGGTGAACTCGGTGGGTAGGGTCGCGAACCATTCGCGGTAATCTTTGGCGGACACCCGGATCGGGTTGCCTGCCAGCTGGCCTTCGGTGAGCCAGTCGGGGTCGTGTCCGCCCCGCTCGATCAGCGCGTGGATCAGGGCGTCGCCGTCGTTGGCCTCGACGCCCGGCAACTCACCCACCCGGTAGCCGTGCTCGCGCATCGCCTGCAGCAGCGCGACGGCGCTGGCCGGCGTGTCCAACCCGACCGCGTTACCGATGCGGGCGTGCTTGGTGGGATAGGCCGAGAACACCAGGGCCACCCGCTTATCCGCCGGGGCGACATGGCGCAGCCGCGCGTGGCGGACCGCCAAGCCCGCGACCCGGGCGCACCGTTCAGTGTCGGCGACGTAAGAGATCAGTCCGTCGTCGTCGATCTCTTTGAAGGAGAACGGCACGGTGATGATGCGGCCGTCGAACTCGGGCACCGCCACCTGGCTTGCCACGTCGAGCGGGCTCAGGCCGTCGTCGTTCGCGCGCCATTGGTCGCGGGGACTGGTGAGGCACAGTCCCTGCAGGATCGGGATATCCAGCGCGGCAAGGTGTTCGACGTTCCAGCTGTCATCGTCGCCGCCGGCCGACACCGTGGCCGGCTTCAGTCCCCCGGCGGCCAGGACGGTGACCACCATGGCGTCGGCGTCGCCCAGCCGTTGCAGCAGTTCGGGTTCGGCGGTGCGCAGCGATGCGCAGTAGACCGGCATCGCCCGCGCGCCGGCGTCTTCGATGGCCCGGCACAGCGCCTCGACGTAGCCGGTGTTGCCGGCCAGGTGCTGCGCGCGGTAGTACAGCACGGCGATCGTCGGGCCGTCGGTATCAACGGCGTTCGGCCGCGGCAGTTCCCCCCACGTCGGGGTCACGACCGGCGGGGTGAATCCAAACCCGGTCATCAGCACGGTGTCCGAGAGGAAGGCGTGCAGCTGGCGCAGGTTGTCCACACCGCCGTGGGCCAGGTAGATGTGCGCCTGCACCGCGATGCCGGCCGCCAGCGTGGACAGACCGGTCAACTCGGCGTCGGCGGCCTGCTCGCCGCTGACCAACACCGTGGGCACCCCGCTGGCGATCACCGTGTCGATGCCGCTTTGCCACGCCCGGTAGCCGCCGAGGATCCGCACCACCACGATGGCGACGCCGGCCAGCAGGTCGGGCAGCTCCTCTTCCGACAGCCGCGACGGGTTGGCCCACCGATAGTTCTTCCCGCTGGAACGGGCGCTGATCAGGTCCGTATCGGATGTCGATAACAGCAGGATGGTCGGCTCAGCCACCCGTCATTCGTACCGCAACGAGGCGCGCTCGCGCCTACTGGGACCGGTCAACCGCCCAGCATCGCCGCGATCAGGCCGGCGACCTGTTGCGCCATGATTCGAGCCGGGCCGTCCTTCGCCGGTTCGTAGCGGTCCGCGAGGGCGTCGTAGTCGGCGCCGGCGATCGACCCGTGATCGGCCGCCAGTTCCACCACCTCCACGGGCCAACCGATACGTTCCAGCCGGGCGGCGAAAGCCCTGCTGGCGTCCACCGGCACGACGTCATCGTCGAGGCCGTGCAGCAACGAGAACGGCGAACCGACCTCGACGGCGCTCAGCCCGACGGTCAGCGGCGCACCGGAAATCGGATCGGGGGCCATGAAGGCCCCGGCGAGGCACACCGTGTGCGCCGGAGCGAAGTCGAATTGCGCCGCGTGCAGCGTCACGCCCGCCGCGGCGGCACCGCCCATCGACCACCCGACAAGCAGGATGCGCCCGGCGTCGGTGGCGAGGTTGCGGGTGAACTCCAGCGACCGCAGCAGATCTTCCCGCCCGCAGTCGTCGGCGTGGGAGTTCCAGTCCGGTGCCACCACCACCGCGGACCGCCCGGCCAGCATGCCGGCCAAGGGGCCGACGGCGGCGCGGGCGTCGGTTTGCGCGCCGTGCCACAGCAAGATCGTGGACGGCGCCGGCTCGCCGAAGACATCGGCCCACCGGCCGGGGGCATATTCCACCGTCCTCACGGGCACGAGGATGCCCATACTGACGCGTGTTCAATCCTCCATCAGGCAACGCCCTTGTTGCGCAGGATCGGCAGCACTCCCTCGGCGAACCAGTAGGCCTCTTCCAGATGCGGATAGCCCGACAGGATGAATTCGTCGAAGCCCAGCGCGTGGTATTCGGCGATGAGGTTGGCGACTTCCTGGTGGCTGCCGACCAGCGCGGTGCCCGCACCGCCGCGCACCAGCCCGACTCCGGCCCACAGGTTCGGGTAGATCTCCAGCTTGTCGAGGCGGCCGCCGTGCAGCGCGGTCATGCGGCGCTGCCCTTCGGATTCCGAACGTGCATGCTGCTCAGTGGCATTCGCGATCTGCTCGGGGCTAAGTTCGCTGACCAGTTCCTCGGCCACGGCCCATGCCGCAGCGGAGGTGTCGCGGCTGATGGTGTGCAACCGGATCCCGAACCGCACGTTGCGGCCACGCTCCTGGGCCAGCGCCCGAACCTTGGTGATCTTCTCCGCCGCGGCCTGCGGCGGCTCACCCCAGGTGAGGTACACGTCCACGTATTCGGCCGCGATCGCCAGTGCCGGCGGTGAGGATCCGCCGAAATAGATCTGCGGCAACGGATCCGGCGGCTCGGACACCCGTGCGTCTTCGACGTGGTAGTACTTGCCCTCGAAGTCGACGGATTCCCGCCGCCACACCGAACTGACGATGTGCAGGAATTCGCCGGTGCGCGCGTAGCGCTCGTCGTGGCCGAGCCAGTCACCGAAGCGACGCTGCTCGCGGTCGTCGCTACCGCTGACGACGTTGAGCAGCACCCGGCCATCCGAAAAGCGCTGCAGCGTCGCGGTCTGCTGCGCGGCCAGCGTCGGCGGCACCAGGCCCGGCCGGAACGCGACCAGGAACTTCAACCGTTCCGTCTCGGCCAGCAGCGCCGACGCCGTCAACCACGCGTCCTCACACCAGGTCCCGGTGGGAGTCAGCACGCCCTCGTAGCCGAGCCGGTCCGCGGCGCGCGCCACCTCGGCCAGATAGCGGCGCGTCGGCTTGCGATGACTCGCCGGAACCACGTGGTGCGACGACGCATGCGAACCACCCACGATGGATCGGCTGTCGCCGGTGGTCGGCAGGAACCAGAAGAACTTTGCCGCCATAACTCCTCAGATCAGCTGGCGAGGCCTTGTCGCAACGCCTCATTGAATCGACGGTCGACCCAGTTGGCAAACCGGGGCGACGATGCGAGCTGGCCTGCGGCCGCGAACAAATCGGCCAGCTTCTGTTCCGACGCGACCACGTCGTCACCGAGTTCGGTCGGTAGTCGCAGGCTGCGCGTCGCCGCGACCGCCGCCACTTGGGGATCCAATCCTACTGCGGCGGAATAGTCTTGGGCCCATTGTTGGGGGTGAGCCCTGGCCCACTGTACGGCCTTCTCGAAACGTACCAGCAGGTCGGACAGCGCGGTGTTGCGCTTCGGGTCGTCCAGCGCCTGGTCGGATGCGACGCCCACCCAGTCGCCATTGGTGACGCCCTGCGCCTCGGCGATGCTGCGCACCGGGATCTGCTGTTCGGCCTGGGCCGTATACGGATCCCAGATGGCCCAGGCGTCGGCCTGATGCTGGCTGAACGCCGACAGCGCGTCGGCGGGCTGCAGGAACACGAACTTTACCTCGGCGGGTTTGAGCCCGGCCTTGTCCAGCTGGGCCAGCAGGTTGGCGTGCGACGAGCTGCCCTTGGCGACGGCGATCGCCTTGCCACGCAGGTCGGAGACCGACGTGATGGGCGAATCGGCATGCACCAGAACGCGATTGCCCGCCCCGCCGCCACCGTACGCGGAGACCGCCTTGATCTTCGCGTTGCTGGCGGCCCCGAAGATCGGCGGCGTGTTGCCGGTGATCGCGAAGTCGATCTTGCCCGCGGTGGCCGCCTCGACCTGCGGCGGCCCGGAAGTGAACGTCGAGAACGCGACGCGGTAGGGCAGGTTGTCCAGCTGCCCGGCGGCGCGCAGCAGCGCTTCGGTGCCACCCTTCTGGTCCCCCACCTGCAGGGTGAGACCGGTCAGCTCCGACAGCGGCACCGGGGCCGGCGGCGGTTTGGGCCCCAAACTCGCTGTGCGCGAGACACATCCGGCCAACAGGAATACGACCGTCGCGGCCAGCGCGACGAAACCCCGCGTCAAAGCCGCACACCAAGACGATCCAGCAACTCCGCGCGATGCCGCTCGGTGTGCGCACCGGGATCACCCGGTGCGCGGCGAGGCTCCTCGATGGTCAGCGTGTGCACGACGCGGCCCTCGTCGAGCACCAGCACACGATCGGCCAGCGCGACCGCTTCGTCGACGTCATGGGTGATCAGCAACACCCCGAACCCGTGCCGGCGCCACAGATCCAGCAGCAGGGTGTGCATGGCCAGCCGGGTCAGCGCGTCCAGCGCACCGAACGGCTCGTCGAGCAGCAGCAGTTGTGGCTCGGCCACCAGCGCGCGGGCCAGCGAAACACGTTGCGCCTGACCGCCGGACAGGGTCAGCGGCCACGCCCCGGCATGGTCGGCCAGCCCGACGTCGGCCAGCGCCCGGTCGGCGCGATCCCGGACTTGCGCCCGCGGGAGGCGGCTGCGAGTGAGCCCGTAACCGACGTTGGTCCGCACATCGCGCCACGGAAACAGGCGCGGCTCCTGGAAGGCCAGCGCCGGTGCGCCGGCCACCGTGCGCTGCCCGCTGTGGTCATCCGACAGTCCGGCGAGCACCCGCAGCACCGTCGATTTGCCCGAGCCGCTGCGGCCGACCAGCGCGACGATCTCGCCGCGTTGCACCCGCACCGAAACGTCGTTGAGCACCTGCCGGTTTCCGTACCACTTGTCGACGTGGCGCAGCTCGCCGGCGATGTCAGTCCGCCCGCGGGTGGCGGCGGACGATTCCGCGATGAGTGTCAAGCCTGGACCTTTCAGTGTCGGTACCGCAGCGTGCGGCGTTCGATGAGCCGGACGAGCGCGTCGGTGATGATGCCCAGCAGCGCGTAGATGGTCAGCCCGAAAATGATGATGTCGATTCGCAGAAAATCGCGGGCGTTGTTGATCAGGAAACCAATTCCCTTGTCGGCGTTGATCTGCTCGGCGACGATCAAGGTCAGCCACGCGATGGCCAGCGATTGGCGGAAGCCGACGAGCACCTGTGGCGCCGTGCTGGGCACGATGATCCGGGTGAACCGCTGCGAGAACGAAAAGCCCAGTACCTGAGCGGTTTCCAGCATCTTGGGATCGACCTGCCGGATTGCCGAAAAGGTGTTGAGGTAAAGCGGGAAGATCACCCCCAGGGCGACGAGCAGCACCTTGGGCAACTCGCCGATTCCGAACCAGAGGATGAACAGCGGGATCAGTCCCAGGTGCGGCAGTGCCCGGATCATCTGCATCGGCGGGTCCACGGTCGATTCGACCCAGCGGGACAGGCCGACCGCCGCGCCCGCCACGATCCCGATGATCCCGCCCAGCAGCAGCCCCTCTACAACGCGGACGGTGGAGATGTGCAAGGCGTCGGCGAGCTGGCCGTTGCGGGTCAACTCGACGCCCGCCTCGAGGATCAAGGAGGGGGCCGGGAGCACGTCGGCGGGAATCACGCCGAGCGCGCTGCCCAGCTGCCACAGCGCCAGCAGCGCCAGTGGCGACGCGACGCGCACGACTTCCCATTTGCGGCGCGCCCATAACCCGCTCGGCCCGCCGGATGGGGCGCCGCCCGGCTTGCTCGGCGCAGCGTCGAGCGCGGTGGCAATGCTCACTGTGCCGACGCTATGGCGCGGCCGGGGGCTGGGGTAAGGGTTTACGTCTGGCTGAAGGCAATCCCGGGCGGCCGGAATCTCGCAGTGAATGCACGCTCGTCGCAAGGGCGGTGCAGGCGCCGCGGGCATGATTCCCGCAGGCCGGGGTACTTGTTACCTGCGGCAAACCGCCTGGTTCAGATGGCGGGCCGGGCCGAGAGATGGAACTGAAATGCATGAATCACAGCTGATGGGCGGTGTGTGCCGGGCCCTTGTCATAACCGGCGCGGGGCTCGGTGTCGCGCTGCTGAGCGCTGGTGTGGCCAGTGCCGCCGGCCCGGTCCAGTTGAAGAGCCGAATGGGCAATTGGTGTCTCGACGGCCCGAACGGCAACAACGCCCCGACAATGATCAACGCCTGCAACGGGTCGACGTCCCAGCTCTGGAATTTCAACGCGGCCGGTCAGATCGAGAGCGCGGCCTTCGCCGGGCAGTGCGCGAGCATCAGCAGCCCAGCAGATACCACCCCGGTGATCCTCTCGAGCTGCCAGACCAATCCGAACAACGCGCGTTGGAGTATCCAGCCCAACGGCCAGGTGACCAGCGCCCTAGGTCCCTGTCTCAACATCAACGGTGGCGTGGCGAACCCTGGGGTCCCGGTGATCGCCTACCGTTGCCTCGCCGATGTGACCGACGAACAATGGGACAGCGTTGCGTAACGTCGTACGGTGAACCATGCCCCGAGCACGCGACACCGACTCATGCCCGGGTGCGCTGCAGGTGCACCAGGCGGCCGATGGCGCGTTGGCCCGGATCCGGCTGCCCGGCGGCATGATCACCGCCGCGCAGCTGGCCGCGCTGGCCGCCGTCAGTAACCAGTCAGGGTCGGGAACGCTCGAGCTGACCGCCCGGGGCAACGTGCAGTTGCGCGGGCTGACCGACGTGACCGCGGTGGGCGAAGCGCTCGCGGCCGCGGGCCTGTTGCCGTCGACGACGCACGAGCGGGTCCGCAACATCGTCGCGTCACCGCTGTCGGGGCGCTCGGGAGGACACCTCGACGTCCGGCGCTGGGTCGGCGAGCTCGATGCCGCCCTCTGCGCCGAGCCCAGGCTCGCAGAACTGGGCGGCCGGTTCTGGTTCAGCCTGGACGACGGGCGCGCCGACGTCTCGGGGCTGCGCGCCGACGTCGGGGTGCACGCGTCCCCCGAGGGCTGTGCCCTGTTGCTGGCCGGGCGCGATACGGGTGTCCGGCTGGCGGCCGGCGAGGTGGTCGAGACGCTGATCACTCTCGCGACGCGGTTTGTCGACATCCGCGGAACAGCCTGGCGCGTCCAGGAATTGGACGACATTCGGCGGCTGCTACCCGGCGCCGAGCCGCGCGCCACACCCTTTCCGGCCGTCACCAAGGCGGCGCCGGTGGGCTGGATCGGCCAGGACGACGGGCGGGTGACGCTGGGCGCTGCGGTGCCTCTGGGTGTGCTGCCGGCACGCGTCGCCGAGTACCTGGCCGCGATCGACGCGCCGCTGGTGATCACGCCGTGGCGCTCGGTGCTGGTGTGTGACCTCAATGAAGAGGTGGCCGACACCGCGCTGCGGGTGTTGGCGCCCCTGGGCCTGGTGTTCGACGAGCATTCCCCCTGGCTGACCGTCAGCGCCTGCACCGGCAGCCCCGGCTGCGCGAGCTCGGCCGCCGACGTGCGGGCCGACGCCGCGCGATCGCTGGATCCCGACTCAACGGTGCACCGGCACTTCGTCGGCTGCGACCGGGCGTGCGGCAGTCCCCTCGCCGGCGAGGTGCTGGTGGCTACACCGGACGGATACCGGCGGCTGTAGCCGGGTGCGGCGGGTCGCCGCGTGGGTGAGCCTTAAAGTGGGCGGGTGCTCGACTACATCCGCGACGCGGCGGAGATCTATCGCCAGTCGTTCGCGACGATCCGCGCCGAAGCCGACCTGGCGCGATTCCCCGCCGACGTGGCACGGGTGGTCGTCCGGTTGATCCACACCTGCGGCCAGGTCGACGTCGCCGAGCACGTCGCGTTCACCGACGACGTCGTCGACCGCGTCGGCGCGGCCCTACGCGGCGGCGCTCCCGTGCTGTGCGATTCGTCGATGGTGGCCGCCGGGATCACCGCCGCGCGGCTGCCGGCCGGCAACCAGGTGGTGTCGCTGGTGGCCGATCCGCGGGCGGCGGAGCTGGCCGCCCGTCGGCAGACCACGCGCTCGGCGGCCGGAGTGGAGCTGTGGGCGGACCGGCTGCCCGGCGCGGTGCTGGCGATCGGCAACGCCCCGACCGCGCTGTTCCGGCTGCTCGAACTGATCGATGACGGGTTGGCCCCGCCGGCCGGGGTGCTGGGCGGGCCGGTGGGTTTCGTCGGGTCGGCGCAATCCAAACAGGAGCTCATCGAGAACCCGCGCGGAACGTCGTATCTGGTGGTGCGGGGCCGTCGTGGCGGCAGTGCCATGGCCGCCGCCGCCGTCAACGCGATCGCAAGCGACCGCGAATGACCAACCGGGGCGTCCTGTGGGGCGTCGGGCTGGGGCCCGGTGACCCGGAATTGGTGACCGTCAAAGCCGCCCGGGTAATCGGCGAGGCCGACGTGGTGGCCTATCACAGCGCCCGGCACGGCCGCAGCATCGCGCGCGGTATCGCCGAACCATATCTGCGGCCCGGTCAGATCGAGGAGCACCTGGTCTATCCCGTCACCACCGAGACGACCGACCATCCCGGCGGCTATGCCGGTGCGATCGAGGACTTCTACGTCGAGGCCACCGAGCGCATCGCGGCGCACCTCGACGCCGGTCGCAATGTCGCCCTGCTCGCCGAGGGCGATCCGCTGTTCTACAGCTCCTACATGCACCTGCACACCCGGCTCACGGAGCGGTTCGACGCGGTCATCGTCCCCGGCGTGACGTCGGTGAGCGCCGCCTCGGCGGCCATCGCGACACCGTTGGTGGCCGGCGACGAGGTGCTGTCGGTGCTGCCGGGCACCTTGCCGGTCGAAGAGCTGACCCGTCGACTCGCCGACGCCGACGCCGCCGTCGTGCTCAAGCTTGGACGTTCGTATCATGCTGTGCGGGAAGCGCTTTCGGCGTCGGGACAGCTCGACGACGCGTTCTACGTCGAGCGGGCCAGCACCGCCACCCAACGCATACTGCCCGCCGCCGACGTCGACGAGGCCGGCGTCCCATACTTCTCGCTGGCCATCCTGCCGGGCGGGCAGCGCGGACGACGCACCCCCGCCGCCGGCAGCGTCGCGGTGGTGGGACTGGGTCCCGGCGACATGGACTGGATGACGCCGCAGACCCGGCGCGAGCTGGCCGCGGCGACCGACCTGATCGGTTACGGCGGCTACCTGGACCGCGTCCCGGCCCGCGACGGCCAGCAGCGTCACCCCAGCGACAACCGCGACGAGCCCGAGCGGGCCCGGCTGGCGTGCGCGCTGGCCGAGCAGGGCCGCGCCGTGGCGGTGGTGTCGTCGGGTGACCCGGGTGTGTTCGCGATGGCGACCGCGGTGCTGGAAGAGGCCAAAGAATGGCCGGGCGTGCAGGTCCGGGTGATTCCGGCGATGACCGCCGCCCAGGCGGTGGCCAGCCGGGTCGGCGCCCCGCTGGGGCACGACTACGCGGTGATCTCGCTGTCCGACCGCCTCAAGCCGTGGGAGGTGATCTCCGCGCGGCTGCAGGCCGCCGCGGCCGCCGACCTGGTGCTGGCGGTTTACAACCCCGCGTCCAAGACGCGAACCTGGCAGGTCGGCGCGATGCGCGAAATCTTGCTGGCCCACCGCGAACCCGGTACCCCGGTGGTGATCGGCCGCAACGTCTCCGGCCCCGACGAAGACGTCCGCGTGGTCAGGCTGGCCGATCTCAATCCCGGCGAGATCGACATGCGCTGCCTGCTGATCGTCGGGTCGTCGCAAACCCAGTGGTACTCACACGATTCCGCCGATCGGGTCTTCACGCCGCGGCGCTACCAGGGCTAGTCGCGGTCCCAGGTGCTCGGCATCATCGGCACGGTGGGGCCGCCGCTCAACCCGTCACGGGTCAACGTCACCAACCCGGTGGCCTGCGCGGCATCGGATTTTCCTGCGGCACCGGCGAATCCGAGCGGTCCGGCACTGTCCTCGGAAGGGCTTGCGGCGTAAGGGTCTTCGCCGTCACCGGTTGGATCCACACCGTCGTCCAAGTCCATGAATTCGTAGCGGTACGCCCGCTCGGTGACGGTGCCACCGCGGCGCCTGCGGGCCCTGGCCTTTTTCTTGGCCGCGGCGGCCGCGGCCGCGGCGGCGGGTGCTTCGACGTCGTCGGACGACGGTTCCTCCGACTTACGTCGCGACCGGCTGCTCGCGCTGCCGCGCGCCGACAGTCCCGAAAGCCCCACCGCATACAGGGCGTTGGACACGTTCGCTCCGATGCCGTCGGTCGCCGTGGGACCGAAGCCCACGCCGGGTCCCCCACCGACGGGTCCGCCGCCCGCCGATCCGGCGACGGTCGTCGCGGGGGCGGTCGACGGTGTCGGCACGTGGCTCACACTGGCGGGCGCGGTGGCGATCGTCGGCGCCGGAACGGCTGCCGGTGCCGGTGCCGCCGCGACGGCCGGCAACGGCGCCGGCGTCGAGAGCGGGACCGCGACGCTGATCGCGGTGACCGCGGCCGCCACCCCGCCCGCCGCTGCCGCACCGATGGCGGCGACGACGACCGGTGCGAGCACCACCGCCATCTGGATCGCGAGCTGGATGAACGGCCAGAAGATCATCAGGGTGTGGAAGATGGCCCAGCCCAGCGCGCTCGACAGGGCCGGCGACAGTCCGAGCTGCCCGAAGAACGAGGCGAGACTGTTGACCCACGGCACCGGCGGAAACGGCCAGCCGTTGGGATTCAATTCTTCCGACACCGGCCACGCGAAGTTCTGGGTGTATTGCTTCAGCCAAGCCGTGAGCTGGTCCTGCCAGGACGGGTAGGTCTGCGTCGCCGTGGTGGCCTGCTGTTGGGCACTCGAGGTATCCGCGTTGTTGAGGTTGGAGCCGGAATCCGAGGCCGGCGCCACGGCGGCCGCCTGTACCGCCGCGACGCTTGCGGTGCCCGCCTCCGCTCCCGGCACGACGATCGTCGGCGCGGGCGTCGTCGCCGGGACCGCCGCCAGGGCCGATGCACTGACGGCCTGATAGGTGGTCATCGTCGTGGCGGCCTGTACCCACATGCGCGCGTAGTCGGCCTCGTTGACGGCGATGGGGATGGTGTTGATCCCGAAGAAGTTCGTGGCGACCAGCGTCCCGTGCACCGCGTGATTGGCCGCGAGTTCGCCGAGCGTCGGCATGGCGGCCAGGGCCGCGGTGTAGGCGGTGGCCGCGGTCTCGTGCAGGCTCGCCGCCGCGGTGCTCTTGGCCGCGCTCTCCAGCAGCCAGGCCTGGTAAGGGGCGTGTGCGGCCACGTACTGGTCCGCGGTGGGTCCGTCCCACGAACCCGCCTGCACGGCGCCCAACACTCCGCTGAGCTCGGCGGCCGCGGTCGCGTAGTCGGTGCTCAGCGACGACCATGCCGTTGCGGCGGCCAGCAGCGACGCGGGGCCGGGCCCGCTGCTGAGCAGCGTCGAATGCACTTCGGGCGGAAACGCGATCCAGATCGGGGCGGTCATCGTCGGGGGCCTTCAGGCAAGAGCACGAATACCTCTTCGGTGAACTTGTGGACGGGCTGGGCGATGCGTTCGATCAGAGGTCGGTTGTCGGCACGAATAAGTTCCCTGCGATTTCGTTCTGCCCCTAGATTCCGCGAGTCTTTGCGCGCGGCCCGGCCATGCGCAACGATGCAGGGATGCGGTGTGAGATTGCGCGCGAAGCGCTGTCGGCTCGACTGGACGGCGAGCGTCCGCAGGTGCTCGCGCAGCAAGTCGACGCCCACCTCGAATCCTGCCGCGGCTGCCGCTCCTGGCTGATAGGGGCGGCGGTGCAGACGCGGCGGCTGGCGTCGGTGACTCCCGCCGACGGACCCGATCTGGTCGAGAAGATCATGGCCAGCATCGGCGAGCAGCCCACCGGACACCAGACCCGGATGCGCTGGTTGCGGTCACACTACCGGCGGTGGGGCCTGATCGCCGTCGGCCTTTTCCAGGTGGCGATCGCCGCCGCCCAAATCAGCGGAATCGATTTCGGCATGGTGTCCAGTCACATGCACGGCGCGATGTCCGGCGAGCACCTGATGCACGAGTCGACGGCCTGGTTGCTGGCGCTGGGTCTGGCCATGATCGCCGCCGGCGTGTGGCCCGCATCCGCGTCGGGGGTGGCCGCAATCACCGGTGTCTATTCCGTTGCGCTGCTGGGTTATGTGATCGTCGACGCCTTCGACGGCGAAGTCACCGCGACCCGCATCGCCAGCCACATGCCCCTGTTGTTGGGCCTGGCGTTCGCATTGCTGGTGGCGCGGGAACGGGTGGGCTCGCACCGACGGCGCGGTTCAGATGCCTCGGATGACGCCGACTTTCCCGCCTGGGCGGCGGACTCACCCGGTGGTCGGCGGCGCGGGCACCTACGCCCCATCAACCACGCGGCCATCGACCCCACCGCGTCCTCTACGACGAGCCGTCGTAGAATCGGAAAACTCGCACAACAAAGGTGGTTGGGCATGACCGCGCCGAGCGACGACGAGGCCGTAACCGAGCTCGCGTTGTCAGCCGCACGCGGAAACTCGCGAGCGCTCGAGTCGTTCATCAAGGCCACCCAGCAAGACGTGTGGCGGTTCGTCGCCTATCTGTCGGATACGGGCAACGCCGACGATCTGACTCAAGAAACCTTCCTGCGCGCCATCGGCGCCATCGAGCGATTCTCCGGGCGCTCGAGCGCGCGGACCTGGCTGCTGTCGATCGCGCGCCGCGTCGTGGCCGACCACATCCGCCACCTGCAATCGCGGCCCCGCGCCGCCCAGGGCGCCGATCCGGAACACGTGGTGCGTGGGGACCGGCACGCCCGCGGTTTCGAGGACGTGGTCGAGGTGACGACGATGATCGCGAACCTCAATGCCGAACAGCGCGAAGCGCTTTTGCTCACCCAGCTGCTCGGCCTGCCCTACGCGGACGCCGCCGCGGTCTGCGGCTGCCCGGTGGGCACCATCCGCTCCCGGGTTGCGCGCGCCCGCGACGCGCTGCTGGCCGACGGTGAGCGCAGCCACCTAACGGGCTAGCGCGCCAACCCATTCGGCGGCCTCGGCCACCGTGCCGACGGTCAAAACCCCGGCGGGTAGCGGCGGCCGCGCCACCATCACCACCGGAACGTCCAGCGCCGCCGCCGCATCCAGCTTCGCGCGGGTCATGTCCCCGCCGCTGTTCTTAGTGACCAGGGCATCGATGCGGTGGTCGCGCAACAGCGCGAACTCATCGTCGTAGCCGTACGGTCCGCGGGACAGCAGCACCCGGTGATGACGCGGCAGCGCGGACGCATCGGGGTCGGTGACCGCCCGGATCAGAAACCACGCGTCGCTGCCGGCGAAGGCCCGCACGCCCGAGCGTCCGGTGGTGAGAAACACCCGCGAATAGCCTTGCTGGGCAACGGTTTCAGCGGCGTCAGCGTCCGAGTCGACGACGATGGCGGTGCCCGGGTCCCATGCCGGGCGGGCCAGGATCAGGTAAGGGATCCGCAAGTCAGCGCACGCGTCGGCGGCGTGCGCCGTCATGGTCGCCGCGAACGGGTGGGTGGCGTCGACGAGGGCGTCGATGCGTTCGTCTTGCAGCCATCTCTGTAGTCCTTCGACACCACCGAAGCCGCCGATGCGGACCGGGCCGACCGGCAGGGCCGGATCCGGAACGCGCCCGGCCAGGGAGCTGACGATGTCGACGCGCGGGTGCAGGGCTTTCGCCAGGGCGCGCGCCTCGCCGGTGCCGCCGAGCAGCAGGACGCGCATCAATGCCTGCTCCCCCGGGCGCGCCCGGTCGAGTACAGGTAGCTGTCGGCGAAGCCGCCGGCGGTCAGCGCGTCGCCCACGACGATGACGGCGGTCTTGGTGATGTTGGCCCGGTGCATCTGCCCGGCGATGTCCGCGAGGGTGCCGCGCAGCACCGCCTCTTGCGGCCAGCTCGCGAAAGCCACAACGGCTGCCGGTGTTTCGGGTTGATAGCCGCCTTCGAGAAGCTGCGGGACGATGGAGTCGATCTGGGCGGCGGCCAGATGCAGGACGAGGGTCCCGCCGGATTGGGCCAGGGTCTTCAGGTCTTCGCCGGGCGGCATGGCCGTCGACAGGGTCGCCACCCTGCTCAGTGTCACGGTCTGCGCCACCCCGGGAACGGTGAGCTCGCGCTTCAGCGCGGCCGCCGCGGCGGCGAAAGCCGGTACGCCGGGCACGATTTCGTAGTCGATGCCGAGGGAGTCGAGCCGCCGGCATTGCTCGGCCAGTGCGCTGTAGAGCGACGGATCACCGGAATGCAGCCGCGCCACGTCCAGGCCGGCGGCGTGTGCCTCGCTCAACTCGGTGACGATCTGCTCCAACGTCAGCGGGCCGGTGTCAACCACTTTCGCGTCCGGCGGGCACAACGCCAGCAGGTCGTCGGGCATGATCGAGCCGGCATACAGGCACACCCGGCAGGTTTGCAGGAGCCGCTGGCCGCGCACGGTGATGAGGTCGGCAGCACCCGGACCCGCGCCGATGAAATACACCGTCACTTGGTCACCGCCCACTGGGTGACGGGATACTGCGGGCGCCAGCCGGTGAAGGCGCCCAGCGGCTCGCCGTGATAGTGCTGGAAGCGTCGCAGCTGACCACCCAGGCGCTGATGCGCTTGGGTCAGAACGGCTTCGGACTCGGTGGTGACCACGTTAGCGACGAGCCGCCCGCCGACGGCCAGGTTGGCCCAGCAGGCGTCGAGCAGGCCGGGTTGGGTCAGTCCGCCGCCGATGAAGATCACCGACGGCGGCTCGGCGCCGTCGAACGCGCCGGGGGCCTCGCCGCGCACATCGATGCTGACTCCGAAGGCCGCGGCATTCACTTCGAGGTTGCGCCGGCGTTCTTCGTGGCTTTCGAATACCACTGCGCTGCACCCTCTTCCGCTCAAACACCACTCCACACTGATGCTGCCCGAGGCCGCGCCGACGTCCCACAATCGCTCCCCCGGGCGTGGCGCCAGGGCGGCCAGCGTCACCGCGCGGATGCCTTGCTTGGTGATCTGCCCGTCGTGGGTGAAGGCGTCGTCGGGCAGGGGTGAGACGCGTTCGTCGGGCAGATATCGCACGGCAATCACGTTGAGGTCGTCGAGATCTCGGTCGTCGGCCCAGTCGCGGGCGGTGCCGTCGCGCCGGTGCTCGTCCGGGGCGCCGAGTCGTTCGAGAACGGTGAACTCCGAATCGCCGCGGCCATGCGCGGTGAGCAGTGCGGCGAGCTCCGTTGGTGTGGACTTGCTTTGCGCCAGCACGATCGCCTGACCGCCGCGACGCACCGCGGTGTGCGGAGGCGCGGTGACCAGGCTGATCACGTCGGTGTCGTGAACGTTCCAGCCCATCCGCGCGCACGCCAGCGTCACCGACGACACGTGCGGCAGGACCCTGACGTTGTCGCGGCCGTGCAGGCGGATCAGGGTGCCCCCAATGCCGTGCAGCAGCGGATCGCCGCTGGCCACCACGTGCACGTCACTCGAGTGTTCGTCGAGCAACGTTTGCAGCGCGGGCAACATCGGCGACGGCCACTGCCGCCGGGGCGCGCGCACCGTGTCGTCGAGTAGGTCGAGTTGCCGCTTGGAGCCGTAAACGATTGCAGCCCTGCGGAGTTCGGCGCGCGATGCCTCACCGAGGCCGGCTATGCCGTCGGCGCCGATACCGACCACGATGATCATGAGCCCCGCTCCTCCTCATCGCGTCGCTCTGCATCGTCAGCGGCGCGGATCATCGCGGCATCCTGCGCCAGACGAACTGCGGCAGCAGTCGCATCACCGCCGCCGCGGGGCCCAGCGCCCACGGAATCCACACGGTGCGGCGGCCCTTCGCGAGCGCATGCGCGGTGGCGGCGGCCACCTGCGCGGGCGTGCTGGACAGCGGTGCGGGCGTCATGCCTTCCGTCATGCGGCCGATGACGAATCCCGGCCGGGCGATCAGCAGCCGGACCCCGGTGCCGTGCAGCGCGTCGGCCAGGCCGCTGGCGAAGCCGTCCAGGCCGGCCTTGGCCGAGCCGTAGACGTAGTTGGCGCGGCGCACGCGTGCGCCGGCGATCGAGGAGAACACCACCACGCGGCCCGTGTCCGCTTTGCGCATGACCGTCGCCAGATGGGTGAGCAGGCTGACCTGGGCGAGGTAGTCGGTGTGGACGACGGCGACCGCGTGCGCGGCGTCGGTTTCGGCGCGGGCCTGGTCGCCCAGGATGCCGAACGCCAGCACCGCGGTGCCGATGGGGCCGTGGTCGGCGACGACCGAGGCGACCAGCGGGCCGTGCGAGGCCAGGTCGTCGGCGTCGAATTCCCTGGTGTCGACCCCCGCGGCGCCGGCGGCTTTGAGCGCGTTTACCTGCTCCGCAAGGTGATCGGCCTTGCGGGCGGCCAGCACGACCGTCGCGCCCGGCGCGAGGAGTCGCGCCAGCTCGATCCCGATCTCGCTGCGGCCGCCCAGGATAAGTACTGGACCTGCGCCCGTGTCGTCCACGGCTGCGATTATCACCTGCGCTAGCGTGAGCGGTGATGGCGAATACCACTACCCGGCTCACCGACGACGCGTTGGCGTTTTTGTCGGAACGCCATCTGGCCATGCTGACCACGCTGCGAGCCGACAATTCACCGCACGTGGTGGCGGTCGGTTTCACCTTCGACCCCAAGACGCACATCGCGCGGGTCATCACCACCGGGGGCTCGCAGAAGGCGGTCAACGCCGATCGCGGCGGAATGGCCGTGCTCAGCCAGGTCGACGGCGCGCGGTGGCTGTCGCTGGAGGGGCGGTCCAAGGTCAACAACGACGTCGACGCGGTGCGCGACGCGGAGTTGCGGTACGCCCAGCGCTACCGCACGCCGCGACCCAACCCGCGACGCGTGGTCATCGAGGTTCAGATCGAGCGAGTGCTGGGGTCGTCGGACCTGTTGGACCGGGGCGAGTAGTTAGTCTGTTGCAGCCTCTTACCCACCACCGTGCACAGGCGATCGAATTCTTGGTGTAACCGTGTGCCGAACTTGGCATATCAGTTAACGAAGATTCCATCCCACACATCGGCCAATCTCGTGCAGTGCTTCCTGAGATAACTCCGGATGCTTTTCATGGAAACGCTGCAGGATATCGTTCACGCCCTCCGCTAACGTCTTGTTACCCCATTCGATAGGCATCGCAACGGCCTCGTGCACCAGGTCGGAAACCTGCGCCATTAGCGATTCGGCTTGCGCTGGCCCGTACACTTCGAGCAACTTCTGTTGGTCGATATGCGGAACAGCGGTGTCGCCGATAGCTACGACGATTGCGGCATTGATGGTTGCCGGATCCATCCTCAGCTGCTTCTTCGCTCGAAAACCGTTGTATCAGTGTCTGTTTCAGGATCGGTGATCATGATCTTAACGAAAGTTGGAGGTCCACGGTCCTGGCGTCCGACCACCCTTAAACGGGAGTCCCGCGATTACTGCCAGGTTGTTGTAAGAGTAGATCGTCATGCTCGTGCCGACGACAAGCTTCAATGAAATCGACTGCCGCTTGCCTGTCGGCTAGGAATTGGTGATATTGACCCAGTGTAAGTTCGTAATATTCTTCGTAGTCGACGATCCCATTGCTTACCGGTATTGACGCGTAGTAGCGGCCCGACATCGACTCGACGCCGATCGAGTATCTATCCTCTCGCGAAAAATATGTGTCATCAAATTTCATAACATTTCTTTCTACTCGAAGACATCAGTTACAGTGTAGTGGTCGGGCGATATCAATCCACCATCTATGACAGCCTCCGATGCGCCATTAGGTAAGACACCGCCGGGAATCCATTGTTCGTTCGCACCGGCCTCGTTACCGGATGGAACGCGCAGATTGAAGCCTTCTGGGTCAGCGATATCTATCCTGACAATCTTATTGGAGTCCAAAAACCCTCGAGGTAATCCGAGCTCGTTCTCCATTGCCCGCAAGTCTCCCGCGGTGGCTGCCGTCATTGCATCTGCTTCATGACTGGGCATCACAAATGATGTACCATCCCGCTGAGCGATACCGTATTTCTCGAGATTGCTTTCCGGCATAAATCGGGTTGCGCCATCGTGGAATTTTCGCAGATGACTCTCAACATATTGTGATGACAAGTACTCCGAAGGATCAGGGCGAGCTCCCTTGGGCATAGCTATGATTTCGTCGCGCTTCTCCGCCGTGAGCCCGTCCGCCGACCCATCGTCGCCGTGCGAAGGATGCGTGTCGTCAGGATCATGACCTTGCCCGGCTGGATCGTCACCGTCCGGAGCCTTGCCGTCTGGCCGATCTCCCGGCGGACCGCCGTCGCCGTCTCCATCCGGTTTCGCACCATGCGGTGGTTCTCCCGGCGTGTGTCCGCCCGGAGGACCGCCATCACCAGGCCCGTGCCAGCCACCGCCGGGCGTTGGCACTTCAGCCGGGTGACCGTTCGGAGGGGCGAAGTGCGGGGATGCCGGCGTCGGCGGCGCCGATGAGTGGGCATCGAAAGGTGATGCGCCGCCGGGAGATCCGCTGGCGGACACCGGCGGCGAATGGTCAATCGGCTGCGGAAGCGCCGATGGCAAGCGCTCACCGGCAGCGGTCGGCACTGCTGCGGCGGGCGAACCGGCGGACGGAACCGACATCGGTTCGTGCGGGCCACCGGTAGAAGCACCCGCCGGTTCGTGCGGGCCGGAGGGGGCGTCCGCTCTCGGGCCCGCCGGACTCGGCGACGTTGCCGCAGGCGCCGAGCCGTGAGGCGCGCCCGGAGCGCCGTCGGCCGGACGAGGTGCCGACTCGACCGGCGGCTCAGTCGGCTTGCCGGGTGGCAATGCCACCGGACTGCCGCTCGCAGGAGGCTTGATCTCGGGCAGATCCTTGGTGACGCCTTCGAGGCTTTTGGTCAGATCGCCACCTGTCTTGGAGATACCGGCGAAGGCACCGCGGGCACCCGCAATCTCCCCAAGTCCACCGGCCGCTTTCTCGCCGGCACGACCTGCCGCACCGGCGGCCTCGGCGCCTCGTGCGGCAGCCCCAGCACCATCAGCCGCAGCGCCCGCTTCACCGGCCCCGGGTATGAACAACGTGCTGAAATCGAATAGGTTCTCGCCAAACCCCAATCCCGGCCGATCCCGACTCCAATCTTCAACGTGCAGCAGGGATTTGATTTGCTGCAGCTGTGTTTCCCCAGCCTCCTTGGGGTTGAGAAGGGCGTTGAAAAGACTGCCTTTCCAAACGTTTTTGGCCAACCCAGTCCAGGTCGCCGCGTACCCCTCGGGATCGACGGCACTCCAGACCGGGAGAAGGTCACCCATGCTGGTCGCCATGCCGACAGCGCCCTTGAGGACACCCTCGTTCGCGTTCAACCACGTGTCGAAGACGCTCGCCACCTGGTTTCCGACCGCATCACCGAGAAAGTCTTTGAGCTGGCCTCGCGTGTACTTTTCGAGCTTGACGACCAGCCCGTCGATGACCTGCATTCCTACCTTGACGCCCTGCTCACCGGCCCGGGCTTCACGCCCCAAGTCGTGCAGAACGCCATTGATGTCATCGGCAATCTTCTTGATCTCGTCGAGCGCGTCACCCTTGACGATCAACATCAGGTCGTGGCCCAGATCGGTCAGCGACCCCAACCGGTTCAACAGGTCTCGAATATGGTTATGAGCTTGATTCACCTGATTGGCGAAATTGTCGAGGTTCGTCGCCAACTTCCCGGACACATCGCCGACCTGCGCTAGGCAGTCGCCTATCTTCGATAAAGCATCATCGATCTTGTCGCCTTCGGGCAGGTGTTGCCCGTCAAACACCGACTTGGAGGCGTTGAGTGCGCCTTTCATACCGCTCACCGTCGCGGCAAAATCGCGCCAACGACCAGCCGCTGCATGCAATCCCTCAACGTCGCCGTCCGGCCACACATCGTCGACGAAGGACTCCACTACCGCCCAAAGCAAAGGCGGTGGTTCCCCTTTGCCCCACGTCCCCGGCGGCCCGGGAGGGTTGGTCTTAGGCGGCTCAGGCGGCGACTGCAAGACACCGGCACCGCCACCTAGCGTCGAGGCCGCTTCCACCTTCGAATAGTTCGCTGCGCCTTGCTGGATCCGGGCCCCGCATTGCCGGCACGCGTTGATGCCCGCCGCAGCGGCCTTCAGGATTTTCTCCGCCCCATCCTGATACGCCAGCCCGAAGATCGTGCCTGCGGCATCCAAACCGGTGTGGGCCGAGAAACCTGCGACCAACACCGTCAGGCTCGCGGCCAAACCCTCCCCGGCCGCGGCCACGGCGCTACCCGCGGCGTACAACGCCTCAGGGTCGACAGCCAAGGGAGCCACGTGCGGAATTTTCGCTCAGGTCCGCCCGTCGCCGCTATTCACCCGATGATCGCTTCGCCAAGCTAGCCACGATCACTCGGCACGACAATTCAGCCATCAACAGCCAGTCCGGCCGTCAACGTGATGCGGTGTCGTCCAGGCGACACCGTCACGGTCGTCCCGGCCGGTTCCCCGTCGAGCTGCACATCAACCCCCGCAGGCAGGCCGGCGAGCGCGATCTGGGCGGCGACATCGGTGGTCACCGTGACGGTCGACTTCGGCAACGCGGCCAGCCCGGCACGCGCGACATCGACGCTCAGGCGGGCAACACCCTGGAGGCGCAACGTCAGATACGGCAGCGGGCCGACGGAGCGTCCCACGTACCAGTCCAGCTCGCTGTACAGCCCGGGCGTCGGCTCAAAACCGGGAATGACGCCGCGATGGTGCCGAATGGCGTGCGTGGGATCCGGCCGCGCGTACGAGCGCGCGTCGACTTCGGCGACCGCCCCGCGTCGCGCGGTCACCTCGGGAGCTGCGGCCAGCTCCGACAACCACCACACCTGGTGCGGCCCGATACCCAGATCGGCGCGCACCAGTTGCGGATACCAGGCGAACGTGATGTGTCCCGGATCCGCTTGGCGCACAGCGGTTCCCATGTGGGAGATCGGATCCTCGAACTTGTCCTGGAACACCCAGGCGATGTGATCCTCGAGCGGGTAAACACTGAACCGGTGCCGGTAACCCAGCCGGTCCAACTCCAGCACCTGCTCGGCGGCCGAGGCGAAGGGCACCAGTTCGTCAAGCAGCCCGTGGGCGATGACGTACGGCAGCCATCGGGCGTTCACCAGCAGCTTCCAGGTATCACCCTCACGGGCACAGGGTGAGTCCAAATCGAGGTCGGCGGGAAGATCGACGTGTGGCAGCAGCCGCACACCGCACGTCGGCGGCCCCGCCAGCACCACCGCCTGCGAGAACACCTGCGGGTAGCTCAGCCCCAGCTTGTACGTCGCATACCCGCCCATCGAATAGCCGCAAAGCACAGTGCGATTGGGATCGGTGCCCAGTTGTTCGGCAACCCGCGCCCATACTTCCCAGACGTCGAGTTCGCCGGTGTCGAAGTACCAGGTGGACGGCCCCCGGGCCAACGGCGTGACCACCACCGAGTCGCGGCCCTCGCACACTTCGTGTAGCAGCCGCGGGTCGATCGCGGCGAACTGGCTCTGCCCGAGTGAAAGCGAGTGCAGCAGCAACGTCAGCGGCAGCATGCGCCCCGGCGCGTAGCTCGACGGCAGGCAGATCGAATATGGCTGCACCCGGCCGAGGAATTGCGGCTTGGTGCTCAAGATGTCGTTGGCGGCCCAACCTTGTTGCAGGCCCTGGCCGAGTTCGACCGACGACACGTACCACCGGGTCGACGGGCCGGTGATCACCGGCTCGGGAGCCGTTTCGCCGGCCGCCAGCCGGGCCCACGGCACCGTCAGCGCGAACTCGGAGACGTCGCCGTGTGTCAGGGCGGCGGCCTGCGCGGCATCCGACCAGAAGTTCAGGTGCGGCGACTCCTGCTCGTTGGTGCGAAACGCCACGTTGTAGACGTTGGGTTGCCCGGGCAGCGCACCGTGCAGGGCGGACACGTCGGCGAACCCGTCCCCCGCCGCGTTGGCCAACCCCGCGACCAGGCGGACCGTCCAACTGCCCGTGGGCTCCGCCAGCGACCGCGGAACCTGCGCCACGAACGACCGCGACTGCATGTCGACGCTGTGCTCGACCGGCGTCCTGACCTGGGTGGTCAGGTCGATCAACGCGGCGCCGCTCCCCGAGACCAGCAGGGCCGTGTCGATGCCCTTCGAGCGCACGCCGGCGCTGGCGGGCCACTCCTCCGCCGCGGTTCGGGTGGGGTCGGTGTCGAAGGTGAACAGCGCGACGGGAATTGAGGCGTCCTGCAGGGTGTTCCAGTCGATCCGCCACCAGGTGTGGGTCTCGGTGAGCCCGATGGCGACGCGGAAGATGTCGGCGCCGTTGCCGGCCGCGGGCCCGTCGGGATAGACGTAGGTGCCGCGTGGCGGCGCCTGAATCTTGAGGTCGCCGATCGGGATGCCGGTCGCGCCATGGTCGTCGTAGAGGAAGTCGGTCCAGAACAGTGCACCGCCGGCCACTCGTCCGGCGCCGCACGTGCGCGGGAACTCCTCACCGAACGGCCAACCCGCGGGCGTGGGAAGTTTCCGCTCGGGGCGACGCGCGGCAGGTGGCACACCCTCAGGCATCCCGTCGACCACGATGAGCTCAGCCGGCGGCGTCGGTGTGGGTGCCGGTGCCGGTGCGGTGGGGTGCAAGACCGCGTGGGCAACGTGACGTGCAATGCGAATCGGGAGCAGCGAGAGATCCAGGATTGACACCACCCCCAACCTACGCGGAAGGAGGGCCGCGTCGGTTAGGCCACCGGGACCACGATCAAGTCATGTGGCCGGTTATTGACGGCCAGGGCGCCGTCGGGCGTGACGACGACGATGTCCTCGATGCGCGCACCCCACCGGCCCGGGAAATAGATGCCTGGCTCGATGGAAAAGGCCATGCCCTCGGCCAGGGCCAGGTCGTTTCCGGCGACGATGTAGGGCTCTTCGTGCACCGACAAGCCGATGCCGTGCCCGGTCCGGTGCACGAAATACTCCGCAAGCCCTTCGGCGGCCAGCACGTCGCGGGCGGCGGCATCGACCTGCTCGGCCGTCACGCCCGGACGCACCGCGTCATACGCCGCGCGTTGAGCGCGTTGCAGCACCGAATACTGTTCAGCTACTTCCGGATTCGGCTCGCCGATGCTGTAAGTGCGTGTCGAGTCGGAGTTGTAGCCGGGTTCATAGGAGCCGCCGATATCGACGACGACGATGTCACCGACCTGCAGTTCGCGATCCGAATACCCGTGGTGCGGGTCGGCGCCGTGCGGCCCGGACCCGACGATGATGAACGCGACCTCCGAATGCCCTTCGGCCACAATGGCATCCGCGATGTCGGCGGCCACGTCGGCCTCAGTGCGGCCCGGGACCAGAAACTCCGGCACCCGGGCATGCACCCGATCGATGGCGGCCCCGGCTTTGCGAAGCGCGTCGACTTCGCATTCCTCCTTGACCATTCGCAGCGTGCGCAACACATCGGTGGCCAGGACCGGCAGCACGCCGAGCACTCCGGCCAGCGGCAGCAGGTGCAACGCCGGCATGGCATCGGTGACGGCGGTCGCGGCGGGGGCACCGCCCAACGCAGCGCCCACCAGTTCGTAGGGATTGTCGCCGTCGACCCAATCCCGCACCGCCAGGCCGAGTTCGGCGATGGCAGACCCCTTGAGCGAGGCCAGCTCCAGCCGCGGCACCACCACCGTCGGGTCACCCGATGCCGGCAACACCAGGGCGGTGAACCGTTCCAGGGTCTGTGCGCGCGACCCGACGAGGTAGCGCAGGTCGTACCCCGGTGTAATCACCAGCCCGGCCAGGCCTGCGTCGGCGGCGGCCGCGGCGGCCGCGGCCAGGCGGCGCTCATATACTGCTGTGTCGAAGCGGTGAGACTCCATGGCAGCCAGGCTAATGCTCGATCGCAGGTCGCCTCGCGGCGGCGTGAGACCATAACCGGCATGCCAGCGCTCCAATCACCGCTCGTGTTGCTCGACGGCGCCAGCATGTGGTTCCGCTCCTATTTCGGGGTGCCGTCCTCGATCACCGCACCCGACGGCCGGCCCGTCAACGCCGTCCGGGGATTCATCGACTCCGTAGCCGTGGTGATCAACCAGCAGCGGCCCCGCCGGCTGGCCGTCTGCCTGGACCTCGATTGGCGGCCCCAGTTCCGGGTGGATCTCGTCCCGTCCTACAAAGCCCACCGGGTGGCCGAGGAAGAGCCGCGGGACGAGCCTGACATCGAGGAAGTCCCGGACGACCTGACGCCCCAGATCGACATGATCGCCGAGCTCCTGGACGCGTTCGGAATTCCGACCGCCGGGGCGGGGGGTTTCGAGGCCGACGACGTGCTCGGCACCTTGGCGGCACAGGAACGCAAGGATCCGGTGGTGGTGGTCAGCGGTGACCGCGACCTGCTGCAGGTGGTGTCGGACGATCCCGTCCCCGTCCGCGTGCTCTACCTCGGCCGCGGACTGAGCAAGGCCACTCTGTTCGGGCCCGACGAGGTAGCCGAACACTATGGCGTGCCGGTGGATAGGGCCGGCCCCGCCTACGCCGAGCTCGCCCTGCTGCGCGGCGATCCGTCCGACGGCCTGCCGGGGGTCCCGGGCGTCGGCGAGAAGACCGCGGCCACCCTGCTGGCCCAGCACGGCTCGTTGGAGCAGATCCTGGCCGCCGCCCACGACCCGAAGTCGAAGATGGCCAAGGGTGTGCGCGCGAAGCTGCTGGGCGCGCTGGATTACATCGAGGCGGCCGGGAAGGTGGTGCGGGTGGCCACCGACGCGCCCGTCACCTTCTCGACGCCCGACGACGAACTACCGCTGGTCGCCGCCGATCCGCAACGCACCGCCGAACTGGCGACGGAGCTGGGTGTCGGCTCGTCGATCACCCGCCTGCAGAAAGCCCTGGACGCGCTGCCGAACTGACGTGGCCGACGGCTACTGCGGCCGGCCGACCTCGTAGGTGCCCTTGCTGTCCTGGAAGGTCACCGTCACGTGCTTGGGCGCGCCGTCGATGCTGACGTCGCAGTCGAACGTGGCGCCCTTCTTGACGGTGGGGTTCTGGCCGTGGTTGCACTTGACGTTCTGGACGTTCTTCGCACCGTAGCCATTGGTTTCGTCGCTGAGGACCTGCTGGACCCCGGCCTGCGCCTTGTTGACGTCCAGCTTGGTGGTGACGAAGAATCCGGGCTGCCAGAAGCCGAGCACCAGCACCACCGCGATGAGCAGGAAGGCGATCGCGCCGCCCACGCCGGCGATCAGTCCGACCGGTCGCTTCTTGCCGGGCTGCTCGTAGCCGGGGTACTGCTGCGGGTACTGGCCCGGCTGACCGTACTGACCAGGCGGCGGGTACTGGCCCGGCTGGCCATACTGGCCCGGCTGCGGGTACTGGCCCGGCTGGCCATACTGACCCGGCTGCGGGTACTGGCCCGGCTGGCCATACTGACCCGGCTGACCGTACTGACCGGGCTGCCCGTAGCCCGGCTGCTGCTGGGGGTACTGCTGCGGGTACGCCTGCTCGGCCGGCTGCTGGTAGTGGGGGTAGTCGGCGGGCGGCGTGTAGGCCGGGGCCTGCCACGACGTCTCCTGGTTCGACTGCTCGTTCCAGGTTGGTGCGACCTGAGTCGGGTCCGACGAGTGATCGCTACCTTGACCCTGACCAGGCGGTTGCCACTGCTGGTCCGATCCCTGCGGTCCGCTCATCTTTCTCCCTCAGCCCTTGTGTCTTGGCATGAACTATTCGGCGCTTAACGGTAGCTCCGGCCTAGCCTACCCGGCGTCAACTGCGACGACGCCGCGCCGAATGTCATTGATGGCCCGCTTGGCGGTGGCCCGTAACTCCGCGTCCGGAGCGGCGTTGCGGACCTGGTCCAGCAGGTCGAGCGCCTGCCGGCACCAGCGCACGAAATCCCCCGCGAGAAGGGGTGATCCGGTGCCGGCCGGGTCGGCGGCCGCCAGCGCCGCGGCCAGATCTCCGGTCCTGGCCCAGCGGTAGATGACGTTGACGAAGCCGTCGTCGGGTTCGCGGCTCGGGGCGATGCGGTGCGTTTGCTCATCGGCACGCAGCGCCATCGACAGCCGCGACGTCTGCTGCAGCGCCTGCCGCACTTGTTGGGTGGGCGCGTCGGCCGCGAAGCCCGCGCCGGGCCCCTCCCCACCCCGGGTTTCGTAGAGCACCGTCGAGACCACCGCCGCCAGCTCGGCCGGCTTCAACCCCGACCACGCGCCGGTGCGCAGGCATTCGGCCACCAGCAGATCGCTTTCGCTGTAGATACGTGCCAGCAACCGGCCGTCGTCGGTGACGCGCGGGTCGCCGTCGCGCCCTTCGATGAAGCCGCGCTCGGTGAGCAACCCGACGATCCGGTCGAAGGTTCGGGCCAGCGAATTAGTGGCCGCCGCAACCTTTTTCTCCAATTGCGCGTTGTCGCGTTCGATTCGCAGATAGCGCTCGGCCTGCCGCACCTGTGCCTCCAGGCCGGGCGTGTTGTGCGACGGGTGCCGGCGCAGTTGTTCACGCAACGACGCCAACTCGGGATCGTGGAATTCGCCATCGGAGTCCCCGCGCCCCCCGCGGCGCCGGGCCGGGACGGTCAACCCGGCGACGGCCGATCGCAGCGCCGACGCCAGATCGCGACGGACCCGCGGCTGACGGTGTTCGACCCGCTTGGGCAGTGACATCGAACCGACCGGTGCGGACGCACCCGAGTAATCGGCCGTCGAAATCCTTCCCGCCCAGCGGTTTTCGGTGAGCACCAACGGTCGCGGGTCGGAGCTGTCGCGGGCGGATTCCAGCACCACGGCCAGACCACCGCGCCGGCCATGGGTGATGTTGATGATGTCGCCGCGGCGCAGTGCGGCCAGCGCGTCGCTCGCGGCCTGCCGTCGCTGCAGCCGGGACGCGCGCGACTGCGCGCGCTCCATCTCGCTGATCCGTGCCCGCATCCGTGCGTATTCGAGGATCGGGGCCTTGGGCCCGTCGAGCTCCCCGGCGATCTCGTCGAGCATCGCGGTACCGCGCTCGATGCCGCGGACCAGCCCGACCACGGAGCGGTCGGCCTGATACTGCGCGAATGACTGCTCCAGCAACCGGTGCGCCTGCTCGGGACCCATCTGCTGGACCAGGTTGATCGTCATGTTGTACGACGGGGCGAACGAGCTGCGCAGCGGGAAGGTGCGAGTGGAGGCGAGCCCCGCCACCGCGGACGGCTCGGTGGTTTCCTCCGTTGGATTCCACAGCACCACCGCGTGACCCTCGACGTCGATGCCGCGCCGCCCGGCGCGGCCGGTGAGCTGCGTGTACTCCCCCGGTGTCAGCGGCACGTGCTGCTCGCCGTTGAACTTCACCAGCCGCTCGAGCACCACCGTGCGGGCTGGCATGTTGATGCCGAGCGCCAACGTCTCGGTGGCGAACACGGCCCTGACCAGCCCGGCGGTGAACAGCTCCTCGACCGTGTGACGGAAGACGGGCAGCATGCCCGCGTGGTGGGCCGCCAGACCGCGCAGCAGCCCCTCGCGCCATTCGTAGTAGCCGAGCACGCCGAGGTCGGCGTCGGCGAGATCGCCGCACCGGTGCTCGATCACCTCGGCGATCTGTGCGCGCTCCTCCTGGGTGGTCAACTGCAGGGGCGAGCGCAGGCACTGCTGGACGGCGGCGTCGCAACCGGCCCGGGAGAACACGAACGTGATCGCCGGCAGCAGCCCCTCGGAGTCCAGGCTGGCGATCACGTCCGGCCGCGACGGAGTCCGGTAGAAGCGCGGACGCGACGGCCGCCCGGTGCCACGGCGCCGGGGTTGCCAATCCGTCATGCGGTCCGCCTCGCGGCGGTGCGAAATATGGCGCAGCAGTTCGGGATTGACGCGCGGCTGACGATCCGCGGCGGGTTTCTCGTTGTCGTAATCGAACAGATCCAGCAGACGCTTGCCCACCAACACGTGTTGCCACAGCGGCACCGGCCGGTGCTCGTCGACCACGACAGTCGTGTCGCCGCGCACGGTCTGGATCCAGCCGCCGAATTCCTCGGCGTTGCTGACCGTCGCCGAGAGGCTGACCACCCGCACCTCATCGGGCAGGTGCAGGATCACCTCCTCCCACACCGGGCCGCGCATCCGGTCGGCGAGGAAATGCACCTCGTCCATCACTACATACGAAAGCCCATGTAGCGCGGGCGAATCCGCGTAGAGCATATTGCGCAGCACTTCGGTCGTCATGACCACCACCGGCGCATCGGCGTTCACCGACATGTCTCCGGTGAGCAGGCCGATGCGGTCACGGCCGTAGCGCGCCGTGAGGTCGGTGTGCTTCTGGTTGCTCAGCGCTTTCAGCGGCGTGGTGTAGAAGCACTTGCCGCCGGACGCCAGCGCCAGGTGCACGGCGAATTCGCCGACCACCGTCTTGCCGGCACCGGTGGGCGCGCAGACCAGCACGCCGTGGCCTCGTTCGAGGGCCGCGCACGCCCGCCGCTGAAAGCCGTCGAGCGCGAAGGGCAATTCGGCGGTGAACCGGGTGAGCTCCACCAGTTCCGCCACGTCAGGGGGCGGCGACGGATCAGGTGACATCGTCGTGTTGCCCGGCGGTGAACGACGGCTCCGGTATCGCGGTGGGCGGTTCGATGACCGATGCTTCGTCGTCGGGAATCACGGCCTGGGCTTCACGTTTGGCCTTCCGTCTGTCGTGCAGCCGGGAGATCTGGATGGCCAACTCCAAGAGCACGGACAGCGCCAACCCGAGCGCGGTCATCGAAAACGGATCGGACCCGGGGGTGAAGACCGCCGCGAACGCGAACATCCCGAAGATCAGGCCGCGCCGCCACGCCTTGAGCCGCTCGTAGGGCAGCACGCCGATGGTGTTGAGCATGACGATGAGCAGCGGGAATTCGAAGCTGACGCCGAAGACCACCAGCAGGTTGATCAGGAAGCCGAAATACCGGTCGCCGGACAGCGCGGTCACCTGGACGTCGCTGCCGACGGTCAACAGGAAACCCAGCGCCTTGGCCAGCACGAAGTAGGCCAGCACCGCGCCGACGACGAACAGCGCCACGGCGGGGATCACGAACGCGACCGCGAAGCGGCGTTCCTTCTGGTACAGGCCGGGCGTGATGAACGCCCACAGCTGGTAGAACCACACCGGGCAGGCCAGCACCACCCCGGCCGTCAGCCCGACCTTGAGTCGCAGCATGAACTGGTCGAACGGCGCGGTGGCCAGCAGCCGGCATTGGCCGCCCGGGCTGATCTCCGCGCGCGCCGACTGCGGCAGCGAACAGTAGGGATGCCGCAGCCACTCGCCCAGGCTTTCCAGCCCGAAGATCGAATGCGAGTACCAGACGAACCCGAAGATCGTGGTCACCAGGATGGCGGCCAGGGAGATCAGCAGCCGGGCGCGCAGCTCCGTCAGATGGTCGACCAGCGACATGGTCGCATCCGGATTGGTTCGGCTGCGCCGGTTACGGGGGTTGAGGCGCCTCAGCAGGCCGGAAGTGCGCGCTGAAACCTTGAAGACTCTCACGATGCTCGGTCAGTGGCGCTCGGGCAGCGCGACGATGATGGCGGCTACGCCGGACGTGCTTCGCTGTGCCCCTGCTCGCTGGGCGCCGGCGCGTCGACCCGCTGCGACTGCACGGGAGTGGGGTTCGCCGCGGAGGCCTCGCCCTGGGTTCCCAGGGCCGACGTCTCCGCTTTGTTCTCCGTCTGCATTTCGCGGAGCTCGGACTTGAAGATCCGCATCGACTTACCCAACGAACGCGCCGCATCGGGGAGCTTCTTGGCACCGAACAGCAATATCACCACGACCGCGAGGATCGCCCAGTGCCACGGACTAAGACTGCCCACTTTGATTACCTCCAGACGTTGACCCGATGCTACCGCAGTAGCGCCATGTGGCGGCGGGCCCGCGCCGCGCCGCGGTGAACCATGTCGCCTGGGCTTTTATGAGCTCAAGGCTTGGTAGGACGTCACGGCGGCCGCGGCGGCGTCCCGCACCCGCTGCGCCAGGGACGCGGGCTGCAGCACCTGCACGTCGGCCCCGAAGCCCAGCACCAGCCGCGTCATCCAATCCTCGGAGGCGTAGGTCATCACCGCCTCGCAGGATCCATCCGGCAATTCGCGCACGTCGCGCATGGGGTAGTACTCGAACATCCAGGATGCCGCGGGTGCCACCCGCAGCTTGGCCGACGGCAGCGACGGGTCGCCGTCGAAGAGCGAGGTGTCCGGCGGGGCGTGCAGCGCCGGCTCGGGCGGCGCGGCCGGCTCGTCGAGCTCGCTGGCGTCCACGATCCGGTCGAAACGGAACAACCGGACGCCTTCGGCCTCGCGCGACCAGCCCTCCAGATAGCTCTGGCCGCCGATCAGCAGCACTCGGATGGGGTCGACGACGCGGCTGGTCAGGGTGTCGTGCGAGGCGGAGTAGTAGTCGATGGCCAGCGCGTGCCTGGACTGGACGGCGGCGCGCACCGCGGCGGCGGCGCGGTTCTCCACCGGCGCCGGTTCGT
Organism: Mycobacterium colombiense; assembly: GCF_001665835.1. Taxonomy (GTDB): domain Bacteria; phylum Actinomycetota; class Actinomycetes; order Mycobacteriales; family Mycobacteriaceae; genus Mycobacterium; species Mycobacterium colombiense_A. Next base: position 11,418 of record NZ_LZSX01000068.1, on the reverse strand, counting down.
CGACGGCCGACGCCGCATGGGTGGCGTCGTGCCCGAGAGCTCCCGCGGCGTCCTCGATCTTGGCGATGGCGCTGCGCGCGGCTTCGGGGTCGACGACGCCGGGAATGTCGGCCAGCGCACGCAACGCCACCAGCAGTCCGGTGGCCTCCGGCGAGGTGAGCTTGAGCGGGCGGTCGATGCCCGCGGAGAACGTCACCTCGATGGTGTCCCCGGAGAATTGAAAATCGATGAGGTCACCCGGGAAATAGCCGGGCAGACCGCACATCCACAGCTGGTTGAGGTCCTCTTCCAGCTGCTTGGCCGATACCCCGAGGTCGGCGGCGGCCTTGGCTCGGGTGACCCGCGGATTGGCCTGGAAATACGGCACCATGTTGAGCAGCCGGATCAGGCGGGTGGAGATGGGTGTCATGCGGACACTCCCCCGCGCCCGGGCTGTTGCCCCGCACCGACGGTGTCCGCGCCCGCATGCGCGCGCAGCCGGGCCAGCACGTCGTTGCGCAGCGATTGCGGGTCGAGCACCAGGGCGTCGGCTCCGTAGCTGGCGATGTCACGTGCCAGCTGGTCGGCGGACCTGATGTCGAGTTCGATCACCTCGCCGTCGCGACCGCCGAGTTGGCGCGCGTCGACGGGCCTGCCGGCGCGCCGGAGCGCGGTGGCCCGCCCGTCGGCCACCCATACCCGGGCCTGTCCGATGCTCGGCGCCGACACGTCGGTGACGGTCTGGGCCACGATCTTGCGCAGGTCAACGTCTTTCGGCACGGTGACGGCGCCCGGCGGGCCGATCGGCGTGACGTCCGGGCCGATCCGGGAGAGCCGGAAGGTGCGGGTCGCGTCGCGGTCGCGGTCGTGGCCCACCAGGTACCATCGGCCCTTCTCGGTGACCACACCCCAGGGCTCGACCGTGCGGGTGGCGTACGGCTCGGCCCGGGACGGCCGGTGCGGAAACTGCACGGCCTGGCGGGAATCGATGGCGGACAACAGGATTCCGAGGACTTCCTCCGAGCCACGCAGGCCCGGCACGCCGGCCGGCGACGCGATGGCGACCGGCGCGTCCGGATCGACGTCGACGCCGGCCGCGCGCAGTTTGAGCAGCGCGCCCTGGGTCGCGGTGATGAGTTCGGGTGACTCCCACAGCTGCGTCGCAACGGCCACCGCGGCCGCCTCGTCGGGGGTCAGGTCGACCGGCGCGAGCGAGTAGGCGTCGCGGTTGATCCGGTAGCCCTCGGTGGGGTCCCACGCCGACGCCCGGCCGACCTCGAGCGGGATGCCCAGGTCGCGCAGCTCGTTCTTGTCCCGCTCGAACATGCGCGAGAACGCCTCGGCGCTGGCGCTGTCGGAGTAACCCGCCACGCTCGACCTGATTTTCTCCGCCGAGATGTAGCCGCGGGTGGACAGCAGGGCGATGACCAGATTGACCAGCCGCTCGACTTTTGACGTCGCCATTGGCTCCAGATTATTCGATGGACCTCGTCCGGCGCTTCCGCGGCCGCTCGCGTCGCGCGATTCCCTGCCACCAGTGTGGCGCCGAGCCGACGTGCGGCTACATGCTCGCGATCAGTCGCTTGACCCGCTCGTCGACCGCCCGGAAGGGGTCCTTGCACAGCACGGTGCGTTGGGCCTGGTCGTTGAGCTTGAGGTGCACCCAGTCGACGGTGAAGTCCCGGCCGGCGGCCTGGGCCGCGCTGATGAACTCGCCGCGCAGCCGCGCCCGGGTGGTCTGCGGCGGGTTGTCGACGGCCTCGGCGATCTCCTCGTCGGTGGTGACGCGCGCGGCCAGCCCCTTGCGCTGTAGCAGATCGAAGACGCCGCGCCCGCGCTTGATGTCGTGGTAGGCGAGGTCCAACTGGGCGATCTTCGGGTCGGACAGTTCCATGCTGTATCGGTCCTGGTAGCGCTGGAAGAGCTTGCGCTTGATCACCCAGTCGATCTCGGTGTCGACCTTGGCGAAGTCCTGGCTCTCGACCGCGTCGAGCTGGCGGCCCCACAGGTCGACGATCTGCTCGATCTGCGCGTTGGGCTCTCGGGTCTGCAGGTGCTCGACGGCCCGGCTGTAGTACTCGCGCTGGATGTCCAGCGCGCTGGCCTGACGGCCGCCCGCCAGCCGCACGGGACGACGGCCGGTGACGTCGTGGCTGACCTCGCGGATGGCGCGGATGGGGTTGTCCAGCGAGAAGTCCCGGAACGGGACGCCGGCTTCGATCATCTCCAACACCAGCGCCGCCGTGCCTACCTTGAGCATGGTGGTGGTCTCGCACATGTTGGAGTCGCCGACGATCACGTGCAGGCGCCGGTACTTCTCGGCGTCGGCGTGCGGCTCGTCGCGGGTGTTGATGATCGGCCGGCTGCGGGTGGTGGCCGAGGAGACGCCCTCCCAAATGTGCTCGGCGCGTTGGGAAAGGCAGAACGTCGCGGCCTTGGGGGTCTGCAGCACCTTGCCGGCCCCGCAGATCAGCTGGCGGGTGACCAGGAATGGCAGCAGCACGTCGGAGATCCGGGAGAACTCGCCGGCCCGCACGATCAGGTAGTTCTCGTGGCACCCGTAGGAGTTGCCCGCCGAATCGGTGTTGTTCTTGAACAGGTAGATGTCACCGCCGATGCCCTCGTCGGCGAGCCGCTGCTCGGCGTCGACCAGCAGGTCCTCCAGCACCCATTCCCCGGCGCGGTCGTGGGTGACCAGCTGTATCAGACTGTCGCACTCGGCGGTGGCGTACTCGGGGTGGCTACCCACATCGAGATACAGGCGGGCGCCGTTACGCAGGAAGACGTTGGAGCTGCGGCCCCAGGACACGACGCGACGGAACAGGTAGCGGGCGACTTCATCCGGGCTGAGCCGGCGGTGGCCATGAAACGTGCACGTCACGCCGAACTCGGTCTCGATGCCCATGATTCGTCGCTGCACGTAATCGAGGGTACTTGCTGTCCGACCGGGACGGTGAGCAAGCCGCGCGTATCAGTTTGACGAAGTTCGTCGTCGACCCGTGGGGTGGCAGCGCGGGGCGCACGGAACCACCTGTCCGCCCGCACCGACGCCCTGGCTATGAGCTAGCTCACCGGCACCTTCCGAACCACCAGTCCCATCAGCACCGGCGAGTGAGCGTCGCCGTCACGGGCAAGTCGTGTCTAGTCGGAGGAGTCGCCGTCAGCGTCCGACGGTTCGCCGTCGCCCCCCGAGCCGTTGGAATCCAGCTCGCGCAGCAAATTCTCCAGGGTGGCGCGATTGATCCGCCGGAACGCCCGTCGCGGGCGGTTGACATCCAATATCGCGACTTCCAGGCTAGCCACGTCGAGGGTGGACTGGTCACCATTCGAGGCTTCGCTGCCGGCCCGCAACGCTTTCACCGCGATCCGCATGGCCTCACGCAGATCGGCATCCTCGGCGTACGACTCCTTGAGCGCCGTGACGATCGGTTCGGTGGTACCCCCCATCACCACGAAATGCGGCTCGTCGGCGATCGATCCGTCATAGGTAATCCGGTACAGCTCAGGCGGTTTGCTTTCGCCGTAGTGCGCGACCTCGGCGACGCACAATTCCACCTCGTAGGGCTTGGCCTGCTCGGTGAAGATGCTGCCCAGCGTCTGCGCGTAAACATAGGCCAGCTGGCGGCCCGTGACGTCGCGACGGTCGTAGGCGTAGCCGCGGGTGTCGGCGAATTGAATTCCGCCACGGCGCAAATTGTCGAATTCGTTGAACTTGCCCGCGGCGGCAAAGCCCACGCGGTCGTAGAGTTCGCTGATCTTCTGCAACGACCGCGACGGGTTCTCCGCGACAAAAACCACACCGCCGGCATAAACCAGCGCGACCACGCTCTTGCCGCGCGCGATGCCTTTACGCGCGAGCTCGCTGCGCTCGCGCATCGCCTGCTCAGGCGAGATGAAATACGGGAAGCTCACTTCTCACCACTATCGGGGCCGAAAGTGTCAGCGCGCGAACGGCTTTGGATGACTTCGCGGGCCAACTCGGCGATGCGTGCCTCCGGCACGTCAAGTGCCCCCTCGGCGCCGATGGTGACCGCCGTGGGATAGATCCCGCGTACCAGATCCGGTCCGCCGGTGGCGGAGTCGTCATCAGCCGCGTCATAGAGCGCCTCGATGGCGACGCGCACCGCGGAATCGGCGTCGGTCACCTGCGAGTACAACTTCTTCATCGACGACTTGGCGAAAATCGAGCCCGATCCCACCGACTGATAGCCCTCCTCTTCCAGGTTCCAGCCGCCGGCGGCGTCAAAAGACACGATGCGGCCGGCGCCTTCGGGATCGGCCGCATCGATGTCGTAGCCCACCAGCAACGGCAACGCGATCAGACCCTGCATCGCGGCCGCCAGGTTTCCGCGCACCATGATCGCCAGCCGGTTCACCTTGCCGGCGAACGTGAGCGGCACGCCTTCGAGCTTTTCGTAGTGCTCGAGTTCCACCGCATAAAGGCGGGCGAACTCGACGGCGATGGCGGCCGTACCCGCGATACCGGTGGCGGTGTAGTCGTCGGTGATGTACACCTTCTTGACGTCGCGCCCGGCGATCATGTTGCCCTGCGTCGAACGCCGGTCGCCGGCGAGCACGACGCCGCCGGGGTATTTCAGCGCGACGATGGTGGTGCCGTGCGGCAGCTGCCCCGTGGCGGCATCCGATTGCGTGCCGGACAGGCTTGCCGGCAGCAATTCCGGCGCCTGGCGTCGCAGCAGCTCAGCAAATGACGAGAGGTCTATAGCGGGGTCTCTTGAGAATGCGGAGCCGGGGAGTGCGGAATTGGTGGACAGGCGATTAGAGAAAGGCCAGGTCACTGTCCGCCCTTTTGGACATACGCGCGAACGAAGTCCTCAGCGTTCTCCTCGAGGACGTCGTCGATCTCGTCGAGCAGATCGTCGGTGTCCTCGGCTAGCTTCTCCCGGCGCTCTTGGCCCGCGGCGGTGCTGCTGGCGATGTCGTCTTCGTCGTCGCCACCACCGCCACGCTTGGTCTGCTCCTGAGCCATCGCCGCCTCCTGCGTTGTGTGGGCCATCTGAATGGCTTATTCACCGATCAAGCCACACTGCCCGTTGGTCTTTCCTAGCCTACCGGTCAACCCCGACGTTCCCGCGGTGAACCGGTACCTAGCTGGTGAGTTGTTCCACCAGTTCGGCGGCGCTGTTCACCGAGTCCAGCAGCGCCCCGACGTGCGCCTTGCTGCCGCGCAGCGGTTCCAGCGTCGGAATGCGGACCAGGGAGTCACCACCGAGATCGAAAATCACCGAGTCCCAGCTGGCCGCGGCGATGTCGGCGCCGAACCTGCGCAGGCATTCACCCCGGAAGTACGCGCGGGTGTCCGTCGGCGGTTTGTCCACCGCTTCGAGCACCTGGTGTTCGGTCACCAGGCGCTTCATCGAGCCGCGCGCGACCAGCCGGTTGTACAGGCCCTTGTCCAGCCGGACGTCGGAATATTGCAGGTCGACCAGATGCAGCCGCGGCGCCGACCAGCTCAGGTTTTCGCGCTGCCGGAACCCTTCGAGCAGGCGCAACTTGGCCGGCCAGTCCAGGATTTCGGCGCATTCCATCGGATCGCGCTCGAGTTGGTCGAGCACGTGCGCCCAGGTTTCCACTACGTCGGCCGCCCGCGGGTCGGGGTCGCGACCGTCGACCAGTTTGGCTACCCGATCGAGGTAAACCCGTTGCAGCGCAAGAGCAGTCAGTTCCCGGCCGTCCGCCATGGCCACGGCGACGCGCAGCGACGGGTCACGGCTGATCGCGTGGACCGCGTGCACCGGCCGGGCCAGCGCGAGATCGCTCAGATCGATGCCGTGCGCCGGGCCCTCTTCGATCAGGTCCAGCACCAGGGCGGTGGTGCCCAGCTTCAGGTAGGTCGACGTTTCGGCGAGGTTGGCGTCGCCGATGATGACGTGCAGCCGGCGATACCGGTCGGCGTCGGCGTGCGGTTCGTCGCGGGTGTTGATGATGCCGCGCTTGAGCGTGGTCTCGAGGCCGACCTCGACCTCGATGTAGTCCGAGCGCTGGGACAGCTGAAACCCGGGCTCGTCGCCGGACGGCCCGATGCCGACCCGTCCGGAACCGGTGACCACCTGCCGGGAGACCAGAAAGGGGGTCAGCCCGGCGATGATTGCCGAAAACGGGGTCTGCCGCGACATCAGATAGTTCTCGTGCGACCCGTAGGAGGCGCCCTTGCCGTCGACGTTGTTCTTGTAGAGCTGCAATTTCGCGGCCCCGGGCACGCTGGCGACGTGGCGGGCGGCGGCCTCCATCACACGCTCGCCGGCCTTGTCCCAGATCACCGCGTCGAGCGGGTCGGTGCACTCGGGCGCGGAGTATTCGGGGTGCGCGTGGTCGACGTACAGTCGCGCGCCGTTGGTCAGGATCATGTTGGCCGCGCCGACCTCGTCGGCATCGACCACCGGGGGTGGGCCGGCCGAACGGCTCAGGTCGAAGCCGCGGGCATCCCGCAACGGCGATTCCACCTCGTAGTCCCAGCGGGTGCGCTTGGCGCGCTGAATGCCCGCCGCGGCCGCGTAAGCCAAAACCGCCTGTGTCGACGTGAGGATCGGGTTGGCCGTCGGGTCCGATGGCGATGAAATGCCGTATTCAACCTCCGTCCCGATGATTCGTTGCATGACCTAAGCGTAGGCCGGTTGACGAGGCGGCCCGTGCGGCGGGGCGGAGTGGGGGTACCTCCCAGCGGCGCAGCCGCGACGGGGCAGGCCGTTGAGCGGGGCCGCCGATGTCGGGAAAATGCCAGTCCGGCAACCCTTCCGATAAGGGCACCACGGGCGACATGCCGGCCGTAGGGTGAGCCGGCATGGAGCTACTTCGCGGCCGCGCTCCGAGCCGCCGGGCCGAGCCGAGCGCCGCGGCCGAAAGCTGGTTTTTGGAGCGCGGTTTGCCGTCCGTACTCACCCGGCGTGCGCGATGGCGGCGGCTCTGGCCGCGGTCGGCGCCGATGCTTGCCGCGTACGCAGCGCTGCAGGCCTGCATCCTGGCGGTCTATCTGACCACCGGCGGCCACGACGTCGAGATCAGCGGCGAGCCGACAACTTCGGAATTGGCCGTGCTGGCTCTGCTCGCGCTGGCCTTGCCGTTGACGGCGGCCGTCGGCTGGCTGACCTCGCGATCGCGAAGCCGCAAGGCACGCACCGCGATAGCGACGTCGTCGGTGCTGGCCGTGGCGTGCGTTGGAGTCGCCGTAGGCGACGTCGTACAGGAGGCCGTCGTCGTTGTGGCCGTGCTGATCCTGACCGGCAGCGGAATCGGATCGGTCATCGGCTGGGCGGTGCGGATGATGCTGTCGCACCTTGCGACCGTGGGCGCCTTGGCCGTTCGGGCCTTGCCGGTCGTGCTGCTGACCGCGTTGGTGTTCTTCAACACCTACGTCTGGCTGATGGCCGCGACCATCAGCGGCAACCGGCTGGCACTGGCCATGGCGTTCCTGGTCACCATCGCCGCGGCATTCGTCAGCTCGGCCACGCGAGAGCGCGTCAGGCCGATGCTGAAATTGGCGACGGCGCGGTGCGACGAACCCGAAAAGCTCGCGGGCACACCGTTCGCCACGTTGCCCAACGCCGCCGCCGGCGCACCGTTGAAGAAGTCGGAGCGCCTCAACGTCGTTTTTGTTCTGGCGGTCTCTCAGCTGGCGCAGATCCTGGTGGTGGCGGTGGTGACCACCGCGATCTACTTGATTCTGGGGCTCATCGTGCTCAGCCCCGAACTGCTCAACGAGTGGACCCACACATACAAGAGCAGTGCGACGGTGCTCGGATTCACGCTGCCGGTGCCCGACTCGCTGATCCACATGACGCTGTTCCTCGGCGCGCTGACGTTCATGTACATCAGCGCCCGCGCGGCCGGCGACGCGGAATACCGGTCCACGTTCCTCGACCCGCTGATAGACGACCTGGACACGACTTTGGCGGCGCGCAATCGCTACCACGGCGCCGCCGGGGTCACCGCCTGTCGTGTTGACGGCGCCGACACCAGTGACTAATTTCACCCTGTGTCCGCCCCTGAATCCGGCCAATCCGTCGGTAAGCACGCACTCGACCTGTCCGGAAAGCGCTACGGCGAGGTACTCCTCGTAACGCCGGGCGAGGCGGGTCCGCAGGCAACGGTGTACAACAGCTTCCCGCTCAACGACTGTCCCCAAGAGCTGTGGTCGGCGCTGGACGCGCACGCCATCGCCACCGAACACGGGGCGGCCGCTGCCCTGCTGAACGGTCCCCGGTATTGGCTGATGAACGCCATCGAAAAACAAGCCCGGGGGCCGCAGATCACGAAATCCTTTGGTGGGATCGAAATGATCCAGCAGGCCACCGTGCTGCTGTCCTCGATGAACCCGGCGCCGTACATCCCCAACACCGTCAGCCGTCACACGGTGTTCGTCTTCAACGCCGGCCAAGAGGTGTACGAACTCATCGATCCCCAAAGCCAGCACTGGATCATGCAGACCTGGAGCCAGGTCGCCGACGCCGCCCTGTCACGCGCGGACCTACCGGGCCTTGGCGATCGTCTCGACCTGCCGGCGGGGTGGGCCTATCAACCTCGGGTGCTCACCGACGAATTGCGCCTGGACACCACGCAGCGGCCGGCCCAAGTGCTGCAGGACAATCTGACCAACAGCTATTCGCTGGTCACCGACTGACCGTCGGCGATGCCGAGATATAAGCCACGCACACCCGCCTCGGCGTGTCGTGTGCGTGGCTTATATGTCGCGCTAGAAGTTGCCGATCCCTACAGGTACTGACCCAGGTTGGATTCGGTGTCGATGGCCCGCGACGCGCTCGAGCTCTTGCCGGTGACCAGGGTGCGGATGTAAACGATCCGCTCGCCCTTCTTACCCGAGATCCGTGCCCAGTCATCGGGGTTGGTGGTGTTGGGCAGGTCCTCGTTCTCGGCGAATTCGTCGACGATCGAGTCGAGCAGATGCTGGATGCGCAGACCCCGCTGACCGGTCTCCAGCACCGACTTGATCGCGTTCTTCTTGGCACGGTCGACGACGTTCTGGATCATCGCCCCAGAGTTGAAGTCCTTGAAGTACATGACTTCCTTGTCACCATTGGCGTAGGTGACCTCCAGGAACCGGTTGTCGTCGATCTCGGCGTACATCCGCTCGACGACCTTTTCGATCATCGCCCTGATGCAGGCCGAACGGTCGCCGTCGAACTCGGCGATGTCGTCGGCGTGCACCGGCAGGTTCTCGGTCAGGTACTTCGAGAAGATGTCCTGCGCCGCTTCGGCATCGGGCCGCTCGATCTTGATCTTCACGTCGAGACGGCCGGGCCGCAGGATCGCGGGGTCGATCATGTCCTCACGGTTGGAGGCGCCGATCACGATGACGTTCTCGAGTCCCTCCACACCGTCGATCTCACTGAGCAGCTGAGGAACCACCGTCGTCTCGACGTCCGAGGACACGCCGGTGCCGCGGGTGCGGAAGATCGAGTCCATCTCGTCGAAGAACACGATCACCGGTGTGCCTTCCGACGCCTTTTCCCGGGCGCGCTGGAAGATCAGCCGGATGTGCCGCTCGGTCTCGCCGACGAACTTGTTGAGCAGCTCGGGACCCTTGATGTTCAAGAAGTAGGACTTGGCTTCGCGGGCGTCGTCGCCGCGCACCTCGGCCATCTTCTTGGCCAACGAGTTGGCCACGGCTTTGGCGATCAGCGTCTTACCGCAACCGGGCGGGCCGTAGAGCAGCACACCTTTGGGCGGACGCAGCGCGTACTCGCGGTATAGCTCCTTGTGCAGGAACGGCAGCTCCACGGCGTCGCGGATCTGCTCGATCTGGCGAGTCAGGCCACCGATGTCCAGGTAGCTGACATCGGGCACCTCCTCCAGCACCAGGTCCTCGACCTCGGCCTTGGGGATGCGCTCGAAGGCGTAACCGGCCTTGGTGTCGACCAACAATGAATCGCCCGGCCGCAGCTTGCGCGGCCGGGTGTCGTCGTTGAGCGCGTCGGGATGCCCTTCCGGCAGGTTCTCGGCGACCAGCGGCTCGGCCAACCACACGATGCGTTCCTCGTCGGCGTGTCCGACGACAAGGGCGCGGTGCCCGTCGGCGAGCAGTTCACGCAACGTGGAAATCTCGCCGACCGACTCGTACGTGCCGGCCTCGACGACGGTGAGTGCCTCGTTGAGGCGGACCGTCTGACCCTTGCGCAGCAACGGGACTTCGATATTCGGCGAGCAGGTCAGCCGCATCTTGCGACCGGAGGTGAAGACGTCGACGGTGTCGTCCTCGTGGGCGGCCAGCAGGACGCCGTAACCGCTGGGCGGCTGCCCCAGCCGATCGACTTCCTCACGCAGCGCCAGCAGTTGCTGGCGGGCCTCTTTGAGGGTCTCCATCAACTTGGAGTTCCGCGACGCAAGCGAGTCGATTCGCGCTTCCAGCTGATGCACATCGCGCGCGGAGCGGGCGCCGCCATGCGAGCCGGCGGCGTGCTCGAGTTGCTCGCGCAACAGCGCTGCCTCGCGGCGTAGTTGCTCCAACTCGGCCTCGTCGCCGCTGGACATGTCTGATTCGTGAAGAGGTCCGAAAGCGTCAGAACGCTCTGAGCTACCCATGTTGCGCTCCTTTCCCACACCGAATTGGCGCGGCGGATACTTCAAAGCTACCGGCGATTGCCGATTGATGTGCGTAGTCAAATACCCACGAAAAGTTAAGATTTTCGTCACGCTGGTAATCTCGGCCACTAATCGTGATGATCGAAAGGGCCGCCGTGACCGCAAAAAGCCTCGCCACAGGCTCGACCCGCGTCGCCGTCGTAGCCCCCGCCGCGGGTGTGACTTCGATTGCACCCATCGGCCCGACCTTAGCGACAACCATCCTTCGCGAAGCGGCCAGAGCCGCCTAGCCGGCCGACCGACTGGATGCACCGGCCACTGTTAGTAGCGCTGAGCGCCGCCACCGCCGTGGCGGCAGTCGGGCTCGCGGCGTGTTCGTCGCCGCACCCGAAGAGTGATTCGTCGGCCGTCTCTTCGCTGCCGCCCGCCTCGTCGAGCCAGGTTGCTGCGCCGGTCACGACTCCCCTGCCGCCACCCGAAGCGCTCACCGACGTGCTCGCCCGACTCACCGACCCGAACGTTCCGGGCGCCAGCAAGGTGAATCTTGTGGAGGGCGCGACGCCGGAGAGCGCGCCCATCCTGGACAAGTTCACCAACGCCTTGCGCGACAACGGCTATCTGCCCATGACCTTCAACGCGAACGACATCGCGTGGTCGGACAAGAACCCGTCGAACGTGAAGACCAGCATCGCCGTGCACACCGCACAGGCCAACAATTCCAACTTCACCTTCCCGATGGAGTTCACCCCCTTCCAGGGCGGTTGGCAGCTGTCGCGGCATACCGCCGAAATGCTGCTGGCCCTGGGGAAGTCGCCGGCGGCTCCGACTTCGGGGGCCCCCGCGCCTCCCCCGGGCTGTCTCTTATACACATCTCCGAGCCCA
>NZ_LZSX01000067.1 GCF_001665835.1 Mycobacterium colombiense | reverse complement strand
TAATTCCCTACAGATTGTTCCAAAAAATTAAAATACAGAAGCTCTCCTAACATATTCTTTACTGATTAACTAATTTCTGACCACTGCTTAGTAATTAGACCATATCTACCTCATATGGACTCCAAATTGAGTGATTCCAGTGGCTAAAAATCCGTGAGACATAGATCTACCTTTTTCATGTTAACCATTTATTTTAATTCCTTACCGATTCTTCCCAGAATTTTAAAAACAGAAGCTAAAATTTTACCACCCATAGCCATACCTATGCAGAACTTTTTACACCAGCCTAAGTATTCAAAGATGCATCACATGCAAGATCAATATGTAACATGATATAGTACATCCATGACCAATCATCAAAGTCTTAAGATCAAAATCCCATTTATAAGTTAGAAATTTCAAAACTTTTCTTCAAAAAGAAATATTGTTAAACTTACCTGGAACACTTAGTCCTTTAGACTTCTCCTTCCTCTTTCTTCCTTTCTTCCTCTCCTTTCCTCACTCTACCTTGCTTCTATTTTTCCTCTCCCTCACTTGCACGAAATTATGATGTTATAAGGGTGGGTTTTGCTTAAATAGACCATCAAATAATTCACCTTTCATGATCATGGGTCTACCTTATCACAATTAGGATCCACTTGGTTGAAATTTTGAAAAACAAACAACTTATGTTCTTGTCTTCCTCTTCCTTAGTCAAGATATGCATAGCAAAAGGAGATTTGTATTTTGAAAATTATGTTGATATGTTCTTAAGACAAGGGACAAGGTTCCTTTGATTTAGGGATTCATTTCCATTTTCTTTTGTCTTAATCAAGTATGATAGGTTTACCTTTTTGGGTGGCAAATTTCTAGCCCTTAAATCTTCATTATTTGGTTGAAATTATTTGTGTGGGCTAGGAATGTTTTGTCCTAATGTCATGTATTATCATACCACTTGCTAAAATTATGAGTGTAGGATATAGATGTTTTGTCTTAAAGCCTTGTATTATCATACAACTTGCTAAAATAATGAGTGTAAGATATAGATGTTTTGTCCTAAAGCCTTGTATTATCATACCACTTGCTAAATTTTTGTCTTATTATACTACATGATTTATTTTATTTTATTTTTCCTCTTGGATTTGGGCTTATTCCTACCTATTTCCTTTATTTTGGATAAAATTCTACCTTTCTTAAAGGGCTTGGACACATTTTTCATAATTTTTGGGCTATTGATCCAATTTCTATATCCTAGTCCAAGTTTATGTTTATTTCTTGTTTAGGTTATCCAATGGGCTTGCTAGAAACTTATGTGAAGTGGAAAAACTCTATATGAAATGTCCATAGGTGAAAGCCCAATGTATGGGTAAATATGTTAAACTTAGTAACTTTAGTTCTTGAATTAGGAAAAATTACCCTAATCCAATGTTTTCTTGAAATTTTAAGACCTTTACTTGTTTCCAAAAATTTATCTTCCTTACCCAAGAATTTCACCTTTCTTTAGTATATTATTTCTAATTTTTCCTCTTAAGTTTTCTCTCTTTACCTATTCCATTAATGTTAGAACATTTCTATGCATACATGTAAGGTGAAGAATTTCTAAGGCTGTCTCTTATACACATC
>NZ_LZSX01000066.1 GCF_001665835.1 Mycobacterium colombiense | reverse complement strand
TCGCCAAGCTAGTTGTTTGTCGGTGGTGGTTGGGGTTGGAAGGGTTCGTACCACCACCAGTCGGCGCGCTCGCCGGTCGGCCCGGGGCAGGGCGCCACCGCGGGCGGGGGTTGAGTTGGTGGGCGCGCCAACGATCCCGGGCTCAGTAATCGGCCAGCGTTGTCGGTGGCGATGAGGTCGTCGGCGGGTCCGGTGATGGTGAGGACGCCGCGGTGGTGCAACCGGTGATGATAGGGGCATAGCAGCACCAGGTTGGCCAACTCCGTGGGACCGCCGTCTTCCCAGTGCCGGATGTGGTGGGCGTGCAGACCACGGCTGACACCACAGCCCGGCACCGCGCACGTGCGGTCGCGGTGCTCCAGCGCGCGGCGAAGCCGCCGGTTGATCAGCCGGGTCGCCCGGCCGGCACCAATGACCTCGCCGTGGCGTTCGAACCAGACTTCACAGGTGGCATCACATGTCAGGTAGCGGCGTTCGGCGTCGGTCAGCAGCGGACCCAGATGCAGTGCCGCAGCGCGCTGCTCAACATCGACATGCACCACCACGGTGGTGTGCTGCCCGTGTGGCCGGCGGGCCG
>NZ_LZSX01000065.1 GCF_001665835.1 Mycobacterium colombiense | reverse complement strand
GCCTACGGGCACTTCGGCCGCACCGACATCGAACTGCCCTGGGAGCAACTGAACAAGGTCGACGACCTCAAGCGCGCCGTCTAAGCGCCGGGTTCCGCCTTTTGACACTCCTCAGTCTCGCCTGTCCGACGAGCAAAAGACCGCGACCAGAACAGGATTGCCGTGAGCGAACTGCCGCCCGACCTGTACTACACCGCCGAACACGAGTGGGTTCAGCGCAGCGCGGAAGACAGGGCGCGGGTCGGAATCACCGACTTCGCGCAATCGGCACTAGGCGACATCGTTTTCGTTCAGCTGCCTGACGTCGGTGCCGAACTGACCGCCGGCGAATCCTTCGGCGAAGTGGAATCGACCAAATCGATGTCGGACCTGTACGCGCCGCTCTCAGGCAAGGTGGCCACTGTAAACAGCGATTTGGACGCCCGCCCGCAGTTGGTGAACTCCGACCCCTACGGCGCCGGCTGGCTGCTGGAGATCCAGCTCGAGGTGTCCGAGGTCGAGGCCCTCGACTCGGGTATCGCGCCACTGCTGGACGCGGACACGTACCGCCGCACACTCACCGAATGAAGGTGCTTGAGACCTACAAACACCGGCGTGCCTACAGCGCTGCGGCCCCTGGGACACTGAAAATGCGCGCTTCGGAAAACCTCTCAGATCAACGCTGACGCGTCGTACACCCAACTCACGTCGCCGGTCGCCAAACCCTCGAAGTGGTTCGGGGGAGCGAAGGCGACCAGGCTGTTCATGTCCCAATAGTCTTTCCAGACAGTCACTTTGCCGTCAACGACCTTGTGCACCGTCGCGAATCGCAGCACGCCCTGCTCGCCGGTGGCGAATGTCCATGTCTCGGAATGCTCGTAGAGCACGTCGGAGCCGTTGGACACCAGTACGCCGGTGTGGTTCTCATAGCCGGCCAACTGCTCGAGACCCATCCGGAGGCGTTTGACGATGTCCTCCGGCCCGCGGGCCGACAGCGCGGGAACCGGCATGTCGACATAGAGGCAGTCGTCGGACAGGAAGGTCTTGATCGCTTCCCAATCGCGCCGCGAAAGGGCCTGCCACAGCCCACGTACGACATCCTCGACCACGATCATAGATACCTCTGTCATAACGGCAAATACAACTCTGTTGTCGGCCCGGTGTCAATAAGTTGGCCGGGCTCACGCGGCGGTGGACCGCTAGCCGTCCACCGCAGCCATCGACCGGGCCGGCCCCAGGTTCACCGGCAAGGACGACCATCCCCGCAGGACGCGGGTTTCGCGCCTGCTTCCGGCGCCCGCCGCGTGCACTTCGGGGAAGCGGTCGAAAAACGTGCGCAGTCCGACTTCGCCCTCGGCACGCGCGAGGGCCGCGCCAAGGCAGAAGTGCCGGCCACCGGAAAAGGCGAGATGCCTTCCGGCGTTGTCCCTTTCGATGTCGAAGCGGTGCGGGTCGGGGAACACGGCGGGATCCCGATTGGCGGCGGCCAGATACACCACCACCAAATCGCCGCGCTCTAGCCGCCGGCCGGCTATCTCGACATCGTTGAGCGCCAACCGCGCGGTGAGCTGCACCGGCGACTCCAGCCGCAGGATCTCTTCGACGGCGTTGGGCCACAGCTCGGGGCGCCGCCGCAGGGTGTCGAGGTGCTGAGGCGCGTCCAACAGCATGCGGATGCCATTGCCGAGCAGATTCACTGTGGTCTCGAAACCGGCGGCCAACACCAGACCGGCGATCGCCTGCAATTCTTTCTCGTTGAGATACGTTTCCGCAGAGCCGCTTTCGGCGGTCTGGATCAGCTGGCTCATCAGATTTTCGCTGGGGTCCAGGCGCAACCGCTGCAGGTGCTCGTCGAGCCAGGAGCTGAAGCCGGCAATCCCGTCCTGCACGCTGCGGTACTGCCGCCATGGCAATCCGATGTCGAGGCTCGGCGCGGCCAGTTCACCGAATTCCAGCACCCGCCGCCGTTCGGACTCCGGCACGCCGAGGATGTCGCTGATGATCGAAACCGGTAGTTGCGCGCAGTACCGCCGGACGATGTCCACCACACCCACCTCGCCGGCCAGCCGGTCCAACAGGTCGGCGGCGGTCTGCTCCACCCGATCTCGCAGCGCGGCAACCGCTCTGGGGGTGAACACCGCCGATACGGTCTTGCGGTAGCGGGTGTGGTCGGGTGGCTCGACCGCCAGTAACGACGGTGCCCGCAGTGGATGCAGGAGGTCGTCGCGGGCGCGGCGCTCCAGCCATCGCAACGGCGCCGGCAGGTTCGATCCGAAGATCAGCACCCGGAAGTCATCGGACCGCAGCAGCTCATGGGCGAGCGCGTGATCCGCCGTCAGGTAGGCGACGCGGCCCTTCACCAGCTTGCCCCGGGCGCGGACCTCGTCGTAGTAGGGGACCGGGTCGGCGGCCACCGCCGGATCGGCGATCAGTCTGGCCTGGACATCACCGCGCCGGGCCCCGAGCGCGGCGGCTCCACGGATGAAGCCATGCATCGCGAACCAGTGCAATCGCTTCTTCACTGGCCCCTCCCTCGTCCGGGTGTCGTTTCGAGCCTAGGCCCCGACCACCTCGAGAGTCAGCACTGCGCGACGATTTTGAAGTCGGTGGTCACCACTTTGTTGGGGTTGCTGCTGTTGACGCCGTATGCGCTGCCCGTGATGGTGTACGCGTCGTTGGTGAGGTCGACGTGCGCGTCTCCCACCCCGCCTTGCCAGAAGCTGCCGGTGAAGCCATCGATATTGCGAATCTTCACCCACTGCGGCATCACCCGGTAACCGCTGAGCAGCACCACCGCTTCGACTCCGCCATCGCGGTCCGGAATGTTGATGCTGCGGTACATCTGGTCCTGGTGGCACGCGGGCGGGCGCGTCGTGTGGGTGGCGCCGTCGATGGTCAGACGGGCGGCCCGGCGCGGTGTCGTCTGCGCCGCGCTGCAGCCCGCGAGGCTGACGACGACCGCCGACAGGACCAAAGCGACTGTGAGCAACCGATTTTGCACCAGCCGACCTCCTTATTGTTGCTTCGGCACCAGCTTGGGTAGGGACTTGACGATGCTGCGTCGCACGAATTCCGGACTCAGACCTTTGAAAAAGTCAATCAGGCGAATACTTTTCGGCACATACCAATGCAACCGCTTCTGATTGTGGTAGGCCTGCCACGCCGTCTCGGCCACGCTGCTTGCCGGCATCAACCGGAGCATGCCCTTCTTGGGCGCGGTGGCCCGCAGTTGCTCGGCCGTCATGGGCGCGCCACCGTCGTCGGAGTGGTTGGTCGTCGTCGTGAGGATGGCGGTGTCGATCAGACCCGGCAGGACGTCGGCGACGCGCACCCCATGTCGATGCCACTCCACACTCAGTGCCTCGGTCAGACCTTTGACCGCGTGCTTGGTGGAGGAGTAGACGGCCAGGCGCGGCATGCCATAGGTGCCCGAGGACGACGACGTCGAGAACATCAGGCTGCCGGGGGTTTTCTTGAGGTAGGGCAGCGAGGCGTACGCGCCCGTCAGTACCGCCTTGAAGTTCACGTCGACGACGCGCATCGCGGCGTCATAGGGCACGTCCTCGAACCAGCCGGATTCGCCGATGCCGGCGTTGTTCCACATCATGTCCAGGCCACCACCGGTGTTGCCGGCGCAGAAGTCGGCCAGGGCGCCGTCGAGGGCCGCTTTGTCCGTCACATCGACGGCCCGGGTCCACAGCCGATCGCCACCGAGTTCGTCGCTCAGGGTCGCCAGGCCGGCGTCGTTGCGGTCGACCGCGCCCACGCGCCAACCCTTGGCGTGGAACAGCTTTGCTCCCTCGCGGCCCATGCCGCTGCCCGCGCCGGTGATGAAGACCGATTTCACGAGCGTCAGCCCGCCTCGGCCACGTCTTTGATGCGGTTCAGCGTCTTGGTCATGTCGCGGACGTTGCGGCGCTTGCGCAGAAAGCCGCCGAACAGCCAGTACACGCCGAGCCAGGGCGCCGGGTTGAGCCGAAACGACTCGGTGACGTCGGTCCCGCCGCCGCTGGGCGCGAGGCGGTAGTGCCAGTTGTTGACCGGCCTGTCACCGAGCAGCACCGTGAAGCCGAATTCGCGACCCGGTTCGCACGCGGTGACCTTGCACGTCGTCCAGTACACCGGGCCCATCTCGTTGCGCTTGACGTGGCCGCGGAATTTCGCGCCGAGGGCCGGGCCGGTCGCGTCGCCCAGCCACTCGGCTTCAAAAACCTCCGGGGAGAACTTTCCGGTGTTGCGGACGTCTGCGATGAGATCCCAGATCTTGGCCGCAGGCGCCGCCATATGAACAGTCGCCGAACCTTCCATGGGCTGATCCAAACACAGCTAGGCGCTGGGACATAGACCGCAGGTGCGTTTCATCAGCGCGGGACGGCCGCCTGGATCAGCCCGTTGAGGATCTGCTTGATGCCCTGGGCCGGGTGCGAGTACCAACCGATTGGCAGGCCGGATTGCGCGCCGCACTTTGGCCAGGCCTCCACGCCCTCTTCGGCGAAAACCCGGTTGGCCACGGCGATTTGCTGCTCCCTGGACGCGGCAGCGGGGTTACCGACGCCGCCGTAGCGGGCCCAGGTGCCCGGTTTGAATTGCAGCCCACCGTATTCGCCGTTACCCGTGTTGGCGTGCCAGTTGCCACCGGATTCACACTGGGCGATCGCGTCCCAGTTGGGAGCTGGTTCCGCGCTCACCACACCCGTGGACGAAACCATCGACGCTGCAACGAACCCGCCGACCGCTACGGACTTGACGAGAAACTTGCAGAGATAATTCATGTCCAGGATTTCGGCGCGTGTGGCCAAAGCGTTACCTATTCGAAAATGGCGCGAGATATGCCATCTATCTGCGGAAACCGCGTTATCGGCAGGCCAAATCGGACCGTTAGAAATCGGTGAGGAAAAATTAAGTTATTGCTGGCAATACGACTGCGTCGCTGATGACAGGGCCTTTTGGTACAGGCCGTCGAGCTGACGAGCCCGGATGACGCCGCTTCGCGCGGCGTCGCGCTGCGCGGCACATTCCGGCGAGTGCAGCAGGTTCCAGTTGGCCGAAATCTGGGTCAGCATCGTCCGGTTGAAGGCGTCGATCGCCGACCGCGATGCGGAGAGGTCCGGCGAGTCGGCCGGAGCGCTTGCCGGGTTCAGCTTCCAGTCCGCGAACCGGCTGTATTCGATGGCCTCGGTGGCACCGATCTGGTCCCCGAAAATCCGGGTGACGTAGTCGCGGTCGACGTGTTCCGCGTCGGCCTCGTCGCCCAGTTCGGCCAGCTCCTGTTGGACGCGGGCCGGGTCTTCGATGGCGCCGTGCTGGTTCCACTTGTAGGCGGCGACGGGCTCGGCAACCTGCAGCCGTTGCGCGGCGGCGTCGAGCAAGGGGGTCAATCGGCTCGCCGAGTCGGCCCGCACCGGCGCCACAAGCATCGCCAGGCCTCCCATCACGGCACCACAGCGCGCGGCCGCGGCCACGCGGGACGGGCGAACGCTGCGGTGCATGACGATGATTCTGGCGTGTCGGTGGCCCCGAGTCGGCCGGGACGCTCCGACGGGATGTCGTCACAGTGATCATTTGTTCCCGGACGACGAAACCACCGGGCTATCGGCCCCTAAACGCACTACTGCGCCTGACGAAGTTGTCAGGCGCAGTAGTGAACGAGCCGAGCGAAGGGTTATCCGCCGCCGCCCTGGGTGGCGCCCAGAGCGCCCTGCAAGTCGGGCTTCATGGCGTTGAGCTGGGCTCCCCAGTACTCCCAGCTGTGAGTCCCGTTGGCGTCGAAGTTGAACACCGCGTTGTGGCCACCGGCCGCGTTGTAGGCATCCCGGAACTTCAGGTTGCTGCTCCGTACGAAGTTCTCCAGGAACTCGGCGGGCATGTTCGCCCCACCCAACTCAGATGGCGTTCCGTTACCGCAGTAGATCCAGAGGCGGGTGTTGTTACCGGCCAGCGCCCCGACCTGAAGCGTCGGGTCGTTGCGCTGCCAGGCCGGATCGCTCGACGGCCCCCACATGGCGTCGGGCTTGTAGCCGCCGGCATCGCCCATTGCGAGACCGATCAGGGAGGGCCCCATCCCCTGGGAGGGGTCCATCAGGGCCGACAGCGAGCCGGCGTAGATGAACTGTCCCGGGTGGTTCACGGCCAAGATCAGCGCTGAGGAGCCGGACATCGAGATACCGACCGCGGCGCTGCCGTTGGACTTGACGCTCTTGTTGGAGGCCAGATACCCGGGCAGTTCGCTGGTCAGGAAGGTCTCCCACTTGTAAGTCGTGCAGCCGGCCTTACCGCACGCCGGACCGTACCAGTCGGCGTAGAAGCTGGACTGGCCGCCGACCGGCATGACGATCGACAGACCCGACTTGTAGTACCACTCGAACGCCGGTGTGTTGATGTCCCAGCCGTTGTAGTCGTCTTGAGCCCGTAGACCGTCCAGTAGGTACACCGCGGGAGAACCGTTGCCGCCGCTCTGGAACTGGACCTTGATGTTGCGGCCCATGCCCGCGGACGGCACTTGCAGGTACTCGACGGGCAGACCCGGACGCGAAAACGCGTTCGCTGTCGGGGCACCGCCGGCAAGACCGATCAGGCCCGGCAGTGTGGCTGCCGCCGCTGTGCCGACCAAAAGCCGGCGCCCCCAGGCCCGGACCTTCTCGCTCAGATCTGTCATACCTGCCCCTTGTCGATGTGGTCAGTGTGATCGTGGTCTCACAGGAATTTACCGTGTGAGTCCGCGAAATGTCGATTAGGACGCGAACGCGTCTCGTTTCGGCATCGCTTTTCACCTCATAATTTCGCCACCCGGCACAACCGGGCGGCGACAGGCGACGCGTACCCGCTCGACCACGGTCCAACCCGTCGGGTCAAGAAGTGCCAGGCAGCACGGCTCCTCAGGCGCGGTGAGCGCCGAGAACCTCCGGGATACGCCGCGTTATAGAAAGCACCCGAAATGAAGCCCGCGCCGGATTTCGGGATGCGTCGCGACCGGACGGCTGCGCTTCGCATCTTTGACCGTTTCAAGGCGTCGCCGCGCAACCGCGACACCGATAAATATTTTCTCGGCCGATAAAACGATGTGGCTTTTGCCGCCGACCGGCCGGCGCCCACATCCGTGGCACGTCGGCGGCCGCGCCCGCGCTTCCCGGGCACCGCCCCGTTCATCCGGCGATTCCCGGGCGATGGCTGACCGGGGCAGCCGGACTCGCGCCGACCGCGTAGGCTCTCTCGAAGCAAGCCGATGAAGACCACGCTATCCCGTGTCTGTTCCGGCTCTCACGAATCACCGCACCTGCGGCTTCATGGTGCGCGTCGGTGCGGCTGAGGGCGTCGGACGCGGGACCGATTGGGGCATAGATTTGGACACGGTTCTTGGCCTGTCAGTGACGCCGACCACCGTTGGTTGGGTCCTCGCCGAAGGACACGGCGCGGACGGCACCATCCTGGATCACCAGGAGCTGGCGCTGCGCGCTGGCCACGGCGTGCGCGCCGTGGGTACCGCAGAGCAGGTAGTAGACGAGGTATTGCGGGTCGAGACGGCCGCGGCGGCAAGCGATCACCGCCTGCGTGTCATCGGAGTCACCTGGAACGACGAAGCATCCGCGCAGGCCGCGCTGGTGCTGGAGGCGTTGACCGACGCGGGATTCGACAACGTCGTGCCGATCCGGTTGCTGGACGCCGTCGACACGTTGGCTCAGGCCATCGCGCCCGTCATCGGCTACGAACAGACGGCGGTCTGCATTCTGGACCACGACGCCACGACCGTCGTCATGGTCGACACCCACGACGGGGAGACCCAGACCGCGACCAAGCATGTTCGCGGCTGCTTCGACGGTCTGACCCGCTGGCTGACCGGCATGTTCGACCGCAACGGATGGCAGCCGGGCGGCGTTGTGGTGATCGGCGGCCACAGCGACATCAATGGACTCTCCTGGCAGCTCGAAAAGACTTTGCCGGTACCGGTTTTCGTGCAGTCGATGGCCCAGGTGACCATCGCGCGCGGCGCCGCGCTGTCGGCGGCCCGCAGTACCGAGTTCACCGACGAGCAGCTGGTGGAGGATGTCAGCGAACCCGTTCCGGCACCCACCCAGAAGCGGCACTTGTCCTACGCCGGGGCCGTGACCGCGCTGGCGGCGGGTGCCATCAGCTTCGTCGGCTCGGTGTCACTCGCGGTGGGAATTCACGTCGGCCCCGCCAGCGCCGTCGCCGCGCCGAAGCACGCTACGCACCCGGCGACGCCGCAGATCGCCGAGGCGGTCACGGTCGTCGCGCCGCTTCCGGCGGCCCCACCGACCAAGCAGGTGGCTCCGCAGGCCAAGCCGCCTGCCGGGGAACCGGTTTCGGAGCCGCGCGCCCCGGAGGAGCAACCGGGCGCCGGCGGCGACCGACAGCCATACCTGACCCGGGTACTGGAGCACATTCCCGGTGACACCGGGGACCCGTCGGTAGATTCAGCCCCACGCTCATCGACCGACTCACAGCCCTGATTTTTCTTCCGCCGCCGGGCCGGTAGCGCTCAATTGCCTTGGGCGCGAACCGCGGAGAAAGTCAACGACACCTCGTCCGCGACTTGGACCGAACCCATCAACAGCGAGTAGGGCTTGATGCCGTATCCGGACTGACGGATGGTGGATTCGACTGACATCCGCGATGAGTCCCCGAGATCTTGTGTGTGCAGATCGATTACGTGTTCTCGCGACTCTCCCCGGATGTCGAGCGTGCCGGTCAGGCGATACCCGTCGTCGGTTTGGTCGATGACCTCTGCGGTATAGCGAATTTCGGGGAATCTACTGGCAGACAAAGACTTCAGAGCATTGGAGCGCACCAGCGCTTTCTCTGTCCCAGACAGCCCCTTGACGCCGCCCTCGCCGCGCAGCACCTCGAACGAATCGGTCTCGACCACAAGCTCCGCGCTGACGGGTCGAGAACCGGCCCAGCTTACGGTGGCCCGCCAGCGCGTCATCGCGATGGTGAGACGATGACCCATCCGTGCCGCCCTACCGGCAACACCGGTGTGCAACAACAATTCACCGTCAGCCGGACCGATCGTCCACACCGAGTTCTTGTCGGAAGTCACGGACCGACTGTGTCACATGGTCAACACGGTGCGGTAGTGCGCCCGACCCTCTTCCAGGGCCGCATAGCCCTCCTTGGCCTGCGACAGCGGAAGTTCCTCGATCCACGCCCGCACGCCGGACAAGACCGCGAAATGCATCGTGTCTTCGACGTCCTTCGCCGTCCCGGAGGGATGGCCGACAATGCTGACGCCCGGCGTTATCAGCTGCACCGGGCTGATCGGCAGCGGTTCGGGCGTGACCCCGATGGTGACCAGCTCACCTTGGGGGAGTATGCCGCCGACCGTAGCGGCCATGGCTTTTGAATTGCCGGCGGTGGCCAGGACCACGGTCGCGCCGCCGAGGTCCTTCAGCGCTTCGGCGGGATCGTTGGCGGTGGAGTCGATGTAGTGATGGGCGCCCAGCTTCCGGGCATCGTCGGCCTTGCCGGTACCGCGGTTGATCGCGATCGTCTCGAAACCCATCGCCCGGGCGAACTGCACCCCGAGGTGGCCCAGGCCGCCGACGCCGAGAATCGCCACCCGATCGCCGGGCAGCGCCTTGGTGTGCCGTAAAGCGTTGTAGGTGGTCACGCCCGCACAACCCATCGGGGCAGCCTGGGCGTCGGAAAGCTCGTCCGGGATGCGGGCCAGCGCACTCACCGGCACGGTCACCGACTCCGCGTATCCACCGGGGTACTGCCAACTCGGCACCTTGCCGTTCTCGCAGTGAATGAACAGGCCCTTACGGCATTGGTTGCAGCGGTAGCAACATCCGCCGAACCAGCCGACCGCGACGCGATCACCGATCGCGAAATCCTTTACGTCATCGCCGATCTCGGCGATCTTGCCGGCGATTTCATGGCCGGGAGTCAGCGGCCAGGACATGCCTGGGAACCCGCCGTTGACGAAGTGTGCGTCGGTGCCGCAGATGCCGCACGCAGCGACCGTCAGCCGTACCTCATCGCGACCCGGTGGTTTGGTTTCCGCGTCGACCAGCTCCAAAGCGGCGCCTGCGGAGGGGACGTGGACGGCTCGATGAGTGGGCATGTCCCTAGCTTGTCACCCCTGGCCCTGCTGCGCGACAGGACATTTCTCGGCGCCGTTGGTGTGATAGTCGACCTGCCAGTGCTTGATTCCGTTGAGCCAGCCCGACCGGAGTCGTTCGGGCTTGCCGGCCGATTCCAGATCGGGCATGGCGTCGGCGATCGCATTGAACATCAGGTCGATGGTCATCCGCGCCAGGTTGGCCCCCAGGCAGTAGTGTGCGCCGGTGCCACCGAATCCCACGTGCGGGTTGGGATCCCGCAGGATGTTGAAGGCGAACGGATCGTCGAACACTTCCTCGTCGAAATTGGCTGAGCGATAGACCATTACGACCCGCTGGCCCTTCTTGACCTGCACGCCGGACAGCTCGTAGTCCTCCAGGGCGGTCCGCTGGAATGAGGTAACCGGCGTCGCCCAGCGCACGATCTCGTCGGCGGTGGTGACGGGGCGCTCGCGCTTGTACAGCTCCCACTGATCCGGGAAGTCGGTGAAGGCCATCATGCCCTGCGTGATCGAGTTGCGGGTGGTCTCGTTGCCCGCGACCGCCAGCAGGATCACGAAGAAGCCGAACTCGTCGTCGGAGAGCTTGTGCCCGTCGACGTCGGCCTCGATCAGCTTGGTGACGATGTCGTCCCCGGGGTGCTGCTTACGGTCGGCGGCCATCTGCATGGCGTAGGTGATCAGTTCGACCGAGGCGCCCATCGCGTCGTTGCGGGCGAACTCGGGATCCTGATCTCCCACCATTTCGTTCGACCAGTGGAACAGCTTCATGCGGTCCTCTTGCGGCACCCCCATCAGCCCGGCGATCGCCTGCAGCGGCAGCTCGCAGGACACCTGCTCGACGAAGTCGCCGGAACCCTCGGCCGCCGCGGCCGCGACGATGCGCCGGGCGCGCTCGTTCAGGTCATCGCGGAGGAGCTCGACGGCGCGGGGGGTGAATCCGCGGGAAATGATTTTGCGGAGGTGGGTGTGCTGCGGGGCGTCCATGTTGAGCAATACGAACTTGCCCGTCTCGCGCTGCTCGCGCACCGTGCCCTCTTTGTATCGGGGCAGGGCCGTGTTCTCCAGACTGGAGAAGACATCGCTGCGCCGCGAAATCTCTTTGACGTCCTTGTGCTTGGACACCACCCAGAAGCCGCCGTCATCGAATCCGCCCACCCCGTCCGGCTGTTCGTTCCACCAGATCGGCGCCGTCCGGCGCAGCTCGGCCAGTTCTTCCACCGGGAGTCGCTCGGCGTGGATGTCCGGGTCGGTGAAGTCGAAGCCGGGAGGCAGATTGGGGACCGGCTTGGCGGTTGGCTCGACGGTTGGCATGGCCCGCTCCTCGATGACGAAGTGGTCTAGTCGTCCTTGTGCAAGGAAACCACTGCTGCACCTTGGTTGGGAAGCATTGACGCAAGATCCCCGGGTGCGAATTGGAACGTGTTCTCTACCGGCGGTTTTTCACCGAGAAGCGGGTCTGCGCCGGCGATCGCGGTCGCACGCCGGAACGGTCTTGTGGCCGACGGTCCGACCGATATGCTTTGGTGCAGGTCATCGGCGACGACAGGCGGGGTAGGACATGATTCGGGAGCTGCTCAGCGCCGCTTCGATAGCGGGCATCACGATCGGCTTGGCACCGTGCGCGACCGCCGGATATGACGGTGACGTACCGGGGATGAACTATCAGGCTTCGTTGGGCGCTCCGTGCGACAACTACGAGCGATTCATCTTCGGGCGAGGGCCCAGCGGCCAGGCCGAGGCCTGTCACTTCCCGCCACCCAATCAGTTCCCGGCGGCCACCACCGGATATTGGGTGGCGTCGTACCCGCTGTACGGGGTCCAGCAGACCGGCGCGAAATGCCCGGGCTCGCAGGCCGCGGCGCAGACTCCGGACGGACTTCCCATGTTGTGCCTGGGAGCCCAGGGCTGGCAGCCCGGATGGTTCACCGGGGCAGGATTTTTCCCGCCTTCGGGATAACGACGATGCGCGAACGCCCGCACGCCCAAAACCCGATTCCTCAGTGGCTGCGTTTCGTGCTGGCCTCCGATCGCGCCGGGTCGGCGTGGTATATCGGCACGGGGTTCTTCTTCGCGCCGGTGCTTGCGGTGCTCTCGCCGTGGCCCACGGTCACCGCCGTGCTGTGGGCCGTCATCGCACTGGCCGGGCTGTGGCTGGGACTGCTGGGCATCGCGATGGCCATCGGGCTGGCGCGAATAATGCGCTCCGGGGCCGAAATTCCCGAAGACTACTGGCGCTCGTTGGTGCACTACTAGGCGCGACGCCGACGAGAAATGGTGCGTGACCCCGTCTAGAGTCAGAGGGACCGCCCTGCAACAAAAGGAGACTCGAGGTGGCCTTCAATCCCAAAGATGCAGTCGACGCGGCGAGGGACATCGCGACCAACGCCGTCGAGAAAGCCTCCGACATCGTCGAACACGCCAGCGACATCATCCGCGGCGACCTCGCCGGCGGCGCCAGCGGCATCGTTCAGAATTCGATCGACATCGGCACGTACGCGCTGGACCGGACGAAGGAAGTGTTCACCGGCCGCGAGGAAGTCGACGACGTCTAGGGGCGCGACGCCTCCGCTAAACGGAGGCGGCCTCGTTGAGTTCGTCCAGCTTGTTGGTCGCTTCCAGGTACTCCTGCACCCAGCGCTCGATGACCGTTGAGGTCTTCTCCACCTTCGAGAACTGCCCGACCACCTGACCGACGGGGTTGAATGCCACGTCGACCGATTCGTTGGGGTACCGGTTCGTCGCCCGCACGGCCATCCCGGAAACCATGTACTGCAACGGCATTCCAAGCGGCTTCGGGTTGTCCGGCGCCTCCCAGGCCTCGGTCCAGTCGTTGCGCAGCATGCGGGCCGGTTTGCCGGTGAACGAGCGGCTGCGCACGGTGTCTCGGCTGCCGGCCTTGACGTAGGCCGCCTGCTGGACCGGGGTGTTCGAGGATTCCTCGACCATCAGCCATTGCGAACCGGTCCACGCGCCCTGGCAACCCAGCGCCAAGGCGGCGGCGATCTGCTGGCCGCTGCCGATGCCGCCCGCGCCGAGCACGGGGACCGGCGCGACCTCCTTGACGACCTGCGGCCACAGCACGATCGAGCCCACCTCGCCGCAATGGCCGCCGGCCTCACCGCCCTGGGCGATGATGATGTCGACGCCCGCGTCGGCGTGCTTGCGAGCCTGCGAGGGGGAGCCGCACAGCGCCGCGACCTTGAGCCCTGCGTCGTGGATGTGCTTGATCATCTCGGCCGGCGGAGTGCCGAGCGCGTTGGCGATCATCTTCACCTTCGGGTGCTTGAGGGCCACCTCCACCTGCGGCGTGGCCGTCGCCTCGGTCCAGCCGAGGAGCTGCAGCGTGTCGCCGTCGCTGTCCTCGACCGGCACGCCGTGGTCGGCGAGGATCTTCTTGCCGAAGTCCAGGTGCTCCTGCGGCACCATCTTGCGCAGCGTCTCGGCCAGCTCCTCGGCGGACTGGTTCGAGTCCATGCCCTCGTACTTGTTCGGGATCACGATGTCGACGCCGTACGGGTGGTCGCCGATGTTCTCGTCAATCCAGTTGAGTTCGATCTCCAGCTGCTCGGGCGTGAAGCCGACCGCTCCGAGCACGCCGAACCCCCCGGCCTTGCTGACCGCCACGACGACGTCGCGGCAGTGGGTGAAGGCGAAAATCGGGAACTCGATCCCGAGTTCGTCGCAGATAGGGGTGTGCATTACAACTCCTGGGAGCTCGCCGAATTGGAACGTGTTCTAGTTTAGTACGTAGCTCACTGACGTGGCCAGCGGGTCCTGACCTGCGCCTTATTACTACGGCCCGTCGTGCAAGTCAGATCGCCATGCTGGTCGCCACCCACAGGACGAGAAACGCGAGCATGCAGGTGGCGGACAGCAGATGGTCTCGGCAGATCGATCGCGCCAGGCGCGTCTGCTCGGACGGGCTGTCCGTGCGGCGCCCGAGTTGTACCGCATCGGGAACGGTGTGCGTCAGCGCCAGCATGATCGGGATGCCGGCAATCGGGGCCGAGGTCACCAGCAGCCAGCCTGGGTCGTGTCCGCGCGCGGCCTGCAGCACAAGCGTGCCCAGCAACGTGAGCATGACGAGCGCGATCAGGCGGTTCATCGGCCGCGACGTGGTGGTGGCTCGGTGGTAGTACGCCGCGATGGACGCGAGCACGGCCTCGGGCAGTTCGGTCGAGGCCTTCCGGTAGCGGAGAACTTGGACGTCGAAAATCAAGTCCATCCACAAGACGGCGAACAGGAACCCGCCGCAGGCCATGAGCAACGGGGCCATGGCTCTCACCCACCTCTGATCCATCCCGGGCACCGCGCCGCAGCGCAGTCGCCACTTGGACCCATTGTTCTCGGCAGCGCAAGAGGCGGCGGACCGCCGGCGGGCGATCTGCGACTCGTGAGCTGAAATCACTTGTGCCACTTTTGTTTCAGTGGTTTCGGTGGGGCGTTTCCTGTCGGTGGGCCGTCGTAGTATTCGAACATGTTTTCGAGTACGCGGGATGACGTCGATGCAGCCTTCGACGCTCTCGATGCCGACATGGACCGGGTCTGCGCGTTGTCGTTCGATGCATTGACCACCCCCGAGCGGTTGCGGAAATTAGAACGCCTCGAAACGCTGACGCGTCGCCTTCAAGTGCCCAGCCACCAGTTGATCAATCAGGTGGCCGCGCAATCGGATCCAAGCGAGTTGGGTGGCAAGTTGTCCTGGGCGTTGGCCGATCGGTTGCGTATCACCCGGGCCGAGGCCGCACGGCGCATCGCCGAGGCGGCCGATCTGGGGCCGCGTAGGACCTTGACCGGGCAGCCGCTGGCGCCGGTGTTGCCCGCGACCGCGGCGGCCCAGCGCGACGGGGCGATCGGGGCCGATCACGTGGCGCTGATCCGGCGGTTTTTCCACCAGTTGCCCGAATCGGTCGACCTCGAGACCGGTGTGCACGCCGAAAAGCAGCTGGCGGCCAAGGCCGCCGAATTTCGCCCCGATCAGCTCGCCAAGCTGGCCCGGCGCCTGATGGACTGCCTCAATCCCGACGGCAGCTACACCGACGCCGACCGGGCGCGGATGCGTGGGCTGGTGCTCGGCAACCAGCAGGCCGACGGCATGTCGCGGCTGAGCGGATGGCTGACGCCCGAAGCCAGAGCCAGCTGGGAGGCAGTACTGGCCAAACTCGCCGCCCCTGGCATGGCCAACCCCGACGATGACACCCCGGTCGTGGACGGCGCCCCCTCACAAGAGGCGATTCAGCGCGACACCCGCAATACCGGCCAGCGCAACCACGACGGCCTCAACGCCGCCCTGCGCGCAATTTTGGCCTCGGGAAACCTCGGCCAGCACAACGGCTTACCGGCCTCGATCATCATCACCACCACACTCGAGGACCTCGAACGCACCACAGGCACCGGTTTGACCGGCGGCGGCACCCTGCTACCCATGACCGACGTCATCCGGCTGGCCCGACACGCGCATCACTACCTGGCGATCTTCGACCACGGCAAACCCCTGACGCTGTATCACACCAAACGCCTGGCCTCACCCGGCCAGCGCATCGTCTTGTACGCCAAAGACCGCGGCTGCACCGCCCCAGGCTGCGACCTCGCCGGCTACTACTGCGAAGTCCACCACGTCCAAGACTGGGCACACACCCATCGCACCGACATCGACCAACTCACCCTGGCCTGCGGCCCCCACCACCGCCTCCTCGACAAAGGCTGGACCACCCGACAACGCGCCAACGGCGACACCGAATGGATCCCACCCGCACACCTCGACCGCGGCCAACCCCGCGTGAACAGCTTCCACCACCCGGAGAAACTCCTCGTAGATGGCGATGACGAAGCCGAGGAGCCATAGCGCCGGATCCCTTGATCCCGTGCCGAGCGACCGGGTACGGTAGTGCTGCCAATTACGAAACTATGCGTAGCGTAATTGGCTTCCAAACCACCGAGAGGATCGGCTTGATGCGCAGCCGTTACGCGGGCGATCCCTTCACCACATCCACACCTGAGATCGCCGCCGCGCTAGAGGATGTCAGCATCCCCACGCTGTTGCTCTCGCTCGTCCACATCACCGGCGATCCCAGGTTCATCCGCGAGTTCAAGCAGATGGGCATCTTCCTCAACGAGGTCCAGGGGTTCATGTCGGAGGAGGACAAGGCGCGCGCCCGCGCCGAAGCCCTGACGGTGATCACCGAGTACCGGGATCGCGGTTGCCCCGAACCACAGCCGCTCAGCCAGGAACTCATCAGGGAGATGATGGATTGGGCGGCGTGCGAGCACGTTCCGGACGACTACCTGTCGCTGGTTGCCGAGGAGCTCGATCTCGACGGCGTCGACCCACGGCGTCCCACCGCGTTGCCGGCCGGGCGCGCCGCCGAGCTTCCGGTCCTGGTCGTCGGGTGTGGCGAATCCGGCATCCTGGCCGGCGTCCGCCTCAAGCAGGCGAACATTCCGTTCACCATCGTGGAAAAGAACGCCGGCCCCGGCGGAACATGGTGGGAGAACAGCTATCCCGGCGCCCGGGTCGATGTGGCGAACCATTTCTATTGCTACAGCTTCGAACCCAACAACGACTGGACGCATTTCTTCGCCGAGCAATACGAGCTGCAGGATTATTTCACCAAGGTCATCGACAAACACGACCTGGGTGAGCATGTGCGTTGGCGGACCGAGGTTCTCGCGGCCGAATGGAACGACGACGACGGCACGTGGAGCGTGTCGCTGCGCTCGGCCGGCGGCGAGACGACCACCGTGCGGGCACGTGCGCTCATCACTGCGGTGGGCCAGCTGAACCGTCCCAACATTCCGGCCTTCGATGGCGCCGACACGTTCCAGGGGCCGTCCTTTCACTCGGCGGCCTGGGATCACTCGGTGGACCTGAAGGGTAAGCGGGTCGCGCTCGTCGGCGCGGGTGCCAGCGGCTTCCAGATCGCCCCCGCGATCGCCGGGGACGTCGAGCACCTCACCGTGTTCCAGCGGACCGCGCAGTGGATGTTCCCCAACCCGATGTATCACGACGAGGTCGGCGACGGGGTGCGCTGGGCGATGCGCCACCTTCCGTTCTACGGCCGGTGGTACCGCTTCCTGGTGCTCTGGCCCGGATCGGACAAAGGCCTGGACGCCGCCGAAGGCGACCCGGGCTACGCCGACCAGGATCACGCCGTCAGCGACATCAACGCCGCCGCGCACATGATGTTCTCGCAATGGATCACCAGCCAGGTCAGCGAGGATTCGGAGTTGCTGGCCAAGGTGATGCCCGACTATCCCGCTTGTGGCAAACGGACCCTGCAGGACAACGGCAGCTGGCTGCGAACGCTGCACCGCGACAACGTCGAATTGGTGCGCACCGGCGTCGCGAAGATCATGCCGCACGGCATCGTCACCGATGACGGCGTGACGCACGATGTCGATGTAATCGTGTACGCCACCGGGTTTCGGCACACCGACGTGCTGTGGCCGCTGAAGGTCACCGGCCGAAACGGCACCGACCTGCATGAGATGTGGGGGAGCCGCCCCTATGCCTACCTCGGGATCACCGTCCCGCAATTCCCGAACTTCTTCATCGTCTACGGGCCGGGGACTCACCTGGCCCACGGCGGCAGCCTGATCTTCCAGTCCGAGCTGCAGATGCGCTACGTCGACCAGTGCCTGGCGCGACTGGCCGAGACCGACGTGCACTCCATCGAACCCAAGCCCGAGGCCGCCACCGATTGGCACCGGCGGACGCAGACCCAGATCAAGAAGATGGTGTGGTCGCATCCGGCGGTCAAGCATTCGTATTTCAAGAACGCCGACGGGGAGATCCACACCGTGAGCCCATGGCGGCTCAACGAATACTGGTCGGCGGTGCGCGAGCCCGACTGGTCACAATTTTCAGTGCGAACGAAAGATTGAGCGCGACAAGGAAAGTGAGCACCTCATCATGCGCACCGTAGTCGTCGACGGGCCCCGCAGCATCCGGGTGGACACCCGGCCCGATCCAACCCTTCCCGGGTCCGACGGGGCGATCGTCGAGGTGACCGCCGCCGGCATCTGTGGATCCGATCTGCACTTCTACGAGGCCGACTTCCCGATGCCCGACCCGATCGCGCTCGGCCACGAGGCCATCGGAACCGTGGTGGACGCCGGGCCAGACGTGCGCAATGTCAAGGTCGGCGATCAGGTCCTGGTGTCGTCGGTCACCGGCTGCGGTGCGTGCGCGGGATGCGCCACCCACGATCCGGTGATGTGCCACTCGGGATTTCAGATCTTCGGTGGCGGTGTGCTCGGCGGTGCGCAGGCCGATCTGCTCGCGGTGCCCGCCGCCGATTTCCAGCTGTTGAAGATGCCCGAGGGCATCAGCACCGAACAGGCGCTGCTGCTCACCGACAACCTGGCCACCGGTTGGGCCGCGGCGCAGCGGGCCGACATTCCGTTCGGCGGCACCGTGGCGGTCATTGGCCTGGGTGCGGTTGGCCTGTGTTCGCTGCGCAGCGCGCTTTTTCAAGGTGCGGCAACGGTTTTCGCTGTTGACCAGGTCGATGGCCGACTGGAGCGTGCCGCCCGGTGGGGCGCGACGCCGCTCAAAGTACCGGCGCTCGAGGCGATCATGGCTGCCACCGGTGGCCGCGGCGCCGACGCGGTGATCGACGCCGTCGCCACGGATGCCTCCCTGACCGACGCGATCAACGCCGTGCGGCCCGGCGGTACCGTCTCGGTCGTCGGCGTGCACGACATGAATCCGTTCCCGCTCAACGCCCTGGGCTGCCTGATCCGGAGCACGACGATCCGATTCACCACCGCCCCGGTGCAACGGACCTGGCCGGAGCTGATCCCGCTGCTGCAGTCGGGCCGGCTCGATGTCGACGGCATCTTCACCACCACAATGCCGTTGGACGAAGCGGCCAAGGGCTATGCGACCGCGGAGTCGCGATCGGGCGACGACGTGAAGATCCTGCTGAAGCCCTAGTCCGTCACCTGGTCGCCGTGATGTATTGCGACCGCATGAAACTGTCGATCTTCACGTCGACGTCCGGCGGGGTCATGCCGTACCCGGCTTGGAGGTCGAGCGTATTGCGGACGGGCTCGACGTTCCATCCGTGGGCGGTGAGCCACTCCGCAGGGTCCGACTGGGGTTCGTAGGTCAGCGCCGAAAAGTCCACATTGCCCGACACATTGACGCCGGGGTGGTTGGTCTCCAGAGCGTTGAGCTGGTCGTGGTCCAGTCGCGATCCCAGCGCGCCGATGGCGATCCGGCTGCCCGCCGCGCTCAGCCCGCTGATTCGGCTGAAGAGGGCGTGTTGCGCCTCGTCGGTCAGGTAGGGCAGTAGCCCCTCCACCGACCAGGCGCTCGGACTCTCCACGTCAAACCCGGCCGCTTCCAGCGGCCGCGACCAGTCGGTGCGCAGGTCGGCGGCGACCTCGATCCGGTGGGCCTTCGGAGTGGCGCCTTGCTCCCCGAGAACCCGGGCCTTGAATTCGAGGACCTTCGGCAGGTCGACTTCGAACACCCTTGTGCCTTCCGGCCATTCGAGCCGATAGGCCCGCGAATCCAGCCCGGCGGCGACGATCACCGCCTGCCGGGTGCCCGCCGCGCCGGCGGTCTCGAAGAAGTCGTCGAAGAACCGGGTCTGCACGCCGTACAGGCGCGGAAAGGCCATCTCATCGTCGGAACTACCCGGGTTGGCAAGCACGCCCGCCAAATACGGGTCCTGCGACGCGGCGATGAAGACTTTCGCGTATTCGTCGCGCACCAAGGGCTGCGGGCTCACCGCATGCAGCGCACGCCATCCCGCCACCAGCAGTGCGGTGTATCCGACGCTGCTGACGATGTCCCAGTTGTCATCGTCGGAACGGAGCGACCCGAATTCGGGTGTCGTGCTCATGCTTGGCCCCTCCCGTCGGCGCCGGCGCGCAGAGCCGACGTTTCAACGGTACCTGCCGAGGTGGCCTCAGAGCTCCAAGATCACCGTTACCGGACCGTCATTCACCAACTCGACCTGCATGTTCGCGCCGAACACGCCCGTTTGCACCTCGGCACCGAGTTGCCGCAACGCCTCGGCGAACTCCACGACCAGCGGCTCGGCGACCGCTCCCGGTGCGGCCGCGTTCCATGACGGGCGGCGGCCCTTGGCGGTGTCGGCGTACAGGGTGAACTGGCTGACGACCAGGATGGGAGCCTGGACATCGGCCGCGGAACGCTCGTCGGCGAGAATCCTTAGCTGCCACAGCTTCTCGGCGAGCCGTCGCGCCTTGTCGCGATCGTCGCTATGGGTGACGCCGACGAACGCCAGCAGGCCCTGGCCATCCGGGCTGATGGCGCCAACCACCGCGCCCTCCACCGAGACCGTCGCCGACGAGACGCGTTGCACCAACACCCGCATGGGCCTCGATGGTGCCAGATCGGCCTTTCACAGGTTGGGTACGCTCGTGGGGTGTCCGTGCTCGTCGCGTTTTCCGTCACTCCGATGGGAGTGGGCGAGGGTGTCGGCGAGATCGTCGCCGAAGCGGTTCGCGTGGTTCGCGAATCCGGGCTGCCCAACAAGACGAATTCGATGTTCACCGTCCTCGAGGGCGAAACCTGGGCAGAAGTCATGGCCGTGGTGCAACGTGCGGTCGAGGCCGTGGCCGCCCGTGCGCCCAGGGTCAGCACGGTGATCAAGGCGGATTGGCGTGCCGGAACCAGCGACGCGATGACACAGAAGGTCGCCACCGTTGAGCGTTACCTCTCCGAGGGTCAGCCGCGCACCGCGGACTGAAAGGCCCGCTCGGCCGCTTCACCGTGTACGGCGAACACCACCTTGCGCAGCGAACCCGGTTGGTGCTGCCGCACGGCATCGACCATCAGCCGCGCCGCCTCGTCGAGCGGGAAGCCACCCACACCGGTGCCGAAGGCGACCAACCCGAGGGAGCGGCAACCGAGCTCGTCGGCCTTGCGCAGCGTCGAGGCCGTCGCGGCGGCGATGATCTCCGCTGAGGTCGGGCCGCCGAGCTCCATCGTCGCGGCATGGATGACATAGCGCGCCGGCATGTCACCGGCCGTGGTCTCGACCGCTTCGCCGAGGCCGATCGGCGACTTCTCGGTCGATTCCCGCTGCACGGCGGGCCCGCCCGCGCGCGAGATCGCCGCGGCGACACCGCCACCATGCCGCAGCTCCGTATTGGCCGCGTTGGTGATCGCGTCGAGTTCGAGCTTGGTTACGTCAGCCTGGATCACCTCTAACTCGATCATGGGCTCATTCTGCTCCTCCCGTAGATCTACGCATATTTGCTGATGTTTTGCGTCTCCTGCCGATCGGATGCTGATTAACATGAGCGAACGCGCGGACACGCAGCCACTAGACAGCAGCGACTGGAGCGAGTTGAACGTGGGCGATTTGCTGCCGACCGGAACGGTCACATTGCTCCTGGCCGACGTCGAAGACTCCACCCGGCTGTGGGAGCACCAACCAGACGAAATGACGGCTGCGGTCAGTCGGCTGGATCGCATCCTGGCGGACGTCGTCGCAGTCCATCAGGGCGCGCGACCCGTCGAGCAAGGTGAAGGCGACAGCTTTGTGGTCGCCTTCACCCGAGCCAGCGAAGCGGTCGCCTGCGCTTTGGCGTTACAGCGCGCACCACTGGCCCCGATCCGGCTGCGCATCGGGCTGCACAGCGGGGAGGTGCAGTTGCGCGACGAAGGTAATTACGTCGGCCCAACCATCAATCGCACCGCGCGCATTCGCGATCTGGCCCACGGAGGCCAGACGGTGCTTTCCAGCGCTACCGAAGCGCTGGTCATCGAACGGCTGCCCACCGATGCATGGGTGACCGACCTCGGCAGCTATCCGTTGCGTGGTGTGCCGCGGCCCGAACGTGTGGTGCAGCTTTGCCACCCCGACATTCGCAATGAGTTCCCGCCGCTGCGAACACCGAGTGCTATTGGCGTGCAGCATCTTCCGGTGCAGCTCACCACCTTTGTCGGACGAACTGCACAGATCGAGGAGGGCCGGGAGTTACTCGCCAATAATCGACTCGTCACATTGACCGGTGCGGGCGGCGCCGGTAAAACGCGTCTGGCGGTGCAGATCGCGGCCACGATGGCAGACCACTTCTGCGACGGCATCTGGTACGTCGACCTGGCACCGATCACGGACCCGGATCTGGTGCCTGTCGCAGTCGCGCGCGCATTCGGTCTGCCCGACCAGCCTGGCCGGTCCACGCTGGAGACCCTGATCCGATCCATCGGCGACCGCCAGATCCTTATGGTGCTGGACAATTGTGAACATCTCCTCGACGCGACGGCCGCTCTGGTGGTCGACCTGCTCGGCACTTGCCGCCACCTGACCGCCCTGGCCACCAGCCGAGAGCCGATTGCTGTGGACGGCGAAATCACGTGGCGGGTGCCATCGCTGTCGCTGCAAGACGAATCGATCGAACTGTTCACCGAACGCGCCCGGCGTGCCAGCCCGGCTTTCCGAATCACCAACGACAACACTGCCGTGGTCGAAGAAATCTGTCGACGTCTCGACGGCATGCCGCTGGCGATCGAACTGGCAGCGGCACAGGTACGCGCCCTATCTGTGGACGAGATTCTCGAGGGTCTTCATGATCGCTTTCGACTACTCACTGGTGGCTCACGCCGGGCAGTACGTCGGCAGCAGACTCTGCACGCGTCGGTCGACTGGTCACACACCCTGCTCACCGAACCCGAGCAGGTCTTGTTCCGCCGACTGTCGGTTTTCATGGGCGGCTTCGACCTCGAGGCGGTGCAAGCGGTAGCCGCGGGAGGCGACATCAGAAGCCATCACATTCTCGATCAACTTGCGCTCCTCGTGGATAAATCGCTGGTCGTCGCCGAAAGCCCCCGGGGCCGAACGCGATACCGATTGCTGGAGATGGTGCGCCAGTTCGCGTTGGAGAAACTCGCGGAGTCGGGCGAAGCCGACGCCGTGCGCACCCGCCATCGTGACCATTACACGGGCATAGCAGTAATTCTCGACAACCCCACCCGTGACAGTCACGAGCTGATGCTGGAACGGGCCGAAACCGAAATCGACAACCTGCGCGCCGCGTTCGCGTGGAGCCAGGAAAACGCCAACACCGAGCAAGCTTTCACACTGGCGTCGTCATTGCTCCCGCTTTGGCTTGCCCGCGGCCGCATCATGGAAGGGGCTGGCTGGTTCGACACCATCCTCGGCGATGGCAGCGCGGATAGCGTCGAGGTGGCTCAACCGGTGCGCGCACGGGCGCTGGCCGACAGGGCACTGCTCGATGCATGGGGCATTGCTTTGGACAGCCTCGATCAAGCCGAGGAGGCCGTGGCGATCGCACGCCGTATAGACGATCCCGCGCTGCTGGCCCGAGCGCTCACGGCTTGCCTCGGCATTGCCGCATACAACGCGGAGGTGGCCCGACCCTACTTTGCCGAAGCGATCGAGCTAGCCCGCACGCTGAACGATCGTTGGCGGTTGAGCCAGATCCTCGGCTGGCAAACATACGCGGCAACCATGGCGGGCGATCCAGTCACGGCCGACTCCATTGGTGAAGAAGGCTGCGCATTGGCCGATTCGATTGGCGACCATTTCATGTCACGGTTCTGCCGCAACTGGAAGGGAACAGCCAGCTACCTGCAGGGAAATCTTGTCGGTGAGGCCGCGCGGTGTCGCGAGATGATCGCAGAGGCCAATGCGGCCGGCGATCTCGCCAATCGGTATCTCGGTCTACTGAATCTCAGTTTCGTGTCGGCGTACCGGGGCGAGATCAGCCAGGCGCGAGAGGCCGTCGACGCACTCGTCGAGGCTGGTACCGGGCTGAGTGTGGTACATGAGGGAATCGCCTACATGAATGTGGGGCTTTTGGCCCTTGCCCGGGGCGACATTGCAGCAGCCACGGAAGCGCAAGAGCTCGGGGAACAGCGGATAGGCGTTCACCGCGAAGTATTCCCCATATTCCTTTGGGGCAGAGCGGGAGCCGCCGTGGCAGCCGGTGACCTCACTACCGCCCAACAGTTGGCCGATGATGCTGTCCGCAACACGACCGGGTGGTACCGCATGATGGGCCTTGCTGAACGTGCCCGCATTGCCCTCGCCCGGAGCGAGCCACAACTGGCCGAACGCGACCTTCATCTCGCGCTGGCAATCGCCGCCGAGGTAGAGGCGCAGACGGGCGTTGCGGAGATATTCGAGTGCCTGGCGGCCGCGGCTTACGGCGCCGATAGCCACCGGGAAGCCGCACGCCTCTTGGGGGCGGCCGACGCACTACGCGAACGCATTGGCGCTACGCGCTTCAAGATTCACGACCCGGATAATGATGCGTGGGTAGCAATCGTACGGGAGTCATTGGGCAACACTGACTTTGAGGAGGCATGGGCGGAAGGTGCCGCCCTGTCGACCGTCGAGGCGATCGCCTACGCCCAGCGCGGACGTGGGGAACGCAAACGCCCATCGAACGGCTGGGCGTCGCTGACGCCGACCGAGCTTGACGTTGTCCGACTCGTCAGCGAAGGGCTCGGCAACAATGACATCGCCAGCCGACTGTTCGTCTCGCCCCGCACCGTGCAATCACACCTCACCCACGTGTACAACAAGTTGGGCGTGAAATCGCGCGTTCAACTGGCAAGGGAGGCCGCCCGCCAGAGCTGACACTGCCAGTAGGCTCAGGGCGGTGAGCGCACGCGCAGGAATCGTTGTCACCGGAACCGAGGTCCTCACCGGACGCGTCCAAGATGCGAACGGCCCCTGGATCGCCGATCGCCTCCTGGAACTGGGCGTCGAGCTGGCGCACATCACCATCTGCGGCGACCGGCCGGCCGACATCGAAGCGCAGCTCCGGTTCCTCGCCGACCAGGGCGTGGACCTGATCGTCACCAGCGGCGGCCTGGGACCGACGGCCGACGATATGACGGTCGAGATCGTGGCCCGGTTCTGCGAACGCGAGCTGGTGCTGGACGCGGAGGTCGAGGAGAAGATCGCCAACATCCTCAAGAAGCTGATGGCGCGCAATCCCGCGTTCCAATCCGCCTTGGATCCAGGCACTTTCGAGTCGCTGCGCGCCGCCAACCGCAAGCAGGCCATGGTGCCCGCGGGGGCGCAGGTACTCGACCCGGTCGGCACCGCGCCCGGCGTCGTCGTGCCCGGCACGCCGACGGTGATCGTGCTGCCCGGTCCGCCGCGCGAGCTGCAGCCCATGTGGCACACCGCCATCGAGACGCCCGCGGCGCAGGACGCGATTGCCGGCCGGACCGTCTATCGGCAGGAGATGTTGCGGATGTTCGGGCTGCCCGAGTCGGGGCTGGCCGAAACGCTGCGCGACGCCGAGCAGGTCGTCCCCGGCTTCGGGCAACTCGAGATCACCACCTGCCTGCGGCGCGGGGAGATCGAAATGGTCACCCGCTATGAGCCGGACGCCGCCGACGCGTACACACAGTTGGTCAAGCTGCTGCGGGAGAGGCACGGACATCAGCTCTACTCCGAGGACGGCTCCCGCGTCGACGATCTGGTCGCGCAACTCCTGGCCGGTCACCGGATCGCGACGGCGGAGTCCTGCACTGCGGGACTGCTGGCGGCGCGCCTGACCGACCGGCCCGGCTCGTCGGATTATGTGGCCGGCGGTGTGGTGTCCTACTCGAACGAGGCGAAGACGGAGTTGCTCGGCGTCGACTCGGCGCTGATCGAAGCGCACGGCGCGGTGTCCGAGCCGGTGGCCGAGGCCATGGCGGCGGGCACGCTGCAGCGCTTCGGGGCCGACACCGCGGTCGCGATCACCGGAATCGCCGGCCCGGGCGGGGGAACTGAAGAAAAGCCAGTAGGCACAGTCTGTTTCAGCGTAACGGCCAACGGCCGCACCGACACCCGCACGCTGCGGCTGCCCGGCAACCGCTCGGATGTCCGGGAGCGCTCGACCACGGTGGCCATGCACCTGCTGCGGCGCCTAATGGACAACAGCGAATAGCGTCACGTCACTTCGCTTGCCAGGAAGGCGCTTTCGGTGGTGCCGAACCGGATCCCGGTGGCGTCCTTCCCGATCAGCGTAAGCACCGCGACCGTGATCAGCACCGGCACGATGGTCGCCGCCAGAGCAAACGGGTAGCCGTGTGATTCGGCGAGGCGTTCCTGGATCGGCAAGTTGAACGCCGCCAGCAGGTTTCCGAGCTGATAGGTCACGCCGGGGTAGAGGCCGCGGATGGCATCCGGGGACATCTCGGTGAGGTGGGCCGGAATCACGCCCCAGGCGCCCTGCACGAACAACTGCATCAAGAACGAACCCAGGCACAGCATCGCCGCGGTGCGTGAGTACGCGAACAACGGCACGATCGGCAGTGCCAAGATCGCACAGAAGACGACGGTGTAGCGGCGGCTGAATCGCTGCGACAGGGTGCCGAAGACGAGCCCGCCGATGATGGCGCCGACGTTGTAGACCACCACGATCCACTTGACCGTCGTGCTGGCCAGGTTGGCGCCGTGGTTGGTGTGTGCCCCCAGGAAGGTGGGGTAGACATCCTGCGTGCCGTGGCTCATCCAGTTGAACGCCGTCATCAGCAACGCCAGGTAGATGAACCGACGGATGATTGCGCCGTTGCGCAGCACGTCGCGGATTCGGGTGCTGGTGAGCTTCATCTGGTCCTGCGCGGCCTCCCACACCTCGGACTCTTCCACCCGGTAGCGGATGACCAGGCTGATCAGGCCGGGAACGATGCTCAAGCCGAACAGCCACCGCCACGACAGCCCGAGCCAGTCGATCACCACCAATGAGGCGACGCTCGCCAGCAGGTAGCCGAACGCGTACCCCTCCTGCAGCAGCCCGGAAAAGAACCCGCGTCGCTCGACGGGAACCTTCTCCATGGCCAGCGCGGCGCCGAGCCCCCACTCGCCGCCCATGCCGATGCCATACAGCAGGCGCAGGATGACCAGCACGGTGAAGTTCGGCGCGAACGCGCACAGGAAGCCCACCACGGAATAGAACATGACGTCGACCATCAGCGGCAGTCGCCGGCCGACGCGGTCGGCCCACAGCCCGAAGAGCAGTGCGCCGACGGGTCGCATCATCAGGGTGGCCGTGGTGACGAACGCGACCTCGGCCTTGCTGTGGTGGAACGTCTTGGCGATGTCGGCGTAGACGAGCACCACGATGAAATAGTCGAAGGCGTCCATCGTCCAACCTAGGAGCGCCGCGATGAAGGAGTTCCGCTGATCGGCGGTCAACTTCTTTTGAGGACTGGTCACGTCAGCATCGTGCAGTACGCGGCGCGATACCGCGACCTGTTCCACCATGCGGACTCCGGGAGTAAGTTCCGGATACATGCGGATCATCGACGCGGACGGGCATGTGGCCGAGAATTCTTCGCTGGCAATCGAAGCGATCAAACGCTGGCCCCAGCACGTCAAGCTCAGCACGGATGGGCGGCCGGGGCTGACGCTCGAAGGCCGCAATTACCCGGAGGACTCGGGCCCGGGCGCGGGTTGCCCACCCGAGCATGGGATCAGCAAGGCACCCGACATCAATTGCCGCTCGCCCGAGGGCGTGCTGGGCGACGCGGACCTCGATCACATCGACACGATGGTGCTGTATCCGAGCATGGGGCTGTGCGCGCCCAGTCTCGAGGATCCGGAATTCGCCGCCGGATTCTCCCGCCTGTACAACCAGTGGATCGCGGACTACTGCGCCTCGTCGGGCGGCCGGTTGCGCGGGGTCGCCGTGACACCGATCGAGCACGGCCGGGTGGCCGTCGACATCATGACGGAGGCGAAAGAGCTTGGGCTGATTGCGACTTTGGTGCCGCCGGCGCTCAAGAGCCGCAACCTCGACCATCCCGACCTGGACCCCTTCTATGCCGCCGCCGTCGAACTCGGCATGCCGCTGGGCGTGCACGGCGCCCCCGGCATCCATCTGCCCAAGATCGGGGTCGACCGCTTCACCAATTACATCCAGGTGCACTGCATCAGTTTTCCGTTCGACCAGATGACGGCGATGACCGCGATGGTCTCCGGCGGCGTCTTCGAGCGCCACCCGGAGTTGCGGGTCGCCTTCCTGGAGGCTGGCGCCGGCTGGGTGCCGTTCTTCATGGATCGGCTGCACGAGCACTACGAGAAGCGCGGCGACTGGGTGGAGCGCGGCTGGCGTCGCGACCCGCACGACTATCTGGCCGCGGGCAACATCTGGGTGACGTGCGAGCCCGAGGAACCGATCCTGCCCGGCGTGATCGACGTGCTGGGCGACGATTTCATCATGTTCGCCAGCGATTACCCGCACTGGGACGGTGAGTGGCCGGAGAGCACCAAGCACCTGCGCACGCGAGGCGACATCAGCGAGGCCTCCCGGGAAAAGATCGGTAGCTTGAACGCGCAGCGCTTCTACAACCTGAACTGAGCTTTCCGGCTTACTTCCTGGCCGGGCGGATGGCAGGATTCCGGGGCATGGGCCCTTTTCTGTTGCGCGCCGCATTGACCGGATTGGCGTTGTGGATCGTCACCCTCTTCGTGCACGGCCTGAGCTTCGTGGGTGGTGACACGAGGCTGGAACGGGTCGGCATCATCTTCGTCGTCGCCGTGATCTTCGGTCTGGTCAATGCCTTCATCAAGCCGATCGTCCAGATCTTGTCGATCCCGCTGTACATCCTGACGCTCGGCCTGTTCCATGTCGTCGTCAATGCGCTGATGCTCTGGATCACCGCGTGGATCACCGAGCACACCACGCACTGGGGCCTGCAGATCGATCACTTTTGGTGGACCGCGATCTGGGCGGCGATCGTGCTGTCGATCGTTAGTTGGTTGCTGTCCTTGGTGATTCGGCGCACCGGCGCCGGACGCTAGCCATCGTTTGCCAGGTTCACGACGTCGCGCGCGCAGCCCCAGGACAGGGTAACGCCGTTGCCGCCATGCCCGTAATTGTGAATGCAGCGCACCCGCCCCAGCGGCTCGGCCTCCACCCGCACCGACGGACGGTCCGGACGCAACCCGGTGATCACCTCGATCACCTCGGCGTCGTTGAGTCGCGGCTCGACGCCCCGACAGCGCTGCAGGATGCGTTCGGTCAAGTCGGGGTCGGCCGAGGTGTCCCAGCGGCCGGCGATGCTGATCCCGCCGCAGACCACCCGCCGCGGGTGCGGGAAGTAGCAGGTCCATTCCGGACCGTCGTTGATTTGCACAAACGGTTGCCGCAGACCGGGATTGGTGAGCACCACGTGCTGGCCGAATAGCGGCCGCACAGTGTTGTCACCGGTCAGCGCGCCCGCAGCGAGCCCGGCGCAGTTGACGACGATCCCGGCGGCATCAGCGGCCTCGTCGAGAGATTGCACGGGACGCTCCTCGATTTCGCAGCCGGCCGACGCCAGCCGCCGAGTCAGGTAGTCGAGATAGTGCGGCATGTCGATCATCGGCACGGTCGCGCGAAATCCGGCGCCGAAGCCCTCGGGGACATCGGCCGGGTCGGCCGGGCGCAGGTCGGGGATCAGCGCCGCCGCCGACGACGACATCGCCTGGCTCGCGCTCAGCTCACCGACGGCCAGCACCGGCGCCAGTTGCACCCCGGAGTCGCAATCCTGGGCAAGATCGGTGAAAACCCGCAGCGAGTGCTCGACCCAGCCCAGCGTCTCGGCCGCACGCTCGGCGGGCCGTGGGGGAAGCCAGATCGCGCCGGCCACCGCCGACGTCGTGTGCTTCAGCGTCGCGGCCGCCCATACCCGGACCGGCCAGCCGGCCTCGGCCAGACAGATGGCCGACGTCAATCCGCTGACGCCGGCACCGACGACGACAATCTGCTGCGAATGTGCCACGGCGCCACGGTAGCGGAAAAGAGGCCCGTCGCGGGTTGCGCCGGGGTCAGCGTCGAGTGCTCTCGAGGCGGGTCAGGAGTGCGCGGTCTGCGGCGCCGGCGCGGCCGGTGAAGCCGCCGGCGCCTGCGGAGCCGGTGCGGCGGCCGGAGCTTGCGGAGCCGGTGAAGCGGCCGGCGCTTGCGGAGCCGGCGAGGCCGGCCGCGCCTGCTGTTGACCGCCCAGCAGGCTGTTGAGGATGCCGAGGGTGCCCTGCACACCCGCGGGCGGCGCGGTGGAGGGCGGAACGGCGTCCGGCGTCAGCTGCCAGGGCTGGCAGCCCGAAGTCTTGAACGCCTTGTCGCCCGGATCGATCTGCACTACCTGCGGCTTCTTCGACATGGCGTTGTCGATCAGGGCGCCGTCCGGGTTGCCGGTCCGCTTCCAATAGCAGGTGCCGTTGTCGACGGGACCCCCGGAGCTGTAGATGCCCGGCGCAATGTCAGTTCCCACCGCGTAGATGCCGTCCTTGTCGATGGACGTTTTCGGCCCGGCTGGTTCCGGCGGGGGACCCGGCGATGGCGCCGCTGACGCGGCCGGTGCCGGCCCGGGCGCCGGTCCAG
This sequence comes from Mycobacterium colombiense, assembly GCF_001665835.1. Lineage (GTDB taxonomy): Bacteria > Actinomycetota > Actinomycetes > Mycobacteriales > Mycobacteriaceae > Mycobacterium > Mycobacterium colombiense_A. The sequence goes on along the minus strand of NZ_LZSX01000065.1, from coordinate 59,566 downwards.
GTGTCTCGTCCGGATCGGCGCTGGCGACCACGGTGGACGCGGCCCAGCCCGCGACCATCAGGCTCGCAGCAACCAGCCTTGCCGCAGTAGGTACTCCACCCATAGACATCGAGGGTACCGGGGCCAACAAGCTAATTCATATCGTTGTGAAATCGGCCCTGCGGCAAATACCGCCTAGGCGAGTCGCCGCACTCGGCCCGCGTAACCCAGCGCGTGCTCGTAGGTCTCGAGGTTGTCGCGGGAAATCTTCGCGTGCACCGGGCGTTCGAGGAAGAAACGCAGCACCGGGTTGTAGGCGTGATAGGTCTCGTGGAACGTCAGCACGGTGGTGCCGTCAGGCTGCTCTTCGAGCCGGTGATATCCCTCGGCGCGTGACCACAGCGGGGCACCGACGGCCACGTAGCGCGACAGCTTGTTGAGTTCTGCCTCGGTCACCGTTTCCCACGATCGCGCCCTGCCGCCGGTCAGCAGGTATTTGGGCACTTCGAAGATGCAGGTACGGACCAGGCCCTCACCGGCTTCGTTGCCCTCGTTGAGGATTTCCATGCTGCCGGTGGGCCAGGTGAGCACCCGCGGGCGGGGGGCGTTCGGTGGCGCCGGCGGATGCAGCACCCGCCAGACTTTCCGGGGCGGAGCATCGATGTGGAATCGCACGGTGTAGGACTGCATCAGCTCTCTCCCCAACCGTCCCAGAACGTGATGGTCTTCGCGGGGGGCCGCTTGGCCGGCCGGAAGTCGGTGCCGATCGTGTAGGCGACGGGGAACAGCGCGGCCTGCGTGACGGTGGGCGGAATGCCGAGCAGCTCGGCGACCTCCTGCTCCTTGAATAGATGCATCGTCGTCCACACCGATCCCAGCCCCCGCGAGCGCAGCGCCAGCAGAAAGCTCCAGCCGGCCGGGATGATCGATGCCCAGGCCGCCGCCGCGATGCCCAATTCTGCGCCGTCGATGCGCTGTTCGATACACGGAATGACGTGCACCGGCACCTCGGCCAGCGTCTCGGTCAGGCTCATCGCGCTCTGGTACACCCGCTGGGTCTGAGGGTCCGTCGCGTTGTCGGCCGCGTACGCCAGGTATTGCGCGCCAATGCTGCGGTATATCTCGGCGATCGCGGCTCGCTTGTCCGCATCGGTGATCACCAGCCAGCGCCAGTCCTGCGTGTTACTTGCGGTGGGCGCCTGCATCGCCAGCTGGATGCACTCCAGGATCACCTCGCGACTTACCGGGCGGGTCAGGTCGAGGCGTTTGCGAACCGACCGCGTGGTGCTCAGCAGTTCGTCGACGGTGGCGATGTCCATTGGTTCCTTCCGAGTCGTCAGAGGTCGATGGCGCAGGACTGGTCGACGCCCAGCACGCTCAGTGAGCGCCCCAGGCCGAGGAATACCGCAACGCACAGCGTGAGATCCAGGATCTCCTCGTCAGAGAACGACTCCCGAAGTCGTTGAAAGAAGGCGTCATCCAAAGAGGCGTGGTCGGTGGCGAAGCGCTCGGCGTACTCGATGCAAAGGCGTTGGCGCGGCGTGTATCCCGGGTAGCCGGCGTACGCGGCGACATTGTCGTACAGCTCGGGCGCCACACCGGCATCCAACACCGACTGGGCCCGAAAATCCGAGCAGGCCACGCAGTCGTTGAGCTGCGCGATGCGCATCCGGGCGAGCTCCCGCTCGTCGGCGGGAAGGATGCTCTGCTGATAGGCGCCGCGGATCATGTGTTCGACCATGCCGCCGAGTTCCGGCCGTAGCGTCCAGATCATGGCGGCTTCGCCCCCGGGGCCATCCGGCACGTTGAGACGGGCCATCAGCGAACTCCTGCCCGCGAAAATTAACTACCGAGCTGAGCAAACCAGACTCGTCGCGCGGCTGTCTAGGGCGCGCCGTCCCGGTTGAGGATGCGCTTGGCTTCACCGACCATGTCGACGACGATCTCGGCGGCGGGACGGACCTCGCGGATGCGTCCCACCCCCTCGCCGATGAGTATGGCGGCGGCGTCGAAATCCTCTGCGGCGACGGCTTTTTGGTAGGCGACGATCACTCCGGGCAGTTGCGCCGACAGCTCCGCCTCGTTGCCGTGCCAGGTGTCCAGGAAGGCGTTGCGCAGCGCCCGCGCATCGTATCCGGTGGGCCAATCGAGGCGGCGCACAACGTCATAGACGCGGCTGCGCATGGTGTCGTCGCCGCCCGCCGCCACGGCGCGCTGCTGGGCCCGTGGTGAGACCAGCGCCTCCGGCGTCGCCCAGAACCGGCTTCCCACGACCGCGCCATCGGCGCCCAGCGCCAGCGCCGCCGCCAACCCGCGACCATCGCCCACGCCGCCCGCGGCCACCACCAAGGTGTCGGGCGAGCGATCCGCCACGAAATCGACGACCTCGGGCACCAGGGTGAATGTCGACCGCACGCTCATGCCATGGCCGCCGGCCTCACTGCCCTGAGCCACGATGACTTCCGCCCCGGCGTCCAAGGCCTGGCCTGCCTGATCGAGGTTCTGCACCTGCGCGAGCAGGGGAACGCCCGCAGCGTGAATGCGGTCGGCGAAAGGCTGCAGCTCGCCGAACGACAGCATCACTGCGGCCGGCCGCTGCTCCATCGCTATGTCGAGCACCCCCGGGTTTCGGGCCAGGCTCCAGGTGATGAAGCCGTATCCGACCCGGGCACCCTCGGCCCGGTCGATCTGGGCCTGCAGCCATTCGGCGTCGGGATAGCCCCCACCGATGAGGCCCAGGCCGCCCGCCCGCGTCACCGCCGCCGCAAGCCGGCCCCCGGAGACCAGCGCCATCGGCGCGAGCACGATCGGCTGCTCGATTCCGAACGACTCGGTGAGGCGTGTGGTCAAACCCATGGCGATGCTCACTTGAGCTCACCGGTGAGGAACTGCGCCCTACCGTGGCCGAAAGACCAATCCTCGTCGCCGTTTTCGGTGACCGAGACAGTCGGGTCGGCGCGGTCGAGCCCGCATCGATCGGCGAGTCGGGATGCCAGCAGCGCATAGAACTTCTGCTTGAGCTCGCGCGGACGTCGCCGGCTCACCACGTGCAGGACCACCTGGCGAGACGAACGATCGTCGACGGGCGTACGGCCCTCGATGAGGTCGATATACAACAGCGGCGCTCGAAATGCCGTACTGCGGCGCTTCGTTGATGGGGCCGCGGCAAGCGCGCAAGAGACCTGAGAGCTCACACCCGACGCACCACCGATTCCAGGAACGGCTCCGCCACGGCCAGAAAGCCGGCGGGGTCCGACGAGAAGACCACATGCCCGGTATCGAGGACCTCGAAGCGGGAGCCACGGATCGCTTCATGGGTGGCGCGTCCGGCCCGCAGCGGTATCGCGATGTCCTTCTTGCCCCACACGATCAGGGTGGGGGCCGACAGCTCGTCGACGCGGTCGCGCAGATCGACGCGGTCGCGCAGATCGTGGCCGGGTGCGGCGAAGCTTCTCCAGAGGCCGGTGACGACGCGGATACCCTGGTCCGTCCTCGCCGCCGCGATCGCACGCTGGACGATCGCTCGATCGTTGTCCGTCTTGGCCTTCATGTAGCCGCGGATGAACGGTGCCGCGACCCGGCGGTGTACCGCCGGAGTGCCCAGCGCCCGGCAGAACATGCGGGTCAGCGGGTTCAACCGCACAAACCCACCGCTGTTGACCAGCACCAGGCCGGCGACGGATTCGGGACGGTTGACCGCCAGCCGCGCGGCAGCGAATCCGCCGACCGAGTTTCCGATCAGGACCGCCCGCGTTATGCCCAGCCCGTCGACGACGTCTTCGAGCACGTCAGCGAAGAGTGGGGCACCGGGCTTGACGGTGGCGTCAACCGGATCCGAATGCCCGTGCCCCGGCCAATCCACCGCGATGGTGCGGTAGTGCCGGGCCAGCGCGTCGACGATCGGGTCGAAGTCGTGCCGGTCGTGCAGGATCGCGTGGAGCAGTAAAACCGTTGGGCCACTGCCGACTTCGCTGTAGGCGACTCGCCCGGCCCTGGTCTGAATGGTCGACATGAGAGCTCCCTTCCTGGTTGACCGACTGGTCGGTCAAGAATTACGCTACAACCAAGCGGACAGTCATGACAAGGAGGAAAGTGATGGCACAGGCTCCGCCTCTCGAGGCGCCGTTAACGGAGAAGAACCTTCCGTCGACCACAAGCGCTGGATCACCTACCAGCTCATCGGCATGATCGACGTCTGCGAACAGTACGGGGAGACGCTGGCGCGCCGCAGCCAGCGCAAGGCCGGGCTGCGATGAGGCCACCCGAACCCGGCCGCACCGCGCTGCTGGACGCGGGACAGCGCCTGCTGTCGACCGCCGACCTGGCCAGGATCTCGGTCAACGCGATCGTCGCCGAGGCCGGCATGGCGAAAGGCAGCTTCTACCAGCACTGGCCCAGCCGCAGCGAATATGTACGCGCCCTGCATGCCCGGTTCCACGACCAGCTGGAAGAAACGATCACCGCCGCGATGGCTGATTTGCCGCCCGGGCTCGATCGGCTGCGAGCCGGAGTGAACACCTATCTGGACGGGTGCCTGGCCGAACCGGCAACCAAAGCGCTGCTGGTTCAATCGCGCACCGAGGCCAGGCTGAGCGATCTGGTTGCGGCACGCAATGACAGCGCCGCCGCGTTGATCATGCCAGACCTCGCGGCACTCGGATGGGTGCCACCGGAACCGATCGCGGCGCTGCTGGTCGCCGCGGTCGCCGAGATCGCGCTGGTCGAGCTGGCCGCCGGTAAACGCGACCGGCAATTACGCCGGGCGCTGCTTCGACTGGCCACCCGAACCCCTACCGGTTAGGCGAGCGGTGCCAAACCGGAGCGCACCAGGTCCAGGCTCGCAGTCACGTCCGCGCCGAGGTCGCCGGAGCAACCTCTGCGGCCCCAATTCTCCACTGCCGCAACGAGAGCCGCTGCAATCGCGGAGCCCGCTACCTCGGCAGCCAGGTCGATGTTCGCCAGATCCGGATTCCGCTCTCTGACGAAGTCGGTGAGCACGTGTGCAAACGAGGACTGCACGACCCGCAGGTGACCGGCGATCCGCTCCGCGCTGATCAGCTCGGCACGGGCGGTCGCGGCCTGGCGCACCACTTCGAGGTCGTGCGGGAAGGCGGCGACGCTGGCGAGCACCGCGTCGAACAGTGATTCCGAGGCCGGGCGCTGGGCAAGCGCTTCGGACAGCCACTCCAACTGGGTCTCGTAGTCCTGGAAGAGCACGGCCTCCTTGGTCGGGAAGTGCCGGAAGAAGGTGCGTTCGGTGACACCGGCCTCGCGGGCCAGCTCGGTAACGGTGACGTTCGCAAACCCCTTGTGGGCGAAGCTCTTCAACGCCGCTCGGCGAAGTGCCTCATGCGTCGATCGTCGTCGTTGTTCATGACGGTTGCCCGGGGAGGTCATCTCAGCGGCGATCGTATCCCAGGCAAGCGGGTCACGACTGGCATCTTCCAATTATGTCAGTACTGACATATCCTTGGCACGCGATCACCCGGCGGAGGCGGAGGGCCGACATCATGACCAACACCGAGTACGACGCAATCGTGGTGGGCGCCGGGCACAACGGGCTGGCCGCCGCGGCGATCCTGCAACGCGCGGGCCTGCGCACTCTGTGCCTGGAGGCCAACACCTACGCGGGCGGCATGGCCGCGACGGTCGAATTGATCGACGGCTTCCGGTACGAGATCGCCGGTTCGGTGCAGTTTCCCATGGCGAGCCAGCTCACCAAGGACCTCGGCCTGGACACGCTGCCGGCTGTGGAGCCCGACGTGATGTCCATCAACATCGGCGAACACGGCGAAGAGCCGATGATCTTCTACCGCGACCCGATGCGGCTGATGACGCATCTGAGCGAGAGGCACGGGCTCGAGGCGGTCACCGGCATGGCCGAATTGATCGGCTGGAGTCAGGGGCCGGCGAAAGCGTTGGGCCGCTTCGACGTCCGCCGGCCGCCCAAGACCCTCGATGAAATGTATGCCTGCGCGGCCGACGACGCCGAACGCCGGGCGATTCACGAGATGCTGTTCGGCTCGGCCATGGATGTGATCGACCGCTACCTGCCCGACAAAGACAAGCACGCGGTCATTCGCGGGATGCTGGCATTTCTGGCCGTCAACTCGACCTACCGCGGCCCGTACACACCGGGCAGCGCAACCTGTTTGGCCTTCGCGTTAGCCGTGCCCCAAGACGCGGCCAACACCGCGATGATGACGAAGCTGAAGGGCGGCATCGGCGCACTCACCGAACACCTGCGCGAGCTCTTCATCGCCCACGGCGGCGAGATCCGGTTCCGCACCAAGGCCGAGGAGATCCTCGTCTACCACGGCAAAGTGACCGGTGTGCGACTGCGCGACGGATCGACGATCTCGGCGCCGATCGTGTTGTCCAACCTGTCGCCGGATATCACGCTCACCGAACTGATCGCACCCGAACACGTTCCGGCACAGCTCGTCTCACGCATCTCCGGCCGCGACCACCGGGCCTCGTTCGTGCAGATCCACTTCGCCCTGGACGGGCTGCCCGAATTCGCCCCGCCGTATGAGTTTCTCAACGCCGACGGCATGCAACAGTCGGTCGGAATCTTCGGATCACCCGAATCCCAGCAGCTGCACTGGGAAAACTGCCGACGGGGCATCGTTCCGGACAACCCGTCAATGGGAATGCAGATCCCATCGGTGCACGACCCCGGCATGGCGCCGCCCGGCAAGCACGCGGCGAGCGCGTTCGCCTACGCGTTCCCAGTCGAGGCCCGCCGCGACCAGCACGGGCATCTGAAAAATGAGATGGCGCAACGGGTTATCGACAAGATCACCCGCCTGGCGCCCAACTTCAAGGACATCGTGATACGCCACATCACGTTCGCGCCCTACCACATGAACACCATGTTCGGTGCGCCCTCGGGCGACTTCTGCCACGGGCTACTGCACCCCGACCTGATGGGTCCCAACCGGCCCGGCCCGAAGGGCTTCCTTGATATGCCCATCGGAATCGATGGCCTCTATCTCGCCGGCGCCGGATGCCATGGCGGACCGGGCATCACCTTCACACCCGGTTACAACGCCGCCTATCAGGTTCTCGACGACGCGTCCTGAGCCTTCAGGGTTTGCAGCCGGGTTCCAGGGGAAGGGTCGCGCCGGTGGATTGGAGCGACAACAGATACAGGTAGGTCGCGAGCGAATGTTCGCATGACACCGTGTATTTGACCAGCGTCTCCGGAGGCCAGGGAACCAAGCGGACCGGGATGAGCTCGACCGGATTGAGGACATGCTCGTAGTCGAGGGGCGGGGGCAGCGCGGGGACGATGTCCAGGCGGTTTGCGACGCGCCACGAGTTTTTGACTACCTGGTCGAATGTGCCGGCGAACAGCGAATCGCCGGTGCGTGGACTGCCGTAGGTGTAAACGGCCGGATTGGTAAACGTCGTGTTCGCGGCCACGTCAAGGGCGAGCAGTGTCGCCAGGGCCCCTCCCAGGCTGTGCCCGCAGATCGTCACCGAGCCGACGGGTTGAGCGAACGGAAGGTTCCCGAGGGCGTTGACCACCGTCGGCGAACCCGGCGTGGCTCCGGTCCGCAGGGACTCGTACATGTCGGTGAAGCCGTCTTCCGTGTGGCCGGCGCCGGCCAGGAACGGGCATGGCACCAGGAGAAAGTCGGCGTCGTGGATCCATTCCAGCCATCCCTCGGTGCCGCGGATTGCGATCGCGACGTCGCCCGTCTTGTCCTCCTGGCAGATCAGCCCGATGGACACTTCGTCGACGCCGCGGGCCGGGTTCATGTCGGTCGCCAGATCGTTGGCGTAGATCGTGGTGACCACCGTGTAGTCGACGCCGCCGGCGCTCAAGGCTTGACCGGCCGCGTTCGTCAGATCGCCGGGCGGCGTCCCGTAGGTCAGATTGACCAGCTGGGCGAATTGTATTGCCTGCGTTACGTCTAACGTCGATGGCGTTGGCATGGCGGGCCCACTCGGGTTCAGCCGCCGAACGTTCCGGTGAGTTGCGCCTGCGCATTCGCGGCGCCGGCGATCGTCTGCGCCGCCTGAACGCCGGCCAGGCCGCGGGGCAGTTGATAGTCATTGGGCAGCTGGTAGAGGGTGAACCGGTAATGATGCGTGCCGGTTCCGGCCGGGGGACAGGGACCCTTGTACGCGGACTGGCCCGCCGTGTTCGGCAGGGCGCTCGCCCCGGCCGGGGTCTGACCATCGGCGGTGCTGCCGGAGCCGGGGGCGATCCCCACGACGACCCAGTGGATGTACAGGCCGTTGACGGCGTCGGGGTCGTCGGCGACGAGAGCCGCACCCAGCGGCGCCGACCAGGCCAACGGCGGCGCGATGTCGGCGCCTTTGCAGGTGTACTGCACCGGAATCGGAGCACCGTCGGCGAAAGCCGGGCTGCTGATCGTCAATGGCGCGTCCCCGGGCGCGTTCGGCGCCGTGCGGCCGAGGGTGGTGATCTTCGGCGTCGACGGTGTGGTCTGGTGGCTATGACCTTGGCCGCCGCAGCCGGCCAGCCCCGGCGCGATCGCCAGGGTACCGATGATCGCCGCGATCCGTTGAAGCGTGCCCGCCGGCGTCGATTCCATGGATAACAGTCTGACTCGCGCGCCCCCGGTGGGGAAGGACCCGATTTTCACCCGGGCGCGGGGACGTTACTTGCCGCGCTTCTCGACTTCGAGCACCCGTTTGCGCAGCCCCTCGGTGGCCGTGTCCATCAGGCTCTTGGCCCCCTTCTTGACCAGGAACCCGGGCACGGGCGCCACCAGGTCCACCGTCAGCTCGAAGTGAACCCGGGTGGAGTCGCCTTCGGGGGTGAGCGTGTACCGACCCTCCTGAGCGCGTTGCTGTTTGGCGCTGATCAGGGTCCAGCCCACGCCGTCGTCGTGAACTGTGTAGGCCAGCTCCTGTTCGTCGCTGACGCCGACGAGTTTGACGACCTGTCGGGATCTGGTCGGGTGGTTCTGGTCGTCGCGCTCGAGCACTTCGACCTTCTTGTGGGCCGGCGACCACTCGGTCAATGACTCGATGTTGAACAGCACATCCATGATTTCGTCGGGCGTCGCCTCGATGACGACTTCACGGGAATCGGTGATAGCCATGTCGGGGAAATAGCCAGTGCGGTGCGGCTCGAAACCGGCCGAACAGCCGCGTCACTGACCTGGTTGGGCACCAATCCGAGCGAGCCGGGGCAGGACGACGTCGCGCCATCCCGGCCCCATCCGCTCGAACGCCTGCGCCATGCGCTTGTCGTCGAGGTCAAAGCCGCTGTGTTCCAAGAACACTCGGGTACCGTCCCCCTCGGCTTCCAGCCGCCAGGTCAGTGTCCAGGCGGCGGTGAACGTGTAGACGAATCGGTGCGGCGGCTCGACCTCGAGCACCGTGCACGGCTGCTTGCCGTAGCCCGGCATGTCGAGAGTGAACTGGTGTCCCACCACCGCAGCCACCTGCCCCTCGGCCCACCACAGCTTCATCAGCGCGGGTTCGGTCAGCAATCGCCACACCGTGGCCGGTGGCGCCGCCACGAATTGATCCACCCGGATGGTCGCGAACCGTGACGTTTCGGTCATTTCAGCTCCTCTGCTACCTCGGCGAGCTTGGCCAGTCGGGCACGCCAGAACTTCTCGAAGGGATGCAGCCACTCGCCGAGCTCGGCCAACGGCTCCGCGGTGAGGCGGTAGATGCGATGGCGCCCGTGCGGCTGGTCGGCTACCAGCCCCGCGTCACGCAGCACCTTGAGGTGCTCGGCCACTGCGGGCCGGCTGAGCTCGAACCGTTCGCTGAGTTCCCCCGCCGACAGCGGCTGGTCGAAGAGGATCTCCAGCAGTTCGCGCCGCACCGGGTTGGCCAAGGCGAGAAAGACGCGATCAACACTGGCCACATCCGCCAACTTATGTCGGACATTCCCGATATGTCAACTATTTCCGACATAACGGCGCGGGAGAAAGGGGCGGTGACCGGAAGCCGGTGCGGCTACCTTCCTGGGTGTGCATCTCGCTTGGGAACGACTGACCGGCGGTGTGCATCGCTGCCGGCTCCCGTTCTGCGACGTGACCATCGGGCTGGTGTGGGGCAGTGACGGGGTGTTGCTGGTCGACACCGGAACCACGCTCACCGAGGCGGCCGCGATCGACGCCGACGCCCGGCTGCTCACCGGGCACCCCGTGAACCATATTGTCTTGACGCACAAGCACTTCGACCATGTGCTGGGTTCGTCGCTGTTCACCGGGGCGCGGGTGCACTGCGCCCCCGAGGTGGCTGAATACCTTTCCTCGGCTACCGACCAGCTCCGTGTGGACGCCCTGCGGCATGGCGCCGACCCCGCCGAGGTGGACGCGGCGATCGCCGCGCTGCGGCCCGCGCACAGCGGCGGCTACGACGCCGTCGTCGACCTCGGGGACCGGACGGTGGCGATCGCGCATTTCGGCCGTGGCCACACCGCCTCGGACTTGGTGGTGGTCGCGCCCGGGACGGACGACGGCGAGCGGGTCGTGTTGTTCACCGGTGACTTGGTGGAGGAGTCCGGCGACCCCGCGATCGACGCCGACTCCGATGTCGCGGCCTGGCCCGCGACCCTGGACCGGCTGCTGGCGGTCGGTGGCCCCGACGCGATCTACGTTCCGGGCCATGGCGACGTCGTCGACGCGGGGTTCGTCCGGCGCCAGCGGGACTGGCTGGCCCGTCGTGCGGCAGCGCCGTGATCGGCACCATGCCGAAAGGGATTGTCTCCCAAGGCATTGACGTCCCACGACGGCGCGGCGCCACGGCCGGCGAGCATCCCGGACAGCGAACGATCCGCGCCGATCGCCGGCCCGCCGCCGAAAAGCTCGCGCAAGTACAGGGTGCGGCAACAGTTTTGGCTCGAGTCCTTCGACCCCTGATTGAACTGCCGTTCCCGGGGATAGACTCACGTTCAGTGGAATCGTGCTGAAGAGGAGCGTAGACATGGCGATCATTGATAGGGACACGCAAGTCCGGCCATCGTTTGACGACGAGGTCGCTGCCACGCAGCAATACTTCGACGACCCGCGCTTTTCTCGCATCACGCGCCTCTTCACGGCCCGCCAGGTAGCGGAGCAGCGCGGCACCATCCCCACCGACTACACCGTCGCCCGCAGCGCGGCGGCCGCGTTTTACGAGCGGCTGCGCGAGCTGTTCGCCGAGAAGAAGAGCATCACCACGTTCGGCCCGTACTCGCCCGGCCAGGCCGTCGCGATGAAGCGCATGGGCATCGAGGGGATCTATCTGGGTGGTTGGGCGACGTCCGCCAAAGGCTCCACCACCGAGGATCCCGGACCCGACCTCGCCAGTTACCCGCTGAGCCAGGTGCCCGACGACGCCGCGGTGTTGGTGCGCGCGCTGCTGACCGCCGACCGCAACCAGCAGTACCAGCGCCTGAACATGAGCGAGCAGCAGCGGGCCACCGCCACGGAATACGACTACCGGCCGTTCATCATCGCCGACGCGGACACCGGCCACGGTGGTGACCCGCACGTGCGCAACCTGATCCGCCGGTTCGTCGAGGTCGGCGTGCCCGGGTACCACATCGAGGACCAGCGCCCCGGTACCAAGAAGTGTGGCCACCAGGGCGGCAAGGTGCTGGTCCCGTCGGACGAGCAGATCAAACGCCTCAACGCCGCGCGCTTCCAGCTCGACATCATGAAGGTGCCGGGGATCATCGTCGCGCGTACCGATGCCGAGGCGGCCAACCTGCTCGACAGCCGGGCCGACGAGCGCGACCAGCCGTTCCTGCTCGGCGCCACAAACCTCAACATCCCGTCGTACAAGTCGTGCTTCCTGGCCATGGTGCGCCGTTTCTACGAGCTGGGCGTCAAGGACCTCAATGGTCACCTCCTCTATGCGCTGCCGGAGGGGGAGTACGCCGAGGCCGGCGCCTGGCTCGAGCGTCAGGGCATCCAGGGCGTGATCTCTGATGCCGTCAACGCCTGGCGCGAGAACGGTCAGCAGTCGATCGACGACCTGTTCGACCAGGTCGAGTCGCGGTTCGTGGCGGCCTGGGAGGACGACGCCGGGCTGATGACCTACGGCGAGGCCGTGGCCGAGGTGCTCGGATTCGATGCCAGCGAGGGCGAGCCGGCCGACATGAGCGTCGACGAGTGGCGAGCCTTCGCCGCGCGCGCGTCCCTGTACTCCGCCAAGTCCAAGGCGAAGGAGCTCGGCGTCGACCCCGGTTGGGACTGCGAACTGTCCAAGACCCCGGAGGGCTACTACCAGATCCGCGGCGGCATCCCGTACGCCATCGCCAAGTCGCTGGCGGCCGCGCCGTTCGCCGACATCCTGTGGATGGAGACCAAGACCGCCGACCTGGCCGACGCCAAGCAGTTCGCCGACGCCATCCACGCCGAGTTCCCCGACCAGATGCTGGCCTACAACCTGTCGCCGTCGTTCAACTGGGACACCACCGGCATGACCGACGAGCAGATGAAACAGTTCCCCGAGGAACTGGGCAAGATGGGCTTCGTCTTCAACTTCATCACCTACGGCGGTCACCAGATCGACGGCGTCGCGGCCGAGGAGTTCGCGACCTCGCTGCAACAGGACGGAATGCTGGCGCTGGCCCGCCTGCAGCGCAAGATGCGCCTGGTCGAATCGCCTTACCGCACACCGCAAACCCTGGTCGGCGGCCCGCGGAGCGACGCGGCACTCACCGCGTCCTCAGGTCGCACCGCGACCACCAAGGCGATGGGCGAGGGCTCGACCCAGCATCAGCACCTGGTGCAGACCGAGGTGCCGAAGAAGCTGCTCGAGGAGTGGCTGGCGATGTGGAGCGAGAACTACAACCTCGGCGAGAAACTCCGCGTGCAACTGCGGCCCCGGCGGGCCGGCTCGGACGTGCTCGAGCTGGGCATCTACGGCAACGACGACGAGCAGCTGGCCAACGTCGTCGTCGACCCGATCAAGGACCGGCACGGCCGCAGCATCCTTCAGGTGCGCGACCAGAACACCTTCGCCGAGAAGCTCCGGCAGAAGCGGCTGATGACGCTGATCCACCTCTGGCTGGTGCACCGCTTCAAGGCCGACGCGGTGATCTACGTGACGCCGACCGAGGACAACCAGTATCAGACCGAGAAGATGAAATCGCACGGCATCTTCAGCGAGGTCTACCAGGAGGTCGGCGAGATCATCGTTGCCGAGGTGAACCGGCCCCGCATCGCGGAGTTGCTGCAGCCCGACCGGGTCGCGCTGCGCAAGCTGATTACTAAAGAAAATTAGCCAGCGGGTCGACAGCGGCCGCCACATCGACGCATGCGGCGGCCGCTGATCGCTGCTATCGACCCAGGCCGGCCGGCTTTCGCGGGCGGTCGGTCCACGGCGCGCACCATGGCCGTCGCGCGCGCGTCCGCTCGACATCGGTTCGCCACCGTACGCGCTGCCAAGAATTTACCTTGCGAACAGTTGCACAAGTGTAGGATTTAGCTTGTAACAAAAGTGCGTTCAGATTTAACAAATACGCCGGAGCCGAGAGGAGTGCCTGATGAGAACCCCAATCAAGAAGGCGATCACCGTGTGCGGTGGTGCGGCAGCGGTTGTTTTGACGGTCGGATTCGGTGCCGTCGGTGTTAGCCCGACGGGCAGCGCATCGACGGCAGCGACGCATCCGTCACCCGGTGTCACGACGACGAAGCCCGGCACACCCGCGCCAGGCGAGCACGTCGCCATGCTCGCCGGTTGCATCCCCGGAGCTAATTGCTAGCCGATCACCGTTCGCGATGGCCCATCACACCGGCGTGATGGGCCATCTTCGTCCGGTGCAATCTCGGCGCCGAAATCTGTTTGCGCGGCTGCGCCCTGGGGTACGGAAAAGGGGGCGGGGCGAAGTGACGCAAGTGGCGATTGGGGGATCTGATGAGATCTGGACCGAGGACGACGGTCGCGCTGTTCGGCGGTGCAGCCATGCTCGTGCTGTCGGTCGCCTGCGGCGGCGGTCATAAAGGCGGCCCGAGCAGCACCACCACCCCGACGACCACCCCGTCTTCCAGCGTCGCACCCACGACTGCACCCGGCGGCGGCGAGCCCGGCGGCCCGAATGGCGGCGGCGGCCCCGGCGGTGGCGGCGGCGGTGTGCCCGGCGGCCCGACCGGTGGCGGCGGCCCCGGCGGAGGCGGCGGCAGCATTCCCGGCGTCGGCGGTGGCGGTGGCGGACCGGGCGGCGGTGGCGGTTGCGTCGGCAACGTCTGCGGCGGCTACTGATCGCCGAGCCGCGTTGAGCCGGCGCTGAAACGCACCACAAAGACTTGTTTCCCTAGCCGGTGGGGCCGGGATTACCTGGCCCCATCGGCTGAACCCTTCTGTCGGGCCTAGGGCGAGCCCGTGATTCGAGTTATGGTTCTCCGCAACTCGGATGCAAGGGGACTTCAATGTCGAAGCTCAGGTTCGGATACTTCATCGCCCCGTTCCACCGCGCAGGCACCAACCCGACGCTGGCCCTGCAGCGGGATCTGGCATTCGTCGAGCATCTCGACGCCCTCGGCTTCGACGAAGTGTGGTTGGGCGAACACCACTCGGCCGGCAGCGAAATCATCAGTTCCCCAGAGATTTTCATCGCCGCGGCCGCCGAACGGGCGAAGCGGATCCGGTTCGGTACCGGAGTCATCTCGTTGTCGTATCACAACCCGCTCTGGGTCGCCGACCGGCTGATGCTGCTGGATCACCTGACGCACGGCCGCATCATCGGCGGTGTGGGGCCCGGCTCGCTGCCCAGCGACTCGTCGATGATCGGACTCACCCCCACCGACACCCGAGAGCTGCTGGAAACCAACCTCGACATCGTCGTGCGATTGCTGGCCGGGGAGACGGTCAGCGCCAAGACCGCCACCCACCAGCTCTTCGATGCCAAGCTGCAGCTTGCCCCCTACTCCGACGGAGGGATCCCGCTGTCCGTCGCCGCAGTCGCGTCACCGACGGGCGCGCGGCTGGCCGGCAAGCACGGCATCGGCCTGCTGTCCATCGGGGCAACCCTGACCGTCGAGGGTTTCAATGCGCTGTCCTACCACTGGGGCATCGTCGAGGAGCGCGCCGCGGCCTTCGGCACGCAGGTAGACCGCAAGAACTGGAGCCTGGTCGGTTTGTTCCACCTCGCCGAGACCGAGAAGCAGGCCCGTGAAGAGGTCAAGTTCGGCATCGAGCCGTGGTTCCGGTACTTCCAGAAAGTGGCCGCGTTCCCGCAGATGACGATGCCCGGCGAGCAGCTCGACGAAATGATCGACGTCATCAACGACAACGGTGCGGGCGTCATCGGCACGCCCGAGCGGGCGCGCGAACAGGTGCAGCGGTTGTGGGATCAGTCCGGCGGTTTCGGCTGCATGCTGCAGATGGGCCAGGAGTGGGCCAACCCGGCCGCCACCCGACGGTCCGCCGAGTTGTTCGCCGCCGAGGTGATGCCGCACTTCCAGGGGCTGGCGCAGCCGACGCTGGACGCCGCCGCGCGCGCCGGCCAGGCTCGCGAGAACCTCGCGCAGTCGCAGTTGGACGCCGTCGCGCACATGACCAAGAAATACCAGGACGAGGTCGACGCGAAGTAACGCTGCACACCTGTCCGCGCGAATTCCCTTTGCGGCCCGCGCATTTCGCCGGGATGCGGCGTGGCTTTCGACGACGGCCGGGTCCGGCGACCTTCCGACGGCCGCACGGGCTTCATATCAAGGCGACAGCCGCGCCCCAGGGGGCAGCTAAGAACGCGGCGCATACCTGGAAGATGACCGCTAATACCCCTCACCCCACGATCGCCGGCGGACGCCGCCGGCCACTACTGCGCCTCACTCTCGCGGGCGCCGCGACCCTGGCCGTCCTGGCCGTCTACGACGCGGCGCAGCTCCCGACCCCCGGAACGACGCTCGGATCCAGATCGGTGCGCCTGACGGACATGGCCTTTTCACCCCAGGCGCCGCCGGGCCTCACCGGCGGCGGCCTCGCGGCCGATGACGGCGACGACCAGGCCCGGCTGCAACAGCAGCTGAATCAGCAGCAGCTGCAGCAATCGATGCAACAGGCAGAAGAGCAAAACGAGCAGGCCCAGCAGCAGTTCAATCAGGACATGCAGCAGCAACAGACCTACGAGAACCAGTTCAACAACCCGTAAATCGTGAATCCAAGCGTGGCGGCCGCTCTGCGCGGCCGTCATGCGCCATGCGAGAACCTAGCGGCCGCCGGTGGATTCGCGATCGGCCGCCTTCACCAACCGGCCCGCGAAAAACCGGACAGCCCCGCCCATGGCGGCGCGCATCAGCGGGCCCGTCCCGCGAACGCCTTCGGTGAACGAGCCGGTCCAGCGGATGTCGGTCCCGCCCGACGCATTCGGCGTGAGGACCACCTCGCCGCCATAGTCCTTGGCCGGGGTGGCCGGGCCCACCAGCTTGTAGGCGTGGCGACGGTCCGGCTCGTACTCGACCGTCTCCTCCTGCACGTAGACCGGCCACATGCCCACCTTGCGGATGGCTCCGACGCCGCCCGGCGCGGGATCGCCCTGGCGAGCCCAACTCGAGTGCATGACAATCGGCTTGGCCCACTGCGACCAGTTGGCGCCGTCGGCTACCAACCGGAACACCGTCGCGGGGGGCGCGCTGCTGGTACGGGTGATTTCGAAGGAAAAGTTCCGGCCCGGCATGACAACTCCTGGTGGTAGCAGACGGACGGCCCTGGACGCCGCTCGCCGTAGGCTACCGCTCACGCCGGGCGTCGGCCGGGTCGGGTGGATCGCCGCTGTCGGCCCGGTGATCGAACGTGTGCCGGAAACGGCGAATGCGCCCGCCGCTCTTGATGTTTGCCGATTCACCGCACGGGGACCGTCGCAACGGCTTGCCTAGACTGCAGCTATGGATCGCGGTTCCCGGCAGGTCGGCCCAGGTGTCGATGGCCTACTTCGGATCGAGGACTGCCTGGATGCGGCCGGCCGGGTCGTGCTGCCGCCCGGGGTCAACCTGATCTCGCTCATCGACCGCAACATCGCGAACGTCGGTGACACCGTGGCGTATCGCTACCTCGACTACAGCCATTCGGCCGACGGGGACGCCGAAGAGGTGACGTGGAGCCGGTTCGGCGTCCGGCTGGAGGCCATCGGCGCGCGCATCCAGCAAGTGACCAGTCACGGTGAGCGCGTTGCGGTCCTCGCGCCACAGGGCATCGACTACGTCGCCGGCTTCTACGCGGCGGTCAAGGCCGGAACCATCGCGGTGCCGTTGTTCGCCCCGGAACTGCCCGGGCACTCCGAACGGCTTGAGACCGCGCTGCGCGATTCCGCGCCGACCGTCGTACTCACGACGACGCCCGCCCTAGAGGCGGTGGAGAAGTTCCTGGCAGGTCACCCGCATCTGCGGCGGCCGCGGGTGATCGCCATCGACCAGATACCGGATTCGGCAGGGGAGTCGTTCGAGCCCACCGAGCTCGGCATGGACGACGTCTCACACCTGCAGTACACGTCGGGTTCTACCCGGCCGCCGATCGGCGTCGAGATCACCCACCGCGCGGTGGGCACCAACCTGGTGCAGATGATCCTGTCGATCGACCTGCTGGACCGAAACACCCACGGCGTCAGTTGGTTACCGCTCTACCACGACATGGGTTTGTCGATGATCGGCTTCCCGGCTGTCTACGGCGGCCACTCCACGCTGATGTCTCCCACCGCGTTCGTCCGCCGGCCCCAGCGATGGATCCAGGCCCTGTCCGACGGGTCGCGGCAGGGCAACGTCGTCACCGCCGCACCGAACTTCGCCTACGAGTGGGCCGCGCAGCGCGGCCTGCCGGGCAGCGGTGCGGACATCGACCTGCGCAACGTCGTGATGATCATCGGCTCCGAACCCGTCAGCATCGATGCGATCAGGACCTTCAACAAGGCGTTCGCGCCGTACGGGTTGCCGCGGACCGCGTTCAAGCCCTCCTACGGCATCGCCGAGGGGACGTTGTTCGTCGCCACCATCGCCCCCGACGCCGAGGCGACGGCGGTGTACTTCGACTCAGAACGGCTGGGCGCCGGACACGCGGTGCGCGTCGACGCGGATGATCCCAACGCCGTCGCGCAGGTGTCGTGCGGCCAGGTCGCGCACAGCGAATGGGCCGTCATCGTCGACCCCGCCACCGGATCCGAATTGCCGGACGGCGGGGTGGGCGAAATCTGGCTGCAAGGCAACAACGTCGGTCGCGGCTATTGGGGGCTGCCGGACGAGACGCGGCGGGCGTTCGGTGCCGAGCTGCGATCCCGGCTCGCCGAGGGCAGCCACGCCGGCGGCGCCGATCCGGACCGCTCGTGGCTGCGCACCGGCGACTTGGGCGTGTACCTGGACGGTGAGCTGTACGTGACCGGCCGGATCGCGGACCTGGTGACGATCGACGGCCGCAACCACTATCCGCAACACATCGAGGCCACCGTCGCCGAGGCGTCGGAAATCGTCCGGCGCGGATACGTGACGGCGTTTTCCGTGCCGCACGGCGATGACCCGGATGCCGCACGGCTCGTCGTGATCGCCGAACGCGCCGCGGGCACCAGCCGTCAGGATCCGCAGCCGGCGATCGAGGCGATCAGCGCGGCAGTCGCGCAGCGGCACGGTCTGACCGTCTCGGACGTGCGTCTCCTGCCGGCCGGCGCCATCCCACGCACCACCAGCGGCAAGCTGGCCCGCAGGGCCTGCCGGGCGGAGTACCTCGACGGCAGCCTGGGCGCCCGCTAACCTTCGGCACCGGGGGGTCCGGGGATCCTTCGGCTGCGCCGACCCGGACACCGGCATCGGGTTCGCCTACGTCATGAACCGCCTCGGGTTTCACCTGTGGAGCGATCCGCGTGAACTCGCGTTGCGGCAGGCATTGTTTCGCGATGTGCTCGGAGTGCGCCCGCAGAGTTGACCGAACCCCGGCCGCCGGGGTGGCATCCTGGCCAGGTGGGCGTGATATTCCGGTTGGCGGAGTTGTTGATCTTGATCCTGCCGCTGACGGGCGCGATCGTCGCCGCGGTGCGCGCATTCGGCGCCTACCGCCGGCGCACCGACGAGCGGTCGCGGCAAATCGACCGGACACCACTACCCGAGACGCCCGCGGCGGATGGGGCCGGCATGAATCAGGCGGCCCAGTGGCGCTCGATCCGCCGCGTTCTCGACGAGCACGGCCGCACGGACGCGCGCTGGCTCGAGTACGAACTCGACGTCGCCAAGCTGCTGGACTTCCCCATGATGACCGACATGCGCGACGCAAACACGATCGCGTTCCACAAAGCCAAGCTGCGGGCCGACTTCCTGCGCCCCGTCAAGGCCGAGGATCTGCTCGACGACCGCGACGGCGCCGCGCGATACATGGCCGCCGTCGAGGACTACGTCACCGCGTTCAACGCCGCCGAGGCCGAAGCGATCCGCCGGCGCCGCAACGATTTCTCCCGGGCGGATCAGCAGCGAATTGCGCGGGCGCAGAGCCTGTTACGGGTCGCGGCCGACCCCGCGGCGGCGCCGCACGAACGCCAGCGCGCCTATGACGTGGCCCGCAACGAACTCGACGGCCTGCTGGTGCTGCCGTCGGCGACACAGGCGAACCTCGAACGCGGGATATCCGGCGAGCTGGAGTGATAGCCGACCGGGCTAGGGACAGGTATATCCGCCGTCGATCACGACGTCCGAACCGGTCATGTAGCTGGAAGCCTCGCTGGCCAGATAGACGTAGAGGCCGGTGAGCTCTTCGGGGCGGCCGATGCGCCCGAGCGGGATTTTCGGCTCCCACTGGCGGTGGTACTCCGTCAACGGCTCGACGAGTTCGGTGAGGATGTAGCCGGGGCTGACGCTGTTGACCCGAATGTTGTGCGGCGCGAATTCGACCGCCATGGCCTTGGTCAGGTGGATGACGGCCGCCTTGGAGGCGCAGTAGTGGCCGACCTGTTGTGGGACGTTGATGATGCTGCCCGACATCGAGGCGGTGGTGATGATGACGCCGCCGCGCCCCTGGGTCACCATGGCCCGGGCCGCCGCCTGCGCGGTCAGGAAGACACCGGTGACGTTGGTGTCCTGGATGCGCTGGAATTCTTCGGGCGACATGTCGAGCATCGGGACGACGTCGATGATGCCGGCGTTGCAGACCGCGATGTCGATGCCGCCCAGCTCCGCGATCGTCCGGTCCACCATGCCGGTCACCTGGTCGGGCCGGGTCACGTCGCATCGGATCGGCACCACCTTGCCGTCACCGTCCGCCGCCAGCTCGCCTGCGATGCGTTCCAGCGCCTCAACATTCCGCGCCGCGATGGCGACGTCGGCGCCGGCCTGCAGGTAGGCCTGGGCGACTTTCCTGCCGATGCCGCTGGACGCCCCGGTGACCAACGCCCTCTTGCCTCGCAGGCCGAACAAGTCCATCACGTTCATCCGATATCCCCATTCATACGAGCGACCCAAAACCGGAACACGTTCTAGTGTGTCCGCATGGGCAAATTCAGCAGGGCAGAAATCGACGAAGCCGTCGATAACTACACCAAAGTCGTCGAAGGGTGCAGCGCTTCGGGCGACTGGCGCCCGTTTGCGGACCTCTTCACCGAGGACGTCGTCTACACCGAGCACCACTACGGCGTCTTTCACGGGCGCGAGGCGGTCCGCGACTGGATCGTCGCGGTGATGGCGCCGTTCCCGCACATGCGTTTTCCCAATGACTGGGTCGCTCACGACGAGGACAACGACGCCGTCGTCGTCATGATCAAGAACCTGCTGGATCACCCGACCGATCCGAACGGTCAACCGTTTTGGTTTCCGAACTGGACCCGGCTGGTGTACGCCGGCGACGGGCTGTTCTCCAGCGAGGAAGACATCTACAACCCCGACCGGGACGCTCCCGGCGTCGTTGCGGCGTGGATGCAAGCAGGCGGCCAGCTCGCCACGACCGACATCCTGCAGCCCGGCGCCTAGCGTCAGAGAGCGATAGTGCTTGCGCGCGAAGCGCTATCACCGGCGCTAGCGTTCGTCTGACTCACCTACGCCGTGCCGGAAGCGACTGCGCGCCTCCGGCGCCGCGACCGGACCTTGCCCAGCGCCTGCTCCCAGGCGAGCAAGGTCGCGGCTTTCACGTTGGCGGGCTTCACGCTGTCGCGGGACAGCAACGCCGTCGCGGCGGCTTTCGTGGTCGCCGACGCCTTCGACATGTGACCCGAGTCGAACGGCGGCTGCGGGTCGTATTCGAGCGCGAGCTGGATTGCCTTCGCGCGGGATTCGCCGGCGATCTGGCCGGCCAGCCACAGCGCGAGGTCGAGCCCGGCGGACACGCCCGCACTGGTGACGATGTCATCGGAGTGCACGATCCGTTCGTCGGTCACGGGCACCGCGCCGAATGCCTTCAGCGCGGAAACCGTCAGCCAATGCGATGTTGCCCGACGGCCGTCCAGCAGGCCGGCCGCCGCCAGAATCACCGATCCCGAGCACACCGATGTCGTCCAGCTCGCGCTGTGGTGGGCCTGCCGCAGCCAGTCGAGCAGCGCGTCGTCACGGGCATGAACCGGCGTCGACGGGCCCCCGGGAACGAGAATCACGTCGGGGGAGGGGGTTTCGGCCAGCGAGTGGGTGGCGCCGATGACCAGCACCCCGGAGTCGGCGGTGATCGGTCCGGCTTGGTGCCACACGAACCGCACCTCGGCGCCCGGCAGGTTGCGCAGCACCTCGTAGGGACCGATCATGTCCAGCGCGGTGAATCCGGGATAGGCCACGATGGCGATTTGGGTCATCAGAGTCGTCCTTTCGATGTCAGGCGAAGGCCTTGCGGTATTGGTCGGGCGAAATGCCAACGCGGCGAAGGAAATTGCGCCGCATGGTTTCGGCGGTGCCGAAGCCGCACCGAGCGGCGATCGCGACGACGGTGTCGTCGGTCTCCTCCAACTGCCGGCGTGCGGCTTCGGTGCGGATGCGTTCGACGTATTGGCCGGGCGCCTCACCGATTTCGGCGGTGAACACCCGGGTGAAGTGCCGCGCGCTCATCGCGGCGCGGCGAGCCAGCTCGTCGATGCTGTGCGGACGGCCCGGCTCGGCCTCGATCGTCTCCTGCACCTCGCGGATCGAGTCCCGTCTGGCCCGCGGCATCCACACCGGCGCGGCGAACTGGGTCTGGCCGCCCGGCCGGCGCAGATACAGCACCAGCCAGCGCGCGACCGTCTGCGCGAGCTCGGTGCCGTGGTCGTCTTCGATCAGCGCGAGCGTGAGGTCGATGCCCGCGGTGACGCCCGCGGCCGTCCATAGAGTGTCCGAGCTTCGCACGAAGATCGGGTCGGCATCGACGTCGATGGCGGGGAATTCACTCGCCAACCGCTCGGCGAAGGCCCAATGGGTGGTCACCCGGTGCCCGTCCAGCAGACCCGCCTCGGCGGCGAGAAACGCACCGGTGCACACCGTGACCATCCGGCGGGCATGGGTGGCGACCGACTTGATCCAGGCGACCAGGTCGGCGTCGGAGCGGGCTGCATCAACGCCGGCGCCGCCGGGAAGAACGACCGTGTCGATCGGGTCGCCCGGGTCCGGCAACGGGGTCGCCACGAAAGCCAGCCCGGTGGCCGTCTGCACCGGTTGGCCACCGACCGAGGCCATCGCGACGTCGTAGCCGCCGCCCGTCAACAGCGATGCGCCGGTGAACACGTCATACGGGCCCACCACGTCGAGCGCCTGCACGCCGGGAAAACCGACGATGACCACCTTGCGAGGCATGGATTCAGTGTTGGGCACGGCGGGGTCTGTCGTCTACGCCATGTATCCCACTGATTAGGACATGGGACCTGCCCCACGGCGGCCGCGGCGGCCTTGGCAGACTGTTGCCCATGGCACAGATAACGTTGCGTGGAAACCCGATCAACACTGTCGGCGAGCTGCCTGCCGTCGGATCCAAAGCCCCGGCCTTCAGTCTGGTCGGCGGCGACCTGGCCCCGGTAAGCAGCGAGCAATTCGGCGGTAAGCCCTTGGTGCTCAACATCTTTCCGTCCATCGACACGCCGGTGTGCGCCAACAGCGTGCGGACCTTCAACGAGCGCGCCGCCGGGGGTGGGGCGACCGTGGTGAACGTCTCCAAGGACCTGCCGTTCGCGCAGGCGCGATTCTGTGGCGCCGAGGGCATCGAGAACGTCAAGAGCGGTTCGGCGTTCCGCGACAGCTTCGGTGAGGACTACGGGGTCACCATCACCGATGGTCCGATGGCCGGGTTGCTCGCCCGGGCCATCGTGGTGATCGGCGCGGACGGCAACGTCGCCTACACCGAGCTGGTGCCCGAAATCGCTCAGGAGCCCAACTACGACGCGGCGCTGGCCGCGGCGGGCTGACCTCCGCGCCCGCCTCGGGCTAGGCCTGCTCGAGTTCGGCCCGGCCCACCCGCTCTGACGTGGCCGCCAGCACCTCGCGGCAGCCTCGCCACATCTCGTTGACGATGTCGGCGGCCGGGGTGCGGATGACGCACATCATCCGCGTGCCGTCGAGCGGGAGGTCCGAGGTGGTCTCGATGATGCCAGGGCGCCGGGATCGGATACCGCGGCGACCGGTGGTCATCGGTCCCGCGGATCGATGAGGTCGCGGAAGCCCTCCGACCGGTGGACCGATGCGCCGAGACTTCGCACTCGCTCGGTCAACGCCCGGTCGGACGTCACGACGCGAATGTCGTGCGGCGCAGCGTCGGCCGCGACCAGCCGGACGATCTCGTCGTCGGCCGAATTCGCGGCGGCCCTGGGCGCGTGCGCAATCTCGACCACCGATGACGTGATGGCCGTCGACGGCGGTCGTTCAAAAACCACTGTCACCGTTTCTCCTTGACCCGATGCCCATCGATCCAGGCTTTCCACCAATGCGACCATGGCACGGTCGCAGTCTTTCCACCAGCCGTCGGGACGACATCCGATCACATTCATGCCGTCGACGATCCAGCGCACAACCCACACCGTAAACGACCCGGCGCGACCGATTGATTTTCGTTCGAGAAGCCAGCTGTGGTTGATACGGTCACCCTCATGACCTCCATCGCCGACACCGAAGACCGGGTGATCGCGCTGGCCCGCGGTATGCGGGACCTGGTGCGCGCCGAAGCCGCCGAATCCGAGCGGATCCGCACCCTCACCCCGGCGATCGTCGACGCGATGTGGGCCAGCGGGCTGATGTCGGCGTTCAACCCGGTGGTGGCCGGCGGAGTCGAGCCGTCATTCACCGAGATGATCGAAACCTGGATCGAAATGGCTTGGCAGGATGGGTCATTCGGCTGGGTGGGAATCGCCAACCTGCCGTCGTCCTTCGCCGCGGCGGCCTACCTGCCCGACGAGGGCTTCGCCGAAGTGTTTACCGCGCACGATAATCGGGTCACCATGGGCGGCCAGTTCTTTCCCAACGGGCAAGGCGCCGCCGTCGACGGCGGCTACCGGGTGACCGGCGCGTGGAACTTCGGTTCGGGCACCGGTCACGCGCAATACGTTGCGGCCGGTTTCCTGCCGATGGACAACGGCGAGATGCGCTGGATCAGTGAGGGTTTCCCCGAGATGCGGGTCGCCGTGATTCCGCGTGAGGAGATCAGTTTCAACGACGGCTGGTTCGTGCAAGGGTTGAAGGGGACCGGCTCCTACGACTACAGCGCTCAGGAGTTGTTCGTGCCAGAGCGCCGCACGTTCGAACTCTTCGTGCGGCAGCCCTACCGGGGGACCTCGCCGGCCACCCGGATGGGGCTGATGCCCGTGACCGCCGCCGGGCACGCCTCGTGGGCACTGGGCGTGGCCAAGAGCATGCTCGACGACGTCCAAGAGTTGGCCGCGACGAAATTCCGGATGAGTGACATGGCGGCACTGGCCAGCCGCCCCACCTTCCAGAAGGGGCTGGCGCATCACCGCGCGGCCTGGCGTGCGGCTCGCCTGCTGGTGCTCGACGCGTTCACCACCGCCGAGGCGGCGGTGGCGTCGGGGCAGGACCTGACACCGGCGCTTCGCGCCGAGATGCGCGTGGCCGCCGTCTACGCCACCGACACGGCCCGCAGCTGCGCCGAATGGGCCCACCTGGTCGCCGGGACCAGCTCGATCCGGGAGGGCACCCGGCTGGAGCGCGCCTTCCGCGACATCTACACCGGAACACAGCACGCCTTCGTCAGCGAGAAGGTCGCTATCGACGTCGCCCAGATCTGGCTGGGCATCATCGACGACCAGCCCGGGTTGTAAGTCGCTGACCCCGGTGCGGTCTCACCTGATCCGCCCGCGCCGAGCGCATTGATAAGAGATTGAATCTAGGCACTCCCGACACGTCCTCGCTACCATTCAGCGCATGCGCGGCTCAAAAATCCTGATCACCGGTCCGACCGGTCAAATCGCCACTCCGATCGCCCGGGCGCTTGCCGCCGAGAACGAGGTCTGGGGAATCGCCCGTTTCACCGACCCCGCCGCTCGAGAAGGCCTCGAGAAGGCCGGGATTCGTTGCGAGAAGGTGAATCTGGCGGCCGGTGACTTCACCGCTCTGCCAACGGATTTCGACTATGTCCTGAACTTGGCGGTGGCCAAGAGCGGAAGCTGGGACAAGGACCTGGCGGCCAACGCGGAGTCGGTCGGCCCGCTGATGGCCCACTGCAGCAACGCAAAGGCGTTCCTGCACTGCTCGTCGGCCGCCGTGTACGACCCGCCGGACGACGACCCCCGCAGCGAACGGTCCGCCCTGGGCGACAACCACAAGCCGTTGTTCCCCACCTATTCCATTTCCAAGATCGCCGGGGAAGTGGTCGCCCGGTCGGTGGCGCGCGTCGTGGGCGTGCCCACCACGATCGCCCGTCTCAACGTCCCCTACGGCGACAACGGCGGGTGGCCGTTCTACCACATGGAGATGATGCTGGGCGGCATCCCGATTCCCGTTCCACCCGGTGAGCCAGCCCGCTACAACCCCATTCACGAGGACGACATCATCGCGACCATCCCCAAGCTGCTCGAGGTCGCGTCGGTCCCGGCGACCACGGTCAACTGGTGTGGCGACCAGACGGTCAGCCTGCAGGAGTGGTGCGACTACCTCGGCGCGCTCGTCGGCAGGGAGCCGATCTTCGAGGCGAGCGAACAGGCGCTGCGCGGCAATCCCACCACCATCGACCGGATGCACGAACTCATCGGCGGCACCTCGGTCGACTGGCGCGACGGAATCCGCCGCATGGCGGCCAAATTCCACCCCGAGCTCGTCGGCGTCTGACCGACTGCGGCACAGCGTTTTTGGCGGACCGAATTACGCTCGGCCCTTCACAAGACGTGCTGCCGCCTCCACCGCGGCGGCGCGTCGCCGTGCGATGACGTCCGCGTCCGTGGTCGCCGCGTCCGGGTCGGGCCAGTGGGCCCACGCTAGTCCGATTCCGAACAGCAGGACCAACAGTTGGCTCGGGTCCCACGCCGGATCGACGTGACCGTCTAGCCTGGCCTGTTCCAGTGCCGCGATGGCCGTATCGGGCGGAGACTCCCCGTCGAACTCCGGCTTGTCGAGGGGAAAGCCTTCCAGCCGCGCCCAGGTGATCATCCGCAGGTGCTCCGGCCGGTTCTGGGCGAGATCAAAGATGTCACCGACGAACTCGGGTACCGCGTCGGGGCGCAACTCCACGGCACGGAAGAACTCCGCGCCGTCCGTGGCGACCACGTCGCGAAACAGGGCTTCTTTGTCGCCGAAATGCGCGTACAGGCGTTCTTTGCTTGCGCTGGCGGCCCGAGCGATGCGGTCGACCCGGGCTCCCGCCAATCCGTATTGCGCGAATTCCGCGCGAGCGGCAGCCAAAATTTCGCCGCGC
Source organism: Mycobacterium colombiense (assembly GCF_001665835.1). GTDB lineage: Bacteria > Actinomycetota > Actinomycetes > Mycobacteriales > Mycobacteriaceae > Mycobacterium > Mycobacterium colombiense_A. The sequence continues at coordinate 32,890 of NZ_LZSX01000065.1, read as the reverse complement.
AGCTCAGTGGTGGTCCTCACAGACCCATCATAGGCAGACGAACTAGTTCGTTTGGTATGGTGGGTGGAAGCGCACTGAAAGATGAGGAGACATTCTGATGGGTACGGCCAAAACGCTCGATCAGGCTGCCATTGCGACGATGCCGCGGGGTGGACCCGATGCGTCGTGGCTGGATCGTCGGTTCGAAACCGATACGCCGGAGTACCTTGACCGCGACGACGTCGCCGACGAGGTCAAGCAGAAGGTCATCGGGATGCTGGATCGCATCGGCACCCTGACCAACCAGCATGAGAAATACGCGCGGATCGCCCTGGACGTCGTGGCCGGCATCCCAAACCCCCGCGTCTTGGAGTTGGGCGCGGGTCACGGCAAATTGTCCGCCAAAATTCTCGAGCTGCACCCCACGGCGAGGGTCACCGCCTCCGATGTGAACTCCACCTCGGTGGCCAACATCAGCGCGAGTGAGCTTGGCGCGCATCCCCGGGCGCACGTCGAGGTGATCGACGCAACGGCGATCGACGCTGCGGACGACAGCTACGACCTAGTGGTGTTCGCGATGGCGTTTCACCACCTGCCGCCGGCAATCGCTTGTCGCGCCATCGCCGAGGCCACCCGGGTCGGGAAGCGGTTCTTGGTCATCGACCTCAAGAGGCGAACGCCATTGGCCACGTTACTGTTTCCGGTGGTGACGCTGCCGGTGAACCTCGCGCTGTTGCCGTGGTCCTGGATACAACCGTGCCTGCACGACGGGTTCATCAGTGCATTGCGGGCGTACAGTACATCGGCGCTCGAGACCCTTGGCAGCAGCGCGGGCCCGGGGATACGGATGGAGGTCCTACCGTCGCCGCGGCGACGCGGGATGCCGTCGAACGCCGTCGTGTTCTCCCGCCCGGACGGACTCGCCGACCATGAGTGACGGACCTGATCTCGTCGCCATCATGGAACCTAGCGAGCGCGTCCGCTCGCTGCGCCGGGCACTGGATGCGGTGACCGACAGGCTGCATCCCGTTGTAAACCTGTCCCGACCCTACGTCGACGGCCTGGAAAATCTACCGCCCGACGGGCGATTCCTGTTGGTGGGCAACCACACTCAGCTCGGCTCCGAGGTCTTCATGATCCCAGACGCGGTGCGGCGCAGCATTGGAACGCGGGTACGGCCACTGGCCGACCGCAATTTCGGTCGGCTCCGCGGATTGCCCGCCGACCTGATGGCTGCGTTCGGCGGCGTGATCGGCGCGCCCGAGAACGCCCGCGAGCTGATGCGTCACGACGAAACCATCCTGGTGTTTCCCGGTGGCGGAGGCGAGATCGGGAAATTCAAAGGCGAGGAGTACACCCTGCGCTGGCACCAGCGCTCCGGCTTCGCCCGCCTGTCGGTCGAGCATGGCTACCCGATCGTGCCGGTCGGCCTGGTCGGGGGCGACGACGTCTATCGCAGCTGGACCACACGCGACAGCGCATACGCGAAGTTCAGTGCGGCACTGAGCCGTCGACTCGGTGGCCGACCGGACATGGCGATGCCATTGTTGCGGGGGATCGGACCGACGCTCATCCCGCGGCCGCAGCGGATGTATGTGCGGTTCGGCTCGCCAATCGACACCACGACACCTCTCGGTGTCGTAAACGATCAGTGGGTGAACATCGTCAAAGAGCGGACCCGCCAGCGGCTGGAAGACATACTGGCCGACCTGCTCCAGCTGCGCGCACATGATCCCTACCGGGGGCTGAACCCACTGGCGTGGCACAGCGCCACGCTGGTCTAGAGGCGCGAAACAGCCCGAGATAGGGGCAGCCTTAGGCGATTTGCGGGTCCGGTGGCAGCATCACAGGGGTGACCAACACATCCGAGGCGGCCGCGCAGCGCCTGCGCACGCTGGCGCTGGTGCGCCGCGTCCGCGACCGCATCGACCGGGACTACACGCAGCCGCTGGACGTCGAAGCCCTCGCCAACGGGGTGCACATGTCCGCCGGCCACCTCAGCCGCGAATTCCGGCGCGCCTACGGCGAATCGCCGTACTCCTATTTGATGACTCGACGCATCGAGCGGGCGATGGCGCTGCTGCGCCGCGGCGATCTGAGCGTCACCGAGGTGTGCTTCGCGGTCGGCTGCTCGTCCTTGGGCACCTTCAGCACCCGATTCACCGAACTGGTCGGTGTGCCGCCCAGCACGTACCGGCGTCAAGCTGCCGGCGCGCTGGCGGGCGTGCCGCCGTGCGTGGCCAGACAGGTGACGAGACCGATCAGGAATCGAGAAGCATCCGCCGTCGGACCGCACCTAGCCTGACCGCATGAACATCACCATTCACTCGAGCTTCCTTCCCCATGAGGACCCCGAAGCGTCGCTCGCCTTCTATCGCGACGTCCTCGGCTTCGAGGTTCGCCTCGACGTCGGCAAGGGCACGATGCGCTGGATCACGGTCGGTCCGCCGAACCAGCCTGACACGTCCATCGTCTTGAACCCACCCGCAGCCAACCCGGGTATCACCGACGACGAGCGCCGCACCATCGCCGAGATGATGGCCAAGGGCAGCTACGCCACACTGCTGCTGGCCACCAAGGACCTCGACGGCACCTTCGAACGGCTGCAGGCCGGCGACGTCGACATCGTCCAGGAGCCCACCGACCAGCCGTACGGGCTTCGCGACTGCGCCGTCCGCGATCCCGCGGGAAACCTCATTCGCATCCAACAATTGCGCTGAGCGGATCCGCGTGCGGATGCTTGACCAGCCGTGTGCACAATGCTAAGCAAGTGCTCAGCACTGAGCGCATTGGGCGCCGGGGCGCCACGACCGGCAATACGAAGGGGATCAGATGACGGTGCAGGCGGTATTGGACGACATTCGCAAGCGCCCCGGAACGGGTGACGTCATCTCGGTCATCGATCCCGCGACCGAGGAGACGATCACCGAATTCACCGACTGCGGCCAAGAAGCGGTCAACGACGCCGCGGCGAAGGCGAAGGCGACCTTCGAGTCGGGGGTCTGGTCGGACCTGCCGGGCCGCGAGCGGGCCAAGATCCTATGGCGGATCGGCGAGCTGATCGACGAGCACGCCGAGGAGTTCGCCCAGCTCGACTCGCTCAACACCGGCATGCCGCTGATGCAGGCCCAGTTGCAGATGTCGACCTGTTCGGAGTTCTTCCGCTACTACGCCGGTTGGTGTTCGAAGATCAACGGCGTCGCGTACGACGTGAAGACCGACGGCATCGCGACGGACAACTACGTCAACATGCATGCCTACACGCTCAAAGAGCCGTACAGCGTGGTGGGCCTGATCTTCCCGTGGAACGGCCCGATCTTCAACGCCAGCGCGAAGCTCGCGCCGGCCCTGGCCGCGGGCGGCAGCTTGCTGGTCAAGCCGGCCGAGGAGACGCCGCTGTCGGCGCTGCTGTTGGACAGGCTCATCGACGAGGCCGGCGTGCCCGACGGGGTCGTGAACCTGCTGACCGGTTACGGTCACACCGCGGGCGCCGCCATCACCGCGCACCCCGATGTCCAGAAGGTCGCCTTCACCGGCTCGACCGAGGTCGGCAAGGAGATCGTGCGGGCCTCGGCTGACAACCTGAAGAAGGTCACGCTCGAACTCGGCGGGAAATCGCCGGTGCTGATCTTCGACGACGCCAACCTCGACAACGCCATCATGATGGCGTCACTGGGCATCTTCGTGCACTCCGGCCAGGGCTGCGTGTGCGGGTCGCGCATCTTCGCTCAGCGCGGCGTCTACGACAGGGTCGTGGAAGGCATTGCGATGATGGCGAATTCGTTCAAGCTGGGTGCGCCCAGCGAGGAGGGCTGCGTCAGCGGCCCGCTGATCAGCCAGAAGCAGCTGACCCGCGTCATGGGCTTCATCGATGAGGGCAAGAAGGACGGCGTCGAGGTGGTCACCGGCGGGCACCGCCTGGACCGCAAGGGCTATTTCGTGCACCCGACGGTGCTCACCAACGTCGACACCAGCATGCGGCTGTACCAGCAGGAGATCTTCGGGCCGGTGGTCACCATCCTGCCGTTCGACGACGAGGACGAGGCCGTGGCCCTGGCCAACGACACCACCTACGGCCTGGCGGCCACCGCCTGGACGGAGAACCTGGGCCGGGCCCACCGCATCATGAGGCGGTTGCAGGCCGGCAGTGTGCAGGTCAACTGCCAGTTGGTCTTCGACCACGATGTGCCGTTCGGCGGCTACAAGCAGTCCGGCTGGGGTCACGAGTTCGGTAAAGAGGGCCTCGAGATCTACCTGAAGACGAAGTCGGTCTGGGCCCAGCTCTAAACCTGTTGTGCCACAACGGAAAGTCCCGGACCCCAACCAGGTCCGGGACTTCTCCGACGGCCGTCAGACGATTCAAGATCCCTTGTTGTAGCGGGTGAGGAACCCGACGGAGGCCACCGCGGCGGCCGTGCCGATCACACCCCATAGCACCAACTGAAACGCCATCGCTCCGAAGAACCAGCCGAAAGTCATTCCGAGGTACAGCATCCAGATCAGCCGGTAAACGCTCCAGATCGCCAGCAGGCCGGTGCTGATCCCGATGTACAGGCTTCGTTGCCGATCGACGCGGTTGATCTGCTCTTGGATGCTGGTCGGCACGATGTTCATTTGCTGTCTTCCTTTCCTGGGGCGCCGTCTCCGTGCGGCGTCGTTGCGACAAGTACAGAGCCGTCCCGCGGCTACCGATCCCAATCAGGCGCCCCCCAAACGGACGCCGGCAACGGACCGATTCCGGGCCGCCGCCCTCGCGTGCGCTCTACTCTGCACAAAGGGGATGGCAGAAGGGTTGGCTCGATGAATGTGGTAACCCGCATGGCGCAGGTCTGTATCGCCTTGCTGACCGCGCTGATGGCGACCTCGATGGCCGCGCCCGCGGGCGCGGATCCGCCGGCCACCCAGGTGATCACCGTGATGGCCATCGGACCCAGTGGCGAAGCGATCAACGGCTACAAGGTGGCATCCGGGCCGGGCAACGTCGGGCAGGCCACCGCCTGCTCGCAACCGTCACCGTCGGCGGTTGCCGACAACGTCTACTACTGTTCGCCGAGTGCGGCCGGAGCAGGCACCTGCTGGCCGTCGACCCCGGGATCGCTTCTGTGCGTGGACAATCCGTGGGACCTGCAGATGCACCGGGTGACGTTCGGCGGTCAGCTTCCGCCCGTGCGCGCGACCGCCGCCCCGGATCCGTTCGCGCTCACCCTCGACGACGGCACCCGCTGCCTGCTGCGCAACGGCGGTGCGTGGGGCGGGCGAGCCGACGGGTACACCGGCGTCTACGGATGCGGCAGCGACCTTGGCGTGCTGTGGCTGCCCAGCCGGGGCGCCGGATCCTGCATCGACCGCTCATCGGCGGCGTGGACCGTCAAGGTCGGTCGCCTCGGCGCACCGGATGCCGTCCTTCCACCGCCTGCGACCCGCACCGTGACCGAGGCCTGGTTCGCGGGAGGCAGGGCTGGTCAGTAGGGCGCAGACGGTACTGCTATAACGCAACGTATGTCTGGTCCAGCGCACGCCATTACCCATGTTTCCGATACGGCCCGGTGGACGGCGCTGCACCGGGCGACCGAATCGGCCCGCCCCGATGCGCTGTTCAACGACCACCTCGCGGAACGCCTCGCAGGTGAACAGGGCCGCGCGATCGTCGACAACGTTCCATGGACGGATCGCAGCGGTTGGTGGCTGGTCGCACGGACCAAGCTCATCGACGATGCCATCGCCGACGCACTCGCGAATGGCTGTGACCGCGTTCTGAATCTGGCCGCCGGCCTGGATACCCGACCCTATCGCTTAGACCTCCCAGCGGATCTCACCTGGATCGAGGCCGATCTACCCAAGCTGCTCGCCGAAAAGACGCAAGTACTTGCCGATCAGGCCCCGCGCTGCCGGCTCAACCGCATAGCGGTCGACCTCGCGGACTCGCATGCCCGAGACACCTTCTTCAACGAAGCGCTGGACGGAGCGACGAAGGCCTTCGTGCTGACCGAGGGGCTGTCGATGTACCTGGAGGCTTCCGACATCGCGGCCCTTTCAAGTGCGATCAAGCGAACCGAGGTCGCCTGGTGGATGATCGATTTCGCCTTTCCCGGCCTGAAAGAGCGGATCAACAAGAATGTCGCCGGGATTTCGGAGAACGCACCCTTCAGGTTCGCGCCCGAAAACGGGCTGGCCTTCTTCGAAGATCTCGGCTGGCGAGCCATCGAAGCGGAGTCGCTACTGGTGGCCGCCAAACGGTTCGGCCGCTTACCGATATGGATGCGCCCGCGTGCCTGGCTGCGATCGGATTTGCGCCGTCCGGGTGGCAGGCCCACGACCGCGGTCGCGCTGCTGACGCACTGACGCGTGCCGCCTACCAGACGCGTATCCAGTCGATGAGCATGTCGGCGGGATAGGTACCCGGGCCGGGATCTTCGCCACCCGATCCGGCCACTGCCAGGTTGAACACCGGATAGACCGTGTAGCCCGCCCCGTTGAACGGCCAGTCCGGCAGCGAGCTCGCCGGCACGTCGAAGTAGGGCGCAGCGCCGTCGGTGTAGTCCTTCCAGAACCGGATGCCCGCCTCGTCCCACTGCGTGCGCCAGGTATGCCAGGCGCTGTCCACCGCGATGTTGTGCGTCTTCCATTCGCCGCCGTTGGCCTTGGCGTGCACGGTCGTGGCCGACGGCCATTTGCCGTTGCCGTACCACTCCATGACGTCGATCTCGCCCTGATCGTCATTGCCGAGCCAATACGCGGGCCAGGCGCCGGGAGTGAGGCAGTCCAGCTTGATGCGGGCTTCCCAGATGTGGCCGACGCCGCCGCGCCAATTGCTCTGCACCTTGCCGCTGAAGTAAGTGGGCCCATCTTTCGCGGCGCGCAGGACGAGGTTGGAATTGCCGTCGACGAACACATTCCGGCGATCATCGCGGTACTGCCCGATGTTCTCCGGACGTTCCCAAAACGTCGGGTCCTTGATCGTCTCGCGGGCTTTGGCGATCGCCCATTTCGACGCGTCCGGGGCGGAGCCGGCCGGACCATCGAATTCATCCGCGAAGATGTAGCTCCCGGATTGGCCGCTGGGCGCCGCGGGCGGCGGTATCCGACCGGCAGGTTCGTCCTGCCTGGGCGCGTGGGCCCAGGCTTTCGGGGTCGGCAGCGTGGCTGCCAGCACGCCGATCCCGGTTGTCAGAATCATGCGGCGGCGATCGATCTCCGGCATAAGCAATGGACCCTAGCAGCCAGCCCCGCATGAGGCTCAAACGGGAATTCTGTCGGTGCCCGTCGCTATGGTTCTGATCGCGGTCGTACCAGCACGGACGACAGCGCAGCAGTGGCAACGGATTACGTTCGCAAATTCACGGCCAATTCTCACCTTGACGCGTGGTTTGGTCTCAGGATTCGGCGGGCATTCTGGAATCACGATCCGATAACCACACTGTTGTAGCTTTTGCGGGTGGTACTGAGAGGAGTGACGATCGTGGCGAATACACAAGAAGGCACGGTTATATTCCTTCAGTCCCATCCAGCATGGGCCGCCGCTCAACGTCGCGAACGCGAACGCAATGAAGCAATGCGCCGTCATCCGTCGTTCCGCGCCCGCCAGCGCGCCGCAGCTGCTGGTAACCCAGTGGTCCCGATGGTCCGCAACTTCAAGCTCTACTCCAGCGGCAACACCCCCGCCTGAATTCGCCACCCAATTGGCGGGATCCCGTCGCATCCGGGCACTAAACAGTAAGCCGCGGAGCAAACAGTTAATCCGGCCGCGTCGGTCGAAACTCTCAAGTCTTAGTTGAGGTATTTAGAGGCGGCCCCCAAGGTTCTACTACGGAACGTAGTAGCCGTTGATTGGGAACTGCCAATGTCCAACGACTGGGATGTGAGCCGCCAGCATCGCCGGATTCGGCAGCGCGATGTTGTTTGTCTATGCACATGCTGCCGACCTTTCTTCCCGACCTTCAAGACAGCTTCACTTCGGGGCCGCACATCAGCGTCACGTGGTTTTCGTGGCTCACCGCTGTCGGCGAGATCGGAGGGGCTGATCCTCGGCTACGTGGGCCTGCGCGCGCATGAAGAGGCCGCGCCCCTTCCACGGCGTCGAGAAACCGCTTAACGCGTCACGTCAGTCACGCCCGGAGGTCGCGGCGCCAATATCGAGCACACCACCGCCCGTTGGATCGTCTACCTCGACGATCGGGTCATCGACGTCGTCGAACTCCAGCCGCAGTGCCCTGGACATTATCGCGTGCATCACGTACATCGTGGTGGTGTAGGTGAATTCGAGGATCTCGGTGTCGGTGAAGACCTCTCGCAACTGGGTGAACAATCGTTCTGGCACTCGCCCATGCTGACCCGCGAGGCAATCCGCATACGCCAGCAACAGGCGCTCGGTCTGGTCGAAACAGTCGGCGGTCTGCCAGGACGGTATGGCCGCGATCTTTTCCTCGGACAGTCCCGCCGACCGGCACGCCTTGCAGTGTTGCGAAAAGACAAACTGGCTGCCGACCACCCAGCCCGCCCGGATCTGGCCCAGCTCGCGGTGATCGACGCGGATGGATACCTCTTCGCGGTAGAGGCGGAAGCCGTGTACCGCATGGCGCAGCGCTGCGGGGGATCGTGCCATCACCGTCCACCAGTTGCCGGGTGTGCCGCCGAGCGCGCCCGGCTCCGCGACCGGATCACGATCGCCGAATATGAAGTCGTACATCTTCAGCGTGAATTCGTCGCTGACTTCACCCCGCGGGATCGGATTAAGACGCGGCATCGCGTCTCCTCTCAGCCGGCGGCACGAATCTGGCGTTACCGCAGGTTGCTCTCGATCCTAGGTTCTGCGACTGCGGCAACGCAGTTCGCGGCAGCAGCTCAGTGGGCAGGAAAGCCTCGGACAGGGACCCGATCATGGTCCTCCGGACAACTGCCGCCCCGCATACTCATTGCCCATGCCGCTAGGCACTCGTGACCATTGATCGACGCGCGATGCCGCTAGCAGATCCGCTAGCGGATTTGAGCCTTGCCTAGTGGTCGGGAGAGAGAGGCGCCGTTCGTGAAACGGGTCACAGCTTGCCGGCGACGAAGTCGGCGGCCTGGTTGGCCATGCCCGCGTCGATGTAGGCGCCGGCGAGATGCTGTGGCCAGTTTTCCTTCCAGGTGTTCGGGTCGGCGGGGTTGCAGACGGGATCGGCACCATGACACAACTCGATGGTCCGGTCGTTGTAGGTCGGGTTGAAGTTGGTGATCGGACCCGCCCATTGGCTTCCGTTGCCGAACAACGCGACCGCGGCGATGTGCTGATCGACGCCTGGCGGCAGCGGGCTGTCGAAACCGAACGCGCCGATGGGCGCCGCCAGCACGACATCGGTGACCGCCGCACCAAGCGAGTAGCCGCCCAGCACCAGTCGGGTATCGGGGCAGTTGTTGACCATGTCCTGGACGTGGTGGCTCATGTCGTTGGCACCCTGGGCGACCTCGGTGTCGGCCCCGTACTGCACGGCATATACGCCGACGGTCCGGTTCACCTTGGACCGGACATCGCTGATGAACGCATTACCCAGTACACCCGGGCCGGGCGATTCGTTACGGCCGCGGGCGAACACGATCTGCACCGGGGGGCAGTTAGCGGCCACGGCCGGCGCCGCCGCCCCCGGCATCCCGGGCGGAAACACGGCGGCGGGCAACATCAGGGCGGCCGCGGCCATGATCGCGGCAAGGCCAACACCAGCAAATTTACGGATAAGCAAGACGCGCACGCCCATGATGGTAAAGCGAACTTGGTCCGCCCGCTGGGCAGCCGAGATACAGATCGTGGGTGATCGCTCAGCGCGAACAGCGACCACGGTGTCGGCGGCGCCGATCGAGACGATAGGTTCAGCTGATGAGTCACGTCGACGCGCATGCGCCCGTGCGCTTGTTCGCGCTGGCCGAACAGGTGCAAGGTTTCATGCCGGCCGACGAGGGCCGTGCGCTGTACGACGCCGCGCTGCGGTATCTCGGCAGCGGCATCGGCGTCGAGATCGGCACGTACTGCGGTAAATCCACCCTCTTGCTAGGTGCGGCGGCGCAACAGACCGGTGGCGTGGTCTACACGGTCGACCACCATCATGGTTCCGAGGAACACCAGGCAGGGTGGGAATATCACGACGCGTCGATGGTGGATGAGGTCACGGGCCTGTTCGACACGCTGCCGACGTTTCGCCGTGCGCTCGATACCGCCCAGCTGGACGACCACGTGGTCGCGATCGTCGGCAAGTCCCCGCTGGTGGCGCGGGCCTGGCGCGCGCCGCTGCAGCTTCTGTTCATCGACGGCGGCCACAGCGAGGCCGCCGCGAACCAGGACTTCGACGGCTGGGCCAAATGGGTCGCCACCGGTGGGGCGCTGGTCATCCACGACGTGTTCCCCGACCCGAAGGACGGCGGGCGGCCACCGTATTACATCTACTGCCGCGCACTCGATTCCGGACAGTTCCGGGAGGTCTCGGCCACCGGATCGCTGCGGCTGCTCGAACGTGTCAGTGGTGAGCCGGGGGAGCAGCTCTAGCGGATCAGCGGATTATCGGCCCGGACCGGTGACAACGCATTCGCAATCGAAGTCGGTCTGCAGGCCCACCGGCAGCTCGTCGCCGCGGAAGATTCCGGCCCCGGCGGTGGTGTTCGACAGGGCGTCCGCCGCCAGGATCATGGCCGCACCGGTCCAGGTGGTGCGCTCCTCGGGCCACCGCTTGCCGTCCGCGAAAACCAGTCCCGTCCAATAAGATCCGTCGCCTTCGCGCAGATGCTGCATCGCGGCGAACTGCCGGTACGCATCTGTGTGCTGCCCGATGGCGTCCAGCGCCATCACCAGCTCGCAGGTTTCGGCGCCGGTCACCCACGGACGATCGCCGACACACCGGATGCCCAGGCCGTCGACCACGAAGGCGTCCCAACGCTGCTTGATGCGCGCGGCCGCAGCCGGACCCCGCAGGGCGCTACCGAGGATGGGGTAGTACCAGTCCATCGAGTAACGGTCCTTCTCGGTGAACGCCTCCGGATGCGCGGAGATCGCATGACCCAGCCGGCCCAGTGCCAACTCCCACTCCGGCTGCGGGTCATCGACCAAGGCGGCCAGGGCGAGCGCGCAGCGGACGCTGTGAAAGATGCTCGAGCATCCGGTCACGAGGGCTTCCGGCAGCACACCGGCTTCGCTTCGCGCCCAACCGATCTCGCCATAGCCGAGTTGCATGTCGATGACGAAGTCGATCGCTTTGTGCACCACCGGCCACATCTCGGCCGCGAACGCCTGGTCGCCGGTGACCAGTACGTGATGCCACACGCCGGCGCCAATGTAGGCGCAGAAGTTGCTGTCGCTGTTGGCGTCTTCGATGACACCCGCGCGGAACTGGATGGGCCACGAGCCATCGGGGCGCTGGGTGCGGCGGCTCCAGTCGAAGGCGGCGCGCGCCGGCTCCAGCAGCCCGGCGGTGGTGAGCGCCATCGCGCACTCGATGTGATCCCACGGATCGGTATGGCCGCCCTCGAACCAGGGGATGGCACCCGATGGTTCCTGTGCTGCGGCGATGGAAAGCGCGGTCTGTCGGCATTGTTCGGGAGTGAGGACCCCCGGAACTGCGGGCGGGTTAGACCGATGCAACTGAATATCCTTCAGTCGCTTGGCTTTTCGCCTCCTGCGATTTGACGAAGTACATCGCTACGCTCTTACCCACCAGCGGATTGAGTAGCGACTCCGCCAGCTGGGTGATCTTCGGCCGCTGCATCAGGTCCCACACCAGCAGCTTGTGGTAGGTGGTCACGAAGCGGTGGTCGGTGTTCTCCACGCCCACAGCGCATTTGAGCCACCAGAAGGGGGAGTGCAGCGCGTGGGCGTGATGGGTGTGGGTCAATTCCAGTCCGCCGCCCAGGATCTTGCTGCGCAATTCGCTGGCCCGGTAGATGCGTACGTGGCCACCCTCGTTGGCGTGGTACTCGTCGGACAGCCACCAGCACACCTGCTCGGGCAGCCAGCGTGGCACGCTGACCGCCAGCGTGCCACCGACTTTGAGCACCCTGATCAGCTCGGCGATCGCCTCGTCGTCGTCGGGAATGTGCTCCAGGATCTCCGACGCGATGACGCAGTCGAACGTCTGGTCGGCGTAGGGCAGCTTGAGCGCGTCACCGACGACCACCTCCGCCGACGCGCCGGCGAGCGCCTCACCGGTTTCGGCCATCGCACGCAGGATGGTGTCCACCGAACGCAATTCGGCTTCGTCGCGGTCGAAGGCGACAACGTCTGCGCCGCGCCGATAGGCTTCGAACGCGTGCCGGCCGGCTCCGCATCCCACGTCGATGACCTTGGTCGACGGCCCGATCCCGAGCCGGTCGAAATCGACTGTCAGCATGACGCTCCGCTCTGGGCGTTGCGTGCGATCGCCCGCTCGTAGACCCGAACGGTTTGAGCGGCCACCGCTTCCCAGCTGAAGACGTTGACGGCACGGGTGCGCCCCGCCTTGCCGAGGCTGCGGCGCTTTTCCGGGGAGTCCAGGAGTTCACCGAGCGCGCGCGTCAGCGCATCCACGTCGGCGGGCGGCACCAGCTCCGCGCAAGCGCCGTCCGTCCCAAGGACTTCCGGCAGGGCGCCGACCCGGCTCGCGACGATCGGGGTGCCGCTGGCCATGGCCTCCACGGCGGGCAGCGAAAACCCTTCGTAGAGCGATGGGATGCAGGCGACCTCAGCGGACGCGAACAAGGCGGCCAGCTCGGCGTCGGACAGCCCGCTGGTGATGTGCACGATGTCGGAGATCCCGAGCTCGGCGATGAGCTTGTGGGTCGGGCCGTTGGGTTCCACCTTGGCGACCAGCCGCAACTCGAGATCACGGACGGTGCGCAGCCGGGCGACCGCCTGCAGCAGGGTGCGCACACCCTTGAGCGGGGTGTCGGCGCTGGCGATCGCGATGATGCGGCCGGGTTCGCGGGGGCCGGAGCCCGGTTTGAACAGCTCGGTGTTCACCCCTAGCGGCACGACGTGAAGTTGCCCCGGTGCCACGCCGAAGTCGGCGATGATGTCCGAGGCCGACGACGACGAGACGGTCAACAGGTCGGGAATGTGCCGGGCGACCTCTTGCTGCATATCCAAGAACCCATACCAGCGGCGCACCAACGGCTTTCGCCACCATCGCGCGGCGGCCAGGTCCAGCACTCGGTCGCGGGTGATCGGGTGATGCACGGTGGCCACGACGGGAAGTCCCGCCTCGGTGATGCTGAGCAGCCCGGTGCCCAGGCTCTGGTTGTCGTGGACGACGTCGAAATCGGCTGTCCGCCGGGCAAGTAACCGCGCGGCCCGCATCGTGAACGTTCGCGGTTCGGGGAAGCCTGCAGTCCAGGTGGTGAGCAATTCCAAGAGGTCGATGGAGTCACGAATCTCGCTCGGCCGCGGCACCCGGAAGGGGTCGGGTACGCGATAGAGATCAAGGCTGGGCACCTCGGTGAGCCGGACCCGCGGGTCGAGCAGGTCGGGATACGGCTGTCCGGAAAACACCTCGACGTCGTGGCCGAGTTCCACCAGGCCGTGGCTGAGATGGCGCACGTAGACGCCCTGTCCGCCGCAATGGGTCTTACTACGGTAGGACAGCAGGGCAATTCGCATACTCAACTCTTCTTTGCTGGAAAATGACCGCGGAATGGCGCCGAATCCATCGCGGTCAACGGACTCCCGAGCTCCGTGACAGCAAACTGGACATGTGTCCAGACTATAGTTCGATCACCTAATCGAGCGCAACGAGCCGGAGATCCGCCGTCCCGCGAGTAGGCGGGCCTCAGGATGTCGGACACGCAAAGATCATGCCACTGGCCAGTTGCCGCAATCTTTCCGACCGGTCGGTTCCGGCCGCGCGGCCCCAGGAGTTGACCTGCGCTGACCGGCGAAGAACGGCCGAAAGAAGGCGTGGGCTTTTGTTACCATCGCGCGGTGCGGGATTCGGCCGGACCTGGTGGACGCGGCGATCAGCGATCGCCTTCGAGGCGCGAGCTCTTCAAATATGCCGGCGCCTATGCCGTGGCGCCGGCCCTGCTGAGCCTGGACGCGGGCGCCGGGGCCCCGAGGGCTTCGGCGGCGGGCGTGAGGCTGATCGATTTCGCCGAGCGCCGGATCGCTCCCGACGAGATCAAGTCGGCCGGCTACGACGGCGTGGTGAATTACGTGTCGCAGTCGCGGCCGGGCGCCAACTTCGAGGCCAAGCCACTGACCCGGGACTACGCCGACGCGCTGCGCGCGGCGGGGCTGCATATCGTCAGCAACTTCCAGTACGGCAAGCCCGGCTGGCCCGACCCGTCGGATTTCACCCGGGGCTATGACGGCGGCGTGGCCGACGCCCACACGGCCATGCAGTTGCACTCCGCGGCGGGAGGCCCGAACTCGGCGCCCATCTTCTTCAGCGTTGACGACGCGATCGACGCCAACGCTTGGAATAATGCTGGGGTCCAATGGTTTCGAGGGATCAACTCGGTGTTGGGCGTGGGCCGCACCGGCATCTACGGAGACGCCCAGGTGTGTGGATGGGCGATCAGGGACGGCGTCATCGGTCCGTCCACCAGCGCCGGACACCAATGGGTGTGGCAGACGAGGTCCTGGTCGCACGGCGATCGCGAACCGGCCGCGGTCCTCTACCAAACGATCGTCAACAGTCCGGGAAATCCGGGGCCGCTGCTGGGCGGCATCAATGTCGATGTCGACGATGTCCTCGCCGCCGACTTCGGGCAGTGGGATCTCGATCGCTGATCCAGACGTAAAAGAACGGCGCCCCGCGAGCTCCTGGCTCGCGGGGCGCCGCTTTCGATCAAGACCCGTTCTTACTTGAGATCGAACCGGTCGTTGTTCATGACCTTCACCCAGGCCGCGACGAAGTCCTCCACGAACTTCCCCTGGGCGTCGTCCTGGGCGTAGACCTCGGCCAGCGCGCGCAGCACCGAGTTCGAGCCGAACACAAGGTCATTCGCGGTTGCGGTCCACTTCTGCTCGCCCGTGGAGCGGTCGATGACCAGGTAGACGTTCTCCGCCGACTCCGACGCCTTCCACTCATTACCCATGTCGACCAGGTTGACGAAGAAGTCGTTGGTCAACGCGCCCGGCCTGTCGGTGAACACCCCGTGCTTGCTGCCGCCGTGATTGGCACCCAGGGCACGCAGCCCACCCACGAGCACCGTCATTTCCGGACCGGTCACGCCCAGCAAGTAGGCGCGCTCCAGCAACAGCTGCTCCAGCGGTGCCTTCTCCCCGGGACGGGTGTAGTTGCGGAACCCGTCGGCCCGCGGTTCGAGCACCGCGAACGAATCCACGTCGGTGCTCTCCTGCGAAGCGTCGGTACGCCCGGGTGCGAAGTGCACCGAGATCTCGTAACCGGCGTCCTTGGCCGCCTTCTCGACCGCCGCAGAGCCGGCCAGCACGATCAGGTCGGCCAGGGAGATCTTCTTGCCGTCGGAGGCCGAGGCGTTGAAGTCCTGCTGGATCTTCTCCAGGACAGGCAACACCTTGTCCAGCTCGGCGGGCTCGTTGACCTCCCAGCTCTTTTGCGGCTCGAGACGAAGCCGAGCGCCGTTCGCGCCGCCGCGCTTGTCGGTGTTGCGATAGCTCGATGCCGCCGACCACGCCGTCTTGACCAGCTGGGGAACGGAGAGACCGGATGCCAGCACCTTGCTCTTCAGAGCCGCAATGTCCTTCTCACCGACCAGCTCATGGTCGACGGCCGGAACCGGATCCTGCCACAGCTGCGGTTCGGGGATCCAGGGTCCGAGGTAGCGGGTGATGGGTCCCATGTCGCGGTGCAGCAACTTGTACCAGGCCTTGGCGAACGCGACGGCCAGCTCTTCGGGATGGTCCAGCCAACGCCGCGTGATGTCGCGGTAGATCGGGGACTCACGCAGCGAGATGTCGGTGACCAGCATCGTCGGGGCGCGACCCGGCCCGCCGAACGGGTCCGGGATGGTGCCTGCGCCGGCGCCGTCCTTGGCCACGAACTGCCAGGCACCGGCGGGACTCTTGGTCAACTCCCACTCGTAGCCGTACAGGGTCTCCAAGAAGGTGTTGTCCCACTTGGTCGGGGTGGGCGTCCAGACGACCTCCAGGCCGCTGGTGATGGCGTCCTTGCCCACTCCGCTGGCATACGAGCTCTTCCAGCCCAGCCCCTGCTGTTCGATCGGGGCGGCCTCCGGCTCGGGACCGATCAGGTCGGCATCACCGGCTCCGTGCGTCTTGCCGAAGCTGTGGCCTCCGACGATGAGCGCGGCCGTCTCCTCATCGTTCATCGCCATCCGTCCGAACGTCTCACGGATGTCGATGGCCGCGGCGACCGGGTCCGGCTTGCCTTCGGGGCCTTCCGGATTCACGTAGATCAGACCCATGGTGGTGGCACCGTAGGGTTGCGCGAGATCCCGCTTACCGGAGTAGCGCTTGTTGGTGCCCAACCATTCGTCCTCTTCTCCCCAAAGGATCTCTTCCGGCTCCCAAACGTCCTCGCGACCGAACGCGAAGCCAAAGGTCTTGAATCCCATCGACTCCAGGGCACAGTTACCCGCGAAGATGATGAGGTCCGCCCAGGAGATCTTGTTGCCGTACTTCTTCTTGACCGGCCACAGCAGCCGGCGGGCCTTGTCCAGACTGACGTTGTCCGGCCAGCTGTTGAGCGGGGCGAAGCGCTGCATGCCCTGGCCGCCGCCGCCGCGGCCGTCGTGAATGCGGTAGGTCCCCGCCGCATGCCAGCTCATCCGGATGAACAGGCCCCCATAGTGGCCGTAGTCGGCGGGCCACCAGTCCTGCGAGGTGGTCATCACCGAGATCACATCGGCCTTGAGCGCGTCGACGTCAAGTTTGGCGAACTCCGCCGGGTAGTCGAAGTCCTCGCCGAGCGGGGTGGATTGCGGCGAGTGCGGATGCAACTTCGATACGTCGATCTGGTCCGGCCACCAGTCCTGGTTGGTCAGTGGAGCATTCGACTTCGGCTGCGGGGAAGGGATTGCTGGGTTTTCGCTTTCGCTTTTGCTCGCCGTCCCGGCGTCGGGTTGGGGTGGACGGCTAGCGGATGTATCAGATGACACAGCATTCCTTTCGGGGTGGGTGAATCGGGCTGCGATCACGGCTGTGATCTAGGAACCTGTCGTCGAGCAATCGGCACACAGGCCCCAGTAGATGACTTCGGCCTCGTCGAGAACGAAGCCATCAAGAACGTTGTCGTCGTCCGAGGGTGTGAGGCAGGGAGCGTCGCCGACGGCGCAGTCGATGTCGGCGATGCTCCCGCAGGACCGGCAGACGACGTGGTGGTGGTTGTCGCCGACGCGCGATTCATAGCGCGCGACCATGCCCAGGGGCTGGATGCGCCGCACCAGACCGACGGTGGTCAGCGCATTGAGCACGTCGTAGACGGCTTGGCGCGAGACTTCGGGCAGGCCGACGCGGACCGCCGAGAAGATCGTCTCGGTGTCGGCGTGCGGATTGGCGTCCACGACTTCCAGCACGGCGACCCTGGGCCGGGTCACCCGCAGTTCGGCCATCCGCAACCTGTCCGCGTAATCGGCCGTCGATGACACGCCACCAATATGACGCACTTATTTGGAACGAGTCAAGAGTTTATTGTGAAGTGGGGCACAACTGCCGGTGACGAATGGGTTGGATCACGGTCAGGTCGGCTTCAGCGCGCTGCCTTTGCGCCACTCGTCCCAGCTGAGCGTCCAGTCGCCGTTCTGCGCCAGCGTCAGCGGGGGCCCGCCGCTGTTGCGGACCTCGACCACATCGCCGGGCACCGAGAAGCCGAAGAACCATTTCGCGTTGTCGGCATTGAGGTTCAGGCAGCCGTGCGACGTGTCGCGGTGCCCCTGCGCCCAGACCGTCGCATCGAGCTCGTGCAGATAGATGCCGTCCGAGCTGATCTTGGTGGCCCAATTGATGGTCTCGCGGTAGCCGAGCCTCGAGTTCTTGGGCAGGCCGAAGGTCGAGGAGTCCATGATGACGGGATTGCCCTTGTCCAGGACGGTGTAGACGCCGGACGGGGTCCAGAGCGAGATGGTCCTGCCGCCGACGTTTTCGGTGCCGCCCATTCCCATGCTCGTGGGCATGGTGCGCTGCAGGATTCCGTTGCTGAAGACGCTGACCTGGTGGGTGGCGTCGTCGGCGATCGATACATGCGCATCGCCGACACGGAAGGACACCTTGGTGTCGTCTTGCCCGAACAGGCCGTCGCCCAAGGCGATTCCGTAGATCTTCGCCTCGGCGGTGACGTCCGTGCCCGGCGCGTAGTAGCGCTCGGGCCGCCAGTGCGCGTTCTGGCCGTCGACCCAGTACCAGGAGCCCTCGACTTTCGGAGTGGTGGTCACCGACAGCTGCCGCTCGGCGGTGGCGCGATCGGCGATCTTCTCGTCGAAGTGCGCCACGATCACGGTCCCGACGCCGTAGGTGCCGCCGTCGCGCAGCGCGGCTTCCGCCGTGGTGGTGAACGACACCTTGGTCTGGTTGGACGGCTTCAGCGTGGAGAACGACGAAACCTGCTTGGCCGCAACGCCGCTGACACCGCTGCTGGTGATGGTCAGCGTGTAGGTGCGTCCGTAGCCCAGCGGGACGGTGGGCTTCCACACCGTGTTGTCCGGGGTCATGACGCCCTCGACCGGTTTGCCGCTCTCGTTGACCATGTCGACGCCCGTCAGGGTCCCGTTCTCGGCTTTGACCGTGACCGGGGTAACCGGGTCGACGTCATGGGCGTCGGGGCCGGGGGTGATCGTGATCTGAGCTGGCCCAGCGGTTTTCGCTGGTGCGTCGCTTTGACCGCAGTGGCCGCCGGGGCAATGTGACGTCGACGCAACGTATATCGCGCCCACTGCGGCGACGATCACGCACACGGCAAGCAAGAGTCGGCGGGGCCGGCTGACCCGCATGATCCGGCCGACGAGCTGATCACTGTTCTTGGACATCATGAAGCTGCCGAAACCCTGCTTTCTGTTTACTCGCAGGCCGCGAACTTCTGCCCGGCGATGTCGATGTTGTAGATGAGGTATCCCGCGACGTGCGGTTTTTAAACCGTCCCGCGGTTGGGCTTCGTCACTGAAAGCCGCCACCGGCGGTCCGCAAGGGATCATGGCTGCATGGCCGATGAGGAACTCGACAGCCTCTACGAGGTGCCACCGAAGGAGTTCACCGCGGAGCGCGCCAGATTGGCCGCCGCGGCCAAGCAGCGCGGCGATACCGCGGCCGCGAAACGGATTTCCGCCGCCAACAAACCGACGACGGCGGCGTGGATCGTCAACCGGTTGGCACTCCGGCACGCCGACACCCGGCAGCGGCTGGCAGACCTCGGGGAGCGCTTGCGCGCCGCGCACACCGCGATGGACGGCGGGCGCATCCGGGACCTGTCGGCCGAGCAACACAAACTCATCGACGAACTCACCCGCATGGCGCTGCGGGCGGCCGACCTGACGCAACCGTCGGCGACCGTACGCGAAGACCTGACCAGCACGCTGCAAGCCGCGATCGCCGACCCGCAGATCAGCGCGCGGCTGGGCAGGTTGACCCGGCCCGAGCAGTGGTCGGGTTTCGGCGCCTTCGGCGAAGGCGACGCGGTGCCGGAATCGGTGGATACTCCCGGCGAACCGGCGAAGCCGCAGCGCACCCCGGCGCGGAAGCGGCCGGCGAAGCAGTCGGCGGACGACAAGGCACAGGGCCGACGGCGCGAGAAACTGAGCGCGGCCGTTGCCACCGCCGAACGCGCCAGGGCCGAGGCCGACGACCTGGTGGCCGAGCGACAGGCCCGGCGGGATGCCGCCCGGCAGCAACGTGACGATGCGGCCAGGGCACTGCGGGCGGCCGAGCGGGACCTCAGCGCCGCCGAAAAGGACTACGACAAGGCAGTGCAAGCCGGCCGAACCGCCGCGGACGCCGTGAAAGAGGCAAAAGCCCGGCTGAAGCGGGCGTGAGCTGGTAGCGGCGTTTCCCCGGCCCGGGCCGGGGTATCAGCTCAGCCGTGACCTCTTTATGGATGACCGAACGCACCGAACAGCCTTGGGCCCCAAGCCGGCTTGATCAGGGCTCCGCGTCCGCCGATGTCATCATCGTGGGCGCCGGCATCACCGGCCTGATGACGGGGGTGCTGCTGGCCCGTGCGGGCAAGGATGTGATGGTGCTGGAGGCGCGCACGGTCGGAGCGTGCGCAACCGGAAATACCACCGCGAAAATCAGCCTGCTGCAGGGCAGCCAGCTTTCCAAGGTGCTGCCACGGCACGGCCGGGATGTCGCGCGCGCGTACGTCGACGGCAACCGCGAAGGCCAGGAGTGGGTGCTGGGCCACTGCGAGGCGCAGGGCGTGGCGGTGCAGCGCGAGGATGCCTACACCTACGCCCAGTCCGTGCGGGGCGTCCCGTCGGCGCGCGCCGAGCTCGCGGCGTGTCAGGCGGTCGGCCTGCCGGCGGTGTGGGACGACGATGCCGAGGTGCCGTTTGCCTATCACGGCGGCGTGCGGCTGGCCGATCAGGCGCAGTTCGACCCGATGTCCTTTCTCGACTCGCTGGCCGTCGAGCTGCTGAGTCGCGGTGGACGGCTGGTTGAGCACGCCCGGGTGCGGCGGGTGTCCTGGCGCGGCAAGAGGGTGCGCGTGCATGTGAACGACGCCGCGCAGCGGGACGTCGAACTGCAGGCGGCCCAACTGGTGCTCGCCACCGGGATCCCGATCCTGGATCGCGGCGGATATTTCGCGCGGGTGAAGCCGAGCCGCTCCTACTGCCTGGCTTTTAAGGTGCCGGGCAACATCACCCGGCCGATGATGATCTCCACCGACTCGCCGACGCGGTCGGTGCGCTACGCGCCGGTTGCGGACGGGGAGCGGCTGATCGTGGGCGGAGCCGGGCACACCGTGGGTCGTGAGAAGAGTCCGTCCGAGGCGCTGGCCGAGCTGTCGGCGTGGACGCGCAAACACTATCCGGGTGCCGTGCAGACGCACTTCTGGTCAGCGCAGGACTACACGCCCATCGACCATCTGCCGTACGTGGGCCCCATCCTGCCGAACACCGAAAGCATCTTTGTCGCAACGGGTTTCAACAAGTGGGGGATGACCAACGGTCCGGCCGCGGCGTTAGCGCTGTCCCAACGCATCCTGGGCGGGCGGATGGACTGGGCCCGCGCCTTCGCCAGCTGGAGTCCGCACGAGCTAACGGGGCTGGGGACGGCCCTGCAAGCCAACCTCGAGGTCGGCTTCAATCTGACGAAGGGCTGGATCACCCCGGCGATAAGGACTCACCGCCGCAGCCCCGTCGACGGCGAAGGCGGTGTGGTGAGCGGGCCGCCGTGGCACCTGGAGGCCCGCTGCCGCGTCGACGGGACCGAGCACCGCGTCTCGCCGGTGTGCCCGCACCTGGGTGGAATCGTGAACTGGAACGACGCCGACAACGCGTGGGAGTGTCCGCTGCACGGCTCGCGGTTCGCACCCGACGGCACCTTGCTCGAGGGCCCGGCAACCCGCGATCTGACCGCGTAGTCGCCGCAGTCAGCCCGCCTTCTGAAACACCAGCCAGCGCAACTCGATTGGTGAGTCGGCGCGCTGAACATCGAACACATCGAGGCCGCCGGCCCATCCCTCGAACCAGCCCGTCGGCGGCCAGGCGTCCGACGGTAACTGGGCCTTCTCGTATTCGTAGGCGGCGTCGTCGGCGATCGGTTCGAGGGGCAGGCCGGCCGCCGCGGCGGTCACCTCGTCGCGGGTGAAGATCATGCTGTTGCACTGCTGACTCAGTTGCACCGCGACGTCGTCGGGAACGTAGCCGTCGCGGGCCAGGAAGGTGTTGAAAACCAACCGCCCACCTTGGGCCAGGCAATCGGTGGCGAGTTCGAACATGCCGCGCAGCTCGTGTGGGGTGCGGAAGTCGGACACCACCTCCGAGACCACCATCAGCTGATACCGATCGTGCACACCCTCCATCGCCGTGAAGACGTCGCTTTGAATGACATTCACGCCCAACGATTCGCCGGCCGCTTCGGCGACAATCACCTCCGCGAACTTCGCGGTCATCTCGACCGCATCGACCGGGTGTCCGCGCCGGGCCAGGGCCAGCGCGTTGCGTCCGGTTCCGGCGCCGACGTCGAGCACTCGATAGACCGAAGGATCGGCCGCCTCCGCCGCCAGCGCGAGCACGCGCGCGTCGGGTTCGGTGCCGAACAGCGGCGCCGGGCGAAACGCCATCCACTGGTCGTAATCGGCCTCGATCGTGCGCCACTCGGCTTGGACCCGGAAATTCACGCCGGTCCCGAATGGAGCCTGATACGAGATGAGGACCTCGGAACGGGGGGAGGCCTTGAAGGCCTTCGCCAGCTCGGCTTGCAGCGCCGTCCGCAACTGTGCGGACTGTTCGGGAGGGCACCAGACGCCCAGGGTGGCGCAGACGTTATTGCACAACTGGACGTACTCGTCGATCAGGCCCGGCACCGCCGGCACCCTGATGTGGCCCTCGGCCGACAACCGCCGATACAGCCGCCTGA
This sequence comes from Mycobacterium colombiense, assembly GCF_001665835.1. Classification (GTDB taxonomy): domain Bacteria; phylum Actinomycetota; class Actinomycetes; order Mycobacteriales; family Mycobacteriaceae; genus Mycobacterium; species Mycobacterium colombiense_A. The sequence goes on along the minus strand of NZ_LZSX01000065.1, from coordinate 10,464 downwards.
TCATCGCCTCGCGCAGCATCGACGGGTCGAACGACCTATTCGGCGGATCCTGCACCAGAATCTTTTACACGACCGGCGAGCTTTGCACCACCGCTGGGCGCAAGGGGCGATCCGGTTACGCGCGCCGGGCGGCGCCTTCGAGAAGATCGGCCGCCGCGGCGACGCTTTGGTCGGGCGTGCTGATTTGGGTGGCCACCTCCCTGGCTCGGCTGAGGTAGTGCGCAGAACGCACCGAGCGCAGGTCTGCGACCAGCGAGTCCAAGGTGGAGGCCGAGAACGCCCGCCCCACGCCGACTTCCAACCTGCTGATCGCGTCGGCCCAGATCGGCTGATCGAGCCAGAGCCAGAGAATCAACATGGGCACGCCCGCCCGCATGGCCGCGGCGGTGGTGCCGGCGCCGCCGTGGTGCACGATCGCACGGCACGCGGGAAAGACGGCGGCGTGATTCACCGTCTCCACGATATTCACGTGATCGGCGGGCGGGATATGGGTGAAATCGTTTGGGCCACTGCAAATCAACGCCCGCTCGCCGATCTGCGTGCAGGCCGCGCTGATCACCGCGACCGTCTCGGCGGGGGAGGTGACCGGCGTGCTGCCGAATCCGAAATAGATCGGCGGCGTCCCGTCGGCGATCCAGGACAACACCTCGTCGTCCGCATCGGCCGGCATTCCGAGGGTGAGCGAACCGACGAAGGGCCGGCGGTATCCCGGTCCGGCCCATTGTTTTGCCAATTCGGGCGCCCACAGCTCGTCGTAGGTCTGAATCTCGAGCACCGGCTGCGCCGACGGGTTGTCGGGCAGACCCAGCGCTCGACGCTGGGCCGCTGCGGCCGCGCCGGTGACCTCTGACTGCAGCCGGCCGAGTTCCAAGGTCTCGGCGGGAAAGAAGTGCAGCGCGGCCAGCGGTATGCCGAAACGCTCCCCGACGTTGGCGGCAAGCCGCTGCTCATTCATCCCGGCCACCAGCAGGTCGGCACCGGCCGCCACCGAGGCCAGCGTCTCGCTCTTGCCGGTCCACACTTTGGTGACGCGCTCGATGAGTTCCGGCAACGCGCTCACCGGATTCCCGACGTTACGGACGAAATTGGTCGCCATGTTGATCTGCTCGCGGCTGTCTGGCCCGTACGCGACCGCGGCAAGCCCCGCCGACTCGGCCATGTCGAGCTTGTCGGGCGGCACCGCGATCACGACGTCGTGGCCTCGGCCGTGCAACTCCCGTGCGGCGGCGACGCAGGGCTCGACGTCGCCACGGCTGCCATAGGCGGCCAGCACAATTTTCATCAACAAACCTCACTCGCGGGGACGCCACAAATCCAAGCAGAACCGGCGCCGCCAGACCCGCTGGGCGCGCCGCCGCTGCCCTGAACAGGACTTTTGCTGGGTCCTAGCGCAGGAACAGCGGCCGCAGGATGGCGGCGGGACCGGTCCCGCGCCGTTGAGACCCGGCTGAGAGTGATTTGCGCAATACGCGCCTAACCCTTGTGAGTTTCGGCCGTCATGTGCAGGTAACCTATCGTTAACCCTCGACAACAATTTCGCTGTATTCGTTGACGTGGGGGCACCTGCAAACGTTGAGGCCGGTCCGCTAGCACAGGGGACGGCCGTCTTCGTTCGCGGCACCGGCAGCACGGGAGGGAATGAGATTTGTTTGCTGCTGGGTTGGCTATCCCCATACGACACGCATCGACGCCGTCGATGCCCTCGCGGCCCTGAAAGCGATCGGAGGAGAACGGCATGGACTTCGCAGTACTGCCGCCGGAGATTAACTCCGCGCGCATGTACGCCGGTCCGGGGTCGGGACCGATGCTGGCCGCCGCGATGGCCTGGGACGAATTGGCTGCCGCGCTGCAATCGACGGCGAATTCCTATCAGGCCGAGATCACGGCCCTGACCTCCGGTCCGTGGGTCGGCCCGTCGTCGGCCTCGATGGTCGCGGCGATCACCCCCTATCTGGAGTGGATGAGGACCGCCGGCGCTCAGGCCGAAGAAACCGCCAACCAGGCCAGGACAGCGGCCTTCGCCTACGAGACGGCGTTCGCCGAGACGGTGCCGCCCCCGGTGGTCACGGCCAACCGCACCCAGCTGGCGGCGCTCGTCGCGACCAACGTTCTCGGCCAGAACACGCCGGCGATTGCCGCGACCGAAGCGGAGTACGGCGAGATGTGGGCGCGCGACACCGCGGCCATGTTCGGCTACGCGGGTACGACGGCCTCGGCGACGCGGTTGACGCCGTTCGCCCAGCCCGACCCGACCAGCAATTCCGGCGCCGGCCAGTCCGAAGCGGTGGCCCAGGCCACCGGAACCGCGGCCGGGAGCACGCGCAATACCGTGCAGCAATCGTTCTCCGCGGTTCCCAACCTGCTAGGCAACATTTCGGCGGCGCCGATGGCCGCAGTCGACCCTGCGTCTGCAACGGACCTGCTGGGGCTGGGGAGCGATCTCGTCACGTTCTTCCTCGACGCGCCGGCCAGCGTCGCCGGACTCGGCATCGATGCACCGGGAACCTTAATCGCCCTTCCCTTCGACGTGGCCGGTGCGCTGACCGGTTTCCACACCGACGACATCATCAGCGGTTGGGCCGGGGTGCAGTCCTGGCCCGGCACGGGTGCCGTGCCGCCATCGCCATTTCCGGTCATCACGAACCCGGCGGGCGGATTCGGAACCTTGGCGTCGGCGGGTCTGGGCCAGGCCAACACGGTCGGCGGCTTGTCGGTGCCTCCCGGCTGGACGGCGGCCGCCCCAGCGATTCGCCCGGCCGCCTTGGTGCTTCCGACCACCACCGCAGGCGCCGCCGCGGAAGCCGCGGCCGCGGCCGCGCCCACCGGCACCGGGAGTTTGTTCGGCGAGATGGCCGTGGCCAGCATGGCCGGGCGCGCGATGGCCGGTACCGGTGGGGCCCTGGGCCGCGAGCGGGCCCGGGCCGGCGAGATCGAGAAGGCGACGCGGGAGGCGCCAAAGGAACCGACGACCGAGCCGAAGGCACCACCGCAGGTTGCCGCGGGCGGCCCGATCACGAGCATCGCCGCCGAGCTGCGCGAACTGGCTTCGCTGCGCGACGCGGGAATTTTGACTCAGCAGGAATTCGAAGAGCAGAAAAAGCGCCTGCTGCCAAGCTGATCCGGGCCCGGCGCTGTGCGTTCGTCGGTCAATCCGGGCGAGCACAAGGTTCACGCTTTATTCGGCAATAGCGGTGCGCTGCGGGTGCTACCGTTTGCTGGCCATTCGACCGTCGACGGGACCTTCCTCGCTCATGCTCACATTTCGGATCGCCCCCGCGGCCCGCGCCGCGGTGATCGGCGCATGCATCGGTTTGGCCACCGCGGCGCTCGTCTCGGGGTGCGGCGGCGCCCCGCCGGCGACCACGGCCGCCACCACCTCGTTGACCACAATCGTTGCGGCACAGACTAATTCATCGCCTGCTCGGGGAGACGGCCCCGAGGCAACCGCCCCCGGCGTGTACGGCAACCCCGCCGCCGCGGCGAAGTACTGGGTGGCGCAATCGCTCGAGGACAACTGTGGACTCGTGTCGATCGCCGACGTGGTGGGCGAGGTCACCGGCAACGCACCCACCGAGCGGCAGATGCTGGACCTGGCGGAGTCGACGCCGTCGGGGGCCAATCCCGGACCGATCTACGCGCCGCGCAACGACCCGACCCACTCCGGCCCGAACGCCGGCATCTCAATGTCCGACCTGGTGATCCTGCTCAACCACTTCGGGATCAAATCCGAGATGACCTCCACGTCCGACCGGGACCGGAACGGATTGCCGCTTCTCGAGCAATACCTGGCCAAGGACCGAAAGCTCATCGCCTTCGTCAACTCCTCGGTCATCTTGAACGCCGACGACCAGCGCACCAAGGCCGACCATTTCCTGGTCGTGACGGGCATCGACACCGGCAAAGAGATCGTGCACCTCAACGACCCCGGCATCGACCATGCCGACGAACAGGTCAGCTTCAGCACGTTCATGACGGCCTGGCAGACCAGTGATCAGTCGATCGTGGTGACGGCGGTGCCCGGCTGATCCCTGGTGACGCCAGGCGATTTCGGGCACAGTGAGCAGTGGAACTTCAGTGGAGGCGCGTGATGGACAACTCGGCCGCCCAGGCCTCCGATGCCGCAGGGATGCGGGTGCAGGCGTTGCTTCGCTATCCGGTGAAGTCGATGCTCGGCGAAGCCCTCGATCGCCTGCTGGTCGATGAGCGCGGCGCCGAGGGCGACCGGCGGCTGGCGCTCCTCGACGGTGAGACCGGGCACGTGGCCAGCGCCAAGAATCCGCGGCTGTGGCGCCGTCTGTTGTCATGCACCGCACATGCCGACGCCCGGGGTGTGCGCATCAGCCTGCCCGACGGGACCGACGTGGCCGCCGACGATCCGGGCGTCGACGAGCTGATCTCGCGGCTGACAGGCCGGCGGGTCCGGTTGGTCACCCAACGCCCCGATGGCGCCACACTGGTGCGCCCCGACCCGGAGCAATTGCTGGAACTCGGACTCGACGCCGAGGTCGATGGCCGCATCCTGCGGATCGCTGCGGCCACCCCGGGCGAGTCGTTCACCGACGAAGCCCCGTTGCATACGATCACGACGGCCACCCTCGAACACATCGGCGTGGAGGCGCTGCGCTATCGCCCGAATCTGGTGATCGCGACGCCGCCCGACTATCCGCCGTATGCCGAAAACGACTGGGTGGGCGGCGAAATCGCCATCGGGGAGACGCGGCTGCGCGTCCTGACGGCCACATCGCGCTGCGTGGTCCCCACGCTCGAACACGGGCCGTTGCCGCGGACTCCGCAGGCGCTTCGCGTACCTGCGGCCGAAAACCGTTTGAACACAGGCGGTCACGGCGCGCAGCCATGCGCGGGCGCCTACCTTGCGGTAGTGACCCAAGGCGTCATCCGCGTCGGTGACCGAGTCACCATCGGGTCATAGCGGCTGCGCAACAACGCGTCAGCCGCCCAAGTTGCGCAGTGCGGTGTCGAGTTCCTCGGCCTGCTCGGTCACCTCGCGGTCGGACAACTCCGGGTGTCCGACTCGCTGCACCAATTCCTGGCGCGTCGCGACCTGCAGGGCCCCTCGGTATTCGGCCGAGTCCAGATCAGCAGGCGCGACGACCATGGCGCGCCCCTCAATCACCACCAGCGTTGCGTCGGCGTCCGGGCTGGCGAGTAGCTGTCTCACGTCCTCGGCGTCAATGGTCATGAGCCAGCGCCCCGTCCGGTTCGCCGTTGCAGCTCGTCGATCAGGCTGGAGGCCTGGGCCTTGGTGAGGTTGTCCGGGATCTCTTCGCCGGCCTCTTGTGCCAGCGTGTTCAAGTAGCTGCGCTGCGGCCCGGTCATGGGTTCGTCGCCGGTCACCCACTGCGACCGGTCCTTTTCGGGATTCTCCTGCGGGGCCTGCGCGGCATCGTCGACCATGCATGTGGCTATGCCCGTTAGGAAGCCAACGTAATCAGGAAGTGTCTTAGTTGGTTTCGGCATGTCAACCGGTTGCCCCGACCATCTTCATCACCAACAGCACCGCCACCGCGATGAACGCAACGACGAAGATGCAGACGGCGACCACGGTGAGCACGGAGCTGGGGGTGAATCGCCGGGTGTTCGGCGGTTGTGGCTCGGACACCCCGGAGGTTCGGGGCGCCGCCGGGGGAGTGCTGCCCGGTGCGGCACCTCCTCCTGGCTGCAGGCCCGGGATCTGCGTCGGGTCGGGATCGGGCGGTTGCGCGGTCATGAGTGACGCCGGCCCCGTCGTCGTGGGCGGCGCCGCAAGCGTTTGGCCATGTCACCACCCGGATGCAAGTCTTCTTGCTGCTCGTGAACGGGTCCCATCGCGCGCTCCCTCCGTCGGGGCATGGCGGTACCCGCCCAGACGCCACCCAAACGGCTGGTACGTCAGGAACTTGCCGACGGCATCCACGCTGTCGGCGCCCGGCGCTCCGCGATGCGGCGGGACGACGTGCGTGTAGGTCGTCGAATTGACTGTCCGCCAACGCGTTCCGGTCGAGCGCGCGCTGAGGGCGGGCTTCAGTTCTCCGAGTTGGGGGTCGGGCTCTGAGCGGATTCCCACTTCGCCTCGAGGGACCGTTTCACCCGGGTGCCGGCCGCCAGATCGAGCTGAAAGGTCTCACCGTCGTCGGTCTCGAACGTGATGAGATACCCCGCGTCGCTGGGGTCCTTGAAGACGACTTTGTAGGGCCGTTCACCCGAGCCGCGGTCCACGGCGATGATGTCGCCAGGGGTGACGTCGTCGATCAGGTCGTTGCCGGAGACTTTGGACATACGGTCGACGTTAGCCGAAAAGGCGCGGCGGGCGTTCGGTCGGCCGGCGCAGTGACCGGCCTCACCTAGGGCTGCAGGAAGGCCTTGATGGCGCGGCGCTCATCCATGGCCCGATAGGCATCGGCGACCTGCTCGAGGGGCAGGTGCAGGTCAAACACCTTGCCGGGGTTCATTTTTCCGTCGAGCACCGACTCGATCAGGGAGGGCAGGAAATGCCGGACCGGGGCGGGTCCGCCGCGCAGCCCGACCTGGTTGCTGAAGAGTTGCTCGCCGGTGATGGCGACATCGTGGGGGACACCCACGAACCCGACGAAGGCGCCCGGGCGAGCGGACTGGATGGCTTGTTGCATGGCCTGGCCGGTGCCCACGCATTCCAGCACGGCGTCGGCGCCGACGCCTTCGGTCATCTCCTTGATGACGGCGACTCCGTCGTCGCCGCGTTCGGTGACGACGTCGGTGGCGCCGAATTCACGGGCCAGCTTCTGCCGGGGCTCGTGGCGGCTCATCGCGATGAGCCGCTCGGCGCCCTTTTCGCGGGCGGCCAGCACCGCGCACAGCCCCACCGCACCGTCACCCACCACGGCCACCGTCATGCCGGCAGCGACGCCGGCCGCTTCGGCGGCGAACCACCCGGTGCCCATCACGTCCGACAGGGTCAGAAAGTCCGGGATCGATTCCTCGTCGGGTTGGTCGGGCAGTGCCACGAGACTGCCGTCGGCCCAGGGGATGCGCACGGACTCCGCTTGGCAGCCGCCCATCAGCACGCGGTTTACGCACGAACTCTGAACTCCGTTGCGGCAATTCGGACAGGTGCCGTCGGAGGCGTAGAAGGATCCGATGACGAACTGACCGGGCTTGACCGAGGTGACGTCGCTACCGACGGCTTCGACGACACCGCAGTACTCGTGACCGAACGGCTTGGGCTCGGGAACGGGGTTGATACCGCGGTAGTCCCAGAGGTCTGAGCCGCACACGCAGGTCGCGGTGGTGCGGATGATCGCGTCGGTGGGGGCGACGATCTCGGGTTCGGGCAGGTCTTCGAATCGGACATCGCCGGCGCCGTAGATGACAGCTCCTCGCATAACGCCTCCCTCTCGCGGTAGTGGGAGCCCAGCTACCCGGAATCGATGTTTTCAACCGTGCCTCAACGCCATTTGATGCCGCACCCGATGGACGGGCGCTGTTCGGGATTCACCGGCTGCCCGGCCAATACCGCGTCGACCGCGGCGCGGACATCCGCGGCCGTGACCGGCCGGCCGTTTTTGGGCCGGGAGTCGTCCAGCTGGCCGCGGTAGACCAGCCGGCGTTCGCCGTCGAACACGAAGGTGTCGGGCGTGCAGGCGGCCGAGTAAGCGCGGGCAACATCTTGGGTTTCGTCGTAGAGGTACGGGAACGTCCAGCCATGGCTGCGAGCTTCCGCGACCATCTGATCGGGCCCGTCCTGCGGGTAGGTGACCACGTCATTGCTCGAAATGCCCACCATCGCAACGCCTTGCTCGGCGAGGTCACGACCGAGCGCGGCGAGCCCGTCGGCGACGTGCTTCACGTAGGGGCAGTGGTTGCAGATGAAGGTGACGACCAGGGCGGGGCCCGTCAGATCGTCGCGACTGAGCGTGCGGCCGGTGGCCGGCTCGGGCAGCGTGAAGGCCGGGGCGACGGTCCCGAGGGCGAGCATGCTGGACTCGATGGCCATGCCGGCCAGGGTATCGCCATATGGCCCGTTCGCGCACCACGCGGCGCGATGGCCGTGAAACATGTTGTGCTGTCGGTTGGTTCGAAGTGGCTAGCACGATTCTCACGTTCGGCGCCCGGTGACCCGACACACGTCCGTGTTTGATCAGCCCAGTTCGTGGAATCACATACCTGACACGAACGAACGTTTTTGGCCAACGCCTCAAGGAGAATGATGAGTGAGCACAACAAGGCCGACGAAGCGCGTAGGGGCCTGATCGACTCGGTCAAGGGCAAAGCCAAAGAGGTCGTCGGCGCAGTCACGGGCAACGAATCGCTGACCGCCGAGGGGCAACTCGAGCAAACGCAGGCGCATGAACGCAAAGAGGCGAATGCGACCGAGGCCGTGGCCGAAGCCCAGGCCAAACAGGCCCAAGAGGACGCGGCCGAGGCCAGGACCGAAGGTGCCCAACAACGCCTGGCGGCGAACGCTCAGGCCGTGGCCGCCGAGGATTCGATCGAGGCCCAGGAGGCCGCCCAGAAGCGTGCGGCCGACCGGGCGGCGCATCAGCAGGCGACCGCCGAGAAGACCCAGGCCGAGGTGGACGCGCAGCGCGACATCCACCTGGCGAAGGCCGAAGAGCGCGCCGAGATCCGCGAGGCGTCCGAGGAGATCGTCGGTGCCGTCGCCGAACACCAGAGCTCGGTTCAGGTGGCTCGCAACGAAGAGTCGGAGGCCGACCGGCTGCGGCGCCACGCCCAGAACGTGACCGACGAAACCGACCTGCCCTGACGGCGGGCCTCACCCCAGGAGAAGTTGATGAAAATTTCCGAAGTCCCGCTGGCAGTCCTGCGGTTTCACTACCAACTCGCCCGATTCCCGTTGCAGCTGATCGAGGACCGGGTCGTCAACCGCATCCCCACCGAGGCGCCGGCGCGACTGCTGTACGAGCGTTCGCTGGGCATGCTCGACAGCACCGTCGGAAGTGTGCTCGGCGACGCGACGCTCGCCGAGCGGGGCGCCGCCCTGGTCGAACGCAGCGACACGCTGGGCCAGGCGGCTCAACTGGACGCGCAAGCCACAGCGAGGAAGGCACAGGCCGATGCCAAGCTCAGGAGCGCCCGCGACGAGGCGATCCAGGGGCGCGAGGAAACGCAGAAGGCCACCCAGCAGGAAGTCAAAGAGGCCCGAATCGCCGCCGAGCAGCGCAAACGCGAAGCGGCGCAGTCGGCGCAGAAGCGGAGCGCCGCGGCCAAGCGGCGCGCCGACGAGACCGCCTCCCAGCGCAAGCAGACGGTCGAATCGGCCAACCGCCAGGTGGAAGACAGGACTCGAGCCGCCGAGAAGGCCGCGGCCAAGGTTTCCGCGGCCAAAGTCGATGAGGCCGAGAACAAGCTCGGCGAGGCCGCCGAGCAGCGCGCCGAGGCGGATCGGGTGGCGCAGTTGGCGGCCGCCGAGAAGCGGCAACGCCAGCAGGAGCGGGCTAACGACTGACGGGTGTCAGACGCTCGGGGCGCCCGGGTTGATCTTGTTGGCCGCAAACGTCGCGGCCTGGGCGGTCATCCCGGCGTCGATGTAGGAAACGTGCGCCATGATGTTGCCGCCGCCGGAGCAGATCGGATCGTCGGGTGCGCAAATGCTGGTGACCTTGGAGCCATACGCGGGGTTGATCGTCAGAACAGCGGCGCGGGCCGCAACGCGGCTCGCCGGGTCGGGCGAGGTGGAGATCACACAGCGCGGCAAGGTCGTCGACCCCGGCGGCAACTGGGGCGGCCCGATTCGCATCCGAACCACCGGACCGTAGGCATTGGCGTTGCGCTGCAACGTCATTCGTCCGCTCGAGCGTAGCCTCAGCGTCCTGGCGTCAACCGCCGGCACGGCCATGACCGACGATATGACAGGATCTCGGCATGAGTGCACGCAGATTTGCTCGCTGGGTTGGTATCTCGGTTGCGACGACGTGGGCGCTGCTGAGTGCCCCCCTCGGGACCCCCACCGCCGCCGCCGATGGCTGCTCGGACGTCTCGGTGGTTTTCGCCCGCGGCACCCACCAGGAGCCCGGTCTGGGCAACATCGGACAGGCGTTCGTCGACTCGCTCACGTCGCAGCTCGGCGGTAAGTCCGTCGACGTCTACGCGGTCAACTACCCCGCCAACGACGACTATCACAACAGCGCAAACGCCGGGTCCAACGATGCCAGCGCGCACATCCAGGACGTCGTCGCCAGCTGCCCGAATTCGAAGATCGTGCTCGGCGGCTACTCTCAGGGCTCGACTGTGATCGATCTGGCCACCAACGCGATGCCGCCCTCGGTCGCCGACCACGTCGCCGCCGTCGCCCTCTTCGGCGAGCCCACCAGTCAGTTCTCCAGCATGCTGTGGGGCGGCCAGCCGCTGCCGACGATCAACCCCGCGTATGGCTCCAAGGTCACCAGCATTTGCGCACCCAGACGGTCGAATCGGCCAACCGCCAGGTGGAAGACAGGACTCGAGCCGCCGAGAAGGCCGCGGCCAAGG
>NZ_LZSX01000064.1 GCF_001665835.1 Mycobacterium colombiense | reverse complement strand
CGTCCACCGGAACCGGGATGGTGGCGCCCTCGTAGTCGACGGTGCCGTACGGGGTGCCGAACGAGATCGTCGAGATCTGTACGCCCCCGGCCTTGGCGGCCCGGGCCGCGGTGAACGCCCCCTGCGGGGCATTGGGGTCCAGCGGCACGTTCTCGGCGCCGTCGGATTCCAGCACGATGCGGGCCGGCGGCGGTTTGTCGCCGCCGGTGACCGCGGTGGCGCTGATCGCGTGCAGGGCGGTGAAGATCGCTTGGCCGGTGGCGGTGCTGTCGGCGAAATCCAGCTTCTTCAGCGCGTCGATGGTGGCCTGGTGTTGGGGGGTCGGCGGCACCAGCAGATAGGGCGTGCCGGCGAATCCGACCAGCCCGAGGTTGATCGCCGGGGTCAGCTGGTCGGCGAATTGCTTGCCGGCCTCCTTGGCCGCGTCCAGGCGGTTGGGCGGCACATCGGTGGAGGCCATCGACTCGGACACGTCGATCACCAGCATGATGACGGCGCGGTTGCGCGGGATGCGCATGTCGTGGGTGGGGGTGGCCAGCGCGATGGTCA
>NZ_LZSX01000063.1 GCF_001665835.1 Mycobacterium colombiense | reverse complement strand
CACCAGCACGGCTGCGTCGATCCAATTCGACGGCGAACATCAGCTGCGCCAATTTGGCGACCCCGTAGGAGTGCATGGCTTTGTAGCCTTGCTCCGCGTTGACGTCGCCGAACTCGATACTGCCCTGGGTGGCCGCGAGGCTGCTGACCGTCACCACGCGCGCGCAATCCGCCGCCCGCAGCAGGCCCAGCAGCCGTCCGGTCAACGCGAAATGCCCCAAATGGTTTGTCCCGAACTGCAATTCGAAGCCGTCGCTGGTCTGTTGCCGTTGCGGCGGAGTCATGACGCCCGCGTTGTTGATCAGGATGTCGATCGGGCGACCTTCTGCGGTCAGCTCCTCGCCCAGCGCGGCGACGCTGGACAGCGACGACAGGTCGAGCTGCCTGATGCTGAGCTTGGCCTCCGGCACCTCCCGGCGGACCTCGGCGATCGCTTGCTCGCCCTTGACCCGGTCGCGGATCGCCATCACGACGTCGGCACCGGCGACCGAGAGCCGCTTCGCCAACCCGAACCCCAAACCGCTGTTGGCACCGGTCACTACGGCGAATCTGCCACGCAGATCTGGAACGTCCAGTGACAGATCGGGCTTCACCATGTCACGGGCAGCTCGTAGAGGCCGTACGCCAGTGCGTCATGTTTGAACGGCAGATCATTCAGCGGCACGGCGAGCCGCAGCGTCGGAATGCGGCGCAGCAGCGTGGGCAAGACGATCTGCAGTTCCATGCGGGCCAGCTGCTGGCCCACACACTGATGGCGACCGTAGCCGAACCCGACGTGTGGCCCATCCTCGCGGAGCAGGTCCAGCCGGCCCGGGTTGGGGAATTGGCGGTCATCCCAGTTGGCCGGGGCGACGTCGAGGATGATCCCGTCGCCGGCGCGGATCGTCTGGCCGCCAATCTCGATGTCCTCGACGGCGATTCGACGCTGACCGGTCTGGATGATGCTCAGGTAGCGCATCAGCTCTTCGACCGCGGTGGCGACGACCTTGGGGTCATCGATGTCGCGCAGCAGCTCACGTTGATCCTGGTGTTCGAGCAACGCCGCGATGCTCAGGCTGATCATGTTCGCGGTGGTCTCATGGCCCGCGATCAGCACGCCGGTGGCCAATTGTGCGGCCTCGCGCACGCTGATCTCTTCGGCGTTGACCCGCTCGGCCAGATCGGATACCAAATCCTCTGACGGGCTTTGCATCTTGGTGCGAACCAGGTTGGCCAGATACTTCGCCAACGAGGCCGCGCCCTGGGCGGTGTCCTCCTCGGTGGCGTAGCGGCCCATGCCGCGCTGGGCTTGGGTTTGAAAGAATTCCGCGTCCTCGTAGGGCACGCCCAGCAGTTCGCTGATGACCAGGGAGGGGACCGCCAGCGACAGGGTGCTGACGATATCGCCCGGCTTCGGGCCCGCCAGCAGGGCGTCTATGTGGTCATCGGTGATCTTCTGTACCGCCGGCCGTAGCGCTTCAACTCGCTTGAACGTGAACGGTTTAGACAGCATCCGGCGGAACCGGGTGTGTTCTTCCGCGTCGGAGGTGAACACCGAACGAGGGCGCTTGTGCACCGTGGCCAGCATGCCCGCGTTCCAGTGCGGATAGCCGGGCAGCCGGTCGTCGACGCTGGTGCGGGAATCGGTGAACAGCGCGCGTATCGCGTCGTAGCCGTGGATGAGCCACGGCGTGCTGTCGTCCCAGATCCGGACCCTGCTCAACTGCTTGTCGGCGTTGAGCTCCAATACCTTCGGAGGCGGGGCGAACGGGCAGCCTGGCGCCCGTGTCATCGGAAACTCCGGGATATCGGTGGCGGTGGATCCTTCGGTCATCGTGCTCCTCGGTTGTCGGCCTGCGCGGTCGTCTGTGTCGGCTGGTAGCCGGCCGCGCCCACATGAACCGGCGCGCGCCACAGGCCGACAATCGCGTCGATCAGGCCTTCGCCGGCCACCGGCCACGCCGAACGCGACCGCGGTCCGTGTTCGGCCAGCGCGCCTTCATGTTCCGCGCAGGTGTGCATGAGCAGGTTGCGCACCATCACCATCCGTTCCGAACGCACCCGCTTGGGCAGCTCGGGCAGGCAGCGGTTGATGCCGTCGAGCGTCTGGACCAGCAACGGCGACGCCAGTGCGTCTTTGGTGACCACATGCCGGTAGGTCGGATCGGCCATGGCCTGCGCGGCGAATCGGGCGTACCAGGTCGGCGTGCCCAGCGCGGACAGGTGATCGGTCAACGGGCGCACCAGGGCGCCGACCCAGTCGCGTAGCTCGGTCGAATCGCCGATGGCGGCCAGCATCTGGGCGCGCAGCTCCTCGATCGGCTCGCGATGCTTGCTTTCGATCGCGCGGAGCAGGTCGACCCTGGTGCCGAAGTGGTAGCACGCCGCGGCATTGTTGCCCTGGCCGGCCGCTTCGCTGATCTGCCGGTTCGACACGGCGTACATGCCCCGTTCGGCGAAAAGCACTTCGGCGGCCGACAGGATCGCCTCTCGGGTGCCCGTCGACCTGTCGGAGCGAGCGGCCCGTTCGGCGGTCATCGCCTCAGTGAACACCTCGCGCCGGGTTAAATCAAGCAATTTATTTATCCCGGCGGGTCTTGCTGGGCTGCTCACCGAAACCTCGGTTCGTCAGCGGCATTTCATCGCCGTGACGCCCTGGTCCGGCGCCCGGCGAATACAGTCATCCTCATGAATCCGCTGCAGCGGCTGGCGCGCCACCCGATGGCCTACCGCGTGCTGGTTCTGAACGGTCACCAGATCGTGGAGGGGCTCGAATCCGTGCTTCGGTTCCTGACCAATGGACGGCTCGGCGCGTTGGATCTGGCCGGCCTGCCCAACGTGCGGATCACCCTCTCGGGCCGCAAGACCGGTCTCGCCCGCAGCGCGACCGTGCAGTACGTACCCTTTCGCGACGGCCTGCTGTTGGTCGGATCGAACTGGGGGCGCGTGCGCCACCCGTCCTGGTCGGCGAATCTGAAAGTGGCGCAACGGGTCACCGTGCGCCGTCGTGGCCACCGGTCCGTGGCGGCGGTGCGGCTCCTCGCTGGCGCGGAGCGCGACGAAGCGTGGGCCCAGGCGCTGGCGTCCTGGCCGAATTATCGCCTCGCCCAGGAACACGCCGGCGCGCGCCGGTTTCGGCTGTTTCTGCTCACGCCGGCCCAGTGAGTTTCGGGGCTGCGAGCGGCTCGTCAGCCCGGGTGGTTCTTCGTCAGGCGCGCGATCTCGGTGCCCCAGACCGACTGCGCACCGGCATCGCCCACGCGGTAGATCTGGACCATCGACGCAATCCCCACCGCCAGCACCAGAATCGCGACGAGCGCCCGGGTGGCGACGCGGGTCTTATCGGATCGGTCCTCGATCTCCCGCACGACGACCAGCACGACGGCGGCCACCAGCAGGGCGGCGGCGAAGTAGGCCATCAGGCTGCCCCGCTCTGCGTGTTCGCGCAGGATCGGGCTCGGATTCGCCCTCAGGCCGTAGAGCCATCCGCCGGCGTTGATGGTGATGGGCGTCAACACCATCGTGACCACGGCCAGCACCAGCGTGAGCCACATCAGCTGGCCGCGCCGTGCGGCGGGCCAGAACGCGCAGACGATATCCAGCAGGGCGGTCAGTGGGACCAGGACCAAGACGAAATGCAGCAGCAGGGCGTGCGCGGGCATGCCGTTGATGACGTTCATAGCGTCCCCCGATGGTGGTGGCGCAGCCGCTAGCTGCCGAGCCCCTTCTTGATGGCGGCATCCTGCTTCTGGCCGACGTCGTTGACGAAGTCCGGCGGGGCCAGCGTGTCGGTCGGGCCGTCGAATTCCAGCGTGGCAAACGCCTTGCCCTCGGTGAAGAGGAGGATGACCACACCCTTGCTGCGGTCCGGGGTATTGCCCATCACCATCGTTCCGCCGCTGCCGATGTTCGACGGTTGCGTGGACGGATCCTTGATCACGCCGCCCTGTTGCCCCTTCGCGGCGTTCAACGCGTTCGTGGCGGAATCGGGGTCGTCGTAGACCTGGATCGTCACCTTTATCGCATGGCTACCGTCGTCGTCCTTGAAGGTGGTCGCCACGCCCGGCTGGCCGTTGGGGTTGCCGGTCGGGGGCGCGGCGGTGAAGGGGACCGGGGCGTTGATGTCACTGGGCGCGATGAGCAGCTTGGCGTACTCGTTGGGCTCGGCCGGCGCCGATGACGCCGGTGCCGAGCCGGGGCTGCTGGGGACCGAGGTTGCCGAGGTGGCCGATCCGGACTTCGACGGCGACGGCTGCGGCTTGTTGCCGCCACATCCGGCCACCGACACCGCCAGTGCCGTCGTCGCTGCGACACCCGCGATCACCGTTCGTGACATCCTCATCGCATCCAGCTCCCTTCCAGGTCTTCCTGGCGACAAAGTCGGGTTGTCCTTCGGATCGCACAGTACAGGGCTGCGCGGCAGGGTATGCCGCGCAGCGTCCTGGGGGAACTGACCGTGTTACTCGAGTTGATCGCGCAGGCTGCTCAGCGTGTTTGCCAAGATGCGGGACACCTGCATCTGCGACACGCCGATCCGCTCCGCGATCTGGCTTTGCGTCATGGATTCGAAGAACCGCATGCGCAGCACCTCGCGTTCACGCTGCGGGAGGGTGGCAACCAGCACCCGCAGCGCTTCCCGATTGGTGATGTGCTCGATCTGTGGATCGATGTCGCCGACCGAGTCGGCCACCGAGCGAGGCGATCCCGAGCTGTCGGCGCCCAGCGGTGCATCCAGGGAGTCGAGCCGATAGGCATCGCCCGCGACGAGGCATTCGACGATCTCCTCGCGCGGCACCTCGAGCACCTGAGACAGCTCGCCCGCGGTGGGCGCGCGCCCGAGCTGCTGGGACAGATCCGCGGTGGTCCTGCTGATCTGCACGTGCAGCTCGCGCAATCGCCGTGGGACGCGCATTCCCCAGCTGTAGTCGCGGAAGTAGCGGCGGACCTCGCCCATCATGGTGGGCACGGCGAACCCGATGAAGCTGGGCCCCTTCGCGGGGTCGAATCGATTGATGGCGTTCATCAGCCCCAGCCGCGCGACCTGAATCAGGTCATCGAGGCCCTCGCCGCGGCGGGCGAAGTGGCTGGCCACGTGGTCCGCCAGCGGCAGGCATCGAGAAACGATGCGTTCGCGCTGGTGGGCATACTCGTGCGATTCGGCCGGCAGCTGGCGCAGCACCAAAAACATTTCGACTACGTCGTCGTATGAATCGTCGGTCTTGGTGGTAGGAGGTGGAGCGGGACGCGTTGCAGAAATTACATTGGTCATAGGCCGGCGCACCCCGCGTTCACTCGAAAAATCGTGTAAACGGTTGCGCAAGAACACGTTTGCATGCTGACTCTCTCCCTGAGTCGTGTGCAATGGGACGTCGCAGCTCTGCGCAGATCTCGCTCCCACTGCATCTCAATCCGGCCGACGGGTCGTTATCCGACGCACGAACGAGCGGGGAGGTGACTGGGGCTGGTTCGCCGGAGCCATACCAAGCTCAGTAGCCGTGCGGCTGACTGGACCGCTTTTAGCTAAACGGCGACGCGTCCATAACGGACTTCATTGGAGACTATACCCGCCTCCGCCTAGCCCGGCGATCGCTTGGGGTAGTGGGTTCAGATATGTTCTGAACAATTTCCACGGTGTACCACCGGGGCGTCCGCAAGCCCGCCGATGCGGAGCTGATGACCTCCTTGAGAGCGGACGCACCGTCGGCGAGCTGCGGCGTTGTCGGCCTTGGCAACTCTGCCGACGAGGCGCCCGGCGCTGTCGGCAAACAAATTGGCCCGAGTTGGTGCTACTTGTTAGTGGTGGTGATTTATTCAACAATGCCACCAGGGCGACCGCCCAGCTCCCGGGCAGACCGTCGTTGGCGCCGAAGTCGGCCGCGGTGTGATTACGCAGCAGGACGCCAGCGCCACCTCCTCCGGACGTCGAGCTGGCAGGAGTCGCTGGCAGCGTTTAGCGCGCCACGGGAAATGTCGGCTTCCGTCCTCATGGCTGATCCGGCTGGGTACTGTTCGCCTGGTGTTTGTGACACCGATCGGCCGCCTGGACGCAATTCGACTACGAGAGCACTTCGCGCGCAACGCATTATGTGATGGTCGGCGGGGCGCCTGCGGGAGCGGGCGGTGAGCGGCACCGAGGCTGCGCTGGATGGCCGCGGTGTGGTGGTGTCGGGCGGCAGTCGCGGCATCGGACGAGCGGTCGCTGAACTGCTGGGCAGCCTGGGTGCCGGCGTGGTCGTCAACGGGCGTGACGAACACGCCGTGGAAGAAACGGTCGCGGCGATCACGGCGTCGGGCGGGCGGGCCACCGCGGTGGTCGGGGCCGCTGACGACGAGCGCGTCGCGCGCTCGCTCGTCGACGAATGCCTAAGCGCGTTCGGGCGACTCGACACCCTGATCAATTGCGCCGGCATCGCCGAACCCCCCGGCTCGTCGATCCTGACGATCACCCCGGACGAGTTCGACCGGCTGATCAGTGGCCACCTCGGCACGGTCTTCCACACCTGCCGGGTGGCCGCCCCGGTGCTGGCCGAGCAGGGGCACGGAGCCATCGTCAACACCAGTTCGGTGGCGTATCTGGGTGACTACGGCGGGACGGGATATCCGGCCGGCAAGGGCGCCGTCAACGGCCTGACGATGGCCATCGCCGCCGAACTGAAGCCCTACGGCGTGCGGGCCAACGTGGTGTGCCCCGGCGCCAGGACACGGCTGTCGACCGGAGCCGAGTACGAACAACACATCGAAGATCTGCACCGCCGTGGGCTGCTCGACGAGATGACCATGCGGGCATCGCTCGACAGCGCTCCGCCCGAGTTCGTCGCACCGGTCTACGCCTATCTTGCCGGCGATTTGTCGCGTGATGTGACGAGCCAAATCCTGGTTGCGGCAGGCGGTTTCGTCGGCAGCTTCGACCGCCAGACCCCGCGGCTGCTGGGCTACCGTGACCACCATCAGGCCGGGCCGTGGTCGGTGAGCGACGTTCACAACATGATCGGTGGCGCGGCCCAGTGACGGCCAGGCCCTAGCGTCCGACGCGAGCGGCCTTACGAGAGTCGGTTGGCGGCGAAATCGGCCGCCTGATCAACCATCCCGGCCTCGACGTATTGACGGTGCGCGGCGGGGTTGCCCGCGCCGGAACAGACCGGGTCGCCGGGGACACACAACTCGAGCGTTTTTGCCGAATACAGCGGCCCGATGTTGACCGGCGGCTGGTTGATGATGCTCATGAACTGACTCGAGGGCTTGCCGAACAGCGCCACCGCGGCCACGTGGTTGGCCACTTCGGCCGGCATCGGCTGTAGCGCCTGCACCAGGTGCACGCCGTCCGGCACAGCGCTTTCGGTGACGAAGCCCATCACCGCGGCGCCCTGCGAGTAGCCTCCCAGCACCATCTTGGTGCGGGGGCAAGTCGCCGCCATCTGTTCGACGTGACTGCCGGCGTCGCTGATGCCGTCGGCGGCGGTGGGGAAGTCGGTGGTGGCCGGATAGTTGACCGGATACACGCCGACCGACTTACCGCCGACGTGTGAGCGCAAGGTGTCGACGAAGTTCTGGCCGATGCGGCCGACACCGGGTGGCTCGGTGGTGCCCCGGGCGAACACCACCTCGACGTCGGGGCATGGTTGCGCGGACGCCGCTGTGACCGGACCGATGAGCAGAGCCCAAATCGGCGACAGCGCAGCACAAGTCAACGCTGCCAGGGGATGTGCCTTCACAGCGCGATCTTGCCACAGGACGCCCGGGAGCGCGCGCTGAGCGGTCGGCCACCGCGGCGGATGTGACGAAGACCTCCAAGTCGACGATTCGCTTGGGCGGGCGGCCGCTAACCCTCGGCGTGACCCCGCCGCTTCGCGCGGAAAACGGAGCGGGCGGCATGCAGCGCGCCCCGGAACGCGTAGGCGGCGGCCACCACGCACACCAGGATCAACACGACGAACATCGGCAGCCAGTTGTCCCTGCTGTGACTGACGTTCCACCAGACGATCGTGAAGAGCACGGCGCAGAGCAGCAGGACCCCGTCTCGCCAGTTGCCGTGGTAGGACAGCGCGGCCCGGCGTAGCACGCGGCTGCGGTCCGCCGCATCGATCAGGTCGTCGACGCGACCTTCGATGCTGCGCCGCAATTCGGCGCGCCTGTCGACGTCCTCGGGCGGGAGTCGGTCGAGCAGATCCATGTCCTGCTTGATCGCTTCCCGGTAATCAGGGCCCCGGAACTGCCCGGCCGCAACCGCGAGCAGCGCGCCACCGAAGATGGGCGCGCTGTTCAGCGCGACCTGTGCCAAACCCACCACTTCGAGGCCTCCTTCGATCGGTGGACAACGTCGGCCCGTCGAGGATTCGCGCCTCCGGGGGCCACCAAACCCTCCCCGCACAGCGCGCGCGACGTCCGGACACAACGGCGAATATGTATGGTCAGGGTCGCCGCTCCCGCACGGCCGGTCAGGAGGCTTTCGACGAGCGACGTCGCGTTCGCGGCGGCTCCGCGGCTCCCAGCGCATCCATGGCCCGCACCATCTGCGGGTAGGCGATCGCCGGCCCGATCCAACGGGTGAGGTAGCGCCGGAGATCGGCACCGCTGCGCGGCGGCCGTCCCGGGTCGGTCAGGAAGGAATGGAGAACCCGCAGCGAGAATTCGTTCAGCTCGTCCAGGCCGGCTTCATCGAAACCGTAGTGCTCCCAGTCGATGTCGTAGCGATGGAGCATCGAACGACCGAAGGCCAGGGCCGTATCGGAGATGATCGAAACTTTCTGCGCGCCGCGGTGGCGTTGGCTGAGCACGAACTCGACCTGGTTGTCCGCGGCCAGCTCCTCGACGGCAAACGCCATTCCCTCGGTGATGGCCACCACCGGGTCGGTGACGCCCTCCAGGTGGGCCGCCATGCGGTCGAGGAAGCCGTCGGCCGACCGCATCGCGGACGCCACCAGCAAGGCCTGCGTCCCGGGGAAGTATCGGTAGACGGTCTGCCGGGTCACCCCCAGTGCCCGCGCCACATCCGCGATCCGCATCGCCGAGCCACGTTCGTCGATAATCGTGTCGGCGGCGTCGAGGATGCGCTCGATCGCCTCCGCATCGGACGCCGGCGTGTTTCCTGCCCAACCGTGACTGCGCATGATTAACGGGCGGCAAACCCGTGGCCGGTGAACTCCACAGCTGGATCATAACGTCTGTCGCGACGCCATCGTTGCTGGCTAACGGACGAGTCGTGCCCCGATAGCGCGGCAGGACAATATGCGCATTATGTATGATCACTGCGGATCCGGAGCGCTCCGGCGCGACAGAGAGGCCGACCGATGCAGTACGACACCGTGATCACCAACGGCCGCTGGTTCGACGGGACGGGCGGGCCGTCGGCTCTGCGGGACATCGGCGTGCGTGACGGCCGGGTCGTCACCATCGCCAAGGGACCACTCGACACGACCGGAGCCCGGGTGATCGATGCGACGAGTCAGTGGGTGATTCCCGGGATCATCGACATCCACACCCACTACGACATTGAAACACTTTGTGAGCCCGCACTTTCCGAATCGCTGCGGCATGGCGTCACGACGGTGATGCTGGGCTCCTGCTCGCTGTCCACCGTGTACCTGGACAACGTCGACGCGGGCGACATCTTCGGCCGCGTCGAGGCCATCCCGCGGCGCTATGTCATCGAGCAGCTCAACGAAGCCCGGTCATGGAACAGCCCCAAGGAATATGTGGCCGCGCTCGAGCAGCTGAACCTCGGCCCCAACATAGCGGCGTTCATCGGGCACTCCGACATGCGCGCCGCGACGATGGGCCTGGACCGGGCGACCCGCAAGGACATTCGCCCATCGGCGGCCGAACTCGCGCGGATGGAGTCGATGCTCGAAGAGGCTCTCGACGAAGGCTTCGTCGGGCTGTCCTCGCAGCAACTGCTGTTCGACAAACTCGACGGTGAGGTGTGCCGGTCGCGCACCCTGCCATCGACCTATGCGACGCCGCGTGAACTCCGGCGCTTGAACGCGATCCTGCGGCGGCGCAACAAAATCCTGCAATCGGGACCCGACATCAAGAACCCGTTGTCGGTCGTTTCCCAGCAGGCCGCCTCGCTCGGGGTCGGGCGGAAGCGGTTGAAGACCAGCCTGCTGTCGGCCGCCGACGTCAAGTCCTTGCCGCCGGTCATCTATCTGATGGACCGGCTCGCGCGGATGGTCAATGCGCTGGGCGCGGATTTCCGCTGGCAGCACCTGCCGGTGCCGTTCGAGGTCTACGCCGACGGGATTTCGCTGGTGATCTTCGAAGAGTTCGGCTCGGGCGCCGCGGCGCTACACCTGCAAGACGAGATCGCCCGCAACGAGCTGATGCACGACGAAGCCTACCGGCGGCAGTTCCGCAAGGACTACGACCAGAAATACGGCCCCCGGGTGTGGCACCGCGACTTCTTCGACGCCGACATCGTCGCGTGCCCCGACGAATCGGTGGTCGGTAAGTCCTTCGGGCAGGTGGGTCTGGACCGAGGCGGCCTGCATCCGGTCGACGCTTTCCTCGACCTGGTGCTCGAGCACGGCGAGAAGCTGCGCTGGCGCACCACGATCTCCAACCACCGGCCCGAATTGCTCAAGAAGCTCGCGCAAAGCGCAGGCGTGCAGATGGGTTTCTCCGACGCCGGCGCGCACCTGCGCAACATGGCGTTCTACAACTCGGGGCTGCGCCTGCTGCGCCACGTGCGCGACGCGGAGAAGCGGGGCACACCGTTCATGTCGATGGAGCACGCCGTGCACCGGCTCACCGGTGAACTCGGAGCGTGGTACGAGCTCGACGCCGGCACGCTGCGTGAAGGCGACCGCGCCGACATCGTCGTCATCGATCCGGACAAGCTCGACGAGTCACTCGAGCGGTACGCCGAGCATCCGGTCGAGTCCTACGGCGGGCTGTCGCGCATGGTGAACCGCAACGACGAGACGGTCACGGCGGTCCTGGTGTCCGGGAAACTCGCCTTCGGCGCGGGTGAGGCCTCGCCGGAGCTGGGTGAGCAGCGTTTCGGTGAATTCCTCCGGGCCGGCAACTCGGCACGAAAGCTCGCCTACACAGGCTAGCCGCACCTATTACCTTGGGGCACGGCGATTTTCATGCGACCGATGCGCCCAAGATGAGATTGACGGCCTCGTCGAGCTGTCCGGAGATCTCGGCGAAGCTGACGAACCGGGCGGTCATCAGCGCGCCGGAAAAGGTCATCTGCAGCGTGGATTTCACGGATCGGGGCCAACCCGGACCGAGCGCGGCCCCGATCCGTTTGGACACTTCTTCGCCGATCTGTTCCCGAAGCGGCGCGACCGCCGGATCGTCGGCCATCAGGGCGGCGCCGCAGGCGGCGGTCAGCTCCGGCTCGTCCGCGACGACGACCGCCATGTCCCGCAGGGTGGCGCTGACCCGGGTCTTCGTCGTGTCGTTGACGTCGGTGTGTAGCGGTAGGTCGCGCAGGAAGCGCAGGTACACCGCCGCCACCAGCGCGCTTTTCGAGGGGAAGTAGGTGTAGGCGCTGGCCGGCGACACCCCGGCGCGGGTCGCCACCGCGCGCATCGTCAGGTTCGCGTACGAGGACTCCCGCAGCTCCGCGAGCCCGGCATCGAGGACCTTGCGAATGGTCTGCCCGGGCCGGCGATCCGAGCGGCGGGCCGCGCCGGCACTCGCCTCTTTCCCGGCGACGACCGGGAACGACGCATCTCTAGACACTCGTCCAGTGTAGAAACGGGAGCTGCCGCCAACAACAGCATCCATCGCGGTCGGCTCGCCTGCTCGCCGGGCTTTTACAGACAGCTGTCTAAAACGGGACTGACTGTCACCGGCCCACGTCGTTCTAGAGTGGCGCCTATGGGCGAAGCGGACCGGCATCGCTGGGACGAACGGTACGAGGCGAAGGGGCCGCCGCCGTTGAGTTCGGTTGCGCCGCCCGCCGTTTTCGCGGCGCATGCGGATTTGTTTCCCACGGCCGGCAGGGCCCTCGATCTCGCCTGCGGGCAGGGGACCGGCGCGGTCTGGCTGGCCTCACGCGGGCTGCAGGTGGTGGGGTTCGACGTCTCCCCGGTGGCCATCAGCCACGCGCGGGAGCTGGCTCAGCGGGTCGCGGTGGGCAACCGCTGCCGCTTCGACGTCGTCGATTTCGACGGCGGTCTGCCGCCGGGGACGCCGGTCGATGTCATCCTGTGCTGCAAGTTCCGGGACCCTCGCCTCGACCGGGCGATCATCGAACGGCTCGCGCCGGGTGGTCTGCTGGCGATCGCCGCGCTGAGCGAGGTGGGGGCGAGTCCCGGCCCCTTCCGCGCCGCGGCCGGCGAGCTGTCCACGGCGTTCGCCGGCCTGGACCTGATCGGCTCGGACGAACGCGACGGTCAGGCGTGGCTGCTGGCCCGGCGCTGAACCGTTCTCACCCGTGGCCTAGCCGGCGCTTCCTTGCGCACGGCTCGAGCGGCGACGATCCGGCCGGCGCCTAGGGGCAGCGGTGCGGTGCGACATCGTCGATTCGGTGGGTGTGGGATTGGTCCTCGGCGACCTGCTGGTCCGATGGCGCCGCTGCCCGCCGGAGCCGGCCCGATGCTGCTGAGGGGTATGCGAGGGCACCCGGGCGGGCGCGGGGGTCTGGTAGGGCGCGACCTCACCCACGAGCGCTTGCACCGCCTCGGATGCGGCGGTCACCTGCTGAGGGGCGACCTTGATGCCGGCCTTGCGCATCAACACCTGGGTGTCACGACGCTGCTCGGGCAGCACCACCGTGACGACGTCACCGGCGCTTCCTGCCCGCGCCGTGCGCCCGGACCGGTGCAGATAGGACTTGTGCTCGGCGGGCGGGTCGATGTGCACAACGAGTTCGACCTCGTCGACATGCACACCGCGCGCGGCGATATCGGTCGCCACCAGGACCCGCGCGCCACCCGAGGCGAACATCGCGAGGTTGCGCTCCCGGGCGGGCTGCGACAGGTTGCCGTGCAAGTCGACGGACGGAACACCCGACTCGGTGAGCTGTTTGGCGAGCTTGCGCGCTTGATGCTTGGTGCGCATGAACAGAATTCGGCGCCCGGTACCCGAGGCAAGCCGGTGCACAACTTCCTTTTTGGCGTCCGCGTTGGCGACGTGGAACACGTGATGGGTCATCTCGGACACCGGCGAGTCGGCCCCATCGACCGAGTGCAGCACCTCGTCGCGCAGGAACCGGTTGACGAGCTTGTCGACGCCGTTGTCCAGGGTCGCCGAAAACATCAGTCGCTGGCCGCCACTCGGAGTGGCCGCCAGGATGCGGGTGACGCCGGGCAGAAAGCCGAGATCGGCCATGTGATCCGCCTCGTCGATGACGGTGATTTCCACCGCTTCGAGGCTGATCAGACGCTGCTTCATCAGGTCCTCGAGCCGGCCCGGGCACGCCACCACGATGTCGACACCGGACTTGAGGGCGGTGACCTGACGACTTTGCGAAACGCCGCCGAAGATCGTGGTGACGCGAAGACCGCAGGCGGCTGCCAATGGCTCCAGCGTCGCAGTGATCTGGCTCGCCAGCTCGCGGGTGGGTGCCAGTACCAAGCCCGATGGCTGCGATGCACGCCTGGTCCGCTTGGAAAGCCGGCTGACTAGTGGGATCGAGAAGGCAAGGGTCTTTCCGCTGCCGGTTTTTCCGCGGCCCAGCACGTCTTTGCCGGCGAGGGTGTCGGGAAGGGTCTCGACCTGGATCGGAAATGGATGTGTGATGCCGTGCTGTGCGAGCGCATCGACGATTTGTCTGCGCACGCCGAGATCGGCAAAGGTTTTGTCGGTAGTCACTTTTCGGTGCCTTTCGGGCATCGGTCATGCCGGGCCGGCAACGTGTTTGTCGCGCGCGGTTCCCAGCACAAGTTGGCGAGATTGCCGGAGGGCAAAATCGATCGCCGCGAGACAAGCTAGTGCGGGTGCACGGATCATCTGATCGTGGTGGCTGAGCCCGAATTTCGGGGCAGCACCAGTGGGATGAAGAAGCGTTCCACGACGTAGTTGGCGTCAGGCTTTGAGGCCAACGTTGCTGTCAGCATAGCGTACCCGGTGCACACCGACGCGGAAGCGGCCTGTGATGTCCGTCGCTTGGTTTGATCAGGCTTCCAGCCTGGCCCGCACCGCAGCCAGCCGCTCCGCAAGCGCGGTCTCGTCGATAACGCCGCGCACCACCAGCGAGTGCGCCAGCGCAACCAGACGCTTCTCCGGGTACGGCAGGTCGGAATACAGGGTTGCAGATAACGCGTCCTCTTCGTTGCGCCGGTCGACGAAGCTGAGTACCTCTGGGCTGCAACTGCTTTGGTCAAGAGCGTCACACATGCCATCCAGGCTGCTTTTCCATGGCGGCGTGGGATTCTCTACCCCGTAGTTGGCCGCCATGCGGCTCCAGACCTGGTTACGTTCAACGATTTTCGCCAGCGGCGCGACGACGGCGTCCCCAGCTGGGTGCGGGGTGTGCGCGGTGCTCATCTCTTCGCTCGTATCAGTCGTCGACGGGGTGGACGGCCGGACGCGTCTGGGTGATGACGTTGGTCGTCACCCCCGGCTTGGGCAGCGCAACGCCGATCAGGCAATCGCGCGTGATGATTTCGACGAGTTGGTCCTCGGTCCAACCCTGCGTTCCTTCCGGACGGATGGGCATCACCATGAACCGATGCTTCTGGTTGGAATCCTCCACCCGGATCTCGACGTCTTCGGGAAGGATCAGTCCGAATTCCGCGAGCACCTGACGCGGCCAGCGCACGATGCGACGGCGATAGTTGGGCGTGCGATACCACTCCGGCGAATTCCCCAGAATCGGGCGCGGGTAGCACGAGCACAGCGTGCAGACGATCACATGATGCAGCGTCGGGGTGTCTTCCAGCACGTGTAGGGCGGTGAAGTCGCTGGGCGTTCCGAATCCGGTCGGTTCCAGCCAGTCGACGCCGACCTCCTTGCTGGCGGCGAGCGCATCCGAGCGCACCAACTCCTTGAAGTCCGGATCGAGCCACGCCCTGGCCACCAGGCGCGCCGCGGGAGTGGGGCCGATCTGTTCGGCGAATTCGGTGAAGCGGCGATGATCCTCGGCGGTGAAGATGCCCTTCTCGATGCACAATTCGCGAAGCGCGATCTCGAGGACTTCGAAATCGGTGATCTCGTCCACCATGGGCGCGACGGTGCGCTCGTGGTCGTGCTCGTGGGCGTGCTCGCGGACGCTCATACTGAAGTCCTTTCCGACGCTATTCGGCCGACTCGAGCCACCGCTCGGGGATCTCGGTCTGCAGCGTGTCGTTGCCTGGTCCGGTGTAGCCATGCCACAACTGGGAGAGGTTGAACCGAACGATGTAGAACCATTCGGGTTGTTGGTCTGGCCCGTCCCAGGTTTCGTCTTCGGCGGCGGGGCTTTCGTAGGATACGACCGCGATCCTGCCCGTCGCGCCGCGCACGTACTCCTGGGTGCGGGTGTAGAGCAGCACGGGCAGATCCCGCACCACGACCTTGTCGCCGACCTTGAACTTGGGCACCCCGGCCTGTCCGGCGAACACCTGCGGGTCGCCTTTGCCGACGGCGTGGCGGTGGTGCCGGTTGCGGGTGACGGAGGCGGGGTCGCCTTCCGACTTCGGCGTGGCCTCCAAAGGTTTTCCGCGCAGGCCCGCCGCATAGCGGGTCCTGACCTCGGCCATGCGTTCGGCCAATTCGCTCAGGCCGATGTGGTGCTTTTCGGCGAGGACGCGTGCGACCGCCAGCAGCCACCGCCCGTAGTAGGGCAGGCCGAGATAGATGGTGCGGCCCAGATCGACGTTGCCCATCCGGCGCCGTTCCTCGGACAACCAGATCCCACGCCAGCCGAGCACCTCACACATGACGTAGGTGTTGTGCTCCCAGATCTCGTACTGCTTGTTCTCGTATTCGATGGGAGCGTCCGGCTCGCCGCCCACGTCGTGGGGAGTCTTGACGTAGGCGTTGAAGCGTTCGTGGTCAATGAGATCCGGCGTGGGAGCGTCCGGAAGTTCGGGATACGAGGATTTCAGCCGGGCCACCAGGTCGAGCTGTGCCGCTCGGTCCGACGGAGTCGTCATCACAGCTCCATTCATCACGGGGACCGGTCCAGCGCCTCCATATACTTCACTCCTCCCGCGAACATTGCGCAACCGCAAAGCGAACTCCGGTATGGCAGTCTCCGGTAACGTCACCGGGATGGAGCGGCGCGTCCTGGAAGCGGTCATTTATGAACGCGAACCGCCGATTGCGCGGATCATTCTGAACCGGGTGGACAAGGCCAACACCAAGGACGCGGTCCTGGTCGGCGAGGTCGATAGCTGCCTGCACGAGGCCGATCGCGACAAGGACATCAAGGTCGTCATTCTCAAGGCGAACGGCAAGGGATTCTGCGGCGGCCATGTGGCGCGCTGGGGCCCGGACGAGAACCCATATCCGGATTTCGGGGACACCTTCGAGGATCTGTACAAGGGCACCGCCGATCTCTTTTTGTGGCCGACGCTGTATCTGTGGGAATTCCCCAAGCCGACCATCTCGCAAATCCATGGTTACTGCGTGGGCGGCGGGATCTATCTCGGCCTGCTGACCGACTTCTGCGTCGCCTCCGACGACGCGTATTTCCAAATGCCGCTTGCCCAGAGCCTCGGCGAGCCCGGGGGCCACACGATGATCGAGCCGTGGCTGTTGATGAATTGGCACCGCACCATGGACTGGCTGCTGCTGGCGCCGACCCTGTCCGCACAGCAGGCCCTCGAGTGGGGCCTGCTCAACAAGGTGGTGCCGCGCGACGAGCTCGAGGACACCGTGGAGGAGATGGCGCGCAAGATCGCCCAAATCCCGTTGACCACACTGATGGCGGTCAAAAACAACGTGAAGCGCGCGTGGGAATTGATGGGCATGCGAGTGCATCTGCAGGTTAGTCACATCTTGACGAATATGGTCGGCGCCGCGACCGATGTGCAGGCGCGGCGGGCCGAGCTGAAGCAGTCGGGCATGAAGCCGCGCGAATTCGTCGACCGTGACGAGAACGATTCCCCGCCATCGTGAAGTTAGTTTCACGATGGGCGCCGAGCATGCCCGCTTAGCGGCTCATCTCGCCGGCGAGCTTGCGTCCCGCCGCGTGGCGGGCGGCGACGTATCCGAACACCATCGAGCTGGCGATGCTCGCACCGGCGCCCGGATACGTCCGGCCCATCACGGTCGCGGTGGTGTTGCCGGTCGCGTACAAGCCCTCGATCACCCGATCGTGTTCGTCGAGAACCTGGGCGTGCTCGTTGGTGATCACGCCGCCGCACGTTCCGACGTCGGCGGGGAGCACCCGAGTCGCGTAGTAGGGGGCGGTGTCCAGCGGACCGATGGCGGCGTTCGGCCGGTACCCGGGGTCGCCGAGGCAGTCGTTGTAGGCCGACTGTCCCCGGCCGAAGTCGGGATCCAGCCCCCTGGCCGCGAAGTGGTTGAACCGCCGGATCGTGGCTGCCAATTCATCGGCGGGAAGGTCGATCTCGCGGGCCAGGTCGGAAATCGTCGCGGCGCGCTTGACCGCGCCGGACTCGATCAGCTCGGGAGGCAGCGGCTGATTGCGCTTCAGGGGATTCGCGCTGGTGACGTATCGGCGCACGTATCCCTCGTCGAAGATCATCCAGCACGGCACGGCCTTGTTCGCATACATCGCCTTGCCGACCTCGACGTAGGAGTTGGACTCGTTGCAGAACCGCCTCCCGGTGGAGTCGACGTAGATGGCGCCGGGGCGCTGACGTCCGGACCCCAGCGACGCGGCGACGGCACCACCGTTGGCGATGAAAACCGAAGGCAGCCACCATGCCTCGTCCAGCAGGTCGGTCTTGGCGCCCAGTCGCATCGCCGCCTCGAGCACCTCGCCGGTGTCGCCGGCGTTGGCGATCGACCACTTCCCTTCGTTGGGCTGGTTACCGCTGTAGCGGCGGCGCATCTCCTTGTTGTGGCCGAAACCACCGGCGGCCAACAGGACTCCCTTACGGGCCTCGACGTTGACCGGCCGCCCGTCGCGCACGACACGCACGCCCACCACCCGGCCGTCGTCGACGATCAGGTCGGCCATCGCGGCATCGGTCCATAGCGGGGGATTCGAGTCGCTGAGATCGATCAGCGCCTTGAGCATTTGAGCGATGAGCGACGCTCCGTTGGTAAGGAGCCGGCGTCCCCGGGCCCGCGCCAGCGCGGTGCGCAGAAATACCCGCGATGCGACGGCGAAGGCGCGCGGCGCGCGATTGAAATACTGGACGGACCGTAGTTCGTTGGTCAGCACCACATATCCATAGTTCTTGGCCAGCGGCGGCTGCACCTTGTCGCGCCACGTGCCGAGCCTCGCGGCATCGAACGGAATGCCCTCGACGGCGCGGCCGGACGCATTGCCGCCCTTGTGGTTCGGGTAGTAGTCGCTCCAGCCCGCACACCGGATCAGTTGGACACCTTTGCGGGTGAGGAAGTTGATCATTTCGAAGCCGGCGGTGAGAAACATCTCGCGTCGCTCGGGGGAGGAGGGCGCGCCGATGTCGCCGACCACGTCGGCCAGATAGGCCAGGCCGTCCTCGTGCGAGTCCGCGATGCCATCGGCCCGCATCAGCGGGTTGTTCGGCAGCCAGACGATGCCGCCCGACAGCCCCGTCGAGCCGCCCACCAGCGGCTGCTTTTCGATGATCAGGGGTGCGAGCCCGCAGTCCAGCGCGGCCAGGGCGGCGACCATGCCGCCCCCGCCGCTGCCCGCGATGACCAGGTCCGCGGAGTGGTCCCACCGAGTAGTCATGGCGTCTCCGAGCCGAAGCCGAGATCGGCGATCGGTACATCGATGGTGGTGTTGGTCTTCTGGATGGCGGGCAGCAGGGTGGCGTACGGCAGGCCGGCCAGAAAACCGTCGATGACCCGTTCGAAATTCGAGATCAGGCCCTCGATCTGGTCGGACAGGCGCATGAATTCAAAGCCCTTGGAGTGCAACCCCTTCTGCTGCCTGGGCAGGTTGGAGAAGTCCTGGGCGGGGATGGGCGGCCAGCGCGGATCGTCGGGCGCCATCGGTTCGGGCGGCGTGGGTTTGCCCGCCGAGGCGTCCGCCGGGAACCGGGTGAGGGACCAGATCTCGAACAGCGTCTCCTCGGGTCCCAGCGGACGGATGCGATACGACGATGCGCTGCTGTAGGTCGGCAGGATGAAGTGGTGCGGGAAGGCGAATCCGATCGCGTCGGTGATCCCGCGGCGGACCAGGTCGTTGAGATCGGGCATGCCGCTGCCGCGGGCGCGGTGCCAGTTGACGACGGCGTCGTTGAGCGCGCAGCGCCACGCCGCCATGGCCGCGGCGGCGTCGGCCGGCAACTCGATGTTCTGCAGGCCCTCGGCGATGCGGATGTCGTTTTCGTGCGTCATGCCACCCATGCCGTCACCGAGCGTGCGCATGAAATACAGGCTGCTCGCGACGACGGGATGCACTGCCGCGGAAGGCTCGCCGGTCTGCGCGGACGGCAGCAGCTGCGGGTGGGTCTGCGGGACGTGGTAGCCCTCCATGAACGCCGCGGTCGCCAGTTTCCAGTTCACCGGCAGCAGGCACGAGTGCCACCACTCCACGCGCAGCGATTCCACCTGCCACGCGTCGTAGATCGTCGCGAACGGCTCCATCCAGTCACGCAAAGCCGGTGCGTCGTCGTCGAGGTTGATCCACGCGCAACCACCCCAGAGCTCGCAGCGCACGGACACCAGCCGCAGGTCGTCGTCGGCCATGTTCTCTGCGGCGAACGCCTCGGGCTGCAGGACAAACGTGTTGCGGCCGTCGATGCCCCAGCACCAGCCGTGGAATGGGCATACGAAGGTGCGCCGATTCCCGTTGCCCTCCACCAGCTTCACGCCGCGATGGCGGCAGGCGTTGTGGTAGGCGCGCACGGTGTCGCCGTCCACCCGGACCACGATGATCGACTCGTCGAGGATTTCGTATTCGACGAAATCGCCGGGCTTGGGGATCTCCTCGAGCCGGCACGCCATCTGCCATACCCGCGGCCAGAACATCTCCGCTTCCAGTGCGTAGAAGTCCGGGTCGTAGTAGCGCTGCTTGGGGATTCGATCGGCGGTCTGGACCGCCCATGGCACCGGTAGCGGCGTCCAATTCGCCCCCGGCCGGCGCGAGGTGTTGGAGATCTCGTTGCCCATTCCTATAGCCATCTCGTCATCCCTTGTGTCACATCACAAGATCCGCGATACCCGCCCCTGCCAGTAACGGTCGCGGATGCGTCTCTTGTAGAGCTTCCCGTTCGGGTCGCGGGGCAGGGTGTCGAATTCGACGGTGCGCGGGCACTTGTACCCGGCCAGGTGGGCACGGCAGTATTCGACGAGTTCGGCCGCGAGCTCGGGTCCGGGGACCACGCCGTCGGCCGGCTGCACGACGGCCTTGACCTCTTCGCCGAATTCGTCGTTGGGGACGCCGAATACCGCCGCGTCGACCAGCTTCGGGTGCATGACAAGCAGATTCTCCGCCTCTTGCGGGTAGATGTTGACCCCGCCGGAGACGATCATGAACGTGGACCGGTCGGTGAGATACAGGAACCCGTGCCGGTCGACATAGCCCATATCGCCGAGCGATCGCCATCCACGGTCGTTGTATACCGATGCGGTCTTGGCGGGATCCTTGAAGTATTCGAAGTCGGGCCCGCCTTCGAAATAGAGCTCGCCGGATTCGCCGACGGGCAGTTCCTGCCCGTCCTCGCCGACCACGTGCACCGGGGCCATCGGAATCCCGACCGAACCGGGATGCGCGAGCCAATCCTGCGGCCCGATCGTGGTCCCCGCGAATCCCTCGGTGCCACCGTAGTATTCGTGAATGATGGGCCCGAACCACTCCATCATCCGGTGTTTGACATCGACCGGGCACGGCGCCGCCGCGTGAATGACGCACCGCAGGCTCGACACGTCATAGCGTTCCCGGACCGCCGCGGGCAACTTGAGCATGCGCACGAACATCGTCGGCACGAACTGCGCGTGGGTCACCCGGTGGGTCTCGATCAGACGCAACACCGTTTCGGCGTCGAACTTGCGCATGAGGATCGACGCGGCGCCCACCCGGTTGGCCGCCATGGTGTAGTTCACCCCTGCCGCGTGATACAGCGGCGCGGGCGACAGATACACACTCGACGGGCCCATCCCGTACTTGTGGATGAGCGCCAGCTCGAGCACCGACTGCGCCCAGGATCCGTTGCCGTCGACGGGAAGCGGCCGCCGCACCGCCTTGGGCCGTCCGGTGGTGCCGGACGAATAGAGCATCTCCGACCCGTCCGATGCCGGTGGGGCGTCGCCCGCCGCCGCCAACGCGTCCTCGTAGCATCGCCAGCCCGGCAAGGGTCCGCCGACCGCGATGTGGGCGATCACCGCGGCGTTGGCCTCGCGGATGTGCGCGGCCAATTCGGACATCGAGGCATCGACGAAGACCGCCTTGGCGTCCGAATCGTCGATGACGTAGCCGACCTCGTCGGGCAGGAAATGGGTGTTCACCGCGGTGTAGTAGAGGCCGGAAAGCTGAGCGCCCCAGGTTATTTCGAAGAACTCCGGCCGGTTCGGCAGGACCAGGGCCACACCGTCGCCGCGGCGCAGCCCCACCTCGTGCAGCGCAGCGGCCACCCGCTGGCTGCGGGCATGCAGTTCGCCGAACGAGATCGCGCCGCCGTCGGTCACCAGTGCCGGCGACTGTGGGGCTGTGATCGCGTGATCGGCGATGTTCACCGGTGGGCCTATGTTGCTGCGGCGCCGTCGGTGTGGGCGGCGGCCGCGGCCTGGCGGCGGGCGTGCTCTGACGGCAGCACCTTGTCCTTGAACACGGTCTGAATCAGCTGCTGCACGTCCTTGCTGATCGAGGCGAGCGCGACGAGATCGTTGGAGCTCTGCCAGTGCACCCGCATGCCCATCAGCTCCCAGGCGCGCTTCAGGTTGGCCTTGGTGAGCATCAGTGTCGTCAATGGTGCCTGGGCGATGTGGCGGGCGATCGCGTCGACGCGGTCGTCGAGCTTGTCTCGCGGGACGACCTCGTTGACGAGGCCGACCTCCAACGCCTTCTTGGCGTCTATCACCTCCGCGGTGAACAGGTAGTAGGCGGCGCGGCGCCAGTTCATGAACACCCAAGGCTCGATGGAACATTCGCCCGATGGCATGCCGAACCCCTGCAGCGGCGGGTAGGAGAAGTAGGCGTCCTCCGACGCGATGACGATGTCGGTGGTCAGGCCCATGTGCGTGCCACCGCCCACGCAGTAGCCGTGCACCTGCGCGATGGTGGGCTTGGAGAATTCCCACAGGTTCAGGGTGGGCTTGACGAAGAGGTCCGACTGCGCCTTCCATGGGTGGCCCGTCACCATGGCGTTCTCCACGAACGACGGATAATCGACGGCGTTGTTGCCGATCGCGTGCCCGGAGCAGAAGCCCTTGCCGTTGGCCTTGAGGACCAGCACCTTGATGTCGTAGTCGCGGTCGGCGTCCAGCAGCGCGGCGTCGACCTCTTCGGCCAGCTTCTGGTCTTGAGCGTTGGCCTTCTCCGGCCAGTTCAGGGTGATGCGGGCGATCGGGCCCTCTTTTTCGAAGATGATTCTCTCGCGGGTCTCGTTGAGATCCATAGGGCTTACCCTTTCTTCGTCGTGATGACGCCTATTTCGGCGCCGATGTCGTAGGTGGTCCCGACCTGGCCCGTCCAGCGCACGGTGCCGGATGCTCCCGCTTCGATCTCCTGTTCCACTTTTTCGGTGGCGATCACGTAGATGGGCGTGCCCGCTTCGACGTGCTCACCCGCCCCGACCAACAGGCCGGTGAGTTCGGCCTCGGAAACCGCCACCGAGACGCGTGGGATGCGAATGATGAAGTCAGCCATGCACCTTCGCCTTCTCACAGGTGCGCTGGGCCGCTGCCACGATGCGCGCCGGCGACGGATACACCTGTGCCTCGAGCGCCGCCGCGGCCGGGTTCGGCACGAACCGCGCGGCGACCCGCTCAATGGGGGCGGCGAGTTCGCCGAACAGTTCGGTTGACAGCGTTGCGGCGATTTCGGCTCCCGGACCGCCGAATTGGACCGCATCGTGCACGATGACGGCCCGGCGAGTGCGCCGGACGGATTCGACGATGGTCTCGACATCGAGAGGCACCAGGGTGCGCAGGTCGACGACCTCGGCGCTGAGACCCTGTTCGGCCAGCGTGGCCGCGGCGGCGAGCGCGTCGTGCACGCAGCGTCCGTAGCCGATCAGGCTGACGTCGGTGCCGGGCCGCTTGATCTCGGCCTGGCCCAGCGGGATTGAGAAGCCGGGTTCGACGGGGACTGGACCCTTCTTGCTCTGCAACCGGATGGTCTCGATGAACAGGCAGGGATCGGGGTCGAAGATCGCCGACGTCAGCAGCCCCTTGCCGTCGCGCGGGGTGGACGGCACGATCACCTTCATCCCGGGGATGTGCATGAACCACGCTTCCAGGCTCTGCGAATGCGTCGCACCGGTGGCCAGGCCGGCGTACACCTGGGTGCGAACGGTGATCGGCGCGGATGTTCGTCCGGCCGTCATGAACCGCAGTTTGGCGGCGTTGTTGATCAGCTGATCGGCGGCGATGCCGATGAAATCCATGATCATGATCTCGGCCACGGGCAGCAGACCGTCGATGGCGGCCCCGATGGCCGCACCCAGGATCGCGGCCTCCGAAATAGGGGTGTCCAGGACGCGTTCGTGGCCGTACTTGGTCGAGAGCCCCGCGGTCGGCCCGGATGCGCCGGGATCGGCGATGTCCTCGCCGAGCAGGAACACCCGATCGTCGGCCGCGAGCGCCTGATCCAGCGCGAGGTTCAGCGCCTCGCGCATCGTCATCTCTTCGTCGTCCAT
This sequence comes from Mycobacterium colombiense, assembly GCF_001665835.1. Classification (GTDB taxonomy): domain Bacteria; phylum Actinomycetota; class Actinomycetes; order Mycobacteriales; family Mycobacteriaceae; genus Mycobacterium; species Mycobacterium colombiense_A. Next base: position 133,311 of record NZ_LZSX01000063.1, on the reverse strand, counting down.
CGCCAAATCCTCAGACCGGGAACCCGATCGGGGTCGCATACACGTCCCGGTCGAGCTCGTCCGCCGTCGCTGGATCCGCGTTCATCACGGTCTGCAGCGCGGATTCCACCGTGGCCACCGCCTCCTCGTCGATCTGCGCGAGTTCGTCCTCGCCGCACACGCCGGTGTCCACGAGGTGCCGGCGGAAGCGCGGCACCGGGTCGGCGGCCATCGCCGCCTCGAGTTCTTCGGCGGGTATGTAGGGCATCCGGTCGCCGAAGTAGTGGCCGCGGAAGCGGAATGTCACGCACTCGATGAAGGTTGGGCCTGCGCCGTCGCGTGCGTGCCGCAGCGCCTCCTCGAGCGCGGCTCTCACCGCCAGCGGGTCGTTGCCGTCGACGCGCACACCCGGCATCCCGTATCCGGCGGCCCGATCGGCCACCCGCTCGAGCTTCATGGTGTCACCGGTTGGCGTCATCTCCGCGTACAGGTTGTTCTGGCAGACGAACACCATCGGCAGATACCAGAGCGCGGCCATGTTGGCGGCCTCGTGAAAGGAACCGGTGTTGGTGGCACCGTCACCGAAGCTCACCACGGTGACCCGATCGAGCCCCTTGCGCTTGGCGGCCATCGCCAGTCCCACGGCCACCGGCGGCCCGGCGCCGACAATGCCGGTCGAAAGCATCACGCCGACTTCGGGTTTGGCGATGTGCATGGTGCCGCCCTTGCCCCGGCTCGCCCCGACGGTGCGGCCCATCATTTCGCCATAGATCTCCTCGAGCGGCACCCCCTTGCCGATGAGGTCGTGCAGCCCGCGGTAGGTGGTCACCAGCTGATCGTCGGGCCGCAGCGCGACACCCATCGCGGCTGCGATCGCCTCCTGGCCGCGCGACGGCCAGTACACGCACATGAACTCCCCGGTGCCGATGCCCTTGGACAGCCGGTCGTCGGCCGCCTTCATCAGCACCATGAGCGCGTAGAGGCGCCGTTGGACGGAGCGGTCGTCGGTCATCGCGTATCCCCGTTGCGGCGCGGTCTGTTTGGTGCCATCGCGGTCATGCGCCCGACCATGGCTTGACTTTGAGGAAACCGCCGCCGTCCACGCGGAGCTGCTGGCCGGTGATATAGCGGGCGGCGTCGGAGGCGAGGAACAGCACCGCCTCGCTGATGTCCTCGGGTTCGACGTAGGGGATCGGCATCGCCTGGACGAACGGGAAGATGGGTTCGGCATCCTCGCGGGTCGGTTCCTTCAGGTCGGGCCGGAAGGCGCGGTACATCGGCGGGCTGTGCAACATGTCGGTGTTGACGTTCGTGGGATGCACCGCGTTCATCCGGATGGAGAACGGGGCGAGCGCCAGGGCGAAGTCGTTGACATAGTGCGCAGCAGCCAATTTCGCGAAGGCATAGCCGGCCCCGCCGGGGCCCCCGTCGATGCCGGTGGTGTTCATCGACGACATGAAGGCCGCGTTGGAACCGATGACGACGATCGATGCGCCGGACTGCAGGTGTTTGAGGCTGGCGTGGACGAGATTGAGCACGCCCACCAGGTCCACGTCCACCGCGTCGGCGAAAGCCTTCGGTGGCAGGCCCGCCGTCAGAGGGCAGATGCCGGCGTTGGCGACCACGACGTCGAGGTGCCCGAATTCGGCGACGCCCTCGTCGATGGCCGCGGACAGGGCGATGCGGTCGCGGACGTCGGCGATCGCGGTGTGGACGTGCCGGCCCTCCTTCTCCACCAGCCGTGCCGTTTCGTCCAGGTCCTCGGGGCGGGCCAGGGGATACTCATTGGTGTCGATGTCCGTGCAGAGGTCCACGGCAATGATGTCGGCACCCTCGGCGGCCAGCATCCGCGCATGTGAGCGGCCCTGACCGCGCGCGGCGCCACTGATCACGGCCACCTTGCCCGTCACTCTGCCCATCGCCCGTCCTTCGTCCGCGTGTCTACATCACGACCCGCATTGGGGCCCAACGGGATTCGTTGTCACGACTGATATTGCGGCGGGATTGAATCGACTTTTCGCCCGTCCGCGCCGCATCGCGGCACACGGTCACCGCGGCGGGCGTCGGAATGCGACCTTCGGTCGGCTCCATCGCATCACTTCCACGAAAAACTGCGCTGACCTGCAGATGGGCTATCACTACGCCCAAGACTAGCTAGAATATCTAAAATAGCAAGGAATGGCGGTGACGAGGGGGTTGGCGATGTCTGACGTGCACGGCGGAGTCCTTCGAGGTGTGCGGGTTGTCGAGTTGGCGTCGTGGACCTACGTGCCCTCCGCCGGTGCCGCCCTGTCGGACTGGGGCGCCGACGTCATCAAGGTGGAGGGCGTCGTCACGGGCGACCCCGGCCGCGCGCTGGTCGTCGGCGGGTTCACCCGGCAGGCGGCTCGCCCGGATGCCGACTTCATCCTCGAGCTGGGCAACCGCGGCAAGCGCAGCATCGCCATCGACATCAAGTCGGAAACGGGGCGCGAGTTGTTCGGCCGTCTGCTGGCCAGTGCCGATGTGTTCATGACCAATTGGCTGCCCGGCGCACTCGAGCGGGCCCGGCTGACCGTCGACGACATCCGCGCGTTCAACCCGAAGATCATCATCGCGCGCGGCACCGGGCTGGGGGTCCGCGGTCCCGACCGCGATCGCGGCGGATTCGATGCGGCGACGTATCTGGCGCGCGGCGGCGTCGCCTACACGCTCACCCCATTCGGCAGCGAGACGCCCGCGGTCCAGGGGCCCGGCTTCGGTGACCTCCAGGGCGGCGCGACGCTGGCCGGCGGGGTGTGCGCCGCGCTGTTTCACCGGGAACGCACCGGCGAACCGGCGATTGTCGACTCTTCGCTGCTGGCGCAGGCGATGTGGTCGATAGCGCCGTCGATTTGTGCGGCCGACTTCTTCGGCATCGATGGCATCCCGGGCGCACCGCCGGGTCTGGCCATCAATCCGCTCGTCAACCGGTACAAGACGAAAGACGAGAGGTGGATCCAGCTGGTGTTCTTACAGCCCGACAAATTCTGGGTGGGCTTCTGCGAGCGCATGGGTCTGGCGGAACTCGCCGACGACGAGCGATTCGTCCCATCCAGCAACTTGATCGCCAATGCGGCAGCGGCCACCGAGCTGCTGGCGAACAGATTCGCGAGTCACGACCTCGCGCACTGGCAGGTGGTGCTCGAGGACGAGCCAGGCGTGTGGGGTGCGCTCGCGACCCCACGGGAAACCCTCAACGACCCGCAGGTCGAACCGAATGGGTATGTGATCACCAATGTCGACGATCAGGGCGAGAAGTACCGAATCGTCGCCGCGCCAGTCCAATTCGATGAGACACCACCGTCTCCCGCGCGTGCCCCGGAGCACGGGCAACACACCGAAGAGATCCTGCTGGAACTGGACTTGGAATGGGACGACATCGCCAAGGCGAAGCAGGCCGGGGCGATTCTGTAGGAAGCCCGACGGACTAGGTCAGCAACTAATCACGCTGTTTCACAGCCTGTTTCGCTACCACGCGTCGCGAATTTTGTTGATGAGCGGCCGATTCCGAAACGGTCACAGCCGCATATCAATGTCAATGATGGACTGGCACAACGCGACGGATCCGCAAATCATTGCACAGGGCGCCTTTTGGGGATTGCGGCCGCGACGAAGCGTAACGCACGGATTCCTGCCGCTACCCGAGTAGTGGTTTCGTGAGGGCGCAGCAGGAGGTATCAATAGCATGACGACGGACTGGGTCCCCGCCCAAACTTCGTGCGGCCCGAATTCCGGTCGCATCCTCGACACCGCGCGGGGCATCCTCATCGGTCTTCGCCGGTGTCCTTCCGACGCCGCTTTGGACGAATTGCACGGCGCAGCAATCCGGCACAAAGTACCGGTATTCGCCATGGCGTGGGCACTCGTCCACCTGGCGGGCGACGGCGAGAAGACTCCCAGCTTCGTCGACGCGCAGTCCGCGGCCCGCCATGAGTGGGGGCAGCTGTTCAAATCCGCCGCTCTGACCAGTTGAGCGCGCGCCAAGACGTTGGGGCGGCCGAGCTTTCGAGGGGTAACCCGGCCGCCTCCAACTACAACAACATCGGCAGCAACATCGACCCGAAAGCGCGTCCCGAGGGTGGCGCTTTCGGGCTCCGGTTGCACTGGCCGACGCGGGGACGAGGCGTCCGGCGCTGGCGGATGAGCCGCGCGCCGCTTCGGTCTGGCCCGGAGCCCGACTACGGGATCAACCTGCTTCGCTGAGACCGCCGCCCCCCAACCGGTGGCATCCGCGGGCGCATCTTTGTGCCGGTTGGATGGAGACGACGCCGGCCGCAAGGGCGCCCAGGAAATGAACCGCCCGGGCCTGAACTCGCTACTCGTGGGCCTCGGACGCTCGGGCGCTCCGGTCACCGCTTTCCTCGGGTGCGCCGCGACGTCGTCCGTTGGCCATTCGCGTGGAAACCCCTGCGCCCCCAACGTATCCGGCGACGAGGATTAGAGCGCACCCGGCCAGTTGCAGGGTCGATGGGCGTTCCCCAAGCATGACTGTCCCGAGCGCCACTGCGCCCACGGGCGTCAGCAGGAGCAGCGCCGAATTCACGGTGCTGGGTAGGCGGGCCGAGCAGAAGGCGACGAGTAGCCAGCCGAGCAATTGACCGGTGACCGCTACCAGGGTCAACCATCTGAGCGCGCGCCAGCCCGGCCACGCGTCAAAGCCGTGCCACCAGGGTCCGACCGCGACCGCCACAAATGCGGAAGCAACCAGCACGACACCGTAGGTCTGCATGGGGTGGCCGGCTTGGCCGCCGCGTCTCAGGAGAAAGAGGAATCCGGAATAGCAGAGCGCCGCGCCGACCGCGTGAATGGTTCCGCGGGTGGGATCCGTTCCCGTTATCCCGTGCTCGAGTAGTCCGCCCGCGAGCAGCACGCCAACGAGCAGCGCGGGCAGTGCCAGCGTGAATCGGCGGGACACCGGTTCACGGTCGATTAGCCAACTGAGCAACGGCACCACGGCGACCTGGGTGTTCACTAAAACCGTCGACAGGCCCGCGCCGACCTCTGTTATCGCCTGGGTCCACAGCAGCATGTCACCGGCGAACAAGGCGCCGCCGACGACAGCTGATAGGAGCGCTCGACGCGACAAGCGCTGACCGCGTTGCCATTCCGGGATGGCGAGTGCGGCAACCACCGGCAACGCAATCAAGCAACGCCCGGCTGTCGCGGTCGCAGGTGCCGTCGAGGCCAACTTGAGCAGCACTGCCGATGCCGACACGCAAAGGGCGCCGCAGGCCAATCCGATTCGGTCGGTAAGTTCTCGCGATGGATTCCTCATGACTCGGCAAGTACCCGGATTGTCTAATGGGCAATCGAGCAGTTACCCATTAGGATGATGGTCATGGCGCGGTCAGACGCGACCAATCTCGAGCTGCGCGGGGGTCATCCCGCGGTCGACTTGGTCAACACGGTGGCGTGGCGGGGTGACCCACGTCGTCGTACGGACTATCTGTCGGACTATCTCGACTTGGTGGCGTGGGCGCATCACGCGGAGGTGTTGTCCAGCCGCGAGGCGAATGTCCTTGCCGAGCGCGCCGCGTCAGCAAGGGAGGCGGCCGCGCAGACATTGCGTCGGACGCGGCACGTCAGGGAGGCGCTGCATGGCATCTGGACAGAGCGCGAATCGACTCGCGATGCCGACACAGTGGCCGCCGCTTTCCGGTCCGCGCTGCGCGTCAAGCGTCTTGCCGTCGGTGTGGATGTCGTCGAGTGGCAGGACTCAGCACTGCTGTTGCAGTCGCCGCTACACCGGCTGGCCATCGAAGCTGTGAACCTGCTTACCGCCGTTCCACGCTCGCGCATCAAGCGCTGTGCCGACGATGAATGCGGCTGGCTGTTCCTCGATTCCAGCCGCCGCCAGAACAGGCGGTGGTGCAGCACGGCCGACTGCGGCAATCGGGCGCGGGTGCGAAATTTCTACGAACGCGGCCGCGAGGGTTTGGGCAGTTAGGCCGGCGGCAGCTGGCGCGGACCGTCCGGCGGACCCAATTCGGGCGGCCCGTCCCGCTTCGTCAGCGCACGCCGAGGGCCGTCTTCCGCGGACTCCACCGACAAGCGGTCCGCGTCGTCTGTGGCCCGTTGTGGCAAGGACGACTGAGAATGGCGACCGGTTACCCGCCGGTGCGCTCGGCTGCCGGGTTCTTGCCGCGACGAGGCGACGAACTCCGTTCGTGCCGAGGGAGTTTCGGTTCTCGCGGGCCGGTCGGACAGCTCGGTGTCCGAGGCCTCGGAGTTGACCGTCACCTTGCGGCTGCGCTTGAGCGTGAACGTGATCTCTTCGGTCTCTTCGAGGACGCCTTCGAACACCTGGCGCGCGGAACGCAGTGGCTGGGTGGTGGTGTCGATCACCTTGGCCACGAATGGCGGCACCAGCGGGCGAATCCAGCGGGCCGCGGCCTTGGTGGCATCCGGAATCGACGGGATCAACGGGGCATTCCGTTCCTCGTGGGCCTCGATCTCGCCGCCGGGCGGCAGGGGAGCGGGCAGGTTCTCCGGAACGTCCGGCGTCTCGGCACTACCCAGGTCGGTGGCCGGCTCCGGCGCGGGCAGTTGGGTGAGCGCCCGGCTGGCCGCCTCGGCCTCGGCGGCGATCGGCAGGTACACGTCGTCGTCGGCCGGCTCGAAGGCCCGCTGCGACGGCGTGTGCGCCGGAGCATCCAGGGCTTCGGAAACCCGGCGGCGTTGCTGCTCGCGGTCGATCTCGGTCTGCGCCTCGATGGCAAGCCGTGCCTGCGTGAGTTGGTGCTCGGCCCAGAGGATTTCGGCCTCGCGGCGCACCTCGGCCCGCTTGACCGCGACGGCGGTGTCCGCGTCGAGTTCGGCGCGTTCGCGCTCGGCGCGCGAGGTGGCGCGGCGATCGTGGGTTGTCTCGCCCCGCCACAACCCCAGGATCAGGGGCGTCAGGTAGAGCAGCACGCACAGCGCGACCGTCAGCACCCGCAGGCTCATTGCGCCGGCCTCGGCGAAGGTGAGGTCATTCATCGCGACCCAGCGCGCGCCCAGGCCCCGGCCCGCATCCGCCACGACGGCGTCCCGCGCGTCGCGCAGGGCCGCCTCCTGTCGCGAAATCGTGGCATCCAGGTCCGGTGCGCGGCTGTCCCGGGCCGCCAGCGCGGTGTCGAGTTCGTGCTGGGCATCGGCGAGAAGGCCGTTGGCCGTATGTGTTTCGGGGCCAGCCCCGGGATCCCCGGTGATCCGGGTCTGCGGGCAGCCCGGAGTCGGGTGGTACTCGCAGCGGGCGATGACCAAGGCCTTGTCCTGGCGGTCCCGGGCCTGCGCGACGGCGGCGTCGAGTGCGGAGCGGGCATCCCTGGTCTGCTGTAGCGACGCCGATGCCTGCGCGACGGCGGGGGCGGATTCGGAGTTGCCCAACGCCCGTTCGTCGAGCCGATGGTCGATGGAGCTGGACAGAATGACCAGTGCCGCGAGCTCACCGACGACGACGCCCACCGCGGCCGCCACCGCGGCGCGTCCGACCAGGCCGGGGTGGCTGCGGTCCGGCCCCGGGATCGTGCCGCGCGTGATGGCGCCGACCAGCAGGCCGAAGACGAGGGTGAACGGGACGACGGCCGGCAGCGGCCAGCGGGCCGACCCGCAGATCGCCAGGGTCGCGACAAGCCAGGCCAGCACCGCGCCCAGCAAGGCGACCGCGCCGGCGACGGCGTGGGCGGACCGTTCGTGACGCTCACCCAGTTCGCGCCGGTGTCCGCCGCCAAGCCAGATGAGCACCCCCGACACCTGGGCCAGGCCCGTGCGCTGCTCCGTTACTTCCTGGGGCATGAGACTCCGAACACCTCCACGATCAAGCCTTGCAGGCTACCGCCCGACACATCGAATCGAAGCGCCCCGCCTGTGGCGCGCTTCACAAAACCTGTCGGATCGACGCAGATCGGCCACCGGGCACCGATCGGGTTTGCTGGTTCAACGAGAGGAGGAAACGAGAGGAGGATCTGTCGCGGAAATCCTGCGACGCGAGCAGATCAGCGACTGTTCCGGCAGGTGACATGAGACGGTATAAGCCTATGACGAATCACGATTATGTCACCTACGAAGAGTTTGGCCGCAGGTTCTTCGAGGTCGCCGTCACCCCCGAGCGAGTCGCTGCCGCGTTCGCCGACATCGCCGGCAGCGAGTTCGCCATGGAGCCGATAGCGCAGGGGCCGGGCGGGATCGCCAAAGTCAGCGCCAATGTCAAGATTCAGGACCCGCGGGTCACTCGCCGGCTCGGCGACAGCATCACCTTCGTCATCCACATTCCCCTGTCGATCGACCTGCTGGTCGACCTGTGGCTTGATAAGCAGCGATTTGTGGTCTCCGGGGACATCCAATTGCGCGCGACCGCGCGCGCGGCCGAGCCGCTGTTGTTGATCGTCGACGTCGCCAAGCCGCGGCCCTCCGACATCACCGTCAACGTCTCGTCGAAGTCGATCCGCGGCGAGGTGCTGCGGATCCTGGCCGGCGTCGACGGTGAGATCCGGCGGTTCATCGCGCATTACGTCGCCACCGAGATCGACGCGCCCCAGTCGCAGGCGGCGCAGATCATCGACGTGGCTCACCAGCTGGACCAGGCCTGGCCCTGAGCGTCCGGGCCGACGAATACGCGTGACGGTGTCGGGGTACTCAGCCACGGTTGTGTGTTTGTCGCCGGCACGTGCGGCGACGGCGTTTCTGATTGACCAGGGGAGGAAGACGTTGGCTCGCGTAGATGTCTCGGTGTCGTCGCAGGTAGAGCCGGAGGCGGCTTGGAAGCTGGCGTCCGACCTGGATCGATTCGACGAGTGGATGACGATTTTCGCCGGGTGGCGGGGGCCGGTGCCCGACACGATCGAGAAGGGCACCTGTGTCTCGTCGTGCGTCAAGGTCAAGGGCTTCCGCAACGTCATCCACTGGGAAGTCACCCGGTACGACGAGCCGAAAGCGATTGAGCTGCGGGGTCGCGGACGCGGCGGCATCCGCCTCACGGTGGCGATGAGCGTCACCGACGATCACCCCGGGTCGACGTTCCACCTCACCGCCGATCTCGGTGGCGGTTTGCTCAGCGGGCCGGTCGGGGGATTGGTCGCCCGGGTGCTGCGCTCCGACGTGCAAAAGTCCGTGAACAACCTCGCGGCCCTGCGGTAGTCGGTCTACCGGGCCGCCGGGTGCCTGATCACCCACTGCCGCTCGGCATCGCGAATTCGCCTGCGGTCCATCGCAAGCCAGGACAGGCCGGCCCCGAACGCGAGCATCGAGATGATGGCGGCGGCAACACCGGCGCCGGCCTCACCCAGCGCGAAATTCGTCACGCACACCACGAACGCCAGCGCGGCCGCCGCGACCACCACGAGCCCGGGTTTTTGCGCCGCGGCAGGCGCCGATCCGCGCGCATACCGGTCAGTGGTCCGCTGGTCGCCGACAGGATTGTGCCTCATGGCGTCTCCTCTGCTGTCACATCCGTTTCGGCCGATGTGTTGGTGCTACCCGTATGGCCGTTCGGACAAACGACTTGCCGGAGGTGACGCGCGTCCGCGGCTCAGAGTGTTTGGTGACGCCCGAAGTACTTGTGGTCTTCGCTGTACCCGCCGTAACCGCTGCCGATGTCGTGGTAGTCGGCGACGAACTCGATGCCTTTGATCCACTTCACCAGTTTGAAGCCGTGCTGCAATTCGTTGCGCAGCCGCAGCGGTCTGCCGTGCATGTAGGGGAGCTGCTGGTCGTTCATGTTGTAGGCCAGCATCGTCATATGGTGGTCCATCTGGCCGATGTGGTGGGCGTTGTAGTAGATGCCGCCCGTGGCACCCAGCCCCATCGAATAGAAGACCGCCCATTTCGCCTCGGGCAGCGGCTTGACGATGTCCATGATCGTTTTCATCTGCACGCCACCCCATTTGGCGACGCCCGACCACGCCTGGATGCAGAAGTGCTGGCTGATCTGCTCGTGGTAGGGCAGCGCCATCAGGTCCTCGAGCGAAAATTCCATCGGGTGCTCGACCAGACCGTAGACCCGCAGCCGCCAGTCCTTGAAGTCGTCGCGCTCCAGCTCTTTGTACTCGACGGTCTCCGGCAGGCGGCCGTTGCGCCAGTGGTGGGGCGAGATGTCCTTGTCGGTGAAGGCGCCGGGCTTGGGGTCCAGCTGCTCGAGCATCCGCTGGAAGGGACCCACCAGGGCATAGCCGACCCGCTGCACCACGCGGGGATGGCGAATGGTGAAGGGAGTGGCCCAAACCCATGCGATCGCGGTCAGTACCATGGCCGCGGCGAAGATGCCGAAACCGATCCAGCTGTTGTCGTCGCGGGAGGCGAACATGTGGTTGAGGTTTCGCAGCGCCTCGGTCGTCAGAACCATGGTGACGTGCACCAGGATGAAGAACAGGAAGTAGACCAGCACCACGAAGTGCAGCGACCGGGCGTGCTGGATGCTGAGCCGCTTGCTGAGCCAGTGCACCCGCTGGGACAGCGCGGGCGACATGCCCAGACCGGTGATCAGCGCGGCCGGGGCGGCGATGAAGACGGTGGTGAAGTAGGACAGCAGCTGCAGGCCGTTGTAGGCGACCCAGCCGTTGTCGGTCGGCCAGTCCAGCGACAGGTACTGAATGGCCACCGACGCCGCGTTCGGGAAGACGTCCCAGCTCAGCGGCACGATGTGGCGCCACTGACCGGTGGCGAACAACAGCACGTAGAAGACGGCCCCGTTGACGAGCCACAACACGTCGATGCCCAGATGCCACCAGCGGGCCAGGCCGATGGAGTGCCGGAAGCCGGGCAGCCCCAATTGCGGTGGCAGAGCGACGGTGTCGGCGTTGGCGGTCCACAGCTCGTCGTCCGGGACCGGCGGCCCCACCCGCAGCCACTCGTCCTTACCCGGGGTCGCGTTGCGGCTGAAGTAAAGCCGGGGATGGTCGCAGAGAATCTGGATCCCCGTCCTGATGATGAACATCATCATGAAGAGGTTGAAAAAATGCGTCCAGCCGATCCACGCCGGCAGGCCGGGGGGTACGCCGGCGCTGTCCGACCCGGGGTAGCGCTGGATGAACGACTGCACCGCCGGCATGTTGTGCAGGCCTTTGCCAACCGCGATCCCGGCGATCAGCACGGCAAACCCGATAGGGATCAGCCACAGCAGGTTGAACCATCGGTCGCGGCCGATGCGCAGCTTCGGGGCGGTGGCCCGCCTGGTGAGGTCGAAGCCGCCACCGTAGTGGTCCACATCGATGATGTCTTCGGCAGTGTGAATCTCGTTGCGGTAGTCCGGATTGGACGTCAGCGGCGTGCCCACTGCCAGCGTCGATACCGAGCCGGGCTGTGCTGCTCGCCCTCCACCGGTCCCCGCGGAATCAACGGTGTTCGTCACGCGGCCGAAATTACACGAATGAACCTGGATTAATTGGAGTCAATCGGGATCGACGGCCCGCCTCGCGGCGCCTGCACGGGGTTCGGTGGGCGGTACGCGCGCCGAGTGCGCAAAATCCCGCCGAGACCCAACGACGTTAGCCGCACCTACCCAAAGAAAACGTCGATTTGTGCCGCAGATACGAACCGATGAGTTTTGCTGTGAGTGTGCGCATAATCTGCTGCCAACACGCTAGGCGGGGCCGTGCGGCAGCAGCCGGCGCACCGGGCGGGTCTCGATGGCGTGGACCGTCAAAGCCCGGCGGCTGATCCGCCAGCCCGCGTCGGTCAGCACGTAATCGTCGTCGTAGCGCAGGTGCCACGCCACGTCCACCAGCTCGGCGTCGCGTTCGTTCCAGTGGTGCGCGACGCACGCGATCCGCCCGCGCGCGGCGCCGGATTGCGCGGCCGCGTCGTACACCTCGCCGATGATCGCGTGCTCGGTGCGGGCGACGGCTGCGACAACCGCCACGGCGGCCGTGACGGCGTCGCGGCCGCGATGCGAATGGATCGGCAACAGATCGGCCGGCGGTGCCGGCACCACCAGTTCGGCGTCGGCGGTGAAAAGGCTTGCAGCAGCACTGAATTCACGGTCATCGACGTGGGCGGCGTAGCGGTGCACCAGATCGCTCAGCGCCGCGCGCTGGTCGGCTGACAGCGTCATGATTTCAGGGACAGCCGTTGCGCACACGCCGACAACAGGTCCTTGGCCTGCTCGATATCGGTGGTCGGCGGCATGGCCAGCACCAGACGGTCGGCGCCCTGATCGGCGAGGGCGGCCGCGCGCTCGGCATCGATCTTGGTGACGGCGTGGCCCAGCGACACTTCCAGTACCGCCGGATCTCGGCCCGCCGACTCCGCCTCGTCGCGCATGAGCGCGATCAGCGACGCGAGACGCGGCCCGGTCACCCCGAGCGGCTGGAACCCGTCGCCGAGGCGTCCGGCGCGGCGCGCGGCGGCCCGGCTGTGCCCACCGATGTGAATCGGGAGTCGTTCCCCCGCAACGGGTTTCGGGTAGCACATGACATTCTCGAAGTTGAAGAATTCGCCCGCGAAGGAGGCCCCGCCGGACCGCTGAGCCCACAGCTCACGCATGACAGCCAGCTGCTCGTCGGCGCGTCGGCCCCGGTTGTCGAAATCCACATCGCAGGCGGCCAGTTCCTCCTTCAGCCAGCCCACACCCACACACAGGCGCAGCCTGCCGCCGGACAGGGCGTCGACGGTGGCGGCCCGCTTGGCCAGCACCACCGGGTGGTGGTTGGGCAGCACCAGCACGCCGGTGGCCAGGCCCAGGCGGTTGGTCTGGCCGGCCAGAAACGCAAGCAGGTCAAGTGGATCCGGGATGGGGCAGTCCGGCGCCAGCCCGACGCGTCCCGAATCGTCGTAGGGGTAGACGCTGTCGTAGCGGGTGAGCAACACGGTGTGCTCGACGACGACGATCGATTCGAACCCGCAGGCTTCGAGGTGGCGCGCGAAGGCCACCATCCAGTCGGGGTCCGCGGTGACACCATCGGCGACCGGGGCCACCACTGAGACCTTCATGGCTGTTGAAGCTAACAAGGCACCCGACGGGGCGACTAGCGGGTCGCGCTTTCGGCGGCGACGGGCGCGATCGCGGTGCGCACGGCTTCGGCGAGCGCGGCGGTGCGCGGATCGGCGAACACGTCCTCGAGCATCACCGCGCTCCCGTCCGGGCCCGTCAGCGGCACCCGCCAGTTGGGGTACTCGTCGGTGGTGCCGGGCTGATTCTGGGTGCGGCGGTCACCGACGGCGTCGGTGAGCGCCACGCCCAGCAGCCGCGACGGCGTCCTGCCCAGGTAGCGGTACAGCGCCACGACGACCTGCTCGGGGGCCTCCTCGCCGTCCTCGAGCAACCCGACCCGGCGCAGCTCGGCCATCCACGCCGCCAGCTCCGTCCGGTCGGATTCCAGCTCCTCTTCGACGGGGCGGGTCAGCAGCCCCAGCGAATCGCGCAGCCGCACATGGTCAGCCGCCAGATAGCCGGCGGTCGGCGGCAGGTCGTGCGTGGTGACCGAGGACAGGCAGTACTCGCGCCAGCGCTCGGCCGGCAGCGGGCCGCCGTTACCGTCGCGGTCCAGCTCGAACCAGAGGATCGAGGTGCCCAGCAGGCCCCGCAGCAAGAGGTAGTCGCGCACCCACGGCTCGACCGTGCCGAGGTCCTCGCCGACGACGACCGCGCCGGCGCGGTGCGCTTCCAGCGCGACGATGCCGATCATGGCTTCGTGGTCGTACCGCACGTAGGTGCCCTCGGTTGGCGAGGTGCCCCGCGGGATCCACCAGAGCCGGAACAACCCGATGATGTGGTCGATGCGCACGCCGCCGGCATGCCGCAGCACCGCGCGGATCAGCGCGCGAAACGGCCGATATTCGTGCTCGTCCAATCGGTCTGGCCGCCACGGCGGTTGGGACCAGTCCTGGCCGAGCTGATTGAACTCGTCCGGCGGCGCGCCCGCGGTGACGCCCAGCGCCATCACGTCCTGCAGCGCCCAAGCGTCGGCGCCATCGGGGTGCACGCCGACGGCCAGGTCATGCATGACGCCCAACGACATGCCGGCCCGGATCGCCTGTGACTGCGCCGCGGCCAGCTGCTCGTCGAGTTGCCACTGCAGCCAGCGATGGAAATCGACTGTGTCCGAATGCTTTTTGACGAAGTCCGCAACCCCGGCCGCGGCCGGGTGTTGTAGCGCCTCGGGCCAGGAGTGCCAGTCGGCTCCGTACTTCTCGGCCAGCGCGCACCAGGTGGCGAAGTCGTCCAGTGCGCGGCCCTCCCGGTCGCGGAATGCGGTGTAGGACAGCTCCCGTCCCGCCGACCGCGGTTCCTGGTGCAGCAGCTTGAGAGCTGCGCGCTTGGCCGCCCACGAGCTGTCGCGGTCGATGGCGTCGACGCGGGCGGCGCGCTGCTGCACCTCGGAGCGCAGCCGGCGGACCCGGCTGCGCTTGGTCAGGTCGGCGAATTCGGGGATTGCCTCGACGTGAAGATAAATCGGGTTGACGAAGCGCCGCGATGTCGGCAGGTACGGCGACGGCTCCATCGGCTTGGTCGGGGCCGCCGCGTGCAGGGGATTGACCAGGAGGTAGTCGGCGCCGTGGCGCGATGCCGACCACACCGCCAGGTCGGTCAGATCGGTCAGGTCGCCGATGCCCCACGACTGCTGCGACCGCACGCTGTAGAGCTGCACGGCCATGCCCCACGCGCGACGGGCGCCGAGCCGCTCCGGCAGCCCGAGCCAGTCCGGCGTGACGATCAGCGCGGTGCTGGTCTCGGAGTCACCGGAACGCAGGTGCACGCGGTGATAGCCCAGCGGCAAATTGGAGGGCAGCAGAAAGCTGGCCTCGCCCACCCAGCGGCCGTCCAGGTCGAACGGCGGGGTGAAGTTGTCGACCTGTTCGACACCGCCGCGCACCGTGCCGTCTTCGAGCTGCAACCACACCTCGGCGGGATCGCCGTGGGTGACATGTGCCCAGAACCGGATCGGCTCGCCGGTACGCCCGACGATGGTCGCCGGCAGCCGGCGCGCCCAGTGCGCCCGCAGCTTCGCGGTCAGCGCGACGTTGCGATCCTGCTCGTTGTCGGCCGCGACGCCGAGGGCCCCCAGCACGGCCTTCAGTGTGGTGTCGGAAACCCGCACCCGCCGGCCGGCCCAGTCCTCGTACTCCGTCGCGATGCCGTACCTCCGGGAGAGTTCGATCAGCGACGGCGCGAGTTCAGTCATACCGCCATCTTGCTGTCCGGATTCGCGGCCCTGCGACTCGGACCCGGTGCGAGTTGGCTGATTCTTTGCTGCGTGGTGGCCCGCCATTCATTTACGACTTCTTCCGGGAACGGCGTGGTGCGCTCGACAGGACGAAAGGCCGCGCGCCCACTACGATGCTCCGAGGAGACGAGAAGGATGCGGTCGGTTCATCCGTGGGGGAGACGAAACTGCCAGCTCAATGGCGCGTATCGCCGCCGTCCTCGCCGGCGGCTCCGGCGCGGGGAACGTGGCCGGCTTCGGGTGCATAAAGAGATGTAGAAGTGAATGGCTTCGGCGCCGCGTGGCGAGGTTCGCGCAGGTGCCTTACGGTTGTCATGTAATTCGCGCTGGGATCAGTTCAGCGGGACAATATCCAGGCGCATCAGTAGACCGGATGGTGAATTAAGTGGCGGAAGAGAGTCGCGGGCAGCGCGGGTCGGGGTACGGCCTCGGGTTGTCGACCCGGACCCAGGTGACCGGCTACCAGTTCCTTGCGCGCCGGACCGCGATGGCACTGACCCGGTGGCGAGTGCGCATGGAGGTCGAGCCGGGACGGCGTCAGAACCTGGCCGTGGTGGCATCGATCTCCGCCGCGCTGGTGATCTGCCTCGGCGCGCTGCTCTACTCCTTCATCAGCCCGGCCGGCCAGATCAACGAGTCGCCGATCATCGCCGACCGCGACTCGGGTGCCCTGTACGTCCGCGTCGGCGAGAAGTTGTACCCGGCGCTGAACCTGGCGTCGGCCCGCCTCATCACCGGCCGCCCGGACAACCCGCACCTGGTCAAGTCCAACCAGATCGCCAGCCTGCCGCGCGGTCCGATGGTGGGCATCCCGGGCGCACCGTCCAGCTTCCACCCGACCAGCCCGGCCGCGTCGTCCTGGTTGGTCTGCGACACCGTGGCGAACTCGACCGGGGCCGGCGCACCGTCCGGTGTGACGGTGACGGTGATCGACGGCAACCCCGATCTGGGCAACCACCGGCGGGTACTGACGGGGTCGGACGCGGTGGTGCTGAACTACGGCGGGGACGCCTGGGTGATCCGGGACGGACGTCGCTCCCGCATCGACGGGTCGAACCGATCGGTGCTGCTGCCGTTGGGTCTCACCCCGGAGGAGGTCAGCATGGCCAAGCCGATGAGCCGCGCCCTGTATGACGCGTTGCCGGTGGGCCCCGAACTGACCGTGCCGCAGATCCAGAATGCCGGTGCCGGGGCGTCGTTCCCGAACGCGCCGGGCCCGATCGGCACGGTGATCGTCACCCCGCAAATCAGTGGGCCGCAACAGTATTCGCTGGTGTTGGCCGACGGCGTGCAGACGCTGCCGCCGTTGGTGGCCCAGATCCTGCAGAACGCCGGGCCGGGCAACACCAAGCCGGTGACCGTGGAGCCGTCCGCGCTGGCGAAGATGCCGGTGGTCAACAAGCTGGATCTGTCGTCCTACCCGGACGCGCCGCTGAACGTGATGGACATTCGCGAGAACCCGGCGACCTGCTGGTGGTGGCAGAAGACCTCGGGTGAGAACCGGGCTCGCGTCCAGGTCATCTCCGGCGCGACGATTCCGGTCGAGCAGAAGGACGCCGGCAGGGTGGTTTCGCTGGTCAAGGCCGACACCACCGGCCGCGAAGCCGATCAGGTCTTCTTCGGGCCCGACTACGCGAACTTCGTGGCCGTCACCGGAAACGACCCCGGAGCCAAGACGACCGAATCGTTGTGGTGGCTCACGGATGCGGGTGCCCGATTCGGAGTCGACGACACCCGCGAGGTACGAGAAGCGTTGGGCCTCAAGACGAAACCGGGTCTGGCGCCGTGGGTGGCGCTGCGACTGCTGCCGCAGGGGCCGACGTTGTCGCGAGCGGATGCGCTGGTGGAGCACGACACGCTACCGATGGATATGTCACCAGGAGAGTTGGCGGTACCGAAGTGAAACGTGGATTTGCGCGGCCTACGCCGGAGAAGCCTCCGGTAATCAAGCCGGAGAACATCGTCCTGCCGACGCCGTTGAGCATCCCGCCGCCGGAGGGCAAGCCCTGGTGGCTGATCGTGGTCGGCGTCGTGGTGGTCGGCCTGCTGATCGGTATGGTCGCCATGACCTTCGCCAGCGGTTCGCACGTGTTCGGCGGCGCCGGCTCGATCTTCCCGATCTTCATGATCGGTGGGGTCGCGATGATGATGTTCGGCGGCCGGTTCGGCGGCCAGCAGCAGATGAGCCGGCCCAAGCTGGACTCGATGCGTGCCCAGTTCATGCTGATGCTGGACATGCTGCGCGAGACCGCCCACGAGTCGGCCGACAGCATGGACGCCAACTACCGGTGGTTCCACCCGGCGCCCACCACGCTGGCCGCCGCGGTCGGGTCATCGCGGATGTGGGAACGCAAGCCCGACGGCAAAGACCTGAACTTCGGCGTGGTCCGCGTCGGCGTCGGTATGACGCGCCCCGAGGTGACCTGGGGTGAGCCCCAGAACATGCCGACCGACATCGAGCTGGAGCCGGTGACCGGTAAGGC
Organism: Mycobacterium colombiense; assembly: GCF_001665835.1. GTDB lineage: Bacteria > Actinomycetota > Actinomycetes > Mycobacteriales > Mycobacteriaceae > Mycobacterium > Mycobacterium colombiense_A. The sequence continues at coordinate 115,688 of NZ_LZSX01000063.1, read as the reverse complement.
GCTTCAGGAATTCGGGCGCTACCAAAGCGTCGTCTACAACCTGCCCAAGATGATCTCGGTGCTGGTCGAGCCCTGGTACTCGCTGGCCGGAGATCGCGAGCAGGCGGTGGGACTGATGCGGGCGATCATCTGCCAGCTGGCGTTCTCGCACGGGCCCGACCACATGCGCATGATCGTGGTCAGTTCGAACCTGGACGAATGGGACTGGGTGAAGTGGCTGCCGCACTTCGGTGACCCGCGTCGCCAGGACGCCGCCGGCAACGCGCGCATGGTCTACAGCTCGGTGCGCGAGTTCGCCGCCGAGCAGGCCGAATTGTTCGCCGGCCGTGGCTCTTTCACGCCCCGGCACGCCAGTTCGTCGGCACAGACGCCGACCCCGCACACCGTGATCATCGCCGATGCCGTCGACCCGCAATGGGAGTACGTGATCAGCGGCGAGGGCGTCGACGGGGTGACGTTCTTCGACCTGACGGGTTCCGCGATGTGGAGCGCGGTGCCGGAGCGCACGCTGCGGTTCGACGAGAAGGGTGTGATCGAGGCGCTGCCCCGCGACCGCGACACCTGGATGGTCATCGACGAGAAGCCCTGGTTCTTCGCCCTCACCGACCACATCAGCGCCGCCGAGGCCGAGGAGTTTTCGCAGAAGCTGGCGCGCTGGCGGCTCGCCGAGGCGTACGAGGAGATCGGCCAGCGGGTGGCGCACATCGGCGCCCGAGACATCATGGCCTACTACGGAATTGACGATCCGGGCCGCATCGACTTCGAGTCGCTGTGGGGTAATCGCAACGACTCGATGGGCAGGTCCCGGTTGCGCGCGCCGTTCGGTGTCCGCTCGGACAACGGCGAGCTGCTGTTCCTCGACATGAAGTCGCTCGACGAAGGCGGCGACGGCCCGCACGGCGTCATGTCCGGTACGACCGGTTCGGGTAAATCGACCCTGGTGCGAACCGTGATCGAGTCGCTGATGCTCAGCCACCCGCCCGACGAGCTGCAGTTCGTGCTGGCCGACCTCAAGGGTGGATCGGCGGTCAAGCCGTTCGCCGGCGTGCCGCACGTGTCCCGGATCATCACCGACCTGGAAGAAGACCAGGCGTTGATGGAGCGCTTCCTGGACGCGCTCTGGGGTGAGATCGCCCGCCGCAAGGCGATCTGCGACAGCGCCGGTGTCGACGACGCCAAGGAATACAACTCGGTGCGCCTCCGGATGCGGGCACGCGGCCAGGACATGGCGCCGCTGCCGATGCTCGTGGTCGTCATCGACGAGTTCTACGAGTGGTTCCGGATCATGCCGACCGCGGTCGACGTCCTCGACTCCATCGGTCGTCAGGGTCGCGCGTACTGGATCCACCTGATGATGGCGTCGCAGACCATCGAGAGCCGCGCCGAAAAGCTCATGGAGAACATGGGTTACCGGCTGGTGCTGAAGGCGCGCACCGCCGGTGCGGCGCAAGCGGCCGGTGTGCCGAACGCGGTCAACCTGCCCGCGCAGGCCGGTCTGGGCTACTTCCGCCGCAGCCTGGAAGACATCACCCGGTTCCAGGCCGAATTCCTGTGGCGGGACTACTTCCCGCGCGGCCTCACCGACGACGGAGACGAAGCGCCGGCGCTGGTGCACAGCATCGACTACGTCCGTCCCCAACTGTTCACCAACTCGTTCACCCCGCTGGAAGTCAGCGTCGGTGGACCGGACGTCACCGCTCCCGCCATCCCCACCGACGGCGACCCGCTTCCGATCGAGGCGGCCGAGGACGACGACTCCGAAGGGATCCGGACGCCCAAGGTCGGCACGGTCATCATCGACCAGCTGCGCAAGATCGACTTCCAGCCATACCGGCTGTGGCAGCCGCCGCTGAGCCAGCCCGTCGCCATCGACGAATTGGTGAACCGCTTCCTCGGCCACCCCTGGCAGCAGGACTACGGCACCGCGCAGGATCTGGTCTTCCCGATCGGGATCATCGACCGTCCGTTCAAGCACGACCAGCCGCCGTGGACGGTCGACACGTCGGGGCCCGGTGCCAACGTGCTGATCCTGGGTGCCGGTGGTTCGGGTAAGACGACCGCGCTGCAGACCCTGATCTGTTCGGCGGCGCTCACCCACACGCCCGAGCAGATCCAGTTCTACTGCCTGGCCTACAGCAGCACCGCGCTGACCACCGTCGCCCGGCTGCCCCACGTCGGTGAGGTGGCCGGTCCGACCGACCCCTACGGCGTTCGCCGCACGGTGGCCGAACTGCTGGCCCTGGTGCGGGAGCGCAAGCGCAGCTTCCTCGAGTACGGGATCGCCTCGATGGAGGTGTTCCGGCGGCGCAAGTTCGGCAACGAGCCCGGTCCGGTCCCCAACGACGGCTTCGGCGACGTCTACCTGGTGGTGGACAACTACCGGGCGCTGGCCGAAGAGAACGAGGTGCTGATCGAGCAGGTCAACGTGATCATCAACCAGGGCCCCTCGTTCGGGGTGCACGTGGTGGTCACCGCCGATCGGGAATCGGAGCTGCGGCCGCCGGTGCGCAGCGGTTTCGGCTCGCGGGTCGAGCTGCGGCTGGCCGCCGTGGAAGACGCGAAGCTGGTGCGTTCGCGCTTCGCCAAGGACGTTCCGGTCAAGCCGGGTCGCGGCATGGTCGCGGTCAACTACGTCCGCCTCGACGCCGACCCGCAGTCCGGTCTGCACACGTTGGTGGCGCGTCCCGCGCTGGCGAGTACGCCCGACAACCGATTCGAGTCCGACAGCATCGTCGAAGCCGTCAGCCGGATCACGAGCGCTCAGGCTCCGCCGGTGCGCCGGCTGCCGGCGACATTCGGGGTGGAACAGCTCCGCGGACTCGCCGCGCAGGACACCCGCCAGGGCGTCGGTGCGGGCGGAATCGCTTGGGCCATCTCGGAATTGGACCTGTCCCCGGTGTATCTCAACTTCGCCGAGAACGCGCACCTGATGGTGACCGGCCGTCGCGAATGTGGGCGTACCACGACGCTGGCCACGATCATGTCCGAGATCGGGCGGTTGTACGCGCCTGGAGCGACCAGCGCGCCGCCGCCGCCGCCGGGGCAGCCCTCGGCCCAGGTGTGGCTGGTGGACCCGCGTCGTCAGCTGCTGACCACGCTCGGCTCCGACTACGTGGAGAAGTTCGCCTACAACCTCGACGGCGTCCAGGCGATGATGGGTGAACTCGCCGCGGTCCTGGCCGGCCGCGAGCCGCCGCCCGGCTTGTCCGCCGAAGAGCTGCTGTCCCGGAACTGGTGGAGCGGGCCGGAGATCTTCCTGATCGTCGACGACATCCAGCAACTGCCGGCAGGCTTCGACTCGCCGTTGCACAAGGCTGCACCGTGGGTGACCCGGGCCGCCGACGTCGGCCTGCACGTGCTCGTCACGCGGACGTTCGGTGGTTGGTCCTCGGCCGGCAGCGACCCGATGTTGCGGGCACTGGCCCAGGCCAACGCGCCACTGCTGGTGATGGACGCCGATCCCGACGAGGGCTTCATCCGCGGCAAGATGAAGGGTGGTCCGCTGCCCCGTGGCCGAGGCCTGCTGATGGCCGAGGACACCGGTGTGTTCGTTCAGGTCGCAGCGACCGAGTTCCGCAAGTAGGACGGCGCGCTGCGCTGGGGCCGACCGGGTGAGGTTCAGCCCCAGCGCAGCGGCAATGCCTTGAGCGCGAAACTCTTTGACGGGTAATTGATCTCGGGGGAGTAGTCCTCGGGCAGTTCGAAATCCGGAATCCGGGACAGCCATTCCGCGACGATCACCGTCAGTTCGATGCGCGCCAGGTGAGAGCCCAGGCAGCGGTGCGGTCCACCGCCAAACCCCCAGTGCCGGTGGACTTTTCCGTCCATGTTGAGCTCGTTGGTGGACATCGCGTCGCTGTCGTCGCGATTGACCGCGGCCATGCACAGCCGCACCGACGTGCCCGGCGGCAGTGTCATGCCGCCGACTTCGACGAATTCGGTGGTGATCCGCGGCGCCACCGGGGCCGACGGTTCGAGTCGGACGATCTCCTCGATGAAAACCCTGATCTGCTTTGGATTGTCGCGCAGTTCCTTGCGCAGCTGCGGCCTGCGCCCCAACTCGTACAGCGAGAACCCGATGGCCGCCGTTACCGTGTCCAGACCGGCCAGGATCAGCAGGTGGCTCATGCCCAGCAGCTCGAGGTCGGTGAAGTTGCCCTTGCCGGTTATCACCTTCGACAGCATGTCCGACCCCGGGTTCTGCCGGCGCTGTGCGATTGCGTCGGCCAGGTACTGCAGCAGTTGATCGGACTTCTCGATGTCGCTCTGGGTGATGAAGGGCTTTTCGCCGACGATGGCGTCTTTCCAATCGATGAGGCGGTCACGATCCTCGACCGGCAGGCCGTAGAGGTCCAGGAACACCTGAAACGGGTAGAGGTTGGCGAAGTCCGCCATCACCTCGCACTCGCCCCGGCCGGCCAGGGCGCCGATCATCTCGCCGGCGTGGCGCACCAGCACCGGGCGCGACTTGCTCAACGCGTGCGGGCTGAAATACGGCTGCAAAATCTGGCGGTAGCGGGTGTGCTGCGGCGGATCAAAAGCCAGCGGCAGCACCGGCAATGGGTGGCCAGGAGGCTGCAGCACCGTCGATGAGAAGACCTTGGTGTTGCGCAGTGCGGCCAGCACGTCTTCACGCCGGGTGATGTAGTAGTGGCCGTTCATGAAGACAACGGGTCCGGCGTCGCGCAGCGTCTTCCACCCGAGGCCCCGGTCCGCGGTCATCGGAAGCGTGGCGAAATCAAGTCGGGGTAGGTAGAACGAGCCCTGCTGGCCTTCGCTCATGCGCTTCGATCTCCGGTTGTCTCTATTTGTCCGAAAACCGCGACGCGATTGCGCCTTCGTCGGACTTCGTCGATATCAACATGTGGCGGCACACCAATATTGCATGCGCGGCAAAGGAACACGGACACGCCTACCCGGGCGCAACCGGAACTTCCGGCGCACGGAATCGGCTGGCGAACATCTTCGATACTTTACCGACCGACTAACCTGGGTATCGAACCGTGAAGTGCCAGCCCGGCCATTTCGTGGAGCCGGTTACGGCCGAACCGGGCCGCCTAGGGAGGAAACCTCGTGAGGGTTCGTCTGGAACAGTCGAAGTGTGTGGGCCACGCCCAGTGTTACGCCGTCGACCCAGACCTGTTTCCCATCGACGAGTCCGGCTATTCGATTCTCGAGGAGCACGACGTCGCACCCGAAGACGAGCAATTGACTCGCGACGGCGTCGCTTCCTGCCCCGAAATGGCACTGATTCTCGAAGAGGACTGACGGCGCAAATCTGTCCTGGCGCGGCGGGCCAAAAGCAAACGGATGATGAACAATCCGTTGACTTTAGTGAACTCCCCCCGACCGGGAATGAACAGTGGCTGGCCATTAATGAACAGGTGGCTCTGGGTGTCGGTGTTTGCCTCGTAACGAACTAATCTCAGTCGCGGGCGGCAGTTCGGGCACACGCGAGCTGTCGCTCGGTTGCTGACAGCGGGGGATAAGTCGAGGCCAGAAGGTGCATGACGTTCTTGACCGGATGTCCGAGAAGTGTGGTGGCAGACCACCTTTGCGGACACAGCCAATCGGTCAGGATGCATCGTCCGGCGCGGCTGACGGGGTCGCGAGCGGAAAGCATCGCACAGCGATCCCCCGGCATCGGCGGCCAACAGGTGGCGTCGTTTACAGAGCCGTGACCACGACCACTACTGATTCCTATGTGACAGCCGAGATCGCATGCGTTCGCGGCCGACTGAGGAGGACACGGTGTTTGACTTCGCGGCGTTACCGCCCGAAATCAATTCCGGTCGCATGTATGCGGGTCCGGGGTCGGGGCCAATGATGGCCGCGGCCGCCGCCTGGGATGAGATAGCGGCGGAATTGGGTGTTGCGGCCAGCGGCTACAACTCGGTGGTTACCGAGCTCACCAGCGGGCCGTGGGTAGGACCGGCATCGATGTCGATGCTTTCGGCGATCACCCCGTACGTGACCTGGCTCAATACCATGGCCGCGCAGGCGGAGGAGACGGCAGGACAGGGCCGGGCCGCCGCGGCGGCCTTTGAGGCGGCGTTCGCGATGACGGTGCCCCCGCCGGTGATCGCCGCCAATCGAGTCTTGCTGGCGACCCTGGTGGCGACGAACTTCTTCGGGCAGAACACGCCCGCGATCGCGGCCACCGAGGCGCAGTACATGGAGATGTGGGCGCAAGACGCCGGCGCTATGGCCGGGTACACGGCGTCTTCGGCGGCCGCGTCGACGTTGAGCCCGTTCGTCACGCCGCCCAACACCACCACCCCGGAGGCGGACTCCGATCAGGCCGCCGCGGTCGCCAAGGCCGTCGCCGAGCCGGCGGGCAACACCGCACAGACCACGTCCCAGGTGGCGAGCCCACAAGCGTTGTCGGCCGGCACAACTCAGGCGGCGACACAAACGACCGCGGCCACCTCGAATCCGGGGTTGCTCTCGAGCACACTTCAGGACTTCTTGAATTCGGGGCTGCCGACCCCCACAAACAACTACCTGGGCCTGAATCCCACCCTGTACACCGTGATCCTCAAGCAAACCTCGGGTCTTGCCTATTTCTCGAATGGCATACCGGCCTTCTGGTCGCAGCTCGCCCAGCAGTTGGTCTCCGGTCCCGGTGGTACCACGGCCGGTGCCGGTGGTGCCTGGTTCCCGACGCCGCAGTTCGCGACCCTGGGTCTGGGCAACCTGGGCGGTGTCGGCCACGTGGGTGCCGTCTCCGCGGGGGTCGGCCAGGCCGGCCGGGTGGGGCTGCTCTCGGTGCCCCAACACTGGGGGACGTTGACCTCGTCGGTGACCCCGGCGGCACTGTCCGAAGAGGCCGCTCCGATCGAGGCCGCGGCGGCCGGTGGCGCCAATTCCCCGGCCAATGGGCTGCTGCGCGGCATGCCGGTCGGATCGATCGGGCGGCGCGGCGCGGCCGCCGGTTACGTCAACAAATACGGGTTCCGCTACAGCGTGCTCACCCGGCCACCATCGGCCGGATAAGAAGAGTCCAGATGAACGCCATGAACGGTCAACACAACCCAATGCTCGCCGGGCCCCACCGAAGGGAAGGAAACTAGATGTCCTTTGTGACCACGCAGCCCGAGGCGCTTGCCGCCGCAGCGGGCAATCTGCAGACCATAGGCTCAACGCTGAGCGCTCAGAACGCCGCCGCAGCGGCCCCGACGACGGGGGTGGTGCCGGCGGCTGCCGACGAGGTCTCGGCGCTCACGGCGGCGCAGTTCGCCGCGCACGGGCAGATGTACCAGGCCGTCAGTGCTCAGGCGGCAGCGATTCACGAAATGTTTGTCAACACCCTGAGCACCAGCTCTGGGTCGTACGCGGTGACTGAGGCGGCCAACGCGGCCGCGACTGGTTAAGGAGTCAATGATGTTGGATTACGGAGCGTTTCCGCCGGAGTTCAATTCGGCGCGGATTTATTCTGGTCCGGGATCGGGGTCCTTGATGGCCGCCGCGTCGGCCTGGAGCGCACTGGCGGCCGAGCTCAACTCGGCGGCGCTGAGCTACGAGCAGGTGGTCACCGCGCTCAGCAGCGAGGAGTGGACCGGCACAGCCTCGGCGGCGATGGCCCAGGCGGCGGCTCCCTACGCCGCATGGATGACCACCACGGCCGCTCAGGCCGAGGAGGCGGCCACCCAGGCGCGTTCGGCTGCCGCGGCGTATGAGACCGCGCTGGCCTCGTCGGTGCCTCCCCCGCTGATTGCGTCCAACCGGATGCAATCGCAGCAGCTGCAGGCGACGAACGTGCTGGGGCAGAACACTCCGCTGATCGCGCAGCTGGAGGCCCAGTACGGCGAGATGTGGGCGCAGGATGCGGGCGCGATGTACAGCTACGCGGGCCAGTCCTCCTCGGCGACCAACGTGACTCAGTTCCAGAAGGCGCCCGAGGTGACCAATCAGTCGGGCCAGGCCAACCAGGCTGCGGCGGTCACCAACGCGTCGGCGAACTCGACGGCGACCAACACGTCGAAGACCCTGCAGTCGCTGGCGACGCCGGCCGCAAGCTCGACAGTCAAGGCCGCTGCGACACCCGCGGCCACGACCAGCACGGATCCGTTGTCGGAGCTCTGGTTCCTGCTGACCGGGCAGACCAGCCTGCCCACCAGCCTGGGAGGGGCCGTCAACGGCTACAGCCCGTTCGCCAGCCTCTTCTACAACACCGAGGGTCTGCCGTACTTCAGTACCGGTATGGCCAACACCTTCACGCAGATCTCCAAGACCGTCGGGTTGATCGGCGGCGCGCCTGCGGCCGCGGCCAAGGCGCTGCCCGGGCTCGGTGGGCTGGGCGGCATGCTGGGTGGCGGTGCCGCCGCGGCGCACCCGGTGGCGGCGCTGGGCAGCGCGGCCTCCGTCGGTGGCAAGTTGTCGGTGCCGGTCGCCTGGTCGGGAGCGTCGGGGGCCGCGCCGGCCCTGGGCCATGCGATCCCGGTCAGCAGCATCAGCGCCGCCCCCGAGGCGGCCGGCGGACCCGGCAACCTGCTCGGTGGCATGCCACTGGCTGGTGCGGGTGCGGCCGGGCACGGAGTCGTCGGTCCCAAGTACGGCTTCCGGCCCACCGTCATGGCTCGACCGCCCTTCGCGGGATAGCCTCAGCGCCAGCAGATCTCGGACGCGCCCTGCACCCGGAGGTATCGGGGGTGGGGCGCGTTCGCGTGTGCAGACCAACCTTCCAACCTTGCCGCAGCCCGATCGTCGGTCGCGTCTGTGACCCGGCCTTCCCGTCGAACCTGGGATCGCTGGTCAACGGCTACAGCCCGTTCGCAAGTCTGTTCTATAACACCGAGGGTCTGCCGTACTTCAGCACCGGTATGGCCAACTCCTTCACCCAGATCGCCAAGACGGTCGGGGGGATTGGTGGGGCGGCTCCCGCCGCGGCCAAGGCCCTGCCCGGTCTCGGTGGGCTGGGCGGCATGCTCGGCGGCGGCGCGGCCGCCGCTTACCCGGTCGCGGCGGTCGGCAGCGCGGCCTCCGTAGGTGGCAAGTTGTCGGTGCCGGTCACGTGGTCCGGAGCGTCGGGGGCCGCGCCGGCACTGGGGCATGCGGTCCCGGTCAGCAGCATCAGCGCGGCGCCGGAGGCGGCCGGCGGCCCCGGAAACCTCCTCGGTGGCATGCCACTGGCCGGCACGGGTGCCGCCGGGCACGGAGCCGCCGGTCCCAAGTACGGCTTCCGACCCACCGTCATGGCGCGGCCGCCCTTCGCGGGATAGCCCCCTTCGCGGGATAGCCCCCTTCGCGGGATAGCCCCCTTCGCGGGATAGCCTCAGCCCCAACTGATCTCGAACGCGCCCTGCCCGAAAGCAGCTACGGCAGGGCGCGTACTCGTGTGCCGGTAATCAACCGCGGGCCGACGGTCGGCCCTGAGGTACGTACAACGGCGAACGCTCTCACGCTCCGAATCACGGCCCGTCGGGGCCACCGCCGCGGCCATTATCTGCGGCCGGATTTTTATCCCGCTCTGGGGTTTTCGCGTCGGCACCATCGCCCCGGAGCGGGGCGCAATGTCGGTGCGGTAGGCGGGTCGCGCACGGCCGCGCCCGGGCGTTCCCGCAGGTAGCGACCGTGGCGGGAAGGCGCGACCGACGTCGGCCCGGTGCTGCCGCTGCGACGGCACACCGCTCCCGAAACTGCCGCCGGCGTAGCGGCGGCCGAATCGCGAAGCGGCGATGGAGCAGCGTCTGGACCTAGCCTTCCCAGCAAGCAAATTCTTCACGGTCATCGCCGAGAGACCATCTGCGAGGGGATACATGTCGTTCGAGCCCGGTGCTTCGTAACCATGGACTTCGGGGCATTACCGCCGGAGATCAACTCCGGCCGCATGTACGCGGGTCCGGGGTCCGGTCCGATCATGGCCGCCGCCGCGGCCTGGGACGGGCTCGGCGCCGAGCTGGGCTCGGCCGCCAGCGGCTACACGTCGGTGATCGCGGAGCTGACCCATGCGCCCTGGGTGGGGCCGGCTTCGGCGTCGATGCTGTCGGCGGTCACGCCGTACGTGAGCTGGCTGAGCGTCCTGGCCACGCAGGCCGAGGAAACCGCGGGCCAAGCCAGGGCGGCGGCGGCGGCCTTTGAGGCGGCGTTCGCGATGACGGTGCCGCCGCCGGTGATCGCCGCCAATCGCGTCTTGTTGGCGAACCTGGTGGCGACGAATTTCTTAGGGCAGAACACACCGGCGATCGCGGCCACCGAGGCGCAGTACACGGAGATGTGGGCCCAGGACGCCGCCGCCATGTATGGCTACGCCGGCTCGTCGGCCGCCGCCTCGGAGCTGACGCCGTTCACGTCACCGCCCAACACCACCACACCGGAGGCGGACTCCACCCAGGCCGCCGCGGTGGCCAAGGCCGTCGCCGAGCCGGCGGGCAACACCGCACAGACCACGTCGCAGCTGGCGAGCCCACAAGCGTTGTCGGCCAGCACAACTCAAGCGGTGACCCAAGCGTCGACCACGACGACCGCGTCGCAGCCCGGTCCGTTCACCTGGCTCACGAATGCGCTTCAGAACTTCACGCAGTCCGGGTTGCCGACCCCGACCAACAACTACCTGGGGCTGAACCCCAGCTTGTACACCGTGCTCCTCAAGCAGACCACCGGCCTTGGTTATTTCTCGAACGGTTTAACGAGCTTCTGGTCGTCGATCGCCCAGCAGTTGATCTCTGGTCCTGGCGGTAGTACCGCGGGTGCCGGTGGTGCCTGGTATCCCACCCCGCAGTTCGCGAGCCTGGGTCTGGGCAATCTTGGCGGTGTGGGCCACGTGGGTGCGGTGTCCGCGGGGGCTGGGCAGGCCGGCCGGGTGGGTCTGCTCTCGGTGCCCCAGCATTGGGCGACGTTGACCTCGTCGGTGACCCCGGCGGCATTGTCCGAGGAGGCCACTCCGATCGAGGCCGCGGTGGCCGGTGGCGCCAATTCCCCGGCCAATGGGCTGCTGCGCGGCATGCCGGTCGGGTCGATCGGGCGGCGCGGCACAGCCGCCGGTTATGTCAACAAGTACGGGTTCCGCTACAGCGTGCTCACCCGCCCACCATCGGCCGGATAAGCGGCGGAATCAGGCATGTATTACCTCACCTTTATCCGCGGCCGGATTTTATCCCCGACCTGGACACACGTGCGCCCGGCCGCGCCGGCATCCCGCCGCGGCGCCCGCGGCAGACGGGCACTGAGCTTGGACCATTCCCGCAGCTCACACCCACTACCGAAGCCCCTCGCGGGGGAGTCGGCCTGCATCGAGCGGCCGGCCCTGGCAACCGGCGCAAGGGCGCGCCGAGCAGCTGTTACTCCACTGACCGGCGGGGCGGTGGCCACCAGCGCATTAACGTCTTTCACTACTCGACGCATCGATTCGAACATCACAGGTTAAGGGGCATATTCGTGGTGGATTATGGGGCGTTCCCACCGGAGTTCAATTCGGCGCGGATCTACTCGGGTCCGGGGTCGGGTTCGTTCGTGGCCGCGGCGTCGGCGTGGAGCGCGCTGGCGGCCGAGCTCAACTCCGCCGCACTCAGCTATGACAATGTGATCACCTCGCTGAGCAGCGAGGAGTGGACCGGCACGGCGTCCGCGACGATGGCGCAAGCGGCCGAACCTTACGTGACGTGGCTGACGACGACCGCCGCTCAGGCCGAGGAGGCGGCCGCCCAGGCGCGTTCGGCTGCCGCGGCCTATGAGACCGCGCTGGCCTCGTCGGTGCCGCCCCCGCTGATCGCAGCGAACCGCACGCAGTCGCAGCAGTTGCAGGCGACGAACGTGCTGGGGCAGAACACCCCGCTGATCGCGCAGCTGGAATCCCAGTACGGCGAGTACTGGGCGCAGGATGCGGGCGCGATGTACAGCTACGCGGGCCAGTCCTCCTCGGCGACGAAGGTGACGCAGTTCCAGAAGGCGCCCGAGGTGACCAATCAGTCGGGTCAGGCCAACCAGGCCGCGGCGGTCACCAACGCGTCGGCGAACTCGACGGCGACCAACACGTCGAAGACGCTGCAGTCGCTGGCTTCGCCCGCGTCGAGCTCGACGACCAAGGCCGCGGCGACCCAGGCGACCACGGCGGCGACGACCAGCACCGACCCGCTGTCGGAGGCCTGGTTCCTGTTGACCGGGCAGACCAGCCTGCCCACCAGCCTGGGAACTCTCGTCAATGGCTACAGCCCGTTTGCGGGTCTGTTCTACAACACTGAGGGTTTGCCGTACTTCAGTACCGGTATGGCCAACACCTTCACGCAGATCGCCAAGACAACAGGACTGATCGGTGGGGCGGCGGCTCCGGCCGCGGCCAAGGCGCTGCCCGGCCTCGGTGGGTTGGGCGGCATGCTGGGTGGCGGCGCGGCCGCCGCTCACCCGGTCGCGGCGCTGGGCAGCGCGGCCTCCGTGGGTGGCAAGTTGTCGGTGCCGGTCGCTTGGTCGGGAGCGCCGGGGGCCGCGCCGGCGCTGGGGCATGCGATCCCGGTCAGCAGCGTCAGCGCCGCCCCCGAGGCGGCCGGCGGACCCGGAAACCTGCTCGGTGGCATGCCACTGGCCGGTGCGGGTGCGGCCGGGCACGGAGTCGCCGGTCCCAAGTACGGCTTCCGGCCCACCGTGATGGCCCGTCCACCCTTCGCCGGCTGAGCGCGGCACCAGGTATCGACGCCGAAAATGGGTCCGCAGTCATCTGTGCTCGCCGCATGATGCGCCTCGAGTTGTCCCGGTCGCTTCCGGGATCTGCGTCTGGCAGCCGCCGGCGCAGTCAAACGGCTGAGATGGGCGAAAGGAGGTCCCCGCGACACGCCGCCGGGAATGGTCGTCGCATCGATACTTTGCGACGAGTTAATCCGCGATCAGATTTTTATGCCGGGCGACGCGTCCACAGCATCCCGGGCGCCGGTTACCAGCAACTTTTTAGGCCGGGGGCTGGTACCGTGTGCTGTGACCGCCCTTCAAGGGGCAGCGGTCGAGGTCAGGCGCTGTTACTGTGTCGTTACCAAAAATGAATTCGCAGTACCGCTGAGTGAACAATTGCAAACACCGGGCTTCCACACCGACCTGGGGAGCCCCAGTCATCTAGTCTCGCAGAGTCGGGGATTGAACTAGGAGGGAACAATATGTCGTTCGTGACCACACAGCCGGAGGCTTTGGCCGCGGCGGCCGGGAACCTGCAGGCTATCGGGTCGACCTTGAGCGCCCAGAACGCAGCCGCTGCAGCCCCAACGACGGGGGTGGTACCCGCCGCTGCCGACGAGGTGTCGGCTTTGACCGCGGCTCAGTTCGCCGCGCACGCGCAGATGTACCAAGCAGTGAGCGCCCAGGCCGCCGCGATCCACGAGATGTTCGTGAACACCCTGTCCACCAGCTCCGGTTCGTACGCTGCGACCGAAGCAGCCAACGCGGCCGCCGCCCTCTAGCTCGGACAGGCGGTTCGGGGGCTTGGAACAGGTCGTCACCGAAATGGGTTCCAACGTGACCGCCCCTCAGGGGACGATTTCGGACCCGCGGGATCGGGCTCTTACAGCGTCCCGAAACGCAACACGCACTCCGTCAACTCAAACGCCGCGGTTCGGGTTTGACGTCCGTCTCACCGTGACAGCACCCGGTGGCCGCCGGCTGACGGAAAGGGGGGGTTATTTCTATTCATTCGGCTCGGCGGTTGCGTAACGCGTAAACGATCCGGCCACCGTCTTCACCACATCACCCAGTAACCACATAGCAAGGAGAACAGCCGACATGGCAACACGTTTTATGACCGACCCGCACGAGATGCGGGCGATGGCGGGCCGCTTCGAGGTGCACGCCCAGACCGTTGAGGACGAGGCTCGCAAGATGTGGTCGTCGTCGATGAACATCGCCGGCTCGGGCTGGAGCGGTCAGGCCCAGGCCACCTCGTACGACACCATGGGACAGGTCAACCAGGCCTTCCGCAACATCGTCAACATGCTCCACGGAGTGCGCGACGGACTGATTCGCGACGCGAACAACTACGAGCAGCAAGAGCAGGCCTCGCAGCAAATCCTCGGCAGCTAGCGCTAAAAACCGCAGCTGCGTAACATCTCAAGACATTAGGAGAACACGTTATGAGCATTAACTACCAGTTCGGCGATGTAGACGCCCACGGTGCCTTGATCCGCGCCCAGGCCGCGTCCTTGGAGGCTGAGCACCAGGCCATCGTTCGCGATGTGCTTGCTGCCGGTGACTTCTGGGGCGGTGCGGGTTCGGTGGCATGCCAGGAGTTCATCACCCAGTTGGGTCGCAACTTCCAGGTCATCTACGAGCAGGCCAACTCCCACGGACAGAAGGTTCAGTCCGCGGGCAGCAACATGGCCAGCACCGACAGCGCCGTTGGGTCCTCCTGGGCCTAACCCGCAACTTCAGGCGCGGCAGCACACCACCCGTCGGTGTGCTGCCGCGTCCTGCGGTTACCGAGCAGTTTGGCTTTGAGGTAACTAGGGACCAATTGGGGATTTGATGGACCAACAGAGCACCCGCACCGACATCACTGTCAACGTCGACGGCTTCTGGATGCTGCAGGCGTTGCTGGACATCCGGCATGTCGCGCCGGAGCTGCGGTGCCGGCCATACGTGTCTACCGACTCGAGCGACTGGCTCAACGAGCATCCCGGAATGGCGGTGATGCGCGAGCAGGGCATAGTCGAGAACGACCAGGTGAACGAGCATGTGGCCGCGCGGATGAAAGTGCTCGCCGCGCCCGACCTCGAGGTTGTCGCCCTGTTGTCCCGAGGCAAGCTGGCCTACGGCGTCCTCGATGACGAAAATCAGCCCCCGGGCTCGCGCGACATCCCCGACAACGAGTTTCGGGTGGTCCTGGCCCGGCGCGGCCAGCACTGGGTGTCGGCGGTCCGGGTTGGCGGCGAGATCACCGTCGACGACGTCGCCGTCGCGGACAGCGCCTCGATCGCTTCCCTGGTGATCGATGCGCTGGAGTCCATCCACCACGCCGAACCCGCGGCGATCAACGCCGTCAACGTGCCGCTGGAGGAGATGCTGGAAGCGACGAAGTCCTGGCAGGAGTCGGGCTTCAACGTGTTCTCCGGCGGAGACCTGCGCAGGATGGGAATCAGCGCCGCGACGGTGGCCGCGCTGGGTCAGGCGCTGTCCGACCCGGCCGCCGAGGTTGCGGTGTACGCCCGCCAGTACCAGGACGACGCCAAGGGCCCGAGTGCGTCAGTGCTGTCACTCAAGGACGGCTCCGGCGGCCGCATCGCGCTCTACCAGCAGGCCCGCACCGCGGGTTCGGGGGAGGCATGGCTGGCCATCTGCCCGGCCACCCCGCAGCTCGTGCAGGTGGGCGTCAAAACGGTGCTGGACACCCTTCCCTACGGCGAGTGGAAAACGCACAGCAGGGTCTGACATTCGCGCGAAACGCAGAGTTCACCAATGTCTCTGCACTCAACATGCGGTTGAGCTGCGAACACGGCATACTTCTCTCAAGGCATCAGCAAATCTCAAACCGGTGTCAACGACAACTCTTAATCGCAAGGCGAGGCAGATGGAATTCCAATTAGTCGGAATGCACTTTGCGGGGGGCCGCAGCACCTCGACGGGTACTCCGGCGCACCCCCGCGCGCGACTCGCGGCACGGGTTCACACATTCATCACGATAGGGAGTACAGGGCGATGACTGCGGTAGTTGAAGTACCACAGCCTGATGTAGAGGGAATCTCGCAGCCTCAGGCAGTCGTCGTCGGCGTGATGGCCGGCGCGGGTGTCCAGATCGGCGTCCTGCTGGACGCCAACGCTCCCGTTTCGGTGATGACCGAACCGTTGCTGAAGGTGGTCAACAGCAGGCTGCGCGAGCTCGGTGAGACTCCGCTGGAGGCGTCGGGCCGAGGCCGCTGGGCGCTGTGCCTGGTGGACGGCTCGCCGCTGCGGGCCACCCAATCGCTGAGCGAGCAGGACGTCTACGACGGCGACCGGTTGTGGATCCGGTTCATTCCGGACACCGAGCACCGCTCGCAGGTCATCGAGCACATCTCCACCGCCGTCGCGGCGGACCTCAGCAAGCGCTTCGCCGCCATCGACCCCGTCATCGCGGTTCAGGTCGGTGCGTCGATGGTGGCCATCGGCGTGACGACCGCGGCCGGCCTGCTCGGCTGGTGGCGTTGGCACCACAACTCGTGGCTTCCGACCGTGTACGCGGGCGTGATCGGCGCCGTGGCGCTGGGTGTTTCGCTTCTGCTGTTGATGCGGGCCCACACGCAGCAGGAACGGCGCGTCGCCGACACCATGCTGTTGAGCAGCCTCGCGCCGTTGGCGATCTCGGCGGCGTCGGCGCCGCCCGGCGGCGTCGGATCACCGCACGCGGTACTGGGTTTCGGGGTCCTCACGATCGCGGCGATCCTCGCCCTGCGATTCACCGGACGCCGCCTGGCGATCTACACCGCCATCGTCACCGTCGGCCTGATCGCGTCGGTGGCCGCGCTCGCGCGCATGGTCGCCATGACGAGCGCCGTCACGCTGTTCACCTGCGTCGTGCTGGTGTCCGTCATGATCTACCAGAGTGCGCCGGCGATCTCGCGGCGACTGGCCGGCATCCGGCTGCCCGTCTTCCCGTCGGCGACCAGCCGGTGGGTGTTCGAGGCCCGGCCCGACCTGCCCACCACGGTGGTGCGCTCCGACGGTGGGCCGCCGGTCCTGGAGGGGCCCGCCTCCGTCCGCGATGTGCTGACCCAGGCCGAACGCGCCCGGTCCTTCCTGTCGGGTTTGCTGATCGGGCTCGGCGTGCTGATGATCGTCTCCCTGACCGCGCTGTCGGATCCGCACACCGGACAGCGCTGGCTGCCGGTCCTGCTGGCCGGCTTCAGCGCGGGATTCCTGATGCTGCGCGGCCGCTCCTACGTCGACCGCTGGCAGGCGATCACCCTGGCCGGGACGGCGGTGCTGATCGTCGGTGCGGTGGTGTTGCGCTACGCACTGGTGCTGCAGTCGCCGCTCGCGGTCTCGATCAGCGCGGCAATCCTGGTTCTGCTGCCCGCGGCGGGACTGACATCGGCGGCCGTCGTGCCGAACACCGTCTACAGTCCGCTATTCCGCAAATTCGTGGAATGGATTGAATACCTCTGCCTGATGCCAATTTTCCCGCTGGCATTGTGGTTGATGAATGTCTATGCAGCAATCCGCTATCGCTAACGGCAAGATGTGGCGTGGTCGCGCGGCTGCCGCGACCATCGCCGCGACGCTTCTCGCGTCGGGCGCCTTAGCCGGCCTGCCGCCCGCGTACGCGATCTCGCCCCCGACGATCGACGCCGGCGCGGTCCCGCCGGACGGTACGCCGGGACCGGGGGCTCCGATGAAGCAGAACTCGTACTGCACCGAGGTCGGTGTGCTGCCCGGGACGGATTTCCGGCTGCAGCCCAAGTACATGGACATGCTGAATCTGCAGGAGGCGTGGCAGTTCGGTCGGGGTGCCGGCGTGAAGGTGGCCGTCATCGACACCGGCGTGACGCCGCACCCCAGGTTTCCGCACCTGATTCCCGGCGGTGACTACATCATGTCGGGGGACGGACTGTCCGACTGCGACGCGCACGGCACCATCGTGGCGTCGATGATCGGTGCGGCGTCGGCCAACGGCGCGGGCGTGCCACCGGCGGCACCGCGCAAGCCGGTCACCATCCCCACTACCGAGCCCCCGCCGAAAGCGCCACCGCCGCAGACGGTGACGTTGTCGCCGCTGCCGCAGACCGTGACGATGGTCCCGCCGCCGCCGTCGCAGTCCCAGGAACAAGCGCCGGCCCCGGGTCCCTTCGGCGCGCCACCGCCGCAACCGGCGGCTCCCCAACCGGCGGCTCCGCAGCCCGCGGGCCCGCCCCCGGGACCGTCTCAGGGCGGCCAGGGTCCCAATGGGCAAGCGCCGGCGTCCAGCCACGGCGACGGCACGGTGACCATCCCGGGCTATGCCGGTGGCGCCCACGTGGCCAACGTCGACAACCTGCGCGGCCCGCGCCCGCTTGACCCGCCGCCACCACCGCCCCCGCCCCCACCGCCGAAGGCCGGTCCGGACGCGTTCAGCGGGGTGGCCCCGGATGTCGACATCATCGCGATCCGGCAGTCCAGCCAGGCCTTCGGCCTCAAGGACGCCTACACCGGCGACGAGGATCCGCAGACGTCGGCGAAGATCGACAGCGTGCAGACGATGGCGCGGGCGATCGTGCACGCCGCCAACATGGGTGCTCAGGTCATCAACATCTCGGATGTGACCTGCATGAGCGCGCGCAACATCATCGACCAGCGTTCGCTGGGCGCGGCGGTACGCTACGCGGCGGTCGACAAGAACGCCGTCATCGTGGCTGCCGCCGGCGACACCAGCAAGAAGGACTGCAAGCAGAACCCGCCCCATGATCCGTTGCAGCCCAACGATCCTCGCAACTGGAACGCGGTCACCACGGTCGTGACGCCGTCCTGGTTCAGCGACTACGTCCTGACGGTCGGTGCGGTCGACACCGAAGGCCGCCCGCTGAGCCAGGGCAATCAGGGCCAGGCATCGACGAGCGTGGCCGGGCCATGGGTCGGGATCGCCGCACCCGGAACCGACGTCATCGGACTGTCGCCCCGGGACGACGGCCTGATCAACGCGATCGACGGACCCGACAACACGCTGCTGGTTCCGTCCGGCACGAGCTTCTCGGCGGCGATCGTGTCCGGCGTTGCGGCACTCGTGCGGGCCAAGTTCCCGCAGCTGTCGGCGTATCAGGTCATCAACCGGTTGACCCGGACCGCCCGCGCGCCGGCGCGCGGCGTGGACAACCAGGTCGGTCACGGCGTGGTCGACCCGGTGGCGGCACTGACCTGGGACGTACCCGACGGTCCGGTGAAACCGCCGCAGCAACTGTCGGCACCGCTGAACATTCCGAAACCCGTCCCGCACCGCGATATGGTGCCAGTGTGGGTGGCCGCCGGCGGCTTGCTCGGGGCGCTACTCATCGGCGGCGGAGTGTTCGGTACGGCGATGCTGATGAAGCGATCGCGGAAACAGCAATAGGGGCGGAGCAGCAGCACTCATGAAGCGTCAGCGCAGGTTCGGGTTGTCCTTGTCGTGGCCGCGGCTGACCACCGTGTTTTTGGTCGATGTCGTGATCATGCTGGTGGCCAGCCACTGCCCCGAGTCCTGGCAGGGCACGTATCGCATCGCGTTCTGGGTCGGTGTCGGCCTGGCCGTGCTGGTGACGCTGCTGTCGCTGGTCACCTACCACGGCCTCACCGTCACGTCGGGGCTGGCCACGTGGCTGTGGGATTGGTCCGCCGATCCGGGCTCCGCGCTGGCCACGGGCTGCACCCCGGCCCTCGACTACCAGCGCAAGTACGGGCGTGACAAGGTCGGCGTGCGTCAGCACGAAGGCCAGCTGGTCACGGTGATCGCCATCAGCGGCGGCGACGACGACTCGGCCTCGCGCCTCCGGCACCGGAACTCGCCCCCCACCCTGCTGGTGTCGGCCGTCGCTTCGGGCCTGCGTCAGTTCGACGTCCACCTCGATGACGTCGACATCGTGTCGGTGAAGGTCCGCCGCGGCGGCTCTGGAGTTTCGGCCGCCGAGTTGTCCAAGCTGGACGACTGGGGCCCCGAGGAGTGGGAGGTGGCCAACGACGCGCCCACCTCGTACATTCGCCGCACCTGGCTGGTGTTGCGGATGAACCCGCAGCGCAATGTCGCCGCCGTGGCGGCCCGCGATTCGCTGGCGTCGACCTTGGTTGCCGCCACCGAACGGCTCGCCCAGGATCTCGACGGGCTGACCTGTGCGGCCCGGCCGCTGACCGCGGAGGAGCTGGCCGAGGTCGATCGTGCGGTCCTGGCCGATCTGGAGCCGACCTGGAGCCGTCCCGGCTGGCGCCGCCTCAAGCACTTTAACGGGTTCGTCACCAGCCTGTGGTTGTCGCCGTCCGACATCACTACCGACAAGCTGGACGAGCTGTGGGAGGACGAGACCGCTGCTACGGTGCTGACCATCCGGCTCACCTCGCGCGGCGGCCGGCCGCAGGTATCGGCCTGGGTGCGGTACCACACCGAAAAGCGGTTGCGCAGAAACGTCTCGTCGGGCCTCAACCGTCTCACCGGACGGCAGCTGGCCGCGGTGCGGGCCAGCCTGCCCGCCCCGACGGTGCGCCCCCTGCTGGTCGTGCCGAGCCGTCCATTGCGCGCCGACGATGACGACCTTGCACTATCCGTCGACCAGCTGCGAGGGAGCTCGGCGGGCGTACCTGTAGCGCAATGACGAGGCCGCAATCAACCGCTGAAGGTGCCCGTAACGCGATGGTCGCGGGCCTGCTGGCCTCGGGCGTCTCGGTCAATGGGCTGCAGCCCAGCCACAATCCGCAGGTTGCGGCGCAGATGTTCAACACAGCGACCAACCTGGATCCGGGAATGTGTGACGCCTGGCTCGCGCGGATCCTGGCGGGGGAGCAGAGCATCGATGTGCTGTCCGGTGCGTGGTCCTCGATCCGGACGTTCGGTTGGGAGACCCGCCGCCTCGGGGTGACCGAGTTGCAGTTCCGGCCCGAGGTTTCCGACGGGTTGTTCCTGCGGCTGGCCGTCACCACCGTGGAGACGCTGGCGTGTGCGTACGCCGCGGTCCTCGCCGCAGCGAAACGCTACGAGGAAGCCGCGAAACTGATCGACGGCGTCGAACCCCGTCAGCCGGTCGATGAGGAACTGGTCAGCTACGTGCGCGGCGTGCTGTATTTCCGCACCGCTCGGTGGCCGGATGTGCTGCATCAGTTCGCCGAGGGGAAGAGCTGGCGGCAGCCCGAACTGAAGGCCGCCGGCGCCGCGATGGCCACCACGGCGCTGGCGTCGCTGGGTGTGTTCGAGGAGGCGTTGCGCCGGGGCCAGGAGGCCATCGAGGGCGACCGGGTGCCGGGCGCGGCCAACATCGCCCTGTACACGCAGGGCATGTGCCTGCGGCATCTGGGCCGCGAAGATGAGGCCGTCGAGCTGCTGCGCCGGGTGTACTCGCGGGATCCGAAGTTCACGCCGGCCCGCGAAGCGCTGGACAACCCGAACTTCCGCCTGGTCCTGACCGATCCGGAGACGATCGAGGCCCGGACCGACCCGTGGGATCCGGACAGCGCGCCGACCCGGGCCGAGACGGAGGCCGCCCGCCACGCCGAAGAGGCGGCGAAGTACCTGGCCGAAGGTGACGCCGAGCTCAACGCCATGCTCGGCATGGAGCGCGCCAAGCGCGAGATCAAGCTGATCAAGTCGACCACCAAGGTGAACCTGGCGCGCGCCAAGATGGGCCTGCCGGTGCCGGTCACCTCGCGCCACACGTTGTTGCTCGGCCCGCCCGGAACCGGAAAGACTTCGGTGGCAAGGGCTTTCAGCAAGCAGCTGTGTGGGCTGACCGTGCTGCGCAAGCCCGTGGTGGTGGAAACCAGCCGGACCAAGCTGCTGGGCCGTTACATGGCCGACGCCGAGAAGAACACCGAGGAACTCCTGGAAGGCGCCTTGGGCGGCGCGGTTTTCTTCGATGAGATGCACACGCTGCACGAGAAGGGCTACCAGCAGGGCGACCCCTACGGCAACGCGATCATCAACACGTTGCTGTTGTACATGGAGAACCATCGCGACGAGCTGGTGGTCTTCGGCGCCGGCTACGCCAAGGCCATGGACAAGATGCTCGAGGTGAATCAGGGTCTGCGACGGCGTTTTTCGACCGTCATCGAGTTCTTCAGCTACACCCCGGACGAGCTGGTCGCGCTGACCCGGTTGATGGGCCAGGAGAACGAAGACGTGATCACCGACGAATCGGCCCAGGCGCTGTTGCCGTCGTACACGAAGTTCTACCTCGACGAAACTTATTCGGAGGACGGCGATCTCATCCGCGGCATCGATACGCTCGGCAACGCCGGTTTCGTGCGCAACGTGGTGGAGAAGGCCCGCGATCACCGCAGTTTCCGTCTCGACGACGAGGACCTGGATGCGGTGCTGTCCAGCGACGTGACCGAGTTCAGCGAGCGTCAACTGCTGCGTTTCAAGGAGCTGACCCAGGAGGATCTCGCCGAGGGTCTCAGCGCGGCGGTCGCCGAGAAAAAGGCGGACTGACCCGTCGCTGTCGGGTCCGAGCGCCGTCGGAACGGATGCTGTTGCGCGTGCCCGCAAGGTGACGGGGGCGTGAACCGTTGGGATTGCGTTGTAGGTCAGCTTGACTCAACGGGGGCCGAGTGCCACCATTGCCAATGCAAGCACCTCGCTAGGTGAGGCGTCTGCACGGACACAGGCCACTGACCTCGAACGTCGAAAGACGCCCAGGGTCAGGACAGCTCCTCCCGGATTAAGGGTTGAGCCCAAGTGGCTTCCGGCTTTGGTTGGTCGGATACGCCGTGTGGTGCCGAAGCTCTGACGAGAGGGGTGCCGCAGCCGGTCGTTTCGCCTGGTTGTTCCTCCCCATGTGCAATGTGTGGCATCCCCGCGTGCCCTGGTCTTGAGGAGGTGAGAGCGAATTAGTCCCGATGACAGTCCGTATGCCAGATCGTTGACCATTTCGCGTCGATCCGACCTCGGCATCGTAATTTCCTGAATTGGCTTGTATTTAGCCGATTTTCGTAGCACGCGCGCTCGCTGAGTGCGGCGTAGGCGCGCGCCCGCGGCTGGCCAGAATCCCTGGCATGCCGACTTCTTCATGGGGAGATTTGTCATGAACTTTGTTACCGCACAGCCGGAATCGCTGGCCATTGCCGCCAGCCGGCTGCAAGAGATCGGTTCCGACCTGACCGCCCAGAACTCGGCCACCGCCATCCCGATGACTGGAGTGGTGCCCGCCGCCGCCGACGAGGTGTCACTGATGACCGCTGCGCAGTTCGCGCGGCACGCTCAGACATTTCAGGCGCTCAGCGCCCAAGCTGCGGCGATACACGAAAACTTCGTGACCACCTTGCAGACCAGTGCCGGATCGTATGCGGCCACCGAAGCCATCAACGCCGCTTCGGCCCGCTGAGCACGCCGGGGGATGGACAATGTTGGACTTTGCGGCGCTGCCGCCGGAAATCAACTCGGCAAGAATATATTCCGGTCCCGGATCGGGGCCGATGCTCGCCGCCGCCGCAGCATGGAACACGATGGCCGCGGAGATGCGTTCTGCTGCAGCATCTTACGGATCTGTGGTGACCGAACTGACGGGTTCGGGTTGGCTGGGGCCTTCGTCGATGTCGATGTTGGCCGCGGCGACACCCTATTTGGCTTGGCTGGTCGGCACCGCCACCCAGGCCGAGGAGGTCGGCAGTAAGGCCTTCGCCGCGGCGTCCGCTTATGAGTCGGCGTTTGCGATGACAGTGCCCCCGCCGGTCGTCGCGGCCAATCGCGCTCAATTGGCGATGCTGGTCGCTACCAACGTGTTTGGCCAGAACACCCCGGCAATCGCGGCCACCGAAGCCCAATACGGCGAAATGTGGGCTCAGGACGCGGGCGCGATGAACGGGTATGCCACCGCATCGAGTGCGGCGGCACAATTTACGCCGCTGGCCACGCCGCAGTCGAACACCAGCGCCGACGGTGTGGCCGGCCAAACCAACGCGGTGGCTCAGGTGGCTCAAACACCGGCCGGTGCCGTGCAGTCGAACCTGTCGTCGGCAGCTAGCGGTTCCACCTCCTCGTCCTCGGGGTCGGTGTCGTCGTACCTGGCGGGCCTGCTGAGCGGCTCGGACAATTCGGCCTTCGGCACCTTCACGAATGGCAACTTCTTCAGTACCGCGGTGGTGAACGGTGCTCTTGCCGGCGGCCCGTTCAACCCGCAATTCATCATTTCATCGCTGCAGGGCGTCCTGGCAGCGCAGCACGCCACGACACTGGGGGGTCTAGGGGACTTCGCCGCCGACGCCGAAGGCGTCGCGACTGCCGACCTGGCATCGAACACAGTGGGGTCGGCCGGCCTCGGCGGCGCATCCGCCGGGGTAGGCAACGCGCATCTGGTGGGGTCGATGTCGGTGCCGCAAAGCTGGGCGTCGGCGGCCAATATCACCCCCGGTCAAACGGCCGTGCAGGCCACCGGCGTTACCGGTCTCACTGACACGGGGGCAGCGCCAGCGGCAGGCGGACCCGGAGGCGTCGCGGGGCCGATGGGCGGCACCGGCAGGCGACTACGCCGCGCCATCCCCAAATACGGGTTCCGACCCGTCGTCATGCCGCGCCCGCCGGCCGCCGGCTAAGAACTCTGGAGAAGATGTCATGTCGCTTTATGCGGGATTGCCGCCGGAAATCAACTCGGCCAGAATCTATTCCGGCCCAGGCTCGGAATCCATGTTGGCCGCCGGGGCTGCGTGGAATGCCATCTCTGCTGAAATGCGTTCCGCAGCAACCGGTTATGAATCGGTGATCGCAGCGCTTACCAGCGAAGGCTGGTTCGGCCCGTCCTCGACGAAAATGTCGGCTGCGGTCGCACCTTTCGTCGAGTGGCTCAACACCACCGCCGCGCAGGCCGAGCAGGCCGGCGCACAAGCCAACGCGGCCGCAGCCGCCTACGAGGCCGCGTTCGCCGCAACCGTGCCCCCGGCCGTCGTCGCGGCCAATCGCACCCAGCTGACGAACTTGGTGGCAAGCAACGTTTTCGGCCAGAACACTGGGTTGATTGCGGCCAACGAGGTCCAATACGGCGAGATGTGGGCTCAAGACGCCTCCGCGATGACCAGCTACAGCACCGCCTCGCGCGCGGCGACCGAAATGACGCCATTCCAACAACCGCAATCCGACACCGCCAGCGACGGGACGGCCCAACAAACCGCCGCAGTTGTCAACGCCGCCTCGAGCAGCTCGGGCACCTCCTCGGGGCAGAGTCTGCTGGAGTGGCTTGGCCTTGCTCCCAATACGAATACCTCCACCACCGGGCTCGCCGGGTTGATGAACTACCTGGATGGGAGCAACGGGTCACTGCTGGGAAGCTTCCTCAACAACGCCTCGGTCGCCAACTTCTCCAACGCCTTTACCACCAGCGGGCTGCTGAACCCGACGTCGTTCATCGATTCGGCGGTCAGCATGAACTCCATCAACTCGCTGAACGCCGTCGACTCAACCACGTCGGGACTGGGAGTTCTGGCCGCCGGCCTCGGGGGTACCGCGAACCTTGCGTCGGTGACCGCGCCCGGCGCGGCAGCGGTGGCGGGCGTAGGGCAGGCGAGC
Organism: Mycobacterium colombiense; assembly: GCF_001665835.1. Taxonomy (GTDB): domain Bacteria; phylum Actinomycetota; class Actinomycetes; order Mycobacteriales; family Mycobacteriaceae; genus Mycobacterium; species Mycobacterium colombiense_A. The sequence continues at coordinate 90,598 of NZ_LZSX01000063.1, read as the reverse complement.
CTGGTTGGGGCCCTGTCGGTTCCGCCGGCCTGGGGCGCAACGGGTGCGGCGATCACGCCGGTGGCCGCGACGACTCAGGTCGGCCTAGGGGCGTACCACGGTTTCGGCGCCGCCACCCCGATGGTGATGGAAGAGGCTGGGGCAGTGGGCATGCCGGGTGTGCCCCTGGCGGGGATCCCCGGTGGGCACGAGGACGAGTTCTCTGAGCCGATGTACGGGTTCCGTCCCCGCATCATGGGTCGCCCACCGGCCGCCGGCTAGGGACAGCGAGGTCGCGACATGAGGTTCCTACCGTTTCTGGCCAGCGTCGTTGCCTTAGTCGGCATGGCAGTACCAGCCCGCGCCGACTCCGATGACGACGCGTTCCTCGCCGCCCTCAACAAGGCTGGTATCACCTATCAGAGTCCCGACCGTGCGATAAAAGCGGGCCAAAAGGTGTGCGACTTGGCCAAGTCAGGTACCACAGAACTCGACATCATCAGGGACGTCCACGAGCTCAACCCGGCATTCGCCACAGGAAAAGCCGCCCTGTTCGTCCAGGTCGCGGCCAGCGTCTACTGCCCCGACCGTCTATCCACCAGCGATGGGGGAACAAACCCCCAGAGCAGTAGCTAAGGCCATATCGGAGGCTGGAGAACCGAGTCCGCACGTCGTGTCCACCGTGCCTGTGTGTGGCGTAGCCCCCGACGTGTGCGTACGCAAGGCTCGCGATAATTACCCCAGCGCGCCCGGTGCTCGCGGGCGCGCCAGCATCCACATCGCAGCCAAGCGTGAACGTCGTTTCACACCGCAGTCGTCACCCTTTCGGGTCGTCGATAAAACAACGTCGGGCGGCGCGCCACCTGACGTTGTTGGCGTGCCGAACCCCTTCACAGGACGCAACCAGGTTTGTGAGAACCCGGCGGTCTGGTGGTCGGTCCCATTTCTATCCACACAAATCCACAAATTCGGGCTGTTCGGCAACGGCTCAGACCCCGTTATCGGCGTGGGAGTGGAACCGGAAAGCGGCGGTGATCAGCAGAAGATGTCCTTCCAGGAAACTGCCAGTAGCTAATCAGTGCCAGAGCAGAGTGACCGCGTCTACTCGTATGAGGGAACCGTAGGAGAAGGGTATGACGATCAATTACCAGTTCGGCGATGTAGACGCCCATGGGCCCCGATCCGCGCCCGGGCCGCGCCGTCGGGGGCTGAACATCAGGCCGTCGTTCGTGATGTGCCGGCTGCTGCTCTACCAGCAGGCCGACTCCTGCGGGCGGAACGTTTTCGTTGCTTCCGCAGCAGTGTCGAAATGCGTCTAGTGAATTCATAGCGGACGACGGCGTTATCAAGAGCTGGGATGCGCTTCCGACGAACCGAAAAATATACGACTTAGTAAGTTTCTTAAACCGATAAAAGGGGTTGCCAAGATTCGCAATCGGAAACAAGAGCGGTAGCTTTTGAGCTAGTCGATAATGTCGGCAACGGTGCCGATTTTCGTATCAGAATTCGTCGAACTGGTGGGTACACGGATTAATCGTGTTAATCCGTCGCTGAATGCTGCCCATACGCGCTTCACTACGTGATCTACACCACTAACTCGACGCTTGCTATATACCGTTCTCACACAGGTCAAGACGTTGTAAACAGATTTGTTTTACAAATGTTTACCTGACGGCAACGCCCGACGAAATAAGCGATCGGCAGCATCGTCAGTGCAAAAGCAGCGTCGCTTGACTACTCGTTTGTACGCCATTTAGGCGCCGATTCAGAGCTAGGAGCAAGATGGCTTCGTTGTCTGCAGCACATGGAATCTGCACATGTATCTCGTAGTGGATTGCATGAATTCCCTTAGAGCTGCGACTTCGTCGATGCCGGGGTCGCGAAGCGGTGCCTACCATGGCCGCCAGATGAGGGACCGGAGGTTTTAGATGTTGGATTTCGGGGCTTATCCGCCGGAATACAACTCGGGGCGGATGTACGTCGGAGCGGGGTCGGGACCGCTGCTGGCCGCGGCGGCGGCGTGGGACGAATTGGCCGGGGAGCTGCAGAGCACCGGGGCGTCGTACAGCTCGACGATCGAAACCCTTGCAACGGGTCCGTGGACGGGCCCCTCATCCATCGCGATGGCGGCCGCGGCAGCACCGTACGTGGCGTGGATCCACGCCACCGGCGCACAGGCCGAGCAGGCGGGCGCCCAGGCCAAACTCGCGGCCGGCGCCTACGAGGCCGCATTCGCGGCGACGGTTCCGCCGCCGGTGATCGCCGCCAACCGCTCGCTGCTCGCGACGCTGGTCGCCACCAACATCCTCGGGCAGAACACCCCGGCGATCGCAGCCACCGAAGCCCAGTACATGGAGATGTGGGCGCAGGATGCCGCCGCCATGTACGCGTACACGGCGGCGTCGGCGGGCGCCTCTCAGCTGACCCCGTTCGCGGAGCCACCCCAGACCACCAACGACTCGGCCGGTCCGACGCAGGCCGCCGCGGTCGCCCAGAGCACCGGGCAGTCCAGCGCGAATACCGTCAGCCACCTGTCCCAACTGAGCACCACGATGCAGCCGGCGGCCCAGGCGGCGACGAATGCCAGCTCAACGCCGGCGGCGTCGGGCTCGTCACTTACCCTGCCGAGTGCCGTGACCAACTGGAACGAGTTCTGGTCAGTCCTCACCGGGCCGTACTCCCCGCAGTCGTGGAGCAGCATCCCTGGCGGTCCGTTCCTGTCGTTCGGCCAGGCCTACTCCTGGGGCCAGAACGGGCAGGGCGCCGCCGCCTATCTGGCCGGGCCGAAAGCCATTTCGGGGGCATTGGCGCCGCTCACCAGCGGCCCCAGCGCCGTCAAGCCCATGCTGAGTTCCGCGGTTGGATCGGGCCAGGTGTCGGGGTCGATGGGCAAGGCCGCTCTGGTCGGCAGCATGTCGGTGCCGCAGGGCTGGACGGAAGCCGCCCCGGCGATCCGAACACTCGCCCAGGGGTTGCCCACCAACATGGCGGCGCTGCCGGCCGCGATGGCCGGCGAGGAGGGCGTCTTCAGCCAGATGGGCTTGTCCAGCCTGGCCGGGCGCGCCGTCGCGTCCGCGGCCACCCGACCGGTCGGCGGCACCGCCTCGGCGGCAGGCTCGTTGGGCGGCATTGCCGCCGAAGCCGATCCGGCCGCGGCCACCATCATCGTGATCCCGTACGTCGAGGAATGACCGCGATGACCAGACCGTACGGCGGGCAAGCGCTGTCGATCCAGGCAGCCAGGTAAGGGGTACAAGAAATGTTTTACGGAGCCTTCCCACCCGAGTTCAACTCGGGCCGGATGTACAGCGGCCCGGGCGCGGGGTCGTTGGTGGCCGCGGCGACCGCGTGGCAGAACCTGGCCAACGAATTGCAGTCCACCGCAACGTCTTACTCGTCGGTGCTCTCCAGCCTGACCGCCGGGCCCTGGGTGGGTCCGTCATCGGTTGCCATGGCATCCGCGGCCACCCCCTACGTCGCCTGGATGCAGCAAACCGCCGCCCAGGCCGCGCAAACCGCGGCCCAGGCCACCGAGGCGGCAACCGCCTACGAGGCGGCGTTCGCCGCGCACGTGCCGCCGGCGGTTATCGCGGAGAACCGGGCCCTGCTCGCACAACTGGTGGCAACCAACTTATTCGGGCAGAACACGTCGGCGATCGCCGCGAATGAAGCCCAATACAGCGAGTTTTGGGCTCAGGACGCCACCGCGATGGACACGTACTTCGCCTCGTCTGCTACCGCGTCGAACAACTTGACCGAGTTCAGCCCGGCGCCCAAGACCACCAACGAGGCAGCCGAGCCGCTGCAAGCGGCCGCTGTGAGTTCGGCGGCCAGCACCCCTGCCGCCAATGTCGCGAATACCGCGGCTTCGGCGGCGACGACCACGTTGCCCTACAGCGGACTATTCTCCGGCCCGGCGAACCTGGCCTACATGTACAACCAGTTCGTCACTGGCCTTTTGAACGGACTCCCAGGCGGGTCCAGCTTCTATACCGGCTTGTACAACGCCGTGAAGGTGCCCCTGGGGCTGACCACGCAGTTCAACGACATCGGGTTGCTGATCAACTTTCCGTTGTCGCAGTGGCTCAAGTTCGCCCCACCCATCGCGTACGGGGCGCTGCCCAAAGACGCCTTGGGCGCGGGGCTGGGGGCGCTGGGCTTCGGCCGGGGCACGCTATTCAACGCGCTCACCCCGCTAGGCAGCATGGGAAATGCCGGCACCCTGGTCGGGAAGCTGTCGGTCCCGCCGAGCTGGGCCACGGCCACACCGGCGATCAGAACCGTCGCCGCCGCCCTGTCGGCCGCCGGGACCGAGGCCGTGCCGGCGGCCGCGCTGGGCGAGGGGAGTCTGTTCAGTTCGATGGGCCTGGCCGGGATGCTGGGCAGTGCAGTCGGCTCCGGTGGGCCCACCGTGGTGCGTGCCGGCGTGCGTAACCGGATGACGCCGATCAAGGACCTCAAAGACAAGCAATCGCCCGAACAGCTGAAACGCCTTGTCACACAAATCTCGGAGAAGCCCGAAACCGTGCAGCACCACAACGTCGATCAGGAGAACCTCGACGCGCTCCTCGAACAGCTGGCCAAGAAGCCGGGCATCCACGCGGTGCACCTGAAGAAGGGCGACAAGTCGAAGGTTCTGCCGGCCGATGCCCAGTTGGGTTGACGGCCAGGGTAACTCAGCATGGTTCAGCATTCTTCGGAACAACCGAAAGGGAGGCAGAGATGAAAACACTTCTGGCGCTGCTTGGCGCGTCGGCGATGATCGGCCTTGCCGCACCGGCGTACGCCGGTCCTCCGCCTGTGCCGGATGGTGACGACGGCGGCTTCGTCGCCGCGCTGCAGCAAGCCGGCTTCAGCTTCAACGACCCGGGTTCGGCCGCCGCCGCCGGCAGGGCGGTATGTTCCTGCCTAAACAACGGCGAGTCGGGCCTGGAGTTGGTCCACGACGTGAAAACCCACAATCCCGGGATGGACATGGAGATGGCATCGAACTTCGCACTGCTTTCCGCGAAGTTTTACTGCCCCCAGCAGCTCTCCAAGGCCTGAGCCGCGGCGGGCGGATGGTGATCGCTCGGACCGCTGATCTCGAATGCTCTGCCGCTCAATGGATCTGCGCAACTCCGCCCGCCGCTGCGGACATCGCCGCGACATGGGACAATTACTGGTCATGAGATTGCTGGCGGCGCTGAGCGTCGGCGTTTCGGCCGCGATCGGAATGGCCCCCCTCGCGCATGGCGACCCGGGCACACCCGGCGTCGACGAGGCCGGTTTCCTTGCCTCGCTGCGTAGCGCGGGAGTCAACTACTCGACCACAGAGGGCGCGATCAAGTTCGCCAAGGCGGTCTGCGTGTCAATGGGCAACGGCGAGGTCGGCCCGCAAATGGTCGACGAGCTGAAGAGCGAAAACCCAGGCCTCACCAACGATCACGCGACGTCGTTCTTGGCGATCGCGGCGAAATACTATTGCCCGCAGCAACTTAACCGACGATAGCCCGATCCGCCGGCGCCCCCGCACGTCGGGTGGCCGCGGCGCAACCAATTGACAGCGCGAAGGTTTCACCGATGTGGCTGCCCCGCGCCCGATTTGGCTCGGGTCCATCTGCCGTTCACTTCCACGTGTTTAGCTGCGCCAACCGGCACCGCGCAGGGACGCAACCAAAATCGCCCGGTGTGGCCGGGGATACTCGACAGCGAGCCCGGGGGAAGGGGTGACTCGTTGGAGACGCTGAGCGCTCTCGATTTCGTGCTCCGGCTGGGCGTCGGCGTGGGTTGCGGCGCCCTCATCGGCCTGGAACGGCAATGGCGGGCGCGCCGCGCCGGCCTACGCACCAACGCACTCGTGGCCGGGGGCGCGACGCTGTTCGTCCTCTACGCGGCAGCCACCTCCGACACCAGCCCCACCCGGGTCGCTTCCTATGTCGTGTCCGGCATCGGATTCCTCGGCGGTGGCGTGATCCTGCGGGAGGGAGTCAACGTCCGGGGCCTCAACACCGCCGCCACCCTGTGGTGCTCAGCGGCGATCGGCGTGCTGGCCGCTTCCGGGCACCTGGTGTTCGCGCTGATCGGCACCGGCACCGTCATCGGCATCCACCTGCTGGGGCGCCCGCTGGGCCGGCTGATCGACCGCGACAACAGTGCCGAAGAAGACGAGAGCCTGGTGCCCTACCTCGTGCAGGTGGTCTGCCGTCCGAAGCACGAGAAGTATGCACGGGCCCAGATCGTCCAGCACGCCGGCAGCAACGACATCACGCTTCGCGGAATCCATACCGGCAACCCGGACGGCGACGAGGTCACCCTGACCGCCCACCTGCTTATGAACGGCGGCGCCCCGGCCCGCCTGGAGCGGCTGGTGGCCGAACTGTCGCTGCTGCCCGGCGTCCGCGCGGTGCAGTGGTATGCAGGAGACGAAGCGCAGTCCGACGATCGTCGCTGAGGGCGTAAGGACGCCGCGGTCGCTCGTCGTAGTCTTAGCTGTGTGAGTGCCCTGTCAGGCTTCCTGTCCGCCCTGCCTCCGCAGATGCGGGATCCGGTGCTCGTCGCCATCCCGTTCTTCCTGCTGCTGTTGACTCTCGAATGGACCGCGGCCCGGAAGCTGGAACACCTCACGGCCGAGGCCGCCGCCACGGCGCGGCCGCCGTCGGGGGCGCACCTGACCCGCGATTCGATGGCGAGCATCTCGATGGGGCTGGTATCGGTGGCCACCACAGCCGGCTGGAAGACCCTGGCTCTGCTCGGCTACGCCGCGATCTATGCCTACGTGGCACCCTGGCACCTGTCGCCGACGCATTGGTACACCTGGATCGTCGCGATTCTCGGAGTGGACCTGCTCTATTACGCCTATCACCGGATCGCGCACCGGGTGCGATTGATCTGGGCGACCCACCAGGCCCATCACTCCAGCGAGTACTACAACTTCGCCACGGCGCTGCGTCAGAAGTGGAACAACAGCGGCGAGATCTTGATGTGGATTCCCTTGCCGCTGTTGGGAATTCCACCGTGGATGGTCTTCTTCAGTTTCTCGGTGAACCTGATCTACCAGTTCTGGATCCACACCGAGCGGATCGACAAACTGCCGCGGCCGTTCGAGTTCCTGTTCAACACGCCGTCGCATCACCGGGTGCACCACGGGATGGACAAGGTCTACCTCGACAAGAACTATGGCGGCATCTTGATCGTCTGGGACCGGCTCTTCGGAACCTTCCAGGCCGAGCTGTTCCGGCCGCATTACGGCCTCACGAAGCGCGTGGACACCTTCAACATCTGGACGTTGCAGACCCGCGAATACGTCGCGATCGCCCGCGATTGGCGATCGGCGACGCGGCTGCGCGATCGGTTGGGTTATGTGTTCGGCCCGCCCGGCTGGTTGCCGCGGGCGGCCCGTCACGCCGAGGCCGGCACCCCGGCCGTGACCTCCCTGTAACATTTGCGCAGGCCGGCGCGAAAAGCTGAGCGTGGAGGAACGGTTACGCCGTAACCTCGCCCTCCCGTCGGTATCGGCCCGATGGACGGAGTTCATGGTGCATCGTCTGGTAACGCGCTCGTTCGCCGCGTCGGCTACGGTCGTGGCCCTCGCCTCCTTTGTGCCGGCCGCGCCGGCCAAAGCCGACGTCGTGGTGTATCCGGGCATGGAAATACGCCAGGACAACCGCGTCTGCACGCTGGGGTACGTCGACCCCGGCCTGAAAATCGCGTTCACCGCAGGGCACTGCCGGGGCGGGGGCAGCGGTGTGGTGACGGACCGGGGCGGTGCCGTCATCGGCCGGATGGCGGCGTTCCGGGACAACACACCCACTGGAACCACGGTGTCCACGAGCCAGGTAATCAACGACTACGAGGCGATCGTGCTGGACAACAGCGTCATGGCAAACAACATCCTGCCCGGCGGCCGGCCGCTGGTCTCGGATCCCGGCCTGACGCTTGCGCCCGGGCAGCCGGTCTGTCATTTCGGCGTGATCACCGGGGAAACCTGCGGGACGGTGGAGAGCGTGAACAACGGTTGGTTCACCATGTCGCACGGCGTGCAGAGCCATAACGGCGATTCGGGCGGTCCGGTGTATCTGGCGCCCAGTGGCGGCCCCGGACAGATCGTCGGGATCTTCAACAGCGTGTGGGGCGACTTCCCGGCCGCGGTGTCATGGGGGGCTACGTCGGAGGAGGTCCGCGAGGACCTCGGAGTGCGCGACAACGCGCACTAGGGGCGGTCAGCCCGCCGGGGTGAGCGTGAACACCGGAATCGATGGTGCGGCGGCGCGGAACTGTTCGTCGGTGCTGTCCGGGGTCAACCCGGCGACATAGCCCTTGACCTGCCAATACCATCTGCCTAGATAGCGGCGCAATAGCTCGGGCTTGGCCGCGTCGTCGACCTCGTCGGCCCGTACGCGTCGCCGGTGCCAGCGGGGACCCACCTCGACGACGGACGCGGCCCGGACATTGCGCGCCCACTGCGTATTGCCGCGCGGCGAGACCAGGTAGTCCACACCGTCGACGGTCAGCAGGTTGATCACCACCGCGCGTTGCTTCCCGGTTTTGCGGCCGCGGACGCGCAGTGCCCGGGTCCCAGCGATGCTGATTCCCGCCTCGGCAAGCCAGCGGATGACCCCGTTGGCGGCGCGGGCGGCCCGGTTCGGTTCTTCGTAGCGGGTGGACATGGTGCGGCCTCTCAGCGAATCCTGGTCAAACTTTCGAGAGCGGTGCTCTCTGATGTGAACACGCTGCCACACCGTGCCACGGAAAGCAAGAGCGGTGTTCTCGGTTGTGTCAGACTGGCCGCGTGGGCAAACGCCAGGAATCGCGCGAGCAGATCGAGGCGCGCATCATCGAACTCGGTCACCGCCAGCTGGCGCAGCGCGGCGCGGCCGGACTGTCGGTGCGGGCGATAGCCCGCGACCTGGGCATGGTGTCCTCGGCGGTGTACCGCTACGTGTCCAGTCGCGACGAACTGCTGACGCTGCTGCTGGTCGACGCCTACTCCGACCTGGCCGACTCCGTGGATCGCGCCCGCGAGACGGTCGGAGACCTGTGGAGCGACGACGTCGTCGCCATCGCGCGGGCGACCCGGGGCTGGGCGATCGCGCACCCGGCGTGCTGGGCCCTGCTGTACGGCAGTCCCGTCCCCGGATATCACGCGCCGCCCGAGCGCACGGTCGCGGTGGGGACCCGGGTGGTGGCGGCGTTGTTCGATGCGGTGGCGGCCGGAATCGCCACGGGCGATATTCGGCTGACGAATGATCTTGCACCGCAACCGATGTCATCCGATTTCGAACGGATACGTCACGAGTTCGGGTTCCCCGGCGATGACCGGGTACTCGCCAAGTGTTTTTTGCTGTGGGCGGGGGTACTGGGTGCGATCAGCCTCGAGGTGTTCGGGCAGTACGGCACCGATACGCTGACCGACCCGGAAACCGTTTTCGACGCCCAGCTGCGGCTGCTGGTGGATGTCCTGACCCGGCACTGATCGCTCGCGGCGGCTCCGGGCGCGACCGAATTAGAACGTGTTCACCCGGCGATTCGCCGGCCGGAAGGGCTCGTCATGGCAAAGTTATTCGGCCCCTTTCTGGCGGCCCCGCGGCTGGACTATTCTGCGAGGCGATGACGCTTCTCGTTCAATCGCCGACGCAGATCGCCTGGGTCACCGCCGACCTTGATGCCACCGAAACGGCCCTCACCGGCCTGTTAGGTGTGCGGAAGTGGGTGCGCATAGCCGATGTGCACTTTGCTCCGGACACGTGCAGCTACCATGGCCTGCCCGCCGATTTCTTTGCCAGCATCTCGTTGAGCTACCTCGGCGACATGCAATTGGAACTGATCCAACCGGTCCGCGGCGAGAACATCTATAGTGACTTTTTGTCGGACTGCGGGCCGGGTTTGCACCACATCTGCATGGAGGTCGAAAGCCCCGAGCGACTGGAGGCAGCGGTGACCGAGGCCGCCGAGCGGGGCGCCGCGGTTGCGCAGCGAGGCGTGATGCCCGGCGGCATCCAATTCGTCTACCTGTCAGCGCCGCAAGCGGGCGTGCCGTATGTGGAGCTTGCGTACGTTTCGCCCGAAATGAGGGCGTTTTACGACTACATCAAACAGGAGCAGCGGTGAGCCGCGTCGGCGACGATGCGGAACGCAGCGATGAGGAGGAGTGGCGCCAATGAGCACGGAGATACCGGCAACAATCAGCGCGGACGGCGTGACCACGTGGTCGGACGACGTCGACGTCGTGGTAATCGGGTTCGGCATCGCCGGCGGCTGCGCCGCGGTGAGCGCGGCGACGGCCGGCGCGCGGGTGCTGGTGCTCGAACGCGCGGCCGCGGCGGGTGGCACCACTTCGCTTGCCGGAGGCCACTTTTACCTCGGTGGCGGGACCGCGGTGCAGCAGGCAACAGGTCAAGACGATTCCGTCGAGGAGATGTACAAGTATCTGGTCGAGGTGTCGCGTGAACCCGAACTCGACAAGATCCGGGCCTACTGCGACGGCAGCGTCGAGCATTTCAATTGGCTGGAAGACTTGGGTTTCCAGTTCGAGCGCAGCTATTACCCGGGCAAGGTCGTCGTCCCGCCGGGCACCGAGGGGCTGAGCTACACCGGCAATGAGAAGGTCTGGCCCTACTGCGAGCGGGCCAAACCGGCACCGCGCGGGCATTCGGTGCCGGTGCCCGGCGAATTGGGCGGCGCCAGCATGGTCGTCGACCTGCTGCTCAAGCGCGCCGACGCCCTGGGCGTGCAGATCCGCTACGAGACAGGGGTCACCAACCTGGTCACCGGCGACGACGGCGCGGTGGTCGGCGTGGCGTGGAAGCACTTCACCGACACCGGCGCCATCAAGGCCAAGTCCGTCATCATCGCGGCCGGCGGATTCGCGATGAACCCGGAGATGGTCGCCGAGCACACGCCCGCGTTGGGCCAGGAGCGGCGCACCAAGCACCATGGCATGGTGGCGCCCTACATCCTGGGCAATCCCAACGACGACGGACTGGGTATCCGGATGGGTGTGTCGGCGGGCGGCGCGACCAAGAACATGGACGAGCTGTTCATCACCGCCGCGGCCTATCCGCCCGAGGTTTTGCTGACCGGCGTGATCGTCAACAAGGAGGGCCGGCGGTTCGTCACCGAGGACTCCTACCACTCGCGCACTTCGGCTTTCGTGCTGGAGCAGCCCGACCAGACGGCGTACCTGATCGTGGACGAGGCGCACACCGAGATGCCGGCCATGCCGCTGATCCGTTTCCTCGACGGCTACGAGACGATCGCGGAAATGGAAGCTGCGCTTGGCATTCCGGCGGGAAACCTCGCGGCCACGCTGGACCGCTATAACAAGCACGCGGCCGCGGGTGAGGATCCCGATTTCCACAAGCAACCGGAATTCCTTGCGCCCCAAGACAACGGCCCCTGGGCGGTGTTCGACCTGTCGCTGGGACGGGCGATGTACTCGGGATTCACCATCGGCGGCCTCGCGGTGACGGTCGACGGCGAGGTGCAGCGGGCCGACGGCAGCGTGGTGCCCGGTTTGTACGCCGCGGGCGCGTGCGCGTCCAACCTCGCCCAGGACGGCAAGGGCTACGCCAGCGGGACGCAGCTGGGCGAGGGGTCGTTCTTCGGCCGCCGCGCCGGAACGCACGCGGCCCAGCGGGCCGGGGGAGCGTAGGCGCTACGGCGAGGCATTGAAGTCCACAAGGGCCTCCAGGGTTTGGCGATAGGTTTCCAGCGGCGGGACGTGCCGGTCTGCGACTTTTGCCGAATCATCCCAGCGTCGAAGGCGGCAGGCTTCGTCGGCGCAGCGCAGCCGCCGAAAGCGCGCGATTTCGCCGGCGTCCATCGGTCCGCCCTGCACTCGCAGACTTCGCACCGAGGCGCGGGAGAGGCCGGCAGCATAGGACGGGTCGGTCGCGACCAGGTAGCGCTTCGCGGCGACATGCAGTGCGATTGGTGCGGTCACGCCCGGGGGGAACCAGCGGCCGAGGATCCTCGCGGCAACTACTTGGTGTTTCGCGTCGTCGTCAAGGAAGTCACGGTTGCCGTTGTGCTCATCGACGACCAGGTGGCCGATGTCATGCAGTAGCGCCGCGACCACCATTGTGGCGCCGGCATTTTCAGCCTCGGCAAGCGCGGCCGTTTGAGTCGCATGCTGGGTCTGCGTCACCGCCTCGTCGTAGCGGCTGTCGCCGCGCTCGGCGAAAAGAGCGAAGATGTTGTCAGCGACCTCACCGGCGCCTGTCGGGTTTGTCGGCGGCCACAGCCATCTGGTGTCCATCTACCGGTTCTTCTCGGCCGGGGCGATGCCGCGAAAGTGACCGATGAGGCTGATGCGTTGAGCCCCGCCGGTGGCGTCCGCAGCGGACAGAGCGGTGCGTTTGTCGCGGTAGTAGGTTTCATGCAGGTCACCCGCGGAGGCGGCGTTGTATGTCAGGTACAGAGCCCGTCGCGAGGTGTGTGATGTGTTGGGTCCGCTGCGGTGTGGCGTATGGCTGTGAAACCACACCAGCGAACCGGAAGCCACCGGGCACGGCTGCCATTCGAGCGATTCGGCGATATCGGGGCGGACGCAGCCGTCCTCATCGGTGGGCAGTAGCTCGTGGTGCATACCGCGGACGAATTCGAGGCATCCGTTCTCCAGGGTTGAATCATCCACCGCGAGAAGGCAACTGACGCTGACGCTGATGTGGGGATAGGCGGGGGCATCCTGGTGGGCCGCAAAGCCGGCCCCACCCGGATGCTTGTAGTTGATCTTTTCCTTGTAAAGAACCGCGGGCTCGCCGAGGAGCTGGCCCGCCATCGCCGGAATGGCAGCCGTTGTCAGCAGCGCCCGTAGATCACCATGAAAAGGCGAAAAGTTTTCAGTGCGCGCGCGCCGAATCCGGCCATTGATCTGCTCGTCATGCTGCAACCAACCGGCTTCGGGCTCGTCGGGCCACCGTTCGACGTCGTGAGCCCAGGTCTGCACGCGATGCACGCCGTCGGCGGACAAGAATCCGGGCACCACCAGGAAGCCCTCCCGGTTGAACACATCGAGCGCGCTCGGGCAGAGGCCGTCCTCAAGTGCGAGAAGATCGTTGGCGGTTTGACGGTACGTCGACATGCTTTCCCTTCAGAGCTCAAGCTTCGTCAGCGACGGTAGCAAGGGATGAAATATAGTTTCAAGGCAAAGGACACAGCAGAATGTAATTTCCATCCTTTGTTCACCCGCAATTCGGTGGATCGTTTCATAGGCTCGCTACCGTCGCCGCATGACACAGACCCGGAGTCACCCGGCCGACGCGCGCGGCGTGATCGACGTTCTCGACGGATCTCGATTTCAACGCTTCCACTACAAAGCGATCTTCGTCTCGGGCGCAGGGTTTTTCACCGACGCCTACGACCTCACCGTCATCGGTACGGCTCTGCTGCTTATCAAGCCGGAATGGGGGTTGACCACCGGCCAGGTGGCGCTGGTGGGCAGCACCGCCCTGATCGCCTCGGCGATCGGAGCCGTCCTGTGCGGCAGGCTGTCCGACGTCTTGGGGCGCAAGCGCATGTACGGGCTGGCCGCCCTGGTGATGACGCTCGCGGCCATCGCCTCGGGCTTGTCGCCAAACTTCATGTGGCTGTTGATCTTCCGATTCATCCTCGGCTTCGCCATCGGCGGTGACTACCCGGTGTCGGGTGTGATGATGACCGAATTCGCCAACGTTGCCAATCGCGGCCGGATGGTCGCAATGATGTTCTTCAGCTACGTGCTGGGCTCGATCGCCGGGCCCGCCGTAGGCCTGGTCCTGCTGGCCTCCGGGCTCGATCATTCGTTGACCTGGCGGTTGTTGCTGGGCCTCGGCGCCGTACCGTCGCTGCTGGTTCTCTATGCACGCACGAAAACGCCGGAGTCGCCAAGGTTTCTGGCGGAGATCGACGAGGAGCGTGCGGCCGCGGATTTGACGACGTTCAGCGGAACCAGGGCGGTGGCCACCGGCACGCCGCCGATCCGTCAGACGATGTGGCAATGCCTGATAGCGCCCGGCGTCTGGCGAGCCGTGCTCATGACGGCCGGCGTGTGGTTCCTGTTCGACATCGCCTATTACGGCAACACCATCAGCGCACCCCTGCTGGTCAAAAGCGTTGCGCCACATGCCTCGGCGATCGAAACGGTCGCCGTCAACCTGGTGTTGTATGCGGCGTTCACGGTGCCGGCGTTCGTGGTCACGATCTGGGCCATCGACAAGATCGGCCACATCAGGCTGCAGGTCGTCGGCTTGGTCGGCATGGCGGCAGGCCTCGGAGCCATTGCGCTGGTACCCGCCGTCAGGAACAGCGTCGGGCTTTTCATCGCCGCATACGGCCTGAGCAGCTTCTTCGTGTGGTTTGGCCCAGGCGTAGCAACCATGCTGCTCTCCGCCGAGCTGTTCGCCACGTCAATTCGCGCCACCGCGCACGGCTTCGCCGCGGGCACTGCCAAGCTCGGGGCCTTCGTGGGGGCTGTCAGCTTTCCGCCCATGCTCGCGGCGTGGGGATTGCAGGGCACCGAACTCGTCGCGGCGGCGTGCTGCCTGGGGGCCGCCGCCCTGTCCTTCCTGGTGCCCGAACCGCGCGGGCGATCCCTCGACGAGATCGCGTCAACCGGACGTGACGAGCGCCGACCGGCCACCGCGGGTCTGGCTCCGCCCCGACCCGCAGCGCCCGCCGTGCCATGATTCACCCATGACGACCACCGATCCCCGGCCCCCGACGGGATCGGTGGTCGCGCATATCCGCGCGGCGTTACCCAACCTGACCCCGCGCGCACGGACGATCGGACAAGCGGTTCTTGACGATCCGCGGGCGATCATCCACATGACGGTCAGCGATCTGGCTGAGCGCACCGCCACTTCGGTGGCCTCGGTGGTCCGGTTCTGTCAGGACGTCGGCCTGCGTGGTTACGCCGACCTGAAGATCCGGCTGGCCGCGGACACAATTCCCGCGGAAGAAGCCCTGCCCGAAGGGCTCAGCCCGACCGACGACGCATTCACGGTCCTGAAGAAGGTGCTCGCCGATTCGCAGGCCGCGGTCGCGGGAGCCGCCGACACGATCGACAGTGCGAGGTTTGAATCCGCGGTCGTCGCCCTGGCCGGCGCATCTCACGTGCTCTGTGTCGGGGTGGGGACGTCCGCCCCGCCCGCCCAGGACGCCGGATATCGGTTACGCACAATCGGTTTGAGCGCCGAAGCGCCAGCAGACGGGCACGTTCAGCACGTCGCTGCCCGATTGCTCAAGCCCGGCGCGGTGTGCCTGTGCTTCAGTCACACGGGCCAAACCAGCGAGTCGCTGATGGCGGTGGAAGCGGCCCGCGATGCCGGCGCGACCACGATTGCGATCACCAGTTTCTACCGCTCGCCACTGAGCGCACTGTGCGACATCGTCCTGGTGGCGGGGGCCAAAGAGACCGACTTCCGCGTGGAAGCCGTCACCAGCCGCATTGCTCACATCGCGGTGTTCGATGCCCTGCACGCCGCGGTCTTCCTCAAGACATCGCGACGAGCGGGCGAGGCGCAGCGCGTTACCGCGGAAGCCCTTACCCGGCACCGCATTTAGGCGCTAGACCTGCGCGGGTTCCTTCTCGACCGGGCCCAGTTGCCAGGGGCCGCCGCCGAGCAGGTGCAGCTGCTGCTCGTGGTGCTGCTCGACGGTGGGCCGGTGGCTCACGCTGACCATGACGCACTCCGGCAGCTCGGCCCGAACCAACTGATACAGGGCGAACTCCAGGCCCTCGTCCAGCGCGGAGGTGGCCTCGTCCAGGAAGACCGCCTTCGGCTTGGTGAGCAGGATGCGCGCGAAGGCGACGCGCTGCTGCTCGCCCGGCGACAGCACCCTGGCCCAATCGTGGTCTTCGTCCAGCCGGTTGATCAGCGGCACCAGCGCCACTTTGGTGAGCACGTCGCGCAGCTCCTCATCGGAGACGTTGTCCGGCGAATTCGGGTAGCACACCACCGTGCGCAGACTGCCCAGCGGCACGTACGGCAGCTGCGACAGGAACATCGTCGCGTTGTCGCCGTCCGGTCGGCACAGGGTCCCCGAGGCGTACGGCCACAGTTCGGCCAGGCTGCGCAGCAGCGTCGTCTTGCCGGCCCCGGATCGGCCGGTGATCACCAGCGTGTCGCCATGGTCGAGCTGGATGTCCAGCGAGTCGACCAGCTGGTCGCCCTCCGGTGTGCGCACCTCGATGCCGCGAAGTTCGACAGCCGACTCTTCGCTGGGCTTGACGAGAATTGCCGGCAGCGCGCGGCCCTTGCTGTTGGCGTCCACCAGCCCGTGCAATCGGATGATCGCCGCGCGAAAGGAAGCGAACGCGTCGTAGTTGTTACGGAAGAAGGACAGCGACTCCTCGATCTGGCCGAAGGCCACCGCGGTCTGGGTGACGTCACCGAAGTGGATCCGGCCGGCGAACAGCCGGGGCGCCTGGATGACCCAGGGCAGCGGAACGATCGCCTGGGTCATCGACCAGTTCCATCCGTTGAAGATGATGGTCCGGCGAACGAATTTGCGGTAGTTGCCGATGATCGGGTCGAAGCGCCGCCACAGCTGCGCCCGCTCGACCCGTTCACCGCGGTAGAAACCCACCGCCTCGGCCGCATCGCGCAAGCGGACCAGCGCGTAGCGGAATGCGGCGTTCAGCTTTTCGTTGTTGAAGCTGAGCCGGATCAACGGACGTCCCAGCCAGAACGCGACCACGGTGGCCACCAGCACATAGACCAAGACGACCCAGAACATGGCGCGCGGCAGGTTGACGCCGGCAATCGTCAGGTCGCCGGACAGATTCCACAGGATCGCCGCGAACGAGAGCACCGACGCCATCGCGTTGACGGCCCCGAAGAGCAACGTGTTGGTCGTACCGTTGGTCGGGGCGTTCGGAGTGCCGCCGGCATTGGCGGTGAAGATGTCGATGTCCTGCTGGATGCGCTGGTCGGGGTTGTCGATGGTGTTGTCGATGAACAGGTCCCGGTAATACGCCCTGCCTGAAAGCCAGTCGTCGGTGAGGTTGCCGGTCAGCCAGACCCGCCAGGCGATGATGAAACGCTGGGTCAGGTAGATGTCCGCCATGACGCGGATAACGAATATCGTCGCGAGCAGGATGAAGATCGCGATCGACACCCAAAAGCCGTGAACCCCAGATTGTTTGATTTTGTCATCGTCCGAGGCCATGCCTTGCACCGCTATCTGCACCGCCGTGCTCAAGTCATTGGACTGATAGCTGAGTAACACGTTGAGGCGCACCGACAGGACCACCGACATCAGCAGCACGCCGAGCATCAGCCAGACCTTGATGCTCGCCGAGCCGACGAAGTATCCCCGGGTGATCCGCCAGAACTGCCGGCCCCAGGGGGTGAGGTAGCGCAAAGCAACCAGCACAACCAGGAGGCAAACGGCGCCGATCACCCACGCCATGGCGAGCCACCGCAACGAATCCATGGTTGCCGTCGACCAGTCGATCGATGGCGTGAACGGCTTCGGGCCCACGGTCGGTCCCTCCTTAACGAGGCGGTGCTCGGACGCTCCTCAACTTCAAATCCTTCGGCGAAGGTACCCGACGGATCTGGATAGGCTGCGGTCATGACTACCGACGCCGTCCCCGCACAAACATTGCACGCCGGCCGGCTTGTCGCGCGGCGCCTGCGGGCCAGCGGCGTCGACACCGTCTTCACGCTATCCGGCGGCCACCTGTTCTCCATCTACGACGGCTGCCGCGACGAGGGCATTCGGCTGATCGACACCCGTCATGAACAGACGGCGACCTTCGCCGCCGAGGGGTGGTCGAAGGTGACGCGGTCGCCGGGCGTGGCCGCGCTGACGGCGGGGCCGGGCGTCACCAACGGGATGAGCGCGATGGCGGCGGCGCAGCAGAACCAGTCGCCGCTGGTGGTGCTGGGCGGACGGGCGCCGGCGCAGCGCTGGGGCATGGGCTCGCTGCAGGAGATCGACCACGTGCCCTTCGTGGCGCCGCTGGCCCGCTTCGCCGCCACCGCACAGTCGGCAGACGACGCTGGCCGGCTCGTCGACGACGCGCTGCGGGCGGCGGTCGGTGCGCCGTCGGGCGTGGGGTTCGTCGACTTCCCGATGGACCACGCGTTCTCGATGTCCGACGATGACGGCCGGCCCGGCGCGCTGGCCGACCTGCCCCCGGGGCCCGCACCCGACGGCGGTGCGCTGGGCCGCGCCGCCGCGCTGCTGTCCGCGGCCAAGCGGCCGGTGATCATGGCGGGCACCAACGTCTGGTGGGGGCGCGGGGAAGCGGCCCTGCTGCGCCTTGCCGAGGAACTGCAGATCCCTGTGCTGATGAACGGGATGGCCCGCGGCGCGGTGCCCGCCGACCATCCGTTGGCGTTCTCCCGGGTCCGCGGAAAAGCTTTGGGGGAGGCCGACGTTGCGCTGATCGTCGGCGTGCCGATGGATTTCCGGCTCGGCTTCGGCGCGGTGTTCGGGCCGCAGACCCAGCTCATCGTGGCGGACCGGGTCGAACCCGAACGCCGCCATCCGCGGCCGGTGCAGGCCGAGCTCTACGGCGACCTGTTGACGATCCTCGCGGCGCTGGCCCCCGCCACGGGGACCGACCACCGGGATTGGATCGCCGAATTGCGAACCGCCGAGACCGCGTCGCGCGCCAAGGAGAAGGCCGAGCTGGCCGACGAACGCACGCCGCTGCACCCGATGCGGGTGTACTCCGAGCTCGCTCCCATGCTGGATCGCGACGCGATCGTCGTCATCGACGCCGGTGATTTCGGGTCGTACGCCGGGCGGGTGATCGACAGCTATCAACCGGGCTGCTGGCTGGACAGCGGCCCCTTCGGCTGCCTGGGATCGGGCCCCGGCTACGCCCTGGCCGCCAAGCTGGCCCACCCGGATCGTCAGGTGGTGCTGCTGCAGGGCGACGGCGCGTTCGGCTTCAGCGGTATGGAATGGGACACCCTGGTCCGGCACAACGTGCCGGTCGTGTCCGTGATCGGCAACAACGGCATCTGGGGGCTCGAACACCACCCGATGAAAGCTCTCTACGGCTATTCGGTGGTGGCCGAGCTGCGCCCGGGGACGCGGTACGACGAGGTGGCGCGCGCCCTGGGCGGCCATGGCGAACTGGTCGCGACGCCCGGCGAACTGCGGCCCGCGCTGGAACGCGCCTTCGCCAGCGGGCTGCCCGCCGTCGTCAATGTGCTCACCGACCCCGACGTCGCGTACCCACGCCGCTCGAACCTCGCTTGATGAATCTGCGCGGTGAGTCACCGCGTACCGTTGACCTGTGCCTAAGACGACCCGCGCTCAACCCGGCAGGCTGAGCAGCCGCTTTTGGAAGCTGCTCGGCGCCAGCACCGAAAAGGACCGCAACCGCTCCCTCACCCAGGTCACCGACTCGTCGGAGTACGACGACGAGGCGGCCGGGCTGACCGACGAGCAGCTACGCAAGGCGGCCGGGCTGCTCAACCTCGAGGACCTCGCGGATTCCGAGGACATCCCGCAGTTCCTCGCCATCGCGCGCGAGGCGGGCGAGCGGGCCAGTGGGCTGCGGCCGTTCGATGTGCAGCTGCTGGGCGCGTTGCGCATGCTGGCCGGCGACGTCATCGAGATGGCCACCGGTGAGGGCAAGACGCTCGCGGGCGCGATCGCCGCGGCCGGATACGCGCTGGCCGGGCGGCACGTGCACGTCGTGACCATCAACGACTACCTGGCCCGTCGCGACGCGGAATGGATGGGTCCCGTCATCGAGGCCATGGGCCTGACGGTCGGCTGGATCACCGCCGAGTCCACCAGCGAGGAACGCCGATTCGCCTACGGCTGCGACGTCACCTACGCCTCGGTCAACGAGATCGGCTTCGACGTGCTGCGCGATCAGCTGGTCACCGACGTCGCCGACCTGGTCTCGCCCAACCCCGACGTAGCCCTGATCGACGAGGCCGACTCGGTGCTGGTCGACGAGGCGCTGGTGCCGCTGGTGCTGGCCGGAACCACGCACCGCGAGACGCCGCGGCTGGAGATCATCAAGCTGGCCGGCCAGCTGGAGGCCGGCACCGACTACGACACCGACGCCGACAGCCGCAACGTCCACCTGACCGAGGTCGGCGCCCGCAAGGTCGAAAAGGCACTCGGCGGCATCGACCTGTACTCCGAGGAACACGTCGTCACCACCCTGACCGAGATCAACGTCGCGCTGCACGCGCACGTGCTGCTGCAGCGCGACGTGCACTACATCGTCCGCGACGACGCGGTGCACCTCATCAACGCCGCGCGCGGCCGCATCGCGCAACTGCAGCGCTGGCCCGACGGCCTGCAGGCTGCCGTGGAGGCGAAGGAGGGCATCGAGACCACCGAAACGGGCGAGGTGCTGGACACCATCACCGTGCAGGCGTTGATCAACCGCTACGCGACGGTGTGCGGCATGACGGGCACCGCGCTGGCCGCCGGTGAGCAGCTGCGCCAGTTCTACAAGCTCGGTGTGTCACCAATTCCGCCGAATGAGCCCAACATTCGGGAAGACGAATCCGATCGGGTCTACATCACCGCGGCGGCCAAGAACGACGCGATCGTCGCGCACATCGCGGAGGTGAACGAGACCGGGCAGCCGGTGCTGGTGGGCACCCGCGACGTGGCCGAATCCGAGGACCTGCACGAGCGGCTGCTTCGCCGCGGCGTTCCCGCGGTGGTGCTGAACGCCAAAAACGACGCCGAGGAAGCCCAGGTGATCGCGGAGGCGGGCAAGTTCGGCGTGGTCACCGTCTCGACGCAGATGGCCGGGCGCGGCACCGACATCCGCCTCGGTGGGTCCGACGAAGCCGACCACGACCGGGTCGCCGAGCTGGGCGGGCTGCACGTCGTCGGAACCGGGCGGCACCACACCCAGCGCCTGGACAACCAGCTGCGCGGCCGCGCCGGCCGGCAGGGCGACCCGGGGTCGTCCGTCTTCTTCTCCAGTTGGGAGGACGACGTCGTCGCCGCCAACCTCGACAACAACAAGCTGCCGACCCAGACCGACGAGGACGGCAAGATCGTCAGCCCGAAGGCGGCGGGCCTGCTCGACCATGCCCAGCGCGTGGCCGAGGGCCGCATGCTGGACGTGCACGCGAACACCTGGCGCTACAACCAGTTGATCGCCCAGCAGCGGGCCATCATCGTCGATCGGCGTAATACGTTGCTGCGCAACCCAACCGCGCGTGAGGAGCTCGCCGAGCTGGCGCCCAAGCGCTACGAGGAGCTGGCCGAGACCGAAGGAATCTCCGAAGAGCGCCTGGAGACGATTTGCCGGCAGATCATGCTGTACCACCTCGACCGCGGCTGGGCCGACCACCTGGCGTATCTGGCCGACATCCGCGAGAGCATCCACCTGCGGGCGCTGGGCCGGCAGAACCCGCTGGACGAATTTCACCGGTTGGCGGTCGACGCGTTCGCGTCGCTGGCCGCGGACGCGATCGAAGCTGCCCAGCAGACGTTCGAGACCGCGAACGTGCTCGAAGAGGAGCCCGGACTGGACCTGTCCAAGCTGGCGCGGCCGACCTCGACGTGGACGTACATGGTCAACGACAACCCGCTGTCGGACGACACGCTGTCCACCCTGAGTCTGCCCGGGGTCTTCCGCTGACCCCGAGTGCGTGGCCAGCCGCGCAGTCGCCGTTGGGCTAATGTCACGGCTCATGGAGCCGGTGCTTCCACCCAACCGGGTGCTGACGGTGCCCAACGTGCTCAGCGCGGTGCGCCTGGCGCTGATCCCGGTGTTCGTCTACGCCCTGCTGGTCGCACACGCCAACGGGTGGGCCGTCGCGATTCTGATGTTCAGTGGCGCCTCGGACTGGGCCGACGGCAAGATCGCCCGGCTACTGAATCAGTCCTCCCGGCTCGGTGTGCTGCTCGACCCCGCGGTCGACCGCCTCTACATGGTGGCGGTGCCCATCGTGCTGGCGTTCAGCGGGATCGTGCCGTGGTGGTTCGTCATCGTCCTGCTCGCGCGCGACGGCCTGTTGGCGGCGACCCTGCCGCTGCTGTGGGGCCGCGGGCTGTCGGCGCTGCCGGTCACCTACATCGGCAAGGCCGCGACGTTCGCGCTGATGTCCGGCTTTCCGCTGGTGCTGCTGGGCACCTGGGACGCGCTGTGGAGCCGCGTGATCGGCGCCTGCGGATGGGCCTTCCTGATCTGGGGCATGTACGCCTACCTGTGGGCGTTCGTGCAGTATGCGGTGCAGATGATTCTCGTGCTGCGACGCATGCCCAAGGTCGACCGCGCCTCTCGGCCGTCGGCCGCGGCGAAGGTGGCTGACCATGGCTGACGCCGACCGCCTGCTCGGCGGCTACGACCCCAATGCCGGTCACGGCGCGCATGTGGCGTCACGTCCCAAACGCATCCCGGTGCCGTCGCTGTTGCGCGCGCTGCTGTCCGAGCACCTCGACCCCGGCTATGCCGCGGCGGCGGCCAAGCGCGGCGCCGCCGACACGCCGCGCGACGGACGCCAGCGCGTGTTCGGTTGGCTCTGGCAGGCGGTGGCGGCGCTGCTGATCGCGACGGTCTTCGCCGCCGCGGTCGCCCAGGCTCGCTCGGTGGCCCCCGGGGTGCGGTCCGAGCAGGAGCTCCTGTTGGGCACTGTGCGGTCGACCGAGGGCTCCGCGGCCAAGTTGAACCAGCGCCGCAGCGATCTGGCCACGCGAGTCGACGACGTGCAGCGCCACGCCCTGGCCGAAGACGCCGAGGGGCAGCGGCTGCTGAAACGCCTCGACGCGCTCAGCCTGCCGGCGGCCAGCACCGCGATCATCGGGCCCGGGCTGAAGGTGACCGTGACCGATCCCGGTGCCAGCCCGAACCTTTCCGACGTGTCCAAGCAGCGGGTCAGCGGCAGCCGGCAGATCATCCTGGACCGCGATCTGCAGCTGCTGGTCAACTCGTTGTGGGCGAGCGGTGCCGAGGCGATTTCCGTCGGCGGTGTGCGGATCGGGCCGAACGTCACCATCCGGCAGGCCGGCGGCGCGATCCTGGTCGACAACAACCCGACCAGCAGTCCGTACACGGTGCTGGCGATCGGGCCGCCGCGCGCGATGCGCGATGTCTTCGACAACAGCCCGGGCATGCAGCGACTGAGGTTGCTGCAGATCTCCTACGGGGTCGTGGTTACGGTGGACGTCGCCGACGGACTAACGCTTCCTGCCGGATCGACGCGGGATGTCAAGTTTGCCAAGCAGATTGGGCCACAGTGAGAAAAGTCCTGACCAGACACGTTCCCCTGTGTGAGACGCGGACAGGAAACCAAACATGATCGGTATCGCAGCTCTGGCGATCGGCATCGTGCTCGGCCTGGTTTTTCACCCCTCGGTGCCCGAAGTCGTCCAGCCCTATCTGCCGATCGCAGTGGTCGCGGCGCTGGACGCGGTTTTCGGCGGGTTACGCGCATACCTGGAACGGATTTTCGATCCGAAGGTCTTCGTTATCTCGTTCGTGTTCAACGTCTTCGTGGCCGCGCTGATCGTCTACGTCGGCGACCAACTGGGCGTGGGTACGCAGTTGTCGACGGCCATCATCGTCGTGCTGGGCATCCGCATCTTCGGCAATGCCGCCGCCCTGCGCCGCAGGCTGTTCGGGGCGTGACGCGCGCGGGCGACGATGCAGAGCGAAGCGATGAACAGGAGCGGCGCCATGACCGCGCCGGCGACGATGCAGAGCGTAGCGATGAGGAGGAGCGGCGCCATGACCCACGTGAGGTCGACGTGAGCCAGGATCCGGAAGACCGCAACGCCGGCCGACGCGACGCCGGCGGCCAAAGTGGTGACGGGCCAACCGGGCCCGGGCGCACCCGGGCCGACGCGGCGCCGGAACAGGGCGCGCCGCGCGGCCGTCACGAACTGGCCGCAAAAAGCCCTCGTCCGGAAATCGGCATGGTGCGCGGCGGTCGGTCCCGGATGGCGTTCGGGACGCTGGCCGCCATGCTGTGCCTGCTGCTGGGCCTGGCGATCGTCACCCAGGTCCGCCAGACGGAATCGGGTGACTCGCTGGAGACGGCCCGCCCCGCAGACCTTTTGGTGCTGCTGGATTCGTTGCGTCAGCGCGAAGGCACGCTCAACACCGAAGTGAACGAGTTACAGAACACGCTGAATTCATTGCAGGCGTCCGGGAACAACGACCAGGCCGCCATCCAATCCGCGCAGTCCAGGCTGGCGGCGCTGTCCATCCTGGTCGGGGCGGTCGGCGCCACCGGCCCCGGCGTCACCATCACGATCGAGGACCCCGGACCCGGGGTTTCGCCCGAGGCGATGCTCGACGTGATCAACGAGTTGCGCGCCGCCGGCGCCGAGGCGATCGAAGTCAACGACGCACACCAATCGGTGCGGGTAGGTGTCGATACCTGGGTGGTGGGTATGCCTGGGTCGCTGACCATCGACTCCAAAACCCTGTCGCCGTCGTATTCGATTCTGGCGATTGGCGATCCACCGACCCTGGCCGCGGCCATGAACATTCCCGGCGGCGCGCAGGACGCCGTCAAGCGCGTCGGTGCGCGAATGTCCGTTCAGCAGGCCGACCGGGTGGACGTCACCACCTTGCGGCAACCAAAACCGCACCAATACGCTCAGCCCGTCAAGTGAGCACCACCCGAACAGAACAGGATCACTCGTGAGCGATATCCCGCCCGATCTGCGCTACACCGCCGAACACGAATGGGTTCGTCGAAGTGGGGATGACACCGTGCGCGTGGGCATCACCGATTTTGCGCAGTCGGCGTTGGGCGATGTCGTTTTCGTTCAGCTGCCCGACGTGGGCACGGAACTGACCGCGGGCGAATCCTTCGGTGAGGTCGAATCGACCAAATCGGTGTCGGACCTCTACGCCCCGGTGTCGGGCAAAGTGTCCGCGGTCAACAGCGATCTGGACGGCAGTCCGCAATTGGTGAACTCCGACCCGTACGGAGGCGGTTGGTTGCTGGATGTGCAGGTATCCGACGTCGGCGAATTGGAGTCGGCCATTTCTTCGCTGCTCGACGCGGAGGCCTACCGCGGAACGCTCACCGAATGACGATTGCTAATGTCCCTGCAGTCCCGCGCGGCCAGCGCGCGGTGCAGCCAGGGTGCGGGGAAATCGAAGTTTCGGATCGTCAGGTGGTGGGCGCATTGCAAGCCGGTGCGCGGTACCGTCGACACATCGACCTTTGAAGTCTCTCGAAGATCGCTGAAAGACACGTGAAAGACTCTTGAACGTACGAAACGGCAGTAATCGGCATATCGGGCAAACAAACCTGATGCACAAGCCGGCCGAGCGGCCCGGCCAGACAACGCCACAGCAGCCAGTGAGGAGCAGCGCGTGACGGACATGGACAACGACCAGAACTCGGACGAAGTCACGGTAGAGACGACTTCTGTCTTCCGCGCCGACTTCCTCAACGAGCTGGACGCTCCCGCACAGGCGGGAACCGAGAGCGCGGTATCCGGAGTCGAAGGACTCCCCGCCGGCTCGGCGTTGCTGGTCGTCAAGCGTGGACCGAATGCGGGCTCGCGGTTCTTGCTGGACCAGCCCACCACGTCCGCCGGTCGGCACCCCGACAGCGACATTTTCCTCGACGACGTGACCGTCAGCCGACGGCACGCCGAATTCAGGTTGGAAAACAACGAATTCAGCGTGGTCGACGTTGGTAGTCTCAACGGCACTTACGTCAATCGTGAGCCCGTGGACTCCGCGGTGCTTGCCAACGGTGACGAAGTGCAGATCGGCAAGTTCCGCTTGGTGTTTCTGACCGGACCCAAGCAGGGTGAGGATGGAGGATCTTCAGGCTAGTGAGCGCACCCGATAGCTCGGCACTGGCCGGGATGTCGATTGGGGCGGTCCTGGAACTGCTGAGGCCGGACTTCCCCGATGTCACCATCTCCAAGATTCGCTTCTTGGAGGCCGAGGGGCTGGTGACGCCGCAGCGGGCCGCGTCGGGGTATCGAAGGTTCACCGCCTATGACTGCGCGCGGTTGCGGTTCATCCTTACCGCGCAACGTGATCACTACCTGCCGCTGAAGGTCATCAGGGCGCAATTGGACGCCCAGCCCGACGGTGAGCTGCCGCCCGTCAAGGGTCCGTATTCCGTCCCGCGCCTGGTGTCCGTGGCGGGCACCGGGGAAGCGGCCGGGGCGGACGGGGGCTCTGACACCTCGGCGGTGGCCCCCACCCACGTGCGGCTGAGCCGCGAAGAGCTGCTCAACCGCGCGGGCGTGGGGGACGACCTGCTGATCGCGCTCCTCAAGGCCGGAGTCATCACCACCGGCCCCGGCGGCTTTTTCGACGAGCACGCTGTCGTCATCCTGCAGTGCGCGCGGGCGCTGTCGGATTACGGTGTCGAGCCGCGGCATCTGCGCGCTTTCCGCTCGGCCGCCGATCGCCAATCGGACCTGATCGCCCAAATCGCCGGGCCGGTAGTCAAAGCCGGCAAGGCCGGTGCGCGCGACCGCGCAGACGATTTGGCGCGCGAAGTCGCGGCGCTCGCGATCACGTTGCACACGTCGTTGATCAAATCAGCCGTTCGCGACGTTCTGGATCGCTGAGGACTAGACTTCGGTCGACAGCATGGTTTTCGGCAGCAGGGCGGATTTTTGACCTCGCCGTCGACTGGCGAGCACCAATCCAACCGGCGCCACTAATGCGGAGGGCAGACACAGATGGGTGAAGTTCGTGTTGTCGGCATTCGCGTAGAGCAGCCGCAGAACCAGCCGGTGCTGTTACTGCGCGAAACCAACGGTGACCGTTACCTTCCGATCTGGATCGGTCAGTCGGAGGCCGCCGCCATCGCCCTCGAGCAGCAAGGCGTTGAGCCGCCGCGCCCGTTGACGCACGATCTGATCAGGGATGTCATTGCCGCGCTTGGGCATTCGCTGAAAGAGGTGCGGATCGTCGATCTGCAAGAGGGCACTTTCTACGCTGACCTGGTGTTCGACCGCAACATCACCGTGTCGGCCCGGCCCTCGGACTCGGTGGCGATCGCGTTGCGGGTCGGTGTTCCGATCTACGTCGAGGAAGGCGTGCTTGCCCAAGCCGGCCTGCTGATTCCCGACGAGACCGATGAGGAAGGTGGCACCGCCGTCCGGGAGGACGAGGTGGAGAAGTTCAAGGAATTTCTCGACAGCGTGTCCCCGGACGATTTCAAGGCCACCTAGCGCAAACCCGCTACCACCAGCACTTGGGAACGGTGGGGCGGCTGGTTTAGCCTGGATGGCGACATCACGGATCCATCTCAAACCACACCGTGATGTCGACACGCTGGCGGATAGCCCGCCCACTTGGCCTCGCGGCGGCCATACTTTGATCACGACTACAGGCGCGGCGGCTATCAGAAAGCGTAAGCTCTACTAGCACTCGGGCCTGAGCAAACGTAGCTGCAATGCAGCCTCAGACGCAGCTAACGACGCGAGCGCGATCGCGGAGAGGAACCACCGTGAGCGAGCAGCCACGCCAAGAGCAGCTCAACCTAGCCGACAGCGGTAGCCCGGCGGCCAGTGACCGCCCCGTCACCGTCGCCAGCGCACCCGTGCAGCCCGGGCTTTTCCCGGACGACTCCGTGCCCGACGAGCTGGTCGGCTACCGCGGTCCGAGCGCCTGCCAGATCGCCGGCATCACGTACCGGCAGCTCGACTACTGGGCACGCACCTCGCTGGTGGTCCCGTCGATCCGCAGCGCGGCCGGCTCCGGCAGCCAGCGGCTCTACTCGTTCAAGGACATCCTCGTCCTCAAGATCGTCAAGCGGCTGCTGGACACCGGCATCTCGTTGCACAACATCCGCGTCGCGGTCGATCACCTGCGTCAGCGCGGTGTCCAGGATCTGGCCAACATCACCCTGTTCTCCGACGGCACCACGGTTTACGAGTGCACGTCGGCCGAAGAGGTCGTCGACCTGCTGCAGGGCGGGCAGGGCGTCTTCGGCATCGCCGTATCGGGTGCCATGCGCGAGCTGACCGGCGTCATCGCCGACTTCCCCGGCGAGCGGGCCGACGGCGGCGAGTCGATCGCCGAGCCCGAGGACGAGCTGGCGTCCCGGCGCAAGCACCGCGACCGCAAGATCGGCTGAGCGGCGCGCCCACCGCACACCGCGCCGCACCCGTCGCGGTCCGAGTAAACTGGGCTGCGCATCGCATTCGAGCGGGAGAGTTCCGTGGCTGCCAGCCACGGACGCCGAAGGAGCAACACCTCTCCGTCAACCTCTCAGGCACCCGGACCGCGCGAAATCATGATGCCTCTGGAAAGCGGCGAGGACCCGCGTGGTCCGCGCCCGCCGATGGGGAAAGGCGCTCAGGCAGCATCGGGCACCGAATCTCTCAGGCGCCCGGCGAACGGGTGAAGACAGAGGGAGAGGGCCGTTAGTCCTCTGCCTTGATATGTCTTCGCCCGCCTACTCAGGAGTTTCCAGTGTCCGATCAACTCACTTTCGCGGCTCGGCACATCGGCCCGGACGGTCAGGCCGTCGCGGCCATGCTCGCCGTCATCGGCGTCGACTCGCTCGACGAGCTGGCCGCCAAGGCGCTTCCGGCCGGCATCCTGGACCGGCTGACCGACGGTGGCACTGCGCCCGGTCTCGACCAGCTGCCGCCGCCCGCCACTGAGACCGAGGCGCTATCCGAGCTGCGGGCGCTGGCCGAGGCCAACACGGTGGCCGTGTCCATGATCGGGCAGGGCTACTACGACACGCTCACGCCGCCGGTGTTGCTGCGCAACATCTTGGAGAACCCGGCCTGGTACACGGCGTACACGCCGTACCAGCCCGAGATCAGCCAGGGCCGGCTGGAGGCGCTGCTGAATTTCCAGACGATGGTCGCCGACCTGACCGGCCTCGAGGTCGCCAACGCCTCGATGCTCGACGAGGGAACCGCGGCGGCCGAGGCCATGACGTTGATGCACCGCGCGGCGCGCGGGAAGGCCAACCGCCTGGCGGTGGACGCCGACGTCTTCGCTCAGACCGCGGCCATCTTGGCCACCCGGGCCAAGCCGCTGGGCATCGAGATCGTCACCGCCGACCTGCGCGAGGGGCTGCCGGACGGCGACTTCTTCGGCGTCATCGCCCAGCTGCCCGGGGCCAGTGGCCGGGTCTCCGAGTGGGCGGGCCTGGTGGAGCAGGCGCACGACCGGGGCGCGCTGGTTGCCCTCGGCGCCGACCTGCTCGCCATGACGCTGATCACGCCGCCCGGTGAGATCGGCGCCGACGTCGCCTTCGGCACCACCCAAAGATTCGGTGTGCCAATGGGATTCGGTGGGCCGCACGCCGGCTACCTGGCGGTGCACGCCAACCATGCGCGTCAGCTGCCGGGCCGGCTGGTGGGTGTGTCGCTGGACGCCGACGGGTCGCCGGCCTACCGGCTGGCGTTGCAGACGCGCGAGCAGCACATCCGCCGCGACAAGGCGACCAGCAACATCTGTACCGCGCAGGTGCTGCTGGCGGTGATGGCCGCGATGTACGCCAGCTACCACGGCGCCGAGGGGCTGACCGCGATCGCGCGCCGGGTGCACGGTCACGCCGAGGCGATCGCCGCCGCCCTCGGCGATGCGGCGGTGCACGACAAGTACTTCGACACCGTGCTGGCCCGGGTGCCCGGACGTGCGGCCGAGGTGATCGCCGCGGCCAAGGCGCGCGGCATCAACCTCTGGCGGGTCGACGACGACCACGTGTCGGTGGCCTGCGACGAGGTCACCACCGACGAACATGTCGCCGCCGTGCTGGAGGCCTTCGGATTACCAGCCGCTGAGCCGGTGTGCGCTGGCATCATCACCCGCACCTCGGAGTTCCTCACTCATCCCGCGTTCACCCAGTACCGCACCGAGACCGCGATGATGCGCTACCTGCGCGCGCTGGCCGACAAAGATATCGCCTTGGACCGCAGCATGATTCCGCTGGGTTCCTGCACCATGAAGCTCAATGCCGCCGCGGAGATGGAACCGATCACCTGGCCGGAATTCGCCCGCCAGCATCCGTTCGCGCCGGCGTCGGACACCCCCGGGCTGCGGCGTCTGATCGCCGACCTGGAGACCTGGCTGGTGCAGATCACCGGCTACGACGCCGTCTCGCTGCAACCCAACGCCGGATCGCAGGGTGAGTACGCCGGCCTGCTGGCCATTCACGACTACCACGCCAGCCGCGGGGAACCGCACCGCGACATCTGCCTCATCCCGTCCAGTGCGCACGGCACCAACGCGGCGTCGGCGGCGCTGGCCGGGATGCGGGTGGTCGTGGTGGCCTGCCACACGAACGGCGACGTGAATCTCGACGACCTGCGCGCCAAGGTCGGCGAGCACCGCGACAGGCTGTCGACGCTGATGATCACCTATCCGTCCACGCACGGCGTGTACGAGCACGACATCGCCGAGATCTGTGCGGCCGTGCACGACGCCGGCGGCCAGGTATACGTCGACGGCGCCAATCTCAACGCCCTGGTCGGTCTGGCGCGACCGGGCAAGTTCGGCGGCGACGTCAGCCACCTGAACCTGCACAAGACGTTCTGCATCCCGCACGGCGGCGGCGGACCCGGCGTCGGGCCGGTGGCGGTGCGTTCGCATCTGGCGCCGTTCCTGCCGGGGCATCCGCACGCCCCCGAACTGCCACAGGGGCATCCGGTGTCCGCGGCGCCCTACGGGTCGGCCTCGATCCTGCCGATCAGCTGGGCCTACATCAGGATGATGGGCGCCGACGGCCTGCGCGCTGCATCGCTGACGGCGATCGCGTCGGCCAACTACATCGCCCGGCGCCTCGACGAGTACTTCCCGGTGCTCTACACCGGCGAGAACGGCATGGTCGCCCACGAGTGCATCCTGGACCTGCGCGGCATCACCAAGTCCACCGGTGTCACCGTCGACGATGTAGCGAAGCGCTTGGCGGACTATGGTTTTCACGCGCCGACCATGAGCTTCCCGGTGGCCGGCACGCTGATGGTGGAACCCACCGAGAGCGAGACCCTGACCGAAGTCGACGCGTTCTGCGACGCCATGATTGCCATCCGCCGCGAGATCGATCGGGTGGGTTCGGGGGAGTGGACCGTCGACGACAACCCGTTGCGCGGCGCACCCCACACGGCCGAATGCCTGGTCGTCAGCGACTGGGACCACCCGTACACGCGGGAGGAGGCGGCCTATCCGCTGGGCAAGGAATTCCGGCCCAAGGTATGGCCGCCGGTGCGTCGCATCGACGGCGCCTACGGCGACCGCAATCTGGTCTGCTCGTGCCCGCCGGTGGAGGCGTTCGCCTGACGGTGGCGCGGGTCGCGTCTCAGCCGGGAGCCGTCGCCGGGGCTTGTAACACCAGCGGCACCAGGTAGCGGCGGGCGAAGTCGCGGGCCTGGTTCTGGTTGTAGATCGGGATGACCGACTTCGGCGTCCTGATCAGCGAGATGATCAGCCGTCCGATCATCTCGCCGACCACCTCGGCATCGAGATCGGCGGACAGTTCGCCGCGTTCCTGCCATCGGCGTAGCCAGGTGGCTATGTAGCCGCGGGTCATGGCGATCAGGTTCTCATCGGTCAGGTAGGCGGATAGTTCACCGGCGGCGGGTGATTCGCGGATGCTCCGGGTGAGCAGCTTGGGCGCGGAGGCTTCGTGGACGAAGGCCGCGAAGACTTCCGCGATCCCCTCTTCCGGCGACGCCGCCCGGCCCGCGACCTCAGAGACGAGCGTGCTCAGCCGCAGTGATTCGTCCATGATGGTCAGCCGCACCAGGTTTCGCTTGTGCCGGAAGCGGCGGTAGACCGTGGCGACACCGACACCGGCGGTGTCGGCGATGTCCTGCATGGTGGTGTTGGAGAATCCGCGCTCGGTGAAGCAGGTGCGTGCCGCGGTGACGATGGTGCGGGCCGTCGGATCGAGGGTGGCCAGACCGTCGGGCACCAGGCCCAGCAGCATTGCGGGGTCAACCATCTGGCCTCCAGCCGATCGGGGTATCACGTCGATCCTGCGATGTATCAGCGTATTCACCCACAGGGGCGGTGAACTTCTCCGGGTGCCCGCCGCCCCAGTCGATCTATCGTGCCGAAATCAGGCTCGGCTCGGCGCGGCGAACGAATCGAGCAACACCGAGCGATAGCGGTCGCGTAGCCGCTCGTACCGGTAACGGTTGTAGGCCAGGGGCTCCAGGGTGAGCCGGCGCGGCAACCAACGCCAGCCCAGCTGTAAGGCGGCTACGTAGACGGCGAACTCGATTTGCTCACGCGTGCCCCACCGGACGCCGAGCAGCCCGCGCATCGTGGGATGGGCGACCGCGGCCGAGCAGACGACCACCGGCCGGGACGCCAGCGTCGTCATCACCGGCCATGCCAGCCGCAGCAGCGGCCGTATCTGCCGGGGTAACAACAACTTCGGGATCGGTGGCGCGACGAAGCTGCGGTTGGCGAATTGCAGAAAGTCGTTGTCGGCCAGATCTTTTGCCGCGACGGCGTTGTAGTAGTCCAGCATGTCGTGCAGGGTCGCCGGCAGCTTCGCCTGCTTGCTGGGCAATTCCAGGAATTGCAGCTCCGCCCGCAGCGTCTGGTAGACCACCTCCTTCTCGGCGGCGGTGAGCCGACGACCGCACACCCGCAGATACGCCTGATACAGCAGGTTGAGGCCGCTCACGGCCACCCAGATCCACACGTCGGGATCCAATGCGCTGTAACGGGTGTCGCCGAACGAGTCCTTGCCGGTGCCCCGCACGTCGCGGTGCAATCGTTTGAGGTCGGCCCGCGACGTCCGCACGTCGGAGCTGTCGCCGAAGGTAGCCAGGGCGGTGAACGCGGCGCTGCGGATGCCGCGGTCGGTGAAGTTGTCGGCGAACCGTCCGCTGCGGTCCACCGCCGCGGCGATCTCCCGGTGCGCCACCTGGTCGAGGGCCAGCCGACCGAATGCCGCCGCCAAGGGCGAGCCCGCGAACCACCGGACGTCGTCCGCCAATTCGCGGTGCGCCGCGTCTGGTCTCACCCTCGCACCTGATCCATTGCCATGTTGTACGAAGCTCGCCGGCGTCGTCATGCCGCTCCTCCTTTGATGGGCGAGAGTTCGGGTCACACCACCGTCGCACCGGTGATGCGGCGCAACCGCATGTCCCACACGACCGTTTGCACACCCAGCCGCATCAGAAACCGCGGCGTGAACAGGTCCAGCACCCCGAGAACGCCCTGCCAGCGGTCGAATCGGCGTTGCTGCGCGGCCGACCAGCCGAATCCGAGCTTGTCGCGCAGTTGCGCTGGCAGATAGCCCAGCGTCATGAACAGGTTCCAGCTACCGAACAGTGCCGGGATGGGCGCGGGCAGGAAGTTCAGGCGCGCGATACCGATCAGATAGCCGCGCATCCGTTCGTCGAAGTCGAGCCGGTCCAGTTGCTGCCGCCAGTAGCGGTCAGCGGCCGTCCGATCGGCGGGCCACATTTCGGGCGGCACCTGCAGTGTGGTCGCAAACACCGAGGCTGCCCGGTGAATCGTTTCGGGGTCGTGACGGGATCGACCGCGCCGCAGCCTGCGGGTGTCCTCAAAGACCGCGGCCATGCAGGATGCCACCCAGAGCTGTAACGCGGGGTCGAACGCGTTGTAGCTCACCGGGCTTTGCGGACCGGACCGCACCGGGACGTGTGCGCCGTTGACCGCTTCCCGATACACCCTGCGATCCTTGGCATTTCCGGCGATGGCCACCGCGATGTAGGTGAACGTGGTGCGAGCCCGCTTGAACGGGTGCTTGTGCAGATTGCCGCTGTCGACCTTGCTCTCCATCACGCCGTAGGCCACGCCGGCATTCGCCAGCTGCATCACGACATTCGCCGCACCGTAAGCCGGGGTCAGCCACGGCGACATCTCCTCGGCCAGAAACGACGTGTTGGCGGAATCGGTGTCCGCGCGCTGGGCGCGCCGATCCGGCGCGGCGGCCGGAAGTTCGGGATCAGCGGGCAGAGGATGGGCCACGTCGCCGCCTTCCTGGATCGACCTCGAACGGATTCGGGTGCGTGCAACTTGCGCCGCCAGCGGACATCTCGACCACGTCTCCTGAGTCTCCGCGCCTGATAGAAACTGAGGTGATTTCTATCGTCGAGTCTGGCACAGACCGCCGCCGTTTGACAGAGATGGCGAGAGATTCGGTCGAAATCGACATGGCAGCCATGCCTTTCGTCGCATCCGACCTGCATGTTCCGCGAGCGCCCGGCACCACCGCAGCCGTCACACCGCCGGTAGGCAAACGCGATCTATCTATCACGTACCGCGTCGGCACCATGCTCCACGTCGGGCGGCGCCTGATCGGACCGTCAGCTCAGAAAGGCGTTGACCGCCGACGCGAGATCGGGGGACGTCGACGTCGCGAGATTCTGGTAGCTACCGCCACTGAGCTGGGCGACCGCTTCCCAGGTCGCCCGGTCCGGGTCGGATCCGAAGTCGATGACATTCACCGCGATGGGTTTGGCCGGATCGGCGCTCTTGCGGATGAAGTCCTGCAGCCCCGGTCCGTCCAGTGTCTGGTCGGTGTGCGGTCCCGCGGTGATCAACAGGATCGAATTCGTCTGTCCCGCATGGTAGTTGGTCTGCATATCCTGGTAGAGCATCCGCAGCGTGGTGAAGGACACCGCGCCGCCGCCCGAGGAGTACTGCTTGTCCAGCGCGGTGGCCAGCGCCGCCGAACGCGGCTGGCCGTTGACGGCGTCGGACAGCGGCCCGCTCGCCACCTCGGAGCGGCCCTCGTGGCCGTCGAATGTCCACAGCCCAACCACCGCGGTGCCGGGCAGCGCCTTGATCTTGTCCTGCAGCGCCCCGATCACGTTGGCCAGCCGGGACTTTCCGCCTTCCTGGCCGGGCATCGACTGGTCGAGCATGATGGTCGTGGCCTGCCCGCTCGACGGGCTCGCCATCGCCTCGGCGAGGGTGGCCCGCATCGGCTCATCGCCCACCGAAAGCGCGGCCGGCAGCGCCGGGAAGTTGGTGACCGGGCTGCTGGGCGGTTTGACCCCGTTGACGCGGAAGCCGGCCTTCGCCAGCTTGGCCAGCTGATCGGACTTATGCATGAAACGCGAGAACTCGCTAGCCGCCGATGCCTGTTCCCGGCTGAGCCAGGAACCACTGAGCAGCACGGTGGGGTAGTCGGCCACCGCGGCGGAACCGGGTGGCAACCAGAACCCCAAGGCGCCGTTGGCGTCTGGCAACGATTTGCCGCGCTGGAACAGCTGCTGCTCGGTGGTGACGACCGCGTGCACGGGCGCGGTCGCGGGGTCACCGGGCTTCAGCAGCGTGTTCATCGCCTCGGTGAGCGAGTTGTCGGCCAGCTTGGGTTGTGCACCCAGCAGGCTGCGCACCGCGCCGGTGCCCTGCGTCACCGGGGCGCCGGGCGGCACCGACGCGGCCGCCACCGCCTCTCCGGCCAGAAACGATGCGTCCCCGTTGCCATTCATCGGCAGCGCCAGCCGCAGCGAGCCCCACGCGGGTAAGTTCAACCCGGCCAACGCATTCGGATTGGTTTGCAGCCCGGGCAGCGCCGCCCAGTTCTGGTTGGACAAGGCCGGGGCGAGTTGGGGGCGGATCGCCAGCACCACCGGCGAGGTGACCAGCGAATGGCTCTCGGTGACGGTCTTCTGAGCCGTCGCCCCGGCGAGCCGCGCGGCCGAGATCGAGCTGCCCGGAATCCACAGCGCCGGCTGGCCACCCAGTTCCGTGGGCCACTTGCCGATGAAGCCGTTCAGCACGGCGTCGGAGTTGGCCGGCTTGACGCTCACCACCATGCAGTGGTCACCGATCGGGCCGGCAGACTTGTTGTAGCTCTCCGCGAACTGCTGAACGGAATCGGCGATCGACGGGTCCGCGACGACGGCCACCGTCTCCTGGCCGCCCGAGCAGCGGCCCGCCGCCGTGTGCGATCGCTTGGACAGCGCGTCACCGAAGAAGCTCCACAGGATCACCGATCCCACCACCACGACGACCGCGACCAGCGCCACGATCACGCCGATGCTGACGCCGCGACGGCCGCCCTCGCTGCGATGACCACCCAGCCGATCGGCGAACCCACGATGCCCGCCCCGGAAGAGCGACGGTGACGAGTCCGGCGGCTCCGCGCTGGACGCGGCAGTCGGCCGCGACGGAAACTCCGGGTAGTCGTCAGCGGCGCTGTCTACGAACGAATCCTCGGCCGCGTAGAGATCGTCGTCCGCCGCGAAGCCCCCGTCGTCGGGATGGCGACGTTCGTCGGAGTAATAGCCCTCGTCCGAGTAGTCACCCTCGTCCGGGTAGTCATCTTGGTCCGAGTAGAGGTCGGCTTCCTCGTCGCCGCCGGCATCCCGGTGGCGGCGTCCTGCCTCGTCACCTCGGGGCGGCTCGTCGACGACGTCCTCGCGAGATGGCTCGTCGAAGGAGTCCTCAGGGTCGGGCGCACTGTGCCTACCCATAGCAGTGCCCGCGGCCTTTCCGTCGATCCATCAAATGAACTCGGGCGCCGATTTTAGTCATCAGCGGCACTATTACACGTTCGAACCCGATTTGAGCGCAGGCTCAATTCGACTGCGCGGCGCGTGCCTTGGCTTCGCGCCGGCGGCGATGCAGGATCGGCTCGGTGTAACCGTTGGGCTGCTGCGTTCCGGTCAGGATCAGGTCCTGTGCGGCCAGGAAAGCCACGCTGTCATCGAAGTTGGGCGCCATCGGCAGGTACGCCGCGTCCTTGGCATTCTGCTCGTCGACCAGCGGAGCCATCCGCTCCAGGCTGGCCCGCACGTCCTCCTCGGTGATCACGCCATGGCGCAGCCAGTTGGCCAGCAGCTGGCTCGAAATCCGCAGCGTGGCACGGTCTTCCATCAATGCCACGTCGTGGATGTCGGGCACCTTCGAGCAGCCGACGCCCTGCGCGACCCAGCGCACCACGTAGCCCAGGATGGACTGGCAGTTGTTGTCGACCTCTTCGCGGATCTCCTCGGAAGCCCAGGCCAGCTCCTTGGCCAGCGGGATGGTCAGCAACTCCTCGATCTTGGTGCGCTTCTTGCCGGCGAGTTCCTCCTGCACGGCCCCCACGTCGACGTAGTGGTAGTGCATCGCGTGCAGGGTGGCCGCCGTCGGCGAGGGCACCCAGGCGGTGGTCGCGCCCGCCTTCGGCTGGCCGATCTTCTGCTCGACCATGTCGGCCATCAGCTCGGTCATCGCCCACATGCCCTTACCGATCTGGGCCTTGCCCTTGAAGCCGGCCGCCAGGCCGATGTCGACGTTGGCGTCCTCGTAGGCCTTGATCCACGCGGTGCTCTTCATCGCGCCCTTGCGGATCATCGGCCCGGCCTCCATCGAGGTGTGGATCTCGTCGCCGGTGCGGTCCAGGAAGCCGGTGTTGATGAACACGACCCGGTCGGCCGCGGCCTTGATGCAGGCCTTGAGGTTGACGGTGGTGCGCCGCTCCTCGTCCATGATGCCGACCTTGAGGGTGCCCTGGGGCAGGCCGAGGACGTCTTCGACGCGGCTGAACAGCTCGCAGGTGTAGGCGACCTCGTCGGGTCCGTGCATCTTGGGCTTGACGATGTAGATGGACCCGGTGCGGCTGTTGGCCAGTGGCCCGTTCGCGTCACCGGTCTTGAGCCCGTGGATCGCGGTCAGGCCGGTGAACAGTGCATCCATGATGCCCTCGAACACCTCTTTTTCTTCGTCGCCTTCGCTCCACACGATCGCGTCGTTGGTCATCAGGTGACCGACATTGCGGACGAACATCAGGCTGCGGCCGGGCAGGACCAGTTCGCCCTCGCCGTCGGGTGTGCTGTAGGTGCGGTCCTCGTTGAGCACCCGGGTGAAGCTCTTGCCGTCCTTGGAGACCTCTTCGGACAGATCGCCCTTGTTCAGCCCGAGCCAGTTGCGGTAGCCGAGCACCTTGTCGTCGGCGTCGACGGCCGCCACCGAGTCCTCGAAGTCCATGATGGTGGTGATCGCCGACTCCAGGACCACGTCCTTGATGCCCGCGGAGTCGGTCTTGCCGATCGGCGATTCCGGGTCGATCAGGATCTCGATGTGCAGACCGTGGTTGACCAGCAACACCGACCAGTTGGGGGAGCCGAGCTCGCCGGCGTAGCCGGCGAACTTCTCCGGGTCGGCCAGGCCGACGGAGCCGTCGGCGGTCACGATCTTGAGCTGGCCGTCGTCGACACTGAGTCCCGTCGCGTCGGCCCACGACCCGGATTCCAGCGGCACGGCCTCGTCGAGGAACTTGCGCGCGTAGGCGATCACCTTGTCGCCGCGCACCTTGTTGTAGCTGGTGCCCTTGTCGGCGCCGTCGCTCTCGGGGATGACATCAGTGCCGTACAGGGCGTCGTAGAGCGAGCCCCACCGGGCGTTGGCGGCGTTCAGCGCGAACCGCGCGTTGAGCACCGGCACCACCAGCTGCGGGCCCGCGGTCGTGGTGATCTCGTCGTCCACACCGGAGGTGGTGATGGTGAAGTCCGCGGGTTCGGGTTGCAGATAACCGATTTCGGTGAGGAACTCGCGGTACGCCTCGATGTCGAGCGGCTCGATGACACGCTGCCGGTGCCACTTGTCGATCTGGGCCTGTAGCTCGTCGCGCCGGCGCAGCAAGTCCTGGTTCTTGGGGGTGAGGTCGGTGACCACCTTGTCGACACCCGCCCAGAAGCTGTCCGGGTCGATGTCGGTGCCGGGCAAGGCCTCGTTGTTCACGAAGTCGTAGAGCACTCGGGCGACGCGCAAGTTCCCAGCCGACACGCGATCAGTCATGATTCTCCTCCATCATGGGCCGCACCGGACCATCGTCGGGCCAGATTGGCAATGTCATAAGCCTACCGAGCGCAGCCTGGTGAGCGTATTCGCCCGACCCGCCACAGCAGGTCAGGCCGCGCTGACGGCTCCAAGAACGACGCTGCGGCGAGCACCGGGATCTGTTTCCAGCAACGCATGTTCCGCGCGCCCACGGTGCTACGCCCTCCAGCACTTTCTTAACTGGTAGCCGTGAAAGATCATACGGGCTGCTCATAGTCGTCCCGGCCGGCCAGTGCCGCTACGCGTCGCGCATGGTGCCGACGAGGTCTTCAACCAGGTCTTCCATGGCCACCATGGCCACCACCGTCCCGGTTTCGTCGGTCACCAACGCCAGATGGCTGTTGCTGCGGCGCATCCGGGACAGGGCATCGGCCAGCGCCAGCGACCGGGACAGCCGCGGCAGCGGGCGCACCTTCGCCAGATCGATCACCGTCTGCGGATCGTCGCCGAGCGTCAGCACGTCCTTGATGTGCAAATATCCGAGGAAGACGCCGCCGACGCTGGCCACCGGGAACCGCGAGTAACCAGTCTGGGCCAGGGCCTGCTCGACCGCCCCGACCGTGGGGCCCGAGCCTGCCGCGGCGACCGGTACCGCGTGCACGCCGGCGAGGGGGACCGCCACGTCGCCGACCACGCGGTGGCGAATTTGCAGCGCCCGGGTGAGCCGCGTGCGTTCCTCCCGGTCCAGCAAGCCCTCGGACTCCGATTCGGCGATCATCTCGCTGAGCTCGACGGGGGAGACTGTGATCTCCAGCTCGTCCTTGGGTTCGACGCCGAACGCACGCACCACCAGGTTGGCGCACTTGTTGTAGAACACGATGAACGGCCGGGCGGCCCGCACGTAGGCCAGATACGGCGGGACGAGCAGCATCGCGGTGCGTTCCGGTCCCGCCAGCGCGATGTTCTTCGGCACCATCTCACCCAGCAGCACGTGCAGCGTCACCACGATGGCCAGCGCGATCGCGAACGACAACGTGTGCAGCAGCGCCGGGTGAATTCCGGTGAGCCCCAGCGCCGTTCGCAGGAGGTTGGACACCGCCGACTCGCCGATCCGCCCGAGCAGCAGGGACGCGGCCGTGACGCCCAACTGGGCACCGGCCAGCATGGCCGGCAGCTGCTCCCCGGCGCGGATCACCGTGACCGCGGCCGCCTTGCCCTGTTCGGCCAGCGCCTCGAGGCGGTCGCGGCGCGCCGAGATCAGCGAGAACTCCGCTCCGACGAAGAACGCGTTCACCCCGATCAACAGGCAGGCCAGCAGCAGGCCCATGGTGTCGCTCATCGGTGCACCCCGGTCGCGGGGACGTCACCGTGACTGCTCAGTTCGATCAGCTCGAGCAGGTCGATCCGGCGGCCATCCATCCGGATCACCGTTGCCTGCCAACACGTCACCGCGTCCAGCAGCCCGTCGGAGTCCAGCGCCGGCAGCTTGACCGTGTCGCCGGCCACCGGAATGTGACCGATCTCGCGCAGCACCAGCCCGCCGATGGTCTCGTAGGGGCCTTCGGGCGCCCGAAAGCCGATGGCGGCGGCCACCTCGTCGATGCGTAGCAGGCCCG
The DNA here is from genome assembly GCF_001665835.1 of Mycobacterium colombiense. GTDB lineage: Bacteria > Actinomycetota > Actinomycetes > Mycobacteriales > Mycobacteriaceae > Mycobacterium > Mycobacterium colombiense_A. The sequence continues at coordinate 50,434 of NZ_LZSX01000063.1, read as the reverse complement.
AGACCCGCCAGCCGGAGCCGGCGGGCACCACGTCCGGGGTCGCGTCGTCGTGCTCGTCGCGGACATCGCCGACTATTTCCTCGATCAGGTCCTCGACCGTCACCATGCCGGCGGTGCCGCCGTATTCGTCGACCACCAGCGCGGTTTGCAGGTTGTTGGCGCGGATCTCGGCCATCACCGCGTCGCCGTCCAGGGTTGACGGCACCTTCGGAACGGGTTGGGCCACCGTGATCAGCCGCGTGCGGCGGCGTTCGGTGCGCGGGATGGCGAACACCCGCTTGACGTGCACGATGCCGACCGTCTCGTCGAGGTCGCCGTCGACGATCGGGAAGCGGGAGAAGCCGGACTCGGCGGCCGCGGTCACCAGGTCGGCGACCGTGTCGTCGGTCTGCAGCGCCACGATCTTGGACCGGGGCGTCATCAGCTCCTCCGCGCTCAGGGCGCCGAACTGCAACGAGCGCCGCACCAGGGCCGCCGTCGCGGCATCCAGGGAGCCGCTGCGCGCCGACGAACGCACCAGCGACAACAGCTCCTGCGGGGACCGGGCCGACCGCAGCTCTTCGGCCGGTTCGACGCCGAGCCGGCGCACGATCCAGTTCGCCGCCCCGTTGGTCAGCCGGATCGCCGGCGTGAGCAGCAGCGAGAACAACAGCTGGGCGCTCACGACGGCGCGGGCCGTCGACAGCGGCCGCGCCACCGCCAGGTACTTGGGAACCAGCTCGCCGAACACCATCGACACCGAGGTCACGATCACCAGCACCAGGAAGGCCATGATCGCGTCGCCGACCTTGTCGGGGATGCCGATCGCGTCCAGCCACGGGTGCGGCAGGTCTTCCACCATCGGATCGGTCAGGTAACCGGCCGCCAGCGTGGTGATCGAGATACCCAACTGGGCGCCCGACAGTTGAAACGACAGCCGGTGGTGCGCGTGGCGGATCCAGCGGTCGCGGCGTCCACCGCCACGCGCGTTGGCCTCGACCGCGCTGCGGTCCAGGGTGGTCAGCGAGAACTCCGCGGCGACGAAGACGGCGTTGCCGAAGATGAGCACCGCGATCGCCACAACGCTGATCACGGTGACGGTGACGTTCATGAACGACGCCGCCGGCCGGCCGAGGGGGAATGCTTGATGAGCGGAGATGGCGCCGAAGGAGGCTCCGCATCGGGCGATTCGGCCGACGGCCCGTGCGCCCGCAAGCCGATGGCTGGCACGGGTGCCTGCGGCACGTCGATCCTTTCGCTGCCTGGTGGCTGAGCGGTCGCGGTTGCGTCCGTCTTTGCTGTCATATGCTAGCCCGGGTCGCGGCCGCACGGCGCTGCCCAACCCTGGCCACGCGGTCGCCTGGCCGAACTCGCCGGCCGACCCAGGCCAACTAAAGTATGGCTAACCTTACTCAGGTACGCTCTGCGCACTATGCCCGACGCTCAGACGCCGTCCATACAGGTCCTCAAGCGCGAACGCTTCGACATTCCCGACGAGGTAGCGCGCATTCCCCGCCCACCGGTTCCCACCCTCGATCCACCGTTCGGCATGCGCGTGGCGCGACTCGAGGACGTGGACATGGTGACCGAGTGGATGAACCGCCCGCATTTGGCGCAGGCTTGGGAATACGACTGGCCGGCGCCCCGGTGGCGCCAGCACCTCAGCGCCCAGCTGGCCGGGACGTATTCGCTGCCGTTGCTCGGCAGCATGGCAGGCATAGAGCGCGCCTACCTCGAACTCTATTGGGGCGCAAAGGATCTGATATCCCGCTACTATGATGCCGAGCCCTACGACCTGGGGCTGCACGCCGCCATCGCCGACCTGAACCTGGTGAACCGCGGCCTGGGCCCCATGCTGTTGCCCCGGATCGTGGCCAGCGTCTTCTCGGCGGAGCCGCGGTGCCGGCGGATCATGTTCGACCCCGATCACCGCAACACCACCGCGCGCCGGCTGTGCGAGTACGCCGGCTGCAAGTTTCTCGGCGAGTACGACACGACGAACCGGCGCATGGCGCTCTATGCGCTCGAGGCGCCGATCACGGATTCATAGCCGCCGTAGTCGGGCGCCATCGCGGGGTGTCGCGGCGATCGCGGCCTGCAGGTCGCCGACCGTGTCGCAGTTCAACAGCTCCTCTTCGGACAGGGAGACGCCGAGCCGCTCTTCGATCGCCACCATGCTCACGGCGAAGGCCACCGAGTCGAGTCCGACGTCGTCGACGAGCCGGGCATCTGGCGTCACGCGCGACGGGTCGACGTTGAGGTCGTCGCGCAGGATGCTCAGCAGCTCGGGGGTGACTGTGGACGAGGAAGCGGGGGACGAGGAGGCCATGGCGCAGAACGTTAGCAGCCAGATTTAGGCAAGGCTAGCCTTACCCATGCGTGTCACCAGCCTTGTGGCAGCGGATGTCCCTCGGCGAAGCCCGCGGTCGACTGCACGCCGACCACGACCCGGTCGTACAGCTGGGTCAGGTTGGCCGCGCCGACATACGTGCAGGTGCTGCGGACACCCGAGGTGATGTGGTCGAGCAGATCCTCGACACCGCCGCGGGCCGGATCCAGCCCCATGCGGGACGTCGAAATGCCTTCCTCGAACAGCGCCTTGCGGGCCCGATCGAACGCGGTGTCCGCCCCGGTGCGCGCCACTACCGCCCGTTTGGAGGCCATGCCGTAGCTCTCCTTGTACGGCTGGTCGTCGCGGTCGCGCATCAGGTCGCCGGGCGATTCGTACGTGCCGGCGAACCACGACCCGATCATCACGTTGGACGCCCCGGCGGCCAGCGCCAGCGAAACGTCCCGGGGATGCCGGATGCCGCCGTCGGCCCACACATGTCCACCCAATTCCCTTGCCGCCGAGGAACATTCGACGACAGCGGAGAATTGCGGGCGGCCGACGCCGGTCATCATCCGGGTGGTGCACATCGCGCCCGGTCCGACGCCGACCTTGACGATGTTCGCTCCGGCGCCCAACAGGTCGCGGGTGCCCTCCGCCGAGACGACGTTGCCCGCCGCCAGCGGCACACCCAGCTGCATCGACGCGACCGTCCGGACCGCCTCGATCGTCTTGACCTGGTGTCCGTGCGCCGTGTCGACGACCAGCAGGTCGATGCCCGCCTCGACCAGCGACCGCGCCTTGGCCCCGACATCGCCGTTGATGCCGATGGCCGCGCCTATCCGCAGCCGGCCCCGCGCGTCGACGGCCGGCGTGTACAGGCCCGCGCGGATGGCGCCGGTGCGGGTCAGCACGCCGGCCAGCGTGCCGTCGGCGTTCGTCACGACCGCGACTCCGATGGGTGACTGCTCGAGCAGGTCGAAGACCTTGCGCGGCTCGGTGCCCACCGGGGCGGTGACGAAGTCGGTCATCGCGACGTCGCGCACGCGGGTGAAGCGATCCACGCCCAGGCACGACGATTCGCTCACCAGACCCAGGGGACGCCCCTCGAAGGTGACCACCGCGACACCGTGCGCACGCTTGTGGATCAGGGCCGTCGCGTCGGACACCGAGGCGTCGGGCCCGAGCACCACCGGCGTGTCGAGAACCAGGTCGCGACTCTTGACGAACTCGACCGTCTGTTGCACCGCGGTGATCGGCAGATCCTGCGGCAAGATGACGAGTCCGCCACGCCGCGCGACGGTTTCGGCCATCCGCCGGCCCGCCACCGCGGTCATGTTGGCGACGACGACCGGGATCGTGGTGCCCGAGCCGTCGCCGGTGGACAGATCGACGTCGAAGCGCGACGCGATCTCCGAGTGGTTCGGCATCAGGAACACGTCGTTGTACGTCAGGTCGTATGCGGGTCTGCGCCCGTCGAGAAACCTCATCGCAGTCGCCCCACCAATTCAAGCCCCCTTCGCACCCTCTGGTGTCGCCCGGCTATGCGGGCACTTCCGAGCGGTCTCCGCTCCACAGTGTGTGGAATCGCTTGTCCGGGTCGTCATCGATGCGGCCGTAGGTGTGTGCGCCGAAGAAGTCCCGCAAACCCTGGGTGAGCGCCGCCGGCAGCCGCTCGGTGCGCAGCGCGTCGTAATAGGACAGCGCGGAGGCGAAGCCGGGGATCGGGATGCCGAGTTCGGTGGCCTTCACCACGACGCGACGCCAGCTGTCGATGGATTCCTCGATGGCACTGCGGAAGTAGGGCGCGACGATCAGGGTCGGCAGGTCGGGATTCTCGTCGAACGCCTCCTTGATCCGGTTGAGGAACTTCGCCCGGATGATGCAGCCGCCGCGCCAGATCGTCGCCATGTCGCCGGGCGTGATGCCCCAGTCGTACTCGGCGCTGCCCGCCTGGATCTGGTTGAAGCCCTGCGCGTAGGCGATGATCTTCGACGCGTACAGGGCCTTGCTCACGTCGTCGATGAACTGGGTTGCGTCGCTTGGCTTCTCGCCCAGCTGGCCGGAGGCCAGGCCGGTGGTGGCCTTGCGCTGGGCGACCGAGCCGGACAGCGCGCGGGCGAACACCGCCTCGGCGATACCGGTCACCGGTACACCGAGATCGAGCGCCGACTTCACGGTCCAGCGTCCCGTGCCCTTCTGCTCGGCCTCGTCGAGGATGAGGTCGACCAGCGGCTTGCCGGTTTTGGCGTCGGTCTGGCGCAGCACCTGCGCGGTGATCTCGATCAGGAAGCTGTCCAGGTCGCCCTTGTTCCACTCGGCGAACACGTCGGCGATCTCGGGAGCGGTCTTGCCCAGGCCGTCGCGCAACAACTGGTAGGCCTCGCCGATCAGCTGCATGTCGGAGTACTCGATGCCGTTGTGCACCATCTTGACGAAGTGACCGGCTCCGTCGGGGCCGATGTGGGTGCAGCACGGCACGCCGTCGACGTGTGCGGAGATCTCTTCGAGCAGCGGGCCCAGCGACTTGTACGACTCGGCCGGGCCGCCCGGCATGATCGAGGGGCCGTTGAGCGCGCCCTCCTCGCCGCCGGAGATGCCGGCGCCGACGAAGTGCAGGCCGCGCTCGCGGATCGCCTTCTCCCGGCGGATGGTGTCGGTGTAGAGCGCGTTGCCGCCGTCGATGATGATGTCGCCCTCTTCCATGGCGTCGGCGAGCTCGTTGATGACGGCGTCGGTGGGGTCGCCCGCCTTGACCATGATGATCACCCGGCGCGGCTTCTCCAGCGCGTCCAGAAATTCCTCGATCGTCTCGGAGCGGACGAAGTTACCCTCGCCGCCGTGCTCGTTGAGCAGCGCATCGGTTTTCGAGATCGAGCGGTTGTGCAGCGCCACGGTGTAGCCGTGCCGGGCGAAGTTGCGGGCGAGGTTCGAGCCCATCACGGCCAGGCCCGTGACGCCGATCTGTGCGGTGCCGGTCTTGGAAGTGGAGTGGGCATCCGACGAACTCATGTTTTCGCCTCTCAATGTGGAGAACTTTTCCGAAAAGCTTTCGGTGACACTGTGGCACAGCGAACAGTTGCGCGCCCGGGGTGATCGGCCCTCGGCTGCGTCAGAGGTTGAACAAGCGTTCCAGCTCGGTGAGCCACGGGACGGCCAGCGCGACGGTGGGCACCACGAACACCGCGGCCGCGGCCAGATATGCGCCCGCCGACAGCAGCGGGCTGTTGCCGCGTCCACCCAGCCGGCGCACCCTGACCACCGTGCTGGGGCCGCTGGCCGCGAGCGCGCCTGACGGGGCCCGCCCCGATGCGCATGCGACCAGCGCCCGGGCCAGGGGAGCGCGACCCGCCGCGCGGACCGCCGCGTCGTCGGCGAGCAACTCGACCAGGAGCTGGACGGCGCCGAGCGCGTTGGCGCTGCGGACCAGCCGCGGGAAAGCGGCGTGCACGGCGGTGAAGGCCTCCAGCACCAGGTCGTGCCGCGCCCGCAGGTGGGCGCGCTCGTGGGTGAGAATCGCCTCGACCTCCGCGTCGGCGAGCGTGTTCAGCGTTCCCTCGCTGACCACCACCCGGCTGCGCACACCGGGCAGGCAGTAGGCGAGCGGCTGCGGCACCTCCAACACGCGAAGATCACGGGTGCGGGCGCAGGGCTGGGACAGCGCCGCGCCGTGGCCGACTCCGACCAGGTCGACCACCATGCGGTGGTGGGCCCGTCGTTTCCGGTTGGCGATGGCCACCCGGACCACCGCGACCATCAACCGGGCGCCGACCAGCACGGTCAGGGCGAAAACGCTGATGTAGACCGTCCACAGCGGCCAGCCGAGGCGGTCGCCGGCGCCGACGATGCTGGTCGTCGGGCGCCCGTCGCGGCCGGGCATCAGCAACCGGGTGGCGATCGCGATGCCGGCGCTGAACGCCGACAGCACCGCGGCCAGCGCGACGGCCTGCCAGAGCACCATGGCGGCGCGGGGAGCGCGCAGCGGCCAGCGCGCGCGTGCCAACATCGCCGGCACCGGACCGGTCAGTAGCACCGCGAGAATGGTGAAAGCCAGCGCGGACACACAGTTAGTGTCCCTCAGCCCTCCGGTGGAGCGCCAGCAGATGGCGAGTTATTGCGTTGATTGGCTTCCAGTTCGGCGAGTGCGCGCCGCAGCGCCTCCGCCTCGTCGGCGCCGACGCGCTCGACGAAGTGCACCAGCGCGGCCTGACGGCCGCCGGAATCCTCGGCCTGGGCCAGCGCGTCCACCATGAGTCCGGCGACCAGCTCGTCGCGACCGTGCACCGGCGCGTACCGGTGCGCCCGGTCGTCGCGGATCTGGGAAACGAGGTTCTTCTTGGCCAGCCGTTGCAGCACGGTCATGATTGTGGTGTAGGCCAGGTCGCGCTGTGCCGACAACGCCTCATGGACCTGGCGGACGGTCTGAGGCTCGGGCGTGGACCACAGATGGTCCATGACGGCCCGTTCCAGATCCCCCAGCCGTGTCAGTTTGGCCATAGTTCGTTCATCTCCTGAGCGTCGAATCAAAGCGTACTCCGGCTTACTACCGACGGTCGTACGGAAGGCTGACAAATCACTGTTGTCGGCCACCGGGCGCCCCCGCCGCGAACAAGAAGAACAATACCTCTTGCAAAGTTAGGGCAGCCTTGCCTATGCTGATCGAGTCGAGCGATAACGGACCGTGTGAGAGTCCTGAGGGCTGCAGCGACCCCCGGTCTACTCGATCGGCGAGCCCCGTGCCTTCAAGGCGCGGGGCTCAGCCGTTTTCCGGGCCGGAATCCGCCGCGGGGGCGTGCTGGGGCCATGGTGTAGACACATGGACGTGCCAGAGCCGCAGAAAACGATCCTCCCGTCGGACTTCGCCGCGCCCTTCGACCGCGAGATCGGGCTGCAATTCACCGAACTCAGCCCCGACGGTGCCCGCGCCCAGCTCAAGGTCACACCCAAGCTGCTGCAGCCGATGGGTTTGGTTCACGGTGGCGTTTACTGCTCGATGATCGAGAGCATGGCCAGCGTGGCCGCGTACACGTGGCTGGCCACCCGCGGCGGCGGAAACGTGGTGGGCGTCAACAACAACACCGATTTTTTACGCTCTATCGGCTCGGGCATGGTGTACGGCACGGTTGAACCGATCCACCGCGGCCGAAGCCAGCAATTGTGGTTGGTCACCATCACCGACGGCGACGACCGGGTGGTCGCGCGCGGTCAGGTGCGGCTGCAGAATCTCGAGCTTCGCGAGGGCTGATCTCAGCCTCGACCAGTATGCGATGAAATGCGTTGTCCGGCAACTTCATTGGAGGGTGCCGGCGACGATCGGCTAGCTGGCCCGCCTGGCCGCCGGCCGCTTGGTCTCCGCGGCGACGACCGCCAACTGTTCGAGCCGGGTCCGGGCGAACGCTTGCTGTTCGGTGATGGTCAGCTGGCCGCGGCGGGTGCTCAGGAACGTCACCGTCCAGGACAGCAGCGTGCTGATCTTGGTCTTGAACCCGACCAGGTAGACCAGGTGCAGCACCAGCCAGGCGAACCAGGCGAACAGGCCGCTGAACTCGACCGGGCCGATCTTGGCCACCGCGGAGAACCGCGACACGGTCGCCATGGAGCCCTTGTCGAAGTACTGGAACGGTTCCCGGTCGGCCGGGTTGGCGCCGCCGAGTTCGGCCTTGATGGTGCTCGCGACGTACTTGGCGCCCTGAATCGCGCCCTGCGCCACTCCCGGCACGCCCTCCACGGCGGCCAGGTCCCCGATGACGAATACGTTCGGGTGGCCGGGGACCGACAGGTCGGGCAGCACCTTGACGCGCCCGGCCCGGTCCAGTTCGACCGACGACTGATCGGCGAGGTCGCGGCCCAGCGGGCTGGCGGACACGCCGGCGGACCACACCTTGCAAGCCGACTCGATGCGCCGGACGGTGCCGTCGGAATCTTTCACGGTGATGCCGTTGCGGTCGACGTCGGTGACCATCGCACCCAGCTGGATCTCGACGCCCATCTTCTCCAGCCGGGCCGCTGCGCGCTGACCTAGCTTGTCGCCGAACGGCGGCAGCACGGCGGGCGCGGCATCGAGCAGGATCACCCGCGCCTTCGTCGAGTCGATGTGCCGGAACGAGCCCCTCAACGTGTCCTTCGCCAATTCCGCGATCTGCCCGGCCATTTCGACGCCGGTGGGGCCGGCCCCGATCACGGTGAACGTCAGCAGCTTGGCCCGTCGTTCCGGATCGCGAGACCGCTCGGCCTGTTCGAACGCGCTGAGGATGCGCCCTCGCACCTCAAGGGCGTCGTCGATCGACTTCATGCCGGGCGCGAACTCGGCGAAATGGTCGTTGCCGAAATACGACTGGCCGGCGCCGGCGGCGATGATCAGGCTGTCGTACGGGGTGTCGTAGGTGTGCCCGAGCAAATCGGACACGACGAACTTGCCCTCCAGATCGATGTGGGTGACGTCGCCGAGCAGCACCTGCACGTTGCGCTGCCTGCGCAGCACGACCCGGGTGGGCGGCGCGATATCGCCTTCGGACACAATGCCCGTCGCCACTTGGTACAGCAGCGGCTGGAAGAGATGGTGCGTCGTCCGGGCAATCAGTTTGATGTCGACGTTGGCGTGCTTGAGTTTCTTTGCCGCGTTGAGTCCGCCGAACCCGGAGCCGATGATGACGACCTGGTGACGGCGCTCCGGTCCAGCGGTGGTACCTGGCTGGGGGCTCATGTTTCCGCTGCTCCTGACGGGGGCTTCTGGACGCGCGACTGCAATTAGCCACCACGCTAGTAATGCGAATACCCCGACACCTAGTTCGTACGCGTGTGTTGTTTGCAACACTAACGGTGTGTGGAGGTGAACTACCTGGTGGGCGACGGCGACTGTGGCGTAGATATCAGCCTACGAGCCGACGCCGCCGTCACTGACTGGAGCCTTCTCCGACGCAGTGGTCGTGGCCTTCCTGGATGGTTCCGCCGGGGGCGCGCGCCAGCGCAGCCGCCTCCGCCTCTTCGCGTGTCGGGCCCCAGCCGCCGAAATATCTGGATTTGGCTGCGTTCAAGACGAGGGCCATGCACCCACCCTGCCCGCTGGCCAGCAGACGACAGTCGCTGATGCTCTTGCGGCATGTCTCCATTACGGCCTTCTCGGCCGCGCCCTGGCTGGATGCTCCGTCGGCGATGTTGATGTGGCCGGTGGAGTCCGATATCGCCATGGCGATCCAGTCGTTGTCGGCGAGCGCGATGGGGGTCGGGGCGAACGCGACGCCGACCGCGATCGCCACCAAGGCTCGTTTGTACATGACGGCCCCGGCCTTTGCTTCTGCGCTGCGCCGTTGTGGCACAGGTAAACGCTGCTACACGGAAGTATTACCGCGGCACGACCGATTCGCGACTCCACGCGACCGTGCAGTTGCTAGAGCCCCACTAGCGGACGCAGCGCTGCGCCGGCCGCCTCGATGACGCCGGGCGTGTAGAAGGGCAGGTTGATGATCACGCCGTCGATGCCCGCGTCGATCACCTTGGTCTTGATCTGATCGGCAACCGAATCGGGCGTGCCGACGACCATGCGCTGCGTCATCTCGGCGGGAACCTGGTCGAGGCTGGCGTTTTCGTCGATCAGCACCGTGGTCAGCGTGCTGGTTTCCAGGGTGGCGGGGTCGCGGCCCACCTCGTCACAGGCCCGCCGCACCGCATCCAGCTTGCGTGGCAGCTCGTCGAAACCCGCGATCACGTTGAGGTGGTCGAAATGCCGTGCGGCGAGCGGGATCGTCTTCTTCTCGCCGCTGCCGCCGATCATCAGCGGAATGTGCTCCCGGAAGCGGGGATTGGCGAATGCCTCGCTGGCTCGGTACCACTTGCCCGAGAAGGTGGCCCGCTCGCCCCTGATCATCGGCAGGATGATCTCCAGGGCCTCGTCGAGCCGGTTGAACCTGTCGGTGAAGGTGCCGAATTCGAAGCCCAGCTGATCGTGCTCGAGCTGGAACCATCCGGTGCCGATCCCCAGGATCGCCCGGCCCTGGCTCACCACGTCGAGCGTGGTGATGGTCTTTGCGAGCAGGGACGGATTGCGGTACGTGTTGCCGGTTACCAAGGTGCCCAGCTGCACCCTCTCGGTGGCGGTGGCCAGCGCCGCCAGGGCGGTGTAGGCCTCCAGCATCGGCTGATCCGGCGATCCCAGCATCGGCAGTTGGTAGAAGTGGTCCATCACGAAAACCGAGTCGAATCCGGCGGATTCGGCTTCGCGCGCCTGGGCAATGACGGTGGGGAAGAGTTGCTCAACCCCGGTGCCGTAGGAGAAGTTGGGAATCTGCAGACCGAGTCGAATAGCCACGAGATTTACCGTAGCGATCGGCTCCGCCCCGGAGAAGGGTGCCGCGCTACGCCTCAGGCGAAACGAGCCAGCGCGCCGTGACTCACGTGCAGCGTCTGGCCGGTGATGTGGCGCGCCGCCGACGTGGTCAAGAACAACGCCAACCGGGCGGCTTCGGTGGCCACCGGCGCCGGCGTGCGGGACAGTCCGTCATAGCCGGCCTCGACGCTGCGCCCACTCGCCACCACGTTGACCGTGATTCCGCGGGTACCGAAAATGCCTGCCTGCCCGGCGGTCCAGTTCGACAGCGTGGCCTTGATGGCGGCGTCGGCGCTGCCCGCCGGCGGGTTCTCGGGCACCAGACTGATGATGGAGCCGCCCGAGCGGAGGTGATCTCCCACGGCCTGCACGGTCAACACTGCCGAAAGGACCGTCGCGTCAAGGGCATTGCGCCAGGCGTTGGCCGTGTCGGCGATCGAGTAGGTGCGCGGGTCGCCGGCGTCCCAGGTGGGGGCCGGCACGTTGACGATGGTGTCCAGGTGATGCGGGAACAGGGGACGGGCCTCTTCGAGGCTGGCCGGGTCGGTGGTGTCGCAGACGATCGCCTCGACCTCGAGCTCCTTGGCGGCGATCTCCAGTTCGCTCGCGCGCGCGCCCACAAGGGTCACTTTGTGGCCGTCATCGCGGAAGCTCTCGGCTACCGTGCGCCCCAGGTCCGTGTCTCCGCCGGTAACCAGCACCTCCACTGCCATGACCTCCTCGTGTCCACGCGCGTTATGGCATCAATTCCGACATATGTTACTGGACAGTAGCTAGTCGGCGAAACTTTCGCCGGCGCGACGCGCGGATCAGTTACGTAACTATTCGGCCACCACTTTCTTGCGCACTTTCTTGCGGCGATTCAACCTGCGAGCGGACCGCATCATCGGCGGGCTAGGGTGCATCCATGCGTCGGATCGGGATCCTGGCCGCCCTGGTTTCGACGGTGCTGATGGCGGGCCTGATCGGGTGCGGTTCGAAGTCGCCCTCTCCGCAGACCTCGTCGACATCCGGCGGCAAGGTCATGGTGTTCGCCGCGGCGTCGCTCAAGCCGTCGTTCACCCAGATCAGCCAGCGGTTCAAGAACCAGAATCCGGGCATCGGCGTCGACTTCGAGTTCGCCGGCTCCTCCGACCTGGCGACTCAGCTGACGCAGGGCGCGACGGCCGACGTGTTCGCGTCGGCCGACACCGCGCAAATGGACACCGTCGGCAAAGCCGGCCTGCTGAACGGCAACCCGACGAACTTCGCGTCCAACACCCTGGTCATCGTCACCGCGCCGGGCAACCCGAAAAAGATCGGCTCGTTCGCCGACCTGGCCAAGCCCGGCCTCAACGTGGTGACCTGCCAGCAGCCGGTGCCGTGCGGGGCGGCGACCCATCGCGTCGAGGACAACACCGGCGTACGGCTCAACCCGGTCAGCGAGGAACTCAGCGTGACGGACGCCCTCAACAAGGTCACCAGCGGCCAGGCCGACGCCGCGCTCGTCTACGTCACCGACGCCAAGTCCGCAGGCAACAACGTCGCGACCGTGAACTTCCCGGAGGCCGCCGGCGCGGTGAACGTCTATCCCATCGGCGTGCTGAAGAAGGCGCCGCTCGCCGCGCAGGCGCAGAAGTTCGTCGACCTGGTGACCTCACCGACCGGGCAGCAGATCCTGGCCCGGGCCGGCTTCGCGAAACCCTGACGCCGCCCATGCACCGGCCGACGGATCTGCCCCGCTGGGTGTATGTCCCCGCGGCGGCGGGCACCGTCTTCGTGGTGCTGCCGTTGCTGGCCATCGCGGTCAAGGTCGACTGGCCTCATTTCGGGTCGCTGATCAGCAGCCCGTCGTCGCGGACGGCGTTGCTGCTGAGCCTGAAGACCGCCGCCGCCAGCACGGTGTTGTGCCTGGTGCTGGGGGTGCCGATGGCGCTGGTGCTGGCGCGCAGCACGGCGCGCGTGATCCGGTTGCTGCGGCCGCTGATCCTGCTGCCGCTGGTGCTGCCGCCGGTGGTGGGCGGAATCGCGTTGCTGTACGCGTTCGGCCGGCTCGGCTTGCTCGGCCGGTACCTGGAAGCCGCGGGCGTCAGCATCGCGTTCAGCACCACCGCCGTGGTGCTGGCGCAGACCTTCGTCTCGCTGCCGTTTCTGGTGATTTCGCTGGAAGGCGCCGCGCGCACCGCCGGGGCCGACTTCGAACTGGTGGCCGCGACGCTGGGTGCGCGCCCGAGCGTCGTCTGGTGGCGCGTCACCCTGCCGCTGCTGTTGCCGGGCGTGGTGTCGGGCGCGGTGCTGGCCTTCGCCCGCTCGCTGGGCGAATTCGGCGCGACGCTGACGTTCGCCGGATCCCGGCAGGGGGTGACCCGCACGCTGCCGCTGGAGATCTATCTGCAACGGGTGACCGACGCCAATGCCGCTGTGGCGCTGTCCATCTTGTTGGTGGTGGTGGCGGCCCTGGTGGTCTTGGGCCTGGGCGGCCGCCGGCTGACCGGAACCGGGCAAGCATGAGCGAACTGCAGCTGCGCGCGGCCGTTGCGGATCGGCATGTGGACGTGGAGTTCTCCGTGTCCGCGGGTGAGGTGCTCGCGGTGCTCGGCCCCAACGGCGCGGGCAAATCGACCGCCCTGCATGTCATCGCGGGGCTTCTTCGTCCGGACGACGGGGTGGTGCGGCTGGGGGACCGGGTCTTGACCGACACCGCGGCCGGGATAAATGTGGCGACGCACGACCGCCGGGTCGGGCTGCTGCTGCAGGACGCGTTGCTGTTCCCGCACATGAGCGTTGCCGCCAATGTCGCTTTCGGACCGCACAGTCGGCGCGCCAGGTGGCGCCCGGGTCGCGCCGCCCAGGCGGCGACCGCGCTGCGCTGGCTGCGTGAGGTGGACGCCGAACGCTTCGCCGACCGGAAACCGCGACAGCTGTCCGGCGGGCAGGCCCAGCGGGTCGCGATCGCCCGGGCCCTGGCGGCCGAACCCGACGTGTTGCTGCTCGACGAACCGCTGGCCGGGCTCGACGTCGCCGCGGCCGCGGCGATCCGGGCGGTGTTGCGCAAGGTCATCACCCGTACCGGCTGCGCGGCGATCCTGGTCACCCACGACCTGCTGGACGTGTTCACCCTGGCCGATCGCGTCCTGGTGCTGGAATCCGGCACCATCGCCGAAATCGGCCCGGTGCCCGAGGTTCTCACCGCACCCCGCAGTCATTTCGCGGCCCGCATCGCGGGCATCAACCTGGTGAACGGAACCGTCGACCGTGACGGCTCGCTGCGCGCGGAGTCCGGCGACCGCTGGCATGCGGCGCTACCGGAGAGCGGCGAACCGGTCTCGCCGGACCAGCATGCGATCGCGGTGTTCCCGCCAACGGCGGTGGCCGTCTATCGCGATCGTCCGCATGGCAGCCCCCGCAACACCGTCGAGGTCACCGTGGCCGAGATGGACGTCCGCGGGGCAGCCGTGTGGGTGCGCGCCGCGCCGCAACCCGACGGTGCCCCGGGCCTCGCCGCGGAGATCACCGTCGACGCCGCATCCGAGCTGCAATTGGTGCCCGGGGATCGAGTCTGGTTCTCGGTCAAGGCCCACGAGGTGGCGCTGCATCCCGCCGCGCGGTGAGCCGCCGGGTGCGCGGCGTCGTGCCCCCGCAAAGATTGCACATTGGCAACATCGGTAATTCCGCACAGCATTAGTCCGCAATGCATCCTTGCGTCACAGCGGTAACACGGTAGGTTCGTCGCCATGGAGCAGGTGGATCCGACCTCGACCCGTCGCAAAGGACTGTGGACGACGCTGGCGATCACCACGGTGACCGGTGCCAGCGCAATCGCCATCGCGTTGCCGGCGACTTCCAGCGCCGATCCCGAGGTGCCGACCCCGGTCCCGCCGACCACGGCCACGGTCCCGCCCGGGGCGCCGGCGACCAACCCGCCGCCGGCCGCCCAGGCGCCGAATGGGCAACCGGTGCCGGGTGATCCCAACGCGGTCCCGCCGCCGGCGAACCCCAACGGGGCACCGCCGCCGCCCGTCGACCCGAATGCGCCACCACCACCGCCCGCTGACCCGAACGCCGGGCGGATCACCAACGCGGTCGGGGGATTCAGCTATGTCCTGCCCGGCGGCTGGGTGGAGTCGGACGCGTCGCACCTCGACTACGGTTCGGCGCTGCTGAGCAAGGTCACCGGCCCACCGCCGATGCCCGACCAGCCACCAGCGGTCGCCAACGACACCCGCATCGTGATGGGTCGCCTGGACCAAAAGCTCTATGCCAGTGCGGAAGCCAACAACGCCAAGGCCGCCGTGCGGCTGGGCTCGGACATGGGCGAGTTCTTCATGCCCTATCCCGGCACCCGGATCAACCAGGACGCCACCCCGCTCAACGGGAGCAACGGCAGCACCGGCAGCGCGTCGTACTACGAAGTCAAGTTCAGCGACGCGTCCAAGCCCAACGGCCAGATCTGGACGGGTGTCATCGGTTCCGCCAACGGTGGGACCGCCCAACGCTGGTTCGTGGTGTGGCTCGGAACCTCGAACGACCCGGTGGACCGGGGCGCGGCCAAGGCGCTCACCGAGTCGATCCAGGCGTGGACACCGCCCGCGGCCCCGCCGGCGGCTCCAGGAGCCCCCGCGGCGCCCGGTGCGCCGGGAACAGCGACGGCTCCCGGCGCGCCTGCACCGGCGCCCGCTGCTCCAGCGGCGCCCGGGGCACCCGCGCCGGTACCCGGTGGCGCGCCGGCCTCCTCCGAGGTCAGCCCGACGCCGACACCGGTGCCGCAGCAGACGTTCTCGGCCTGACCGCGCCGCTCGACGGCCCGCTCACACCCGAAACCGACTGGGCAACCGTCTCCAATTCGGCGCTCATTTCGTGACCCAAACTGGGTATACCGAAATGACGGCCCAGCAAATAGCTGGGCTTTGCCGGCGATTGCAAGGAGACTTCCATGGACGTCATTGCTGCTACCGAATACCTGGCCCGCTCCTCGACGCTGACCAGCGTCGGCTGGATCGGCTACATCATCATCGGCGGTCTGGCGGGTGCGATCGCCAGCAGGATCATCAGGGGCAGCGGTGCCGGCATCCTGATGGACATCGTCATCGGAATAGTCGGGGCGTTGATCGGCGGCTTCATCCTGAGCTTCTTCGTCAACACCGCGGGTGGCGGCCTGATCTTCACCTTCTTCACCGCGCTGCTCGGAGCCCTCATCCTGCTCTGGGTCGTCGGCATGGTGCGCAGGACGTAATCGGCTTAACCCGTTGCGGCCGTGGTGGTTAGCGGCATGATGGGTTGATGGCTCCACCCGTGACCACCATGGCAATGCGCGCCTGGCGCGTGCGTCGGCCCGGGCCGATGAGCACCGGCCCGCTGGAGCAGGTCACCACCGAGGTGCCACACCCCGGCCCCTCCGAGCTGCTGGTGGAGGTGCACGCCTGCGGCGTCTGCCGCACCGACCTGCACGTCACCGAAGGCGACCTGCCCGTGCACCGCGACCGGGTCACTCCCGGTCATGAGGTGGTCGGTGAGGTCATCAAGATGGGTGAGCAGGCCGGCGACGAATTCCAGCTGGGGGACCGGGTGGGCATCGCCTGGCTGCGCCACACCTGCGGCGTGTGCGTCTACTGCCGTCGCGGTGACGAAAACCTCTGCCCCGAGTCCCGTTACACCGGCTGGGACGCCGACGGCGGCTATGCCGAATTCGCCACGGTCCCGGTCGCTTTCGCCCACCCACTGCCGAGCGGCTACAGCGACAGCGAGCTGGCCCCCTTGTTGTGTGCGGGCATCATCGGCTACCGCTCGTTACAGCGCGCCGGACTGCCGCCCGGTGGCCGCCTGGGCCTCTACGGCTTCGGCGGCAGCGCGCACATCACCGCGCAGGTGGCGCTGGCACAAGGCGCCGAGGTGCACGTGATGACCCGCGGAACCCGGGCGCAGGAACTGGCGGTGGAGCTCGGCGCCGCGTCGGCGCAGGGCGCGGCCGACCCGCCCCCGGTGCGGCTGGATGCCGCGATTTTGTTTGCCCCGGTGGGTGATCTGGTGCTGCCCGCGCTGGAAGCGCTGGACCGCGCCGGCACCCTGGCGATCGCCGGGATTCACCTGTCCGACATCCCGGCCCTGAACTACCAGCGTCACCTGTTCCAGGAGCGCCAGGTCCGATCGGTCACGTCCAACACGCGGGCCGACGCGCGGGCCTTCCTGGACTTCGCGGGTAAGCACCACATCCAGGTGACGACGCCGGAATATCCGCTCGGGCAGGCGGATCGGGCGCTGGCGGATCTGAGCGCGGGTCGCATCGCGGGGGCGGCGGTGCTGCTGGTCTGATCCGGCGTCAGGTGGACAGGTGCCACACCAGGGCGGCGGCCAGCGCGCCGAGCCCGTTCAACGACCAGTGCAACGCGATGGGTGCGATCAGGCTGCCGCTGCGCCGGCGCAGCCAGCTGAAGACGAATCCGGCGGCCCCGGTCGCCAGCACGGCTCCGGTCACCCCGGCCGCCATGCCCACGATTCCGCCACCGAACAGCCGAGTGAAGCCGACGTTGCTGCTGGTCAACCCAAGCGACGTGGCGACATGCCATAGCCCGAACAACAGCGAACCCGCCAGCGCGACGCCGCGAAAGCCCCAGGCCCGGTTGAGCGCGCCGTGCAGGACGCCCCGGAAGGCCAGCTCCTCAGGGATGACGGTCTGCAGCGGGATGACGACTATCGAGGCGATCATCGCCCCGGAGATCGTGACGTAGCGGTTGTTCATGAACAGCGGCCGGGTCTCCGGCAGCAGCACGCCCAGCGCGATCACCGACGCGACGACGGCCACGGCGGCCAGCGCGTAACCCATACCGGGCTTCCAGTGCTCGCGGCCCAGACCGAGATCCGCCCAGCCCAGGCCCCGCCAGCGCATCAGAATGACCAGCCCGACGGCCGCGGCCGGGACGGTGGCGATGCTCGCCCACGGGGTGGTGAAGTGCGCGATCAGGTTGGTCAGCACCAGCACCACGACGACGACGGCGATGTCGAGGTGGATCCGGAATCGGTGCAGCACCGAGAGCTGGGACACCGCGGGTCGCATATCGGCTGTCCCGGTGGCGTCAAGCATCCGACCAGTTTACCGGCGCCTGCGGGGCCGGCCGGGTTGCTCGCGTCACTCGGCCGCCCGTCCGATGGGTCGTCTCACTCCCAAGTCCAGCCGGCGATCTTCGGGTCATCCTCGCCGTGCTCACGGGTGTAAATCCGCGCGGCCAGGCGGGCGTCGACCATCCGCTGCCGCAGCATGGCGGCGCGACCGGCCAGCCCGTCCACCCGGTCGATGACGTCCATGACCAGGTGGAAGCGGTCCAGATCGTTGAGCATCACCATGTCGAACGGCGTCGTGGTGGTGCCGCGCTCCTTGAAGCCGCGCACGTGCAGGTGGACGTGGTTGGCGCGGCTGTAGGTCAGCCGGTGGATCAGCCAGGGATAGCCGTGGTAGGCGAAGATGACCGGCTTGTCGCGGGTGAACAGCGCGTCGAACTCGCGGTCCGGCAGGCCGTGCGGGTGCTCGGAATCCGGCTGCAGCCGCATCAGGTCGACGACGTTGATCACCCGCACGCCCAGCTCCGGCAGCTCGCGGCGCAGGATGTCGGCGGCAGCCAGCGTCTCCAGCGTGGGGATGTCGCCGGCGCAGGCCAGCACGACGTCGGGTTCCTCGGCGGCCGTGCTCGCCCACGGCCAGATGCCCAGGCCGCGGGTGCAGTGCGCGATCGCCTCGTCCATGCCGAGGTAGGCCAGCGCGGGCTGCTTGCCGGCGACGATGACGTTGATGTAGTCGCGGCTGCGCAGGCAGTGATCGGCCACCGAGAGCAGCGTGTTGCCGTCCGGCGGCAGGTAGACGCGGGTCAGCTCGGGTCGCTTGTTGGCGACGAGGTCGATGAAGCCCGGGTCCTGATGGGACGCGCCGTTGTGGTCCTGGCGCCAGACGTGCGAGCTGAGCAGATAGTTGAGCGACGCGATCGGCCGGCGCCACGGCAATTCCCGGCTGGTGGCAAGCCATTTCGCGTGCTGGTTGAGCATCGAGTCGACGATGTGCACGAACGCTTCGTAGCAGTTGAACAGCCCGTGCCGCCCGGTCAGCAGATAACCCTCCAGCCAGCCCTGGCACAGGTGCTCGGAGAGCACCTCCATCACGCGACCGTCGGGCGCCAGGTGCTCGTCGTCGGGCTCGACCTCCGAGAGCCACACCTTGTCGGTCGACCCGAAGACGGCGTCGAGCCGATTGGAGGCCGTCTCGTCGGGGCCCATCAGCCGGAACCGGTCCCGGTTGCGGGCGATCACGTCGCGCAGGAACGCGCCGAGCACCCGGGTTGCCTCGTGCGTGGCCGCCGCCGGCCGCTCGACGGCCACGGCGTAGTCGCGAAAGTCCGGCAGATCCAGATCGTGCAGCAACAGCCCGCCGTTGGCGTGCGGGTTGGCGCTCATCCGGCGATCGCCTTTGGGTGCCAGCGCCCGCAATTCGTCACGCAGGCTGCCGTTGCCGTCGAAAAGCTGCTCGGGCGCATAGCTGCGCAGCCAGTCCTCCAGCTGGGCGCGGTGCTCGGGATTTTTGTGCGTCTCGGACAGCGGCACCTGATGCGAGCGCCAGGTGCCCTCGACCCTCTTGCCGTCCACCACCTTGGGTCCGGTCCAGCCCTTGGGCGTGCGGAGCACGATCATCGGCCACACCGGTCGCTGCGCCTGACCGCCGCCGCGGGCCGCGCTCTGGATGGCCGTGATGTCGTCGAAGGCGTCGTCGAGTGCGGCGGCCAGTTGCCGGTGCACCTCGGCCGGGTCGTCGCCGGCAACCGTGATCGGGCGGTAGCCGTAACCGCGCAACAACGATTCCAGCTCGTCGTGCGGGATGCGGGCCAGCACCGTCGGGTTGGCGATCTTGTAGCCGTTGAGCGCCAGGATGGGCAGCACGGCGCCGTCGGTCACCGGGTTGAGGAACTTGTTGGAGTGCCAGCTGGCGGCCAGTGGCCCGGTTTCCGCCTCGCCGTCACCGACGACGCAGGCCACCACCAGGTACGGGTTGTCCAGGGCGGCGCCGTAGGCGTGCACCAGCGCGTAGCCGAGCTCACCGCCCTCGTGAATCGACCCCGGCGTCTGCGCCGCGACGTGGCTGGGGATGCCGCCGGGGAAAGAGAACTGCCGGAACAGCTTGCGCAGCCCTTCGGCGTCCTCCTCGATGCCGGTGTACACCTCGCTGTACGTGCCTTCCAGGTAGGCGTTGGCGACCAGCCCGGGGCCGCCGTGACCCGGCCCGGTCACATAGATGACATCGGCGTCGCGGTTGCGGATGATCCGGTTCAGGTGGGCATAGACGAGGTTGAGCCCGGGCGTGGTTCCCCAGTGCCCCAGCAGCCGCGGTTTGACGTGCTCGGTGGCCAGCGGCTCAGTGAGCAGCGGGTTGTCCAGGAGGTAGATCTGCCCGACGGACAAATAGTTGGCGGCGCGCCAGTACTTGTCGAGTAGAGCGAGTTCGTCGTCGGAGAGCGGAGATTCGGTGGGCGCGGAGGTTCGGGTTTCTAGGCTCACCCGCCCGATTGTCCGCGTCTTCGGTGAACAATGCTCATGCGCGATTACTCTTCGCCGCGGGCGCGGGCCTCGTACGCCCGGCGCTTGGCGAGGTCGACGTCGTCGGTGAAGACGTGATCACCGCCCAGCATCCGGTTCAGCCCTTCGGCGATTCGGCGCGGCCAGAACTTCTGGGACACCACCATGGCGCCCGCCGCTTTGGTGATCCGCACCCGCGGTTTGGGGTGGGCCACCAGGTTGACGATCGCGTCGGCGATCTCGGCGGGTTCGGCGTTGCGGAACCCCTTCATGCCGGGAGTTCCGGCGACCAGCTCGGTGTTGACGAAGGTCGGCAACACCAGCGAGAACTTCACGCCGGCGTCGTGGTACTCCAGCCGGGCCGAGTCGGTGAATGCGATCACCGCGTGCTTGCTGGCGCAGTAGGTGGCCAGCCCGACGATGTTGAGTTCACCGGCCAGCGAGGCGACGTTGATGACGTGCCCCTTGCCGCGTGGCGCCATCCGCTGGGCCGCCAGCTTGCTGCCGACGATCACGCCGTAGACGTTGATGTCGAGGATCCGCCGGGTGACCGCGTCCGGCTCGTCGACGATCCTGCCGACGGGCATGATGCCGGCGTTGTTGATCAGCACGTCGATCGGGCCGAGCTGGCGCTCGACCTCGTCCAGGAAATCGGAGAACGAGTGCGGATCGGTGACGTCGAGCTTCCCGTAGACGTCGAGGCCCAGGTCGGCACCCGACTCCTTGACCCGCACCTCGTCGACGTCGCCGATGGCGACCTTGGCGCCCAGATTGTGCAGCGCGGTGGCGGTGGCCAGCCCGATGCCCCGGGCGCCTCCGGTGATCGCGACGACCTTGCCGCGGACCTTCAGGCCAATCGATGCCGTGTCTGCCATTCCGGGCCCCTCTAGTTTCTTGACGGGTGTCAACTGAACAACGGGCTAAGCACAGCACTCGAAGTCGCGCCGCGCAACAATGACCCGGGGCAGCGCCAGGGAGTCTTCGATGGTGCGCTGCAGGCTGTAGTGGTCGTGGTGCACGGACGCGACGAAGTGGCGTTGGCACATACCGGAATTCGGTGAGGGGATGACGATCATGGGGACGTGGTTGCCGTCGTTGCCGATGGTCAGCGGGCGACCCACCCTCAGCCCGACGGTTCAGGTCAGGGCGAACCAGACCAGGCTGGCGCCGCCGGCCAGGGCGCAGTAGATCGCGAACGGCGTCAGCGTGCGGGTCTCGAAATACCGTGTCAGGAAACGCACCGCGAGATAGGCACAGACGAATGAGGCGACGCTGCCGGCCAGCACCTGGCCGCCGATTCCGGCGCCGAGCGGCCCGAAGAGTTCCGGGATCTTGTACACGCCCGCGGCCAGGATGATCGGGGTCGCAAGCAAAAAGGAGAACCGGGCGGCGTCTTCGTGCGACAAGCCCCGCCACAGTCCGGCCACGATGGTGATTCCCGAGCGGCTGATGCCGGGCAGCAGCGCGAGGATTTGCGCCGCACCGATCACCACGCCGCGGGGCAGGGGAAGCTGGGCGAGCCTGTGGTCGGAGGCCTCGTCGCCGTGTTCGGGCTCCCCGCCGGCCGTCATGGCCTCGTCCGGTGCGGGCGCGATGCGCCGGCGCAGCACCTCGCCCACATACAGGGCGATGCCGTTGAGCAACAGGAAGGCCGCCGCGGGGACGGGCTTGCCGAGTGTGGTGCGGAACAGCTGTTCCAGCAAGAGTCCGGCAAGGCCCACCGGGATGGTGCCCGCCACGATCAGCCAGGCGAGCCGTTCGTCGGGCGTCTGGATGCGCCGATGGCGCAGCGAGGTGAAGAACCCCGACAGGATGCGCACCCAGTCGCGCCAGAAGAACACCAGCAGGGCGGCGGCGGTGGCCACATGCAGGCCCACGATGAACGCGAGGTACGGCGATTTGGGGGCGGACACGCTGAGGTCCTGGGCCCATCGCCCGCCGACCAGCGCCGGCACCAGCACCGCATGCCCCAGGCTGGAGACCGGGAACAGCTCGGTGACGCCTTGGAACGCGCCGACCACGACGGCCTCCACGTAGCTCAGGTGCGCGGTCATAGTGGTGCCTCCATGAGACGACGGACACGGTCGGGCGGATCGGCCTGTGACGATAGCCGACGCCGGCCTTCGACTGAACCTTGCGCCGGAGCCGACGGCGCGCCGCGAATCAGCTTGTCCACCCGGCACTTTGGCCACCGCGGTGCCCACTCGGCGGCGCGAACGCCCGCCGCGCAGCGGCCTGACCAGGCAGGTACGGTGTCCAGATGGCCGACGGATTGCTCGATGCCGTGCGCGTCCTCGACTTGTCGAGCGGCGTCGCGGACGCGGTCACCCGGCTGTTCGCCGACCTGGGCGCCGACGTCCTCAAGGTGGAACCGCCGGGCGGTTCCCTGGGACGCGATGCGCTGCCCACGCTGCGCGGAGCCAGCATTCCGTTCGCGGTGCACAACGCGAACAAGCGCACCGCGGTGCTCGACCCGTTCGACGACGAGGACTGCGACCGCTTCCTGGACCTGGCCGCCGAGGCCGACATCGTCGTGGACACCGGGGCGGACGAACGCGGAGCCATGTTCGGGACCTCGGGCGAGGAGTTGGCGGCCCGCTATCCGCACCTGGTGGTGCTGTCGATCACCGACTTCGGTGCGACGGGTTCGCGGTCGTCGTGGCGTGCCACCGATCCCGTGCTGTATGCGATGTGTGGCGCGTTGTCGCGATCCGGCCCCACCACCGGCACCCCCGTGCTGCCGCCGGACGGTATCGCGTCGGCGACCGCCGCGGTTCAGGCGGCGTGGGCCGCGCTCGCGGCGTACTACAACCGATTACGCTGCGGCACAGGTGATTACATCGACTTCTCCTGGTTCGACGCGGTCGTCATGGCCCTCGATCCCGCCTTCGGCGCGCACGGGCAGGCCGCCGCCGGCATCCGTCGCAGCGGGCGGTGGCGGGGCCGGCCGAAGAACCAGGATGCCTACCCGATCTACCCGTGCCAGGACGGGTACGTCCGGCTGTGCGTGATGGCGCCTCGGCAGTGGCACGGCCTGCGGCGCTGGCTGGGGGAGCCCGACGAGTTCCAGGATCCGAAATACGACGCGATCGGTGCGCGGTTCGCGGCCTGGCCGCAGATCAGCGAGCTGATCCGGGAGCTGTTCGCCGGGCAGACCATGAAGGATCTGGTGGCCGCCGGCCAGGCGAACGGGGTGCCGATCGCCGCGGTGCTGACGCCGGCACGGATCCTGGGGTCCGAACACTTTCAGGCGGTGGGCGCCATCACCGACGCCGAACTCGTCCCCGGCGTGCGCATCAGCGTGCCGACCGGATATTTCGTCGTCGACGGCCGGCGCGCGGGTTTTCACACGCCGGTGCCGGCCGCGGGCCACGACGAACCGTATTGGCGGGGCAATCCGTCGGTGGTGCCGTCGCCCTCGGGCCGGCTCGGCGACTATCCCTTTGCCGGGCTGCGGATCCTCGATCTGGGCATCATCGTCGCCGGTGGTGAGCTGAGCCGGTTGTTCGGCGACCTGGGCGCCGATGTCATCAAGGTCGAAAGCGTCGATTACCCGGACGGACTGCGGCAGGCCCGGGTCGGCGATGCGATGAGCGAGTCGTTCGCCTGGACGCACCGCAACAACCGGGGATTGGGACTGGATCTGCGCAGCGCCGAGGGCAAGAAGATCTTCGGCCGCCTGGTGGCCGAGGCCGACGCGGTGTTCGCCAACTTCAAGCCGGGAACCCTTACGGCACTGGGCTTTTCCTATGATCAGTTGCGCGCCGTCAACCCGCGGATCGTGCTGGCCGAAAGCAGCGCGTTCGGCGACACGGGGCCGTGGAGCGCCCGATTGGGCTACGGCCCGCTGGTCCGCGCCACCACCGGGGTCACCCGGCTCTGGACGTCCGACGGCGCACAGGGCGAAGCCGACACGGGCAGGCACGGGTTTTACGACGCGACGACGGTCTTCCCCGACCACGTGGCGGGGCGGGTCACGGCGATCGGGGCGCTGGCCGCGCTGATTCACCGCAACCGTTCCGGCCGGGGAGCCCACGTGCACGTCTCGCAGGCCGAAGTCGTGGTCAATCAGCTCGACACGCTGTACGTCACCCAGGCCGCGCTGGCCGCTGGCGTTGCGCAGATCCGTGAGAACACCGGCCTGCATGCGGTGTATCCCTGCGCGGGCGACGACGAATGGTGCGTCATCTCGATCCGTTCTGACGACGAATGGCGCCGCGCCGCTTGGGTTTTCGACCATGCCGGGTGGGCCGACGATCCCCGCTTCGCCACGGGCGAGGCGCGGCTGAACCATCGCGGCGAGCTGGTGGAGCTGGTTTCCGGCTGGACCCGCACGCGTACGCCGCTGCGGGCGGCCGAGCTGCTGCAGTCGGCCGGGGTGCCGGCCGGGCCGATGA
This sequence comes from Mycobacterium colombiense, assembly GCF_001665835.1. Lineage (GTDB taxonomy): Bacteria > Actinomycetota > Actinomycetes > Mycobacteriales > Mycobacteriaceae > Mycobacterium > Mycobacterium colombiense_A. The sequence goes on along the minus strand of NZ_LZSX01000063.1, from coordinate 25,878 downwards.
ACCGGCCGCCGGACGTACTCGAGGACCCACAGCTGATCGCGCGAAACGTGTACAGCGCCATGACGCATCCGCTGATCGAAAGTCCGTTGCCGGCCGAGACGGGCCCGGCGCCGTACCGCCACATCCCGGCGGCCCGGCAGGCCCCGGCGCCGCTGCCCGGCCAGGACACCGTCGAGATCTGCCGAAGTGTGCTGGGAATGAACCCCGCGGACATCCAGCGGCTGATCGCGACGGCGTCCTGTCCGTCCCGGCCGACGACGCGGATCCATAGCCACGCTAAATTCGTCCCCATGAGCGTCGACCCCAGGACCCCGGTGTTGGTCGGCTTCGGCCAGGTCAACCATCGCGACGAGATCGACCCGGAAACCCGCTCGGTCGAGCCGATGGACCTGATGGTGGCCGCCGTCCGGCAGGCCGCCGATGCCGCGGTGATCGAGGCCGTCGATTCGATCCGCATCGTGAACATCCTGTCGGCCCAGTACCGCGACCCGGGCCTGTTGCTCGGCCAGCGGATCGGCGCGTCCGACTTCAGCACGCTGTACAGCCCCGTCGGCGGCAACGTGCCGCAGTCGCTGGTCAACCAGGCGTGCCTGGATATCCAGCGCGGCCACGCCAAGGTGGTGCTGCTTGCGAGCGCCGAAACCTGGCGCACCAGGCGGGGTCTGCGGGCCAAGGGCGGCAAGCTGGTGTGGACCGAGCAGGACCACTCGGTCCCGATGGCCGAGATCAGCGGTGACGACGTCGCGATGGCCGGTGAGGCCGAGATCAGGATCTCCCTCGACCGGCCGGCCTACGTCTACCCGATGTTCGAGGAGGCGCTTCGGATCGCGAACGGCGAGTCGATCGACGATCACCTCAAGCGCATAGGGGCGCTGTGGGCACGGTTCAACGCCGTGGCGGTGGACAACCCGAACGCCTGGATCCGCAAACCGTCGAGCGCTGACGACATCAGCCAGGCGGGCCCGCAGAACCGGATGATCAGTTGGCCTTACACCAAGCTGATGAACTCGAACAACATGGTCGACCAGGGCGCGGCGCTGGTCCTGACGTCGGTCGGGGAGGCGACCCGGCTCAACATCCCGGCCGAGCGCTGGGTGTACCCGCACGCGGGCACCGACGCCCACGACACCGCGTCCATCGCCGAGCGCCACGAGCTGCACCGGTCGACGGCGATCCGGATCGCCGGTGCGCGGGCGCTGGAGCTGGCCGGCCTCGGCATCGACGACATCGATTACGTCGACCTGTACTCCTGCTTTCCCTCCGCGGTTCAGGTGGCGGCGGCCGAGCTCGGGTTGAGCACCGACGATCCCGCCCGACCGCTGACGGTCACCGGTGGGTTGACGTTCGCGGGCGGGCCGTGGAGCAACTACGTGATGCATTCGATTGCCACCATGGCGGAGTTGCTGGTTGCCAATCCGGGCCGCCGCGGCCTGATCACCGCCAACGGCGGCTACCTGACCAAACACAGCTTCGGGGTCTACAGCACCGAGCCGCCTGCCGAATTCCGTTGGGAAGACACGCAACCGGCCGTCGATCGGGAGCCGACGACGGACGCGGTGGTGGAGTGGGAAGGCGTCGGCACCGTCGAGGCCTGGACGACGCCGTTCGACCGCGACGGCCAGCCCGAGAAGGCCTTTCTGGCCGTGCGTACGCCCGACGGGTCACGCGCGCTGGCCGTGGTCACCGATAACGCCGCGGCGCAGGCAACGGTGCGAGAAGATATCGGTGGCGCCAAGGTTGCCGTCGCCGCGGATGGCAGCGCGACGCTGCGGTAGCCCCGGCGTACGGCATCACGGCAGGTCACCGAACCGTTATCGGACTAACGGTCGCGTAGCCAGTGCCTACTTGCCTATTGTTGAATGCTGAGGGTTGGGGGAGGTGAGCCCAGGTGCACATCCTGGTTACCGACGCCACCGGCGCACTCGGACGGCTGGTCGCTGGGCAGCTCATCGCTGCCGGGCACACGGTCACCGGCATTGCTGAGCTTCCCCATCCGTGCCTGGACCGCAATGTCGAGTTTGTTTGCGCGTCACTGCGCGACCGGGTCCTGCGGGAACTCACCGGCGAGGCCGATGCGGTGATCCACCTGGCCCCCGTCGACCCGGCCGTTCCCGGCAGCGCGGACATGGACGGTCTCGCGCGGGTGACCGATGCGGCCGCCCGCGCGGGCTCCCGGCTGCTGTTCGTCTCGCAGGCCGCCGGCCGTCCCGAGCTGTACCGGCCGGCCGAGGACCTGGTGTCCTCGAGCTGGGGCCCCACCGTGGTCGTCCGGATCGCGCCACCGATCGGTCGACAGCTCGACTGGATGGTGTGCCGTACCGTGGCCACCCTGGTGCGCGCGAAGGTCTCGGCCCAGCCCATTCGGGTGCTTCATCTCGACGACCTGATGCGCTTTCTGGTGCTGGCGCTCAACACCGACCGCACCGGTGTGGTGGACCTCGCCAGCCCGGACACCGTCAATCTGATCACCGCATGGCGGGTGTTGCGAGCCACCGACCCGCGGTCCCGGATGCATCGGGTGCGCAGCTGGTCACAGCTGATTCCGGCCATGGATACCTCTGCGGCACAAGAGGATTGGGCGTTCGAGTTCGGCTGGCACGCGCTCGACGCGGTTGCCGACACCGCGCGCGGACTGGTCGGCCGCCGACTCGATACCGCCGGCGCGATCAACCACGGTGGGCGGCTCGCGCTCCCGGTCGAAGTGCTGGCACACGCCCGGCGGCCGGCCGACGATGCGCACAGCGCGGCGCCGGAAGGCATCGAGGGTGAATTCGACGACCAGATCGATCCGCGCTTCCCGGTCTTCAGCAGCTCCGCCCTCAATCAGGCGCTGCCCGGACCGCTCACGCCGATAACGCTCGACGTCCAGCTCAGCGGGCTGCGCGCCGCGAGCCGCGTGGTAGGTCAGGCGCTCGCGCTCGGCGACGCGGTCGACGAGGAGTGGGGCAGCAGGGCTATCGCGGTGTTCGGCCACCGTCCCTACGTCGGGGTATCCGTCAACATGGTCGCCGCCTCCCAGCTGCCCGGTTGGGACCAGGAAGCCGTCGCCCGCGACGCCCTGGTCGGCCGGCCCCACGTCGGGGATCCGCTGCCGTTCGGTGAGCCGGCGTTGGCGAGCGGAGCGCTCGGCTCGGTCGCCAAGGCGGTGGCCGCGGGACGGTCGGTGGCCCTGCTGCGCCACCTGCGGGCCGACACCCGCGCCTACGCGGCCGCGGCGACCTCGGAGCACCTCGATGCCGGCCAACTCGCGCTGCTGCCGGAGGCGGCACTGGAAGTTCGGCTCCGGCTGCTGCGCGACCGCATCCACCAAGGCTGGATCCTCAACGCGCTCTGGCTGATCGACGCCGGGGTCAGCGCCGCGACGCCGGTACGTAGCCAGGCGCACCGCAGCGTGCCCGGGGTGGGCATGATCACCGACAGCGGCCTGGTCGCCGCGGAGATCGCCGGGTTGGCGGCCGCGCTGCGGGCCGACCCGCCGTTGTCTGCACTGGCCCAGGAGGGCAACCTCGCGAGCATTCGCGCGTTGTCGCCGATGACCGCGGCCGTCGTGGATGCCGCCGCCGCACGGATCGGGCACCGCGGCCCGGGCGAGGCCGAGCTGGCCAGCACGACGTTCGCCGACGACCCGACGATGTTGCTCATCGCCGCCGCGGCCGCCGCCGCAGTGCCCGCACCGTCGCCGACGCCGGACGAACATCGCGCCACCGGCTCCCGCGGCACCCGGGAGCTGGCCCACGACACCACGATGCGGTTCACGCACGAACTCCGAAGGACGCTGCGCGCCTTGGGTTCCCTGCGAGTCGACGCCGATCTGATCGACGACGTCGACGACATGTACTACCTGACCTGCAACGAATTGGTCACCCTGCCCAGCGATGCGCGGCTGCGGATCAAGCGCCGCCGCACCGAGCGGGAACGGTTGCAGGTGCAATGCCCACCCGACGTCATCGACGGGACGTGGGCCCCGGTGCCGCGCGGCGCCGACCGCCCCGAGCGCACCGCCGGTTGACGCTCAGCCGAGCAGGTCGGCCAGCGACGACTGCGGATTGCGCAATTTGTCGACGTCGACCGGGGCCTGGGCCCGGATCAGAGCTTTGACGTCGTCGAGCACATCCCAGACATTGACGTTCATTCCGGCCAGCACCCGGTCGTCGCCGTCGAGCCAGAACGCGACGAACTCGTCGCCGGCGACGTCGCCGCGGAACACCACCCGCTCGAAGTCGGGGGCGTGCCCGGCGTATTCCATGCCGAGGTCGTATTGGTCGGTGAAGAAATACGGCAGCTCCGCGTATTCGCCTGGCGTGCCCAGCATTCCGGCCACAGCGACCGCGGGCTGCTTGAGCGCGTTGGCCCAGTGCTCGGTGCGGATCCGGGTGCCGAACAGCGGGTGTTGGGCAGCGGCGATGTCGCCGACGGCATAGATGTCGGGGTCGCTGGTGCGCAGCGAGGCATCGACGAGTACGCCGCCGTCGCCCATGGACAGCCCGGCGTGTTCGGCGAGTTCGGTGTTCGGCCTGGCGCCCACGGCCACCAGCACGGCGTCGGCCGCGATCGTCGCCCCGTCGCCGGTCCGCAATCCGGTCGCCGCTCCGTCTGCCAGGGTGATCTCGTCGACCTGAGTCTCGAGCCGCAGATCCACACCGTGGTCGCGATGCAGGGTGGCGAACACTTCGCCGACGGTTTCGCCCAGCGCGGCCAGCAGCGGTTGCCTGGCCGCCTCGACCACGGTGACGTCGACACCGCGCTGGCGCGCACCGGCGGCCACTTCCAGCCCGATCCAACCGGCGCCCACGACGGCCAGCGACGCCCCGTCGGTCAGAACGGAATTCAATGCCACCGCGTCTTCATAGGTGCGCAGGTAATGCACGCCGTCGGCGTCCGAGCCCGGTATCGGCGGACGCCGCGACGCCGAGCCGGTCGCCAGCAGCAGCTTGTCGTAACCCACGGTGGTGCCGTCGGCAAGACCCACGGTGTGGCCGGCGGCGTCCAGCTCCGACACCCGGGTGCTAAGCCGCAAGTCGACGTTGTTGTCCCGGTACCAGTCGGAGTTCTGCACGGTGAAATCGGTCAACGACTTCTTGCCGGCCAGATACTCCTTCGACAGCGGGGGCCGCTCATAGGGCAAATGCTCCTCGTCCGCGAACACCACGATGTGACCATCGAAGTTGTTGTCGCGCAATGCTTCTACGGCTTTAGCCGCCGCGAGTCCACCGCCGACGATCACGAAGCTGGTCGAGCTGGCCATGGTGGGCGCTCCGTTCTTTCGAAGGATTCCAGCCTACTCGCGAGCTCTCAACCCAAAAGGTCGCGCAACGCCAGCGCGTTGCGGACCGCATGCCCGCCCAGGTCATTGTTGAAATACATCCACACGTCCCTGCCGTCGCCGTCCCACTGGGCGATGCGATCGGCCCAGCGCCGGAGGTCGTCGTCGGAATAGGAGCCGGCATAGTTGGCGTCCGGATCCGGGCCGTGCATCCGGATGTACACCAGGTCGGTCGTCGCGCGGGGGATGCAGTCCAGCCCGAGGCCGCTCATCACCACATAGGCGGCGCGTCGGCGTTCCAGTAACTCGAACACGGCGGGGTCATTCCACGACGGGTGACGCAATTCGACGGCGACGCGGATCGATTCGGGCACAAGGGCCAGGAACGAATCCAGGCGCGCGTCGTCGCGCTGCTGTTCGGGGTGCAACTGCACGAGCAGCACCCCGTGCCGATCACCCAGCAGATCCCAACAACGCTCGAACCGCTCGATCCACGGCTCGGGTGAGGCCAGCCGGCGGTAGTGCGTCAAGCCGCGGTGCGCCTTGACCGACATGGTGAAGCCCTCCGGGAGCTGCTGGCGCCAGCCGGTGAACGTCGAATCCTGGGGCCACCGGTAGAAACTCGCGTTCAGCTCGACGGTATCGAACACCTCGATGTAGCGCGCGAGCCGGCGTCCCGAGGGCGTTCCGGTCGGGTACAGCACATTCACCCAGTGGTTGTACGACCACCCCGAGGTACCGATGCGTATGGTCACGGGTCGCTCAGCCGGTCACCCGCTGACGCACATCGTCGTCCAGCGACGCCCTGACCAATGCGGCGGCCAGGCGCGCATTTTCCTGCGGTGCAAGCGATCCCAGTTTCTTCGGCTCGGCGGGCAAGCCGAGTTGCTTGGCGGTGCCGGTGGTGCGGTCGTCGAAGTACGGCCGCACCCACGTCCACACGTCCTGAACTTCACGCAGGAAGATGTCGGCACCCGTGTCACCGATTCCCTTGAATTGCTTGAGCATTCGTTTGGCTGCGGCCGGGTCGTGGTGGCTGCGCTCGGCCAGCCGGCGCAGATCACCGGAGTAGTCGTCACGAACGCGGTCGGCCATGTCGGCGAGCCGGGTCGCCGAGCTTTCGTCGTAACGCACGTAGTGCGCGCGTCCGAACGCGTCGATCATCGTCTGTCGGTCCGCCTGCTGCACGGCTTTCGGTGTCCGCAGACCCGCTTTGAACAGTTCGCGTGCGGCGGCCATGGCGATGCCCGCATCTATCGGCTTGCTGGCCAGCATGCACAGGACCAGGAGCTGAAACAGCGGCATCGGCTTGTCACTCATCGTGATACGCGCCTGCGCGGCATAGGTCGTGCCGGCAACGTCGAGCAGTCGTCGCACCCGCTTGTCCATACGCACCCGCGTACCCGCGGCCTGCGCGAGCAAACGGGGCCTGCTATTTGGGCGGCAGGCTGCGCGCGTAACCGACTCCGCGGGTGACCCAACTGTCAAGCTGGCGTTTGGTTTGCACACCGGCGGACTCGACGTGCAACCAGCCACGTGCTTCCCGCCCGGCCATCACCATCGGGCTGACGTGCGCACGCCCGACGAGCTTGTCGGTGTCCTCGCGTGGCACCCGCACCAGCAACCCGCCCTGCCCGCTGACGGCCACCGACATGTTGCCGTTGATCAGAAACGCCAGACCGCCGAACATGCGCTTTTCCTCGACGCCCGATTCGGTGCCGAGTAGTTCGCGGATCCGGTTGGCCAGGTCTTCGTCGTAGGCCATGTGGCGACCCTAATCCTGCGGGCCGACACGCGTAACCGCGTCAGTCCAGATCGACGCGGATTGTCAGCAGGTCGCTGCCCATCATCCGCACCACCGCGCTGTTCAGTCGCGGCAGTTTGCCCAGCCGCTGCACGGCGTCATCGTCGGGCAGCAGGTGCGCGGTGCCGTTGCGCCACCGGCCGCCGACCCGCACGCGGACGGCGGGATCGGCTTTGATGTTGCGGACGTAGTCCGAGTGCTCGCCGTGCTCGGAGACCATCCAGAACTGGTTGTCCACGACGCGCCCGCCCACCGCGGTGCGCCGCGGCTGTCCGCTCTTGCGGCCGGTGGTTTCCAGCATGGTCATGGGCAACTGACGACCAACCGGGTTGACCACCAGCCGCTGAACGCGATGGACGACTTGCCGTTTCAGATTCGCGAAGTCACTCATACGTTGCGATTCTGCCGCAACGAGAACGGCCGCCGCATGAACGGCGGCCGTCTCGTTGTGCGGTTTTTACGTCGCGTAGGCGACGAATTGGCCACCGGGCAGGAAAACGCCCCACTGGTTTACGTCCGGATTGAATACCACCGGGTAATCGCCCGGTTGGCCCGGCGGCATCCAGCGTGCCGGATACCCGTAACCCACGGGGTCGTTGAAGTGGCCCGGCGGCGGGAATCCGCGCTGCCCAGGCGGAAGCGGGGTGCCCGGACCGTTGCAGTTCGCGCCCGGTCCACCGACGCAACCCGGCACCGGCGGATTCGGCCCGTGCGGGTCGGCCTGCGCAAATCCCGCGCCGACTCCGAGCGCACCGGACGTCAGAGCAGCCGCGATCGCGGCGCTGGCAGCAATTCTATTCAACCTCATGGTGAACTCCTTACCCAGCCGCTTTACCCGCCATCGGCGGATTTACGGCGTGATTTGTTGTTCGTCACCCGCGTCCTTGCTGACGTCGGGTTAGAGGTCATCCCCCCTCGGCCGGTCTTCCCTCTGCGCCAACAAATACCCGGCCCCGGGGGAGGCCGAAACCTCTCGGCCTTCCCCGGGGGTCGGGTCAGTAACGGCTGAACATCCGTTCAGCGGTGTTGTCAGGCGGCCACCGTGGCGGCCTGTGCCGCCGGGTCCAGTGCCTGCGCCACGATCTCGGCGACGTCGGTCATGGGCCGCACGTCCAGCGCCGCGAGCACCTCGCCCGGAACATCGTCCAGGTCCGGCTCGTTGCGCGCCGGGATGAAAACCGTTGACAGCCCGGCACGTTGGGCCGCCAGCAGCTTCTGCTTGACGCCGCCGATCGGCAACACCCGGCCGTTCAGCGTGACCTCACCGGTCATCCCGACGTCGGAGCGAACCTGACGTCCGGTCGCCATCGACACCAGCGCGGTCACCATCGTGACACCGGCCGACGGGCCATCCTTGGGCACCGCACCCGCGGGCACGTGCACGTGGATGCGCCGGTCCAGCGCCTTGGGGTCGACGCCCAGCAGGTGAGCGTGTGAGCGCACATAGGACAGGGCGATCTGCGCCGACTCCTTCATCACGTCGCCCAACTGACCGGTCAGCTGCAGACCCGGCTCACCGTCGGTGGACCCCGCCTCGATGTAGAGCACGTCACCGCCCAGGCCCGTCACGGCCAGGCCGGTGGCCACGCCCGGCACCGCCGTGCGCTCGGCCGATTCCGGCATGAACCGCGGACGGCCCAGGTAGTCAACGAGATCCGGCTCGTCGATGGACAGCGGCGCCGGGTCGGTGGCCAGCTTGGTGGTCGCCTTGCGCAGCGCCTTGGCCAGTAGCCGTTCGAACTGCCGCACCCCCGGCTCGCGGGTGTAGTCGGCGGCGATCTTGCGCAGCGCCTCATCGGTCACCGCCACCTCGTCCTCGGTCAGCGCCGCGCGGTCCCGCTGCCGGGGCAGCAGGTAGTCGCGCGCGATGGCGACCTTGTCGTCCTCGGTGTAGCCGTCGATAGCCACCAGCTCCATGCGGTCCAGCAACGCCGACGGGATGTTCTCGATCACGTTGGCGGTGGCCAGGAACACCACGTCGGACAGGTCCAGGTCCAGATCCAGGTAGTGGTCGCGGAAGGTGTGGTTCTGCGCCGGGTCCAGCACCTCGAGCAGCGCCGCACTCGGGTCGCCGCGGTAGTCGGAGCCGACCTTGTCGATTTCGTCCAGCAGCACAACGGGATTCATCGATCCCGCCTCGCCGATCGCACGCACGATGCGACCCGGCAGCGCGCCGACGTAGGTGCGCCGGTGCCCGCGGATCTCGGCCTCGTCGCGCACACCGCCCAGGGCGACGCGGACGAACTTGCGGCCCAGCGCGCGGGCCACGCTCTCGCCCAGCGACGTCTTGCCGACCCCGGGAGGGCCGGCCAGCGCCATGACGGCGCCCGAGCCGCGGCCGCCGACCACCTGCAGCCCGCGCTGCGCACGGCGCGCCCGGACGGCCAGGTATTCGACGATGCGGTCCTTGACGTCGTCCAGCCCGTGGTGGTCGGCGTCCAGGATCGCGCGTGCGGCCTTCAGATCCGTCGAGTCCTCGGTCTTGACGTTCCAGGGCAGGTCGAGCACGGTGTCCAGCCAGGTGCGGATCCAGCCGCTTTCCGGGCTCTGGTCGCTGGAGCGTTCCAGCTTGCCGACCTCACGCAGCGCGGCCTCGCGCACCTTCTCGGGCAGCTCTGCGGCCTCCACGCGGGCGCGGTAGTCGTCCGAGCCGTCGGGTTCGCCCTCGCCCAGCTCCTTGCGGATGGCGGCCAGCTGTTGGCGCAGCAGGAACTCCTTCTGCGTCTTCTCCATGCCCTCGCGGACGTCCTCGGCGATCTTGTCACTCACCTCGACTTCGGCGAGGTGCTCGCTGGTCCAATCGATCAGCACGCGCAGCCGCTCGGCGACCTCGACGGTCTCCAGCAGTTGCCGCTTCTGGGCGTTGGTCAGGTAGGAGGCGTACCCGGAGGTGTCCGCCAGCGCCGACGGATCGGTCAGCCTGTTGACGTAATCGATGATCTCCCAGGCCTCGCGGCGTTGCAGCATGGCCAGCAACAGCTTCTTATACTCCGCCGTCAGCGCCTTGATTTCGTCGGTCGTCTCGGCCTCGGGGACCTCGGTCACCTCGACCCACAGCGCCGCACCGGGTCCGGACGCGCCCGCGCCGATCTGGGCCCTGCGCTCGCCGCGCACCACCGCGGCGGTGCCGCCGCCGGCGATGCGTCCGACCTGCAGGATCTTGGCGATCACGCCGTGCGAGGGATAGCGGTCCTCAAGCCGGGGGGCGATCAGCAGCTGTCCCGATTCGCTCGCCTGAGCGGCGTCGATCGCCGCGCGGGCGGCGTCGTCCAGCGCGATCGGCACCACCATTCCGGGCAACACGATGGTGTCAGTGACAAACAGCACCGGCACCGACTTGGCTTCAGCCATCAAATCCTCCAAAAGTTGAGCCTGATGCGCTTAACCCGGCGGCGCGGCGGTTTGTTCCCGAACAGATCGGGCCGTCACGACTGTGCGACCGGCCTCACACCGGTGGAAGGGGGCCCAGCCGCTGCAGCTGTGTGACGTGCTGGGGCGTCAGCTCTTCCAGGCACGTGACGCCCAGCAATGCCATGGTCCGCAGAATCCCGCTCGCAAGGATGTCGATCGCGCGGCTCACCCCCGCCTCGCCGCCGGCCATCAGGCCGTACAGGTAGGCGCGCCCGACCAGCGTGCAGCGGGCCCCCAGCGCGATCGCGGCCACGATGTCGGCGCCGGACATGATGCCCGTGTCGATCAGGATCTCGGTGTCTTTGCCGAGTTCGCGCGCGACGGTGGGCAGCAGGTGAAAGGGGACCGGGGCCCGGTCCAGTTGGCGCCCACCATGATTCGACAGCACGATGCCATCGACGCCGCGGTCGACGGCGGCGCGCGCATCCTCGAGTGTCTGAATCCCTTTCACGACGAGCTTGCCGGGCCACTGCGCCTGGATCCAATCCAGGTCGTCGAAGGTGAGGCTGGGATCGAACATCGTGCTGAGGTATTCGGCGACCGTGCCCGGCCAGCGATCCAGCGAGGCGAACGCCAGCGGCTCGGTGGTCAGCAGATCGAACCACCATTTCGGGTGCGGCACGGCGTCAAGCACGGTGCGCAGCGTCAGCGTCGGCGGGATCGTCATGCCGTTGCGGTTATCGCGCAGCCGGGCACCGGAGACGGGCACGTCGACGGTGGCCAGCAGCGTGTCGAAGCCCGCGGCGGCGGCGCGCTTCACCAGCGCCATCGAGCGCTCGCGATCGCGCCACATGTAGAGCTGGAACCACTTTCGGCCCTGGGGGACGGCGGTGACCAGATCTTCGATCGCGCAGGTGCCCAACGTGGACAGGGAAAACGGGATCCCCGCCCGGGCCGCCGCTTGCGCGCCGGCGACCTCGCCCTCGGTGTGCATCAATCGGGTGAACCCGGTGGGCGCGATCGCGAAGGGCGACACGACCGGTTCGCCCAGCACGTTCCAGCCGGCGGTGACTCGGGAGACGTCGCGCAGGATTGTCGGATGAAATTCGATGTCGCGGAACGCTTGTCGCGCACGCTGGAGGGACAGCTCGTCCTCGGCGGCGCCGTCGGCGTAGTCGAACGCCGCTCTGGGGGTACGGCGTTTGGCGATGGCCCGCAGGTCCTCGATGGTGTAGGCGGCGTCGAGGCGGCGCCTGGTCGCGTTGAAGCGGGGCCGCTTGAATTGCAGCAGGGGCGCCAGGTCACGCACTTTGGGCACTCGTCGTTGGACTGCCATGTGTGCAACCGTAGTCATATGGAATCGGCAGGCGACCCCTTCGATCTCAAACGTTTTGTGGACGCGCAGCAGCCGGTGTACGGCGACGTCGTCGACGAGCTGCGGGCCGGCCGAAAACGCAGTCACTGGATGTGGTTCGTCTTCCCACAACTGCGTGGGCTGGGCGGCAGCGCCATGGCGGCCCGGTTCGGCATCGCCTCACTCGAGGAAGCCGGCGCATACCTGCGCCATGAGCTGTTGGGGCCACGGTTGCGCGAGTGCTCCCGGCTGGTCACCGCGGTACAGGGGCGCTCGATCGGCCAGATTTTCGGCTCACCGGACGACCTCAAACTGTGCTCGTCCATGACGCTGTTCGCCCGCGCCACCGACGACAACCAGGACTTTCTCGCAGTGCTGGACAAGTATTACGACAGCCGCCAGGACCGGCTGACCCTAGAGCGCCTGTCCGCGCCATAGACGGCGCCTTGAACCGGGCCCTAGGCCGGGCTCAGGATCCGCCAGCCCCTGGCCTCGACGACGACGGTGTCGACGACGTCGGGCGGCGGTGCCGCCGATCCGCCGATCACCTGTGCGCGGGCCGTGCCCAGCTTCGGCAGCGACACGCGCAGCGGCTCGTCGTCGATGTTGAGCACAACCAGCAGCGCATCGTCGCCGTTGCGGGTTTCGTATACGTAGTGCCGGTTTTCCAGCAGCCGTGCGGTGGTGCACGCCGCGTGCAGCCAGGGGTAGCGGCGGCGCAAGCCGACCAGATACTGGTGCAACCGCCAGGTGTCGACGCCGAAGCCATCCAGTTGCAGTGGGGGAGAACCGAACTCGGGTCGTACCGCGTCGTCGCCGCCATACCGTTCTTCCTTGACACCACGGAAACCGAGCTCGTCGCCGGCGTACACGCTGGGCACCCCACCGATGGTCAGCAGCAGCACCAGCGCGTGGGCCACGTGCTCGGGGGTGTCCAGCTGGCTGACGATGCGGGTGACGTCGTGGTTGCCGATGAACGTCAGCGGGGAGAAGTCGGTCAGAAAGTCGTTGTGGCGCTGCAGCGCCCAATCGAGTTCGAAGAAGTTGCCGTCGTTGAGGCTGCTCCAGATCGCCTTCCACAGCTCGTATTGCGTGGCCGAATCGAAGGTGGCGGCCCGCACGACCGCGGCGTAGTCGCCGTGGATGAGTTCGCCGACGAACCAGGCATCCGGGTAGCGCTCGCGCACCCTCGGCAGCGTCGAGGCCCAGAAGTGTTGGGGCACGGCGTAAGCCGCATCGAGTCGCCATCCGTCGGCGCCGCGCCCCAACCAGTGCGCCATCACGTCGACGGTGTAGTCGGCGACTTCGGGGTTGTCGTGGTTGAGGGTGATCAGCCCGGAGTGACCTTCGAAGGTGTGGAAGCGGCCGGGGCGCCCGCGAAACCAGCGTGCGGCCGCGTCGTCGTCGGCCGCCGCGCGATAGCGCGCGAAATCCTCACCGACGTGATTGAACACGCCGTCGAGAAGCACGCGCAGGCCGCGGCGATGGGCCTCGGCTACCAGGTGGTCGAAGTCGGCGTCATCACCCAGCCGGGGATCGACGCGATAGTGGTCGGTGGTGTCGTAACCGTGTGTGCGCGAGGCGAAGATGGGCCCGAGCGCGATGCCGGATGCGCCGAGCTCGATGGCGTGGTCCAACCAGTCGACGAGCCGCCGCAACCGGTGTTCCTCCGGTTGCGGCGGCTCGTTTGACTGCGGCGCGGGAAACGCTCCCACGAACCCCAGGGGATAGACCTGCCACCAGATCGCGTGCTGAACCCACGCGGGTCCGGTCACGGCACTGGTCACGGCGGCGCGATCAGCCGACGGTTGCCAGCGTCTGGGAGGCGATGATCGCTTGCGCCACGCCGGAAACGATCGCCGCGGCCTTCAACGCCTCCTGGATGGTTTCCCGGCTGACACCCGCTTCGCGCAGCGTGTGCTCGTGGGCGGCCACGCAGTCCGGGCATCCGTTGATCGACGACACTGCGAACGACCACAGTTCGAAGTTGACCTTCTCCACGCCGGGATTGGCGATGATGTTCATCCGCAATCCCGCGCGCAGGTCGTCGTACTTGCCGTCCAGGAAGCCGCGGCCACGGTAGAACACGTTGTTCATGCCCATGATCGAGGCGGCTCCCAGCGCCGCGTTGTATGCCTCGGCGGACAGGATGTCGGCCGCCTCGGCCCCAATCTCGGTGAGCACCTGCGTGTTCCGCGTCGCTGCGGCGCTGGCCAGCAGCGTGCCCCACAGCTGCTCCTCGTTGAGCTCGGTGGTGCGGGTGATCGAGCCCAGGTTGAGCTTGAGGTCCTTGGCGTACTCCGGTAGCGCTTCTTTGAGGTTTTCTACGCTCATCTCGCCTCCTAATCCGACCTTATGCGATCAGGTGAGCATCAGGCCGACTGCTTGAGCAGCTCGGTGGCGTCCAGCGTCGGGTCACCCTTGCGCCAGTTGCACGCGCACAGCTCGTCGGACTGCAGGGCGTCGAGGACGCGCAGCACCTCTTCGACGTTGCGGCCCACGGAACCCGCGGTGACCGAAACGAACTGGATCTCGTTGTTCGGGTCGACGAGGAACGTCGCCCGGTCGGCCACGCCGTCGGCGTTGAGCACACCGGTGCCCAGGCTGAGCTCCCGCTTGATGTCCGAGAGCATCGGGAAGGGCAGCTTCTTCAGGTCGTCGTGCTGCGCACGCCAATTGAAGTGCACGAACTCGCTGTCGATCGAGACACCCAGCACCTGCGCGTCGCGGTCTTCGAATTCGTCGTTGAGCTTGCCGAACGCGGCGATCTCGGTCGGGCACACGAAGGTGAAGTCCTTCGGCCAGAAGAACACCACGCGCCACTTGCCGGCGTGGTCCTCGTTGGTGATGGTGGTGAAGTAGTCCCCAGGCTGCTTGGCGTCGACCTTGGACAGATCGCCCGCGATCAACGCAGTGAGCTCGTAGGCGGGGAACTGGTCGCCGATGGTCAGCAGAGGCATGTCGCTCCTTGTCTGGATTTACTCAAGATTAGCTTTCCTCCACCATGTTGCCGCGTACCCTAGTTGAAGTAAAGGTGATATTTCCCACTAGACTTATAGGTATGCCCGATAAGAGTTATCAGCCCACGATCGCCGGCCTGCGCGCATTTGTCGCCGTCGCTGAGAAGCGCCAATTCAGTAGCGCCGCAACGTCTCTCGGCGTGAGCCAATCGACGTTGTCGCAAGCGCTGGCGGCGCTCGAAGCCGGCCTGGGCACCCAGCTGGTTGAGCGCTCAACCCGGCGTGTCTTCTTGACAACGGAGGGCGCCCAGCTGCTGCCGCGCGCCCAGGCGGTCGTCGAGGCGGCGGACGCATTCAGCGCCGCGGCTGCGGGCTCGTCGGACCCGCTGCGGGCCGGCATCCGGCTGGGGTTGATACCCACGGTGGCGCCCTATGTGCTGCCGACCGTGCTGGCCGGCGTCGCCGAGGAGCTGCCGGGGCTCACGCTGCGGGTGACCGAAGACCAGACCGAGCGGCTGTTGGCGGTGCTGCGGGAGGGCGCGTTGGATGCGGCACTGATCGCCCTGCCCGCCGAGGGCGCCGGCGTCACCGCGATCCCGATCTATGACGAGGATTTCGTGCTCGCCCTCCCTCCGGGTCATCCGCTGGCGGGCAAGCGCCGGGTTCCGGCAACCGCACTGGCCGACCTGCCCCTGCTGCTGCTCGACGAGGGGCATTGCCTGCGCGATCAGGCACTCGACGTCTGCCACAAGGCGGGCGTGCGGGCGGAGCTGGCCAACACCCGGGCCGCGTCACTGGCGACCGCCGTGCAATGCGTGACCGGCGGACTGGGCGTCACGCTCATTCCCCAGAGCGCGGTGCCGGTCGAGGCGTCCCGAAGCCGCCTGGGCCTCGCGCAGTTCGCCGCGCCGCGCCCGGGCCGGCGAATCGGTTTGGTTTTCCGCTCGTCGAGCGGGCGCGACGAGTCCTATCGCCGTCTGGCCGGACTCATCGGCACGTTGATCAGCAGCCAGCACCAGGTACGGCTGGTCAAATAACCGGCCGGCGACTGTAAGTTCTGCGTATGGAGAAGGTCATCGCCGTGCTGAGGCGTGCCGAGCCGGATGACGCCTGGTGCGCCCGGCAACGGGGTCACATCGCCGACGCGCTGCTGCAACTGGGCGTCGTGGGGCTGCAGATGAACGTTCGTGACAGCACCGTGCGTCACTCGCTCATGACATTGACAACCTTGGACCCGCCGGTGGCCGCGGTGGTGAGCATGTGGACCCAGCAGTGCTACGGCGACCAGATGACGACGGCATTCAAATTCCTCGCCCAGGAATGTGACCAGCTGGCCGCTTACCTGGTGACCGAGTCGGTCCCGTTGAGTGCGCCCGCCGTCGAACCCGGTTCTCGCACACCGGGTTTGGCCAACATCGCACTGCTACGCCAGCCCGCCGACATGGACCAGGCGACCTGGCTGAACCGTTGGCAACGTAACCACACCTCGGTGGCCATCGAAACGCAGTCGACGTTCGGTTACACCCAGAATTGGGTGGTGCGGGCGCTTACCCCGGATGCGCCGGGAATTGCGGGCATCGTCGAGGAGTTGTTCCCAATCGAGGCCATCACCGACCTGCACGCGTTCTTCGGAGCCGCCGATGACAAGGACCTACAGGACCGGCTGGGCCGGATGGTCGCCAGCACAACCGCATTCGGCGCCAATGAGAACATCGACACGGTGCCGACGAGCCGCTATGTGTTCGAGACACCGTTCCGGGAGTGAGGACCGCCCATGACAACACTCGACGAGGCTGTGGCGTTGGCCAAGGCAGAAAGCGGTCTGGCGGTGATCTCGACGGTTCGTGCCGACGGAACCGTGCAGGCCTCGCTGGTCAACGTGGGCCTGTTGGCGCACCCGGCGAATGGTCAACCCGTCCTGGGCTTTACCACCTACGGCCGGGTCAAGCTGGCCAACCTGCGTGCCCGGCCGCAGCTGGCCGTGACCTTCCGCAACGGGTGGCAGTGGGCGACCGTCGAGGGCCGCGCGGAGCTGGCCGGCCCCGACGACACCCGGCCGTGGCTGACGGACGCCGATCAGTTGCGACTTCTGCTGCGCGACGTGTTCACCGCCGCGGGCGGCACTCACGACAACTGGGACGAGTACGACCGGGTGATGGCCGCCGAGGGCCGCGCGGTGGTGCTCATCGCCCCGACCCGCGTCTACAGCAACGGCTAGCCTCGTTAGGCTGCTCGCGTGACGCTGCAGATCGATGACGAGAACCGGGTACGCACCCTCACGCTGAACCGGCCCGAGGCGCTCAACGCATTCAACGAAGCCCTCTACGACGCCACAGCCGAGGCGCTGCTGGCTGCGGCCGAGGATCCCGAGGTGGCGGTCGTGCTGCTGACCGGCGCGGGTCGCGGCTTCAGCGCCGGCACCGACCTGGCCGAGATGCAGGCCCGCATCACCGATCCCGACTTCACCCCGGGCAAGCACGGCTTCATCGGGCTGATCAATGCACTCAGCGCGTTTCCGAAACCCTTGATCTGCGCGGTGAACGGCGTGGGCGTCGGAATCGGCGCCACCATCCTCGGCTATGCCGATCTGGCGTTCATGTCGTCCACCGCCCGGCTGAAGTGCCCGTTCACCAGCCTGGGTGTGGCGCCGGAAGCGGCGTCGTCATATCTACTGCCCCAGCTGGTGGGCCGGCAGAACGCGGCCTGGCTGTTGATGTCGTCGGAATGGGTCGGCGCCGACGAGGCGTTACGGATGGGCCTGGTCTGGCGGGTCTGCGAACCGGACGAGCTGTTGTTACAGGCCCGTCAGCACGCCGAAATCCTTGCCTCCCGGCCGATTTCGAGCCTGATGGCCGTCAAGCACACCATGACGGAACCGGTCCGCCCGGAGATCGCGGCGGCGACCGCCCGGGAAAACGCGCACTTCGCCGAGCTGATGGGCGCACAAGCCAACGCGGCTGCCCTGGCGGACTTCAACAAACGCTGACGCGCTAGCTCGACTGAGCCGTTTCCAGCTTCGCCTGCGCGGCGAGGATCGCGCGCAACGTGCGCCGGCAGCGGCCGCAGTCACCGCCGGCGCCACACGCGGCGGCGATCTCTTTGGAGGTCGATGCGCCCTGCGCGACGACGTCGCACACGGTCTGGTTGGTCGCCCCAACACAGAGGCACACGTACATCAGCGCACCTCCTGCACGTCGGAATCCCCTTCGTCGAGAGCTCGGTCCAGCGTCTGCGATTCGTCCCGGACCCCGGTGTTCCGAGTCATCGGACACCATGGCGATGAGGCCGAATGCGCATGCCGCTTATTAGCAGAGTCTAACCTAAGTTCGTTAGCTCAGTCTAACCTAACCAAGGGGCGACTTACTTCACTCTGGACGTCACTGAGTGCAGCCAAACCTTGCTGGAACATTCCAAGCGGCCGTGGCAAAGTGCTGCTACAGCCCAGGTTTGTGCGCTCCAGCCCAGCGCGCCCGCCGCGGCCCACACGACAGCCGCTCACACCATAGGAGTGACAATGCAAGGGGATCCGGAAGTTTTGCGTCTGCTCAACGAGCAGTTGACCAGCGAGCTCACCGCGATCAACCAATACTTCCTGCACTCCAAGATGCAGGACAACTGGGGTTTCACCGAGTTAGCTGAGCACACCCGGGCCGAGTCCTTCGACGAGATGCGACACGCGGAGTCGATCACCGACCGCATCCTGTTGCTCGACGGGTTGCCGAACTACCAGCGCCTGTTCTCGCTGCGCATCGGCCAGACGCTGCGCGAGCAGTTCGAGGCCGACCTGGCGATCGAATACGAGGTGATGGATCGGCTCAAGCCGGCGATCATCCTGTGCCGGGACAAGCAGGACTCCACCACCGCGAACCTCTTCGAGGAGATCGTGGCCGACGAGGAAAAGCACATCGACTACCTCGAGACCCAGCTCGAGTTGATGGACAAGCTGGGCGTGGAGCTGTACTCGGCACAGTGCGTGTCGCGGCCACCCAGCTGACTCTCGGGCGCCGCCTTAAGCGGGAGGTTTTGGTTGCCACCGGTTGACCGTGGGCACTCATTACCATCGAACGCCGAGGGAAGGCAGGCATGACGAGGGCGACACCGGCAGCGGCTCCGGCCGGCCACGCTTCGAATTCGCAACCCGGCAATGTCGCGGTCGACTCGCAGCGGCGCAATTTCATCTTCGTGGCCATCCTGCTCGGCATGCTGATGGCCGCACTGGACCAGACGATCGTGGCGACCGCGTTGCCGACAATCGTCGCCAATCTCGGTGGCGCAGGCCATCAATCGTGGGTCGTCACCAGCTACCTGCTCGCGTCGACGATCATCACCGCCCTCGTCGGCAAGTTCGGTGACCTGTTCGGCCGCAAGCGGCTGTTCCAGGCGGCCGTTGTGTTCTTCGTCGCCGGATCCGTGCTGTGCGGGCTCTCGAGTTCGATGAGCATGCTGGTCGCGTCGCGCGCACTGCAGGGCATCGGCGGCGGCGGGCTCATGGTGACCGCCATGGCCCTGATCGGCGAGGTGATCCCGCTGCGGGACCGCGGCCGCTACCAAGGGGCGATGGGAGCGGTGTTCGGTGTCACCACCGTGATCGGTCCCTTGCTCGGCGGCTACTTCACCGACCACTTCACCTGGCGGTGGGCCTTCTGGATCAACGTGCCGATCTCGGTCGTGGTCTTCTTCGTGGCGGCCGCCGCCATCCCGGCGCTGACCGAACGCACCAAACCGGTCATCGACTACACCGGGATCCTGTTCGTCGGCCTGGGCGCCGCCGGCCTGACACTGGCCACCAGTTGGGGCGGGACCACCTACCCCTGGGGATCGCCCATGATCATCGGCCTGTTCGTCGGCTCGGTGAGCGCGTTATGCATCTTCGCTTGGGTGGAGAGCCGTGCCGCCGAGCCGATCCTGCCGATCCGGCTGTTTCGGAGTTCGGTGTTCACCGTCTGCTGTGTGCTGTCCTTCGTGGTCGGGTTCGCGATGCTGGGGGCCCTGACGTTCCTGCCGACGTACATGCAATTCGTCGACGGTGTCTCAGCCACCACGTCGGGCCTGCGCACGTTGCCGATGGTGATCGGGATGCTGACCACCTCGATGGGTAGTGGTGTCATCGTCGGCCGCACAGGCAGATACAAAGTCTTCCCCATCGCCGGCACCGCCGTCATGGCGGTGGCGTTCTTTCTGATGTCGCGGATGGACCCGTCGACATCCGCTGTCGTCCAATCGTTGTTCCTCGTCATCCTCGGCGCCGGGATCGGGATGTGCATGCAGACCCTGGTCCTGATCGTGCAGAACACTTCGAGCTTCGACGACCTCGGCGTCGCGACGTCCGGCGTCACCTTTTTCCGCACGATCGGCAGCTCGTTCGGAGCCGCCATCTTCGGTTCGCTGTTCACAAACTTTCTGCACAGCCGGATCGGCCCGGCGATGCTGGCCAGCCGCGCGCCGGCCGCGGCCGCCGCGTCGCCGGAGGCGTTGCACCGGCTGCCCCGCCAGGCGGCCGCCCCGATCGTCGCCGCCTACGCCGAGTCGCTCACCCAGGTTTTCCTCTGGGCGGTTCCGGTCGCGCTGGTGGGGTTCGTGCTGGCGTTGTTCCTGCGCGAGGTCCCGCTGCAGGAATTCCACGACAGCACAGTCGATCTCGGCGACGCGTTCGGGATGCCGACCAGCGAGACACCGGACCAGATGCTGGAGAACGCGATCGCACGGATGATGCGCGGTGAAACCGGCATGCGGCTGCGTAGCATCGCGATGCGACCCGATTGCCGGCTCGACGTCGCCGGGCTGTGGGGAGTCCTGCGGATCAATCGGTACACGCAGATATACGGGACCGCCCGGCTCACCGACATGGCCGACTATCTACGGGTACCGTTCGAGATTCTCGAGCCCACCTTCGCCCGCCTGGTGTCCGGCGGCTACGCGCAGCGCGACGGCGAGCAGTTGTGGCTCACCCCGGCCGGGCGGCAGCAAGTCGCCTACGTGCAGTCGCTAATGCTGGCGTGGCTGGTCGACAAGCTCGCCCGGTCACCGGGTTTCGAGGGGCGCCCGGACCGTCGCGCGGTGGAGGCCGCACTGGAACGTGTCGCGCATCGCGTTCTGGCCCAACGTGATTGGCACGACGAGCAGCCAACCGTGGCGATTCCGTCGGCCGCTCGCTAGCGGGCACCCATCGACATTCGCCGACATCCCCGACCGGGGTCCCGAGCCGGGCGTACCATCACGCCATGAGCCGAATCGGAACATTTGCTGACGACGACCTGGCCGGCTGGTTTGTGAAGTCTCCGGACATCGGCGGCGCGCTGGGCGGCTTCAGCCAGGCGGTCTACACCAAGAACCGGTTGCCTTTGCGCACCCGCGAACTGGCCCGCGCCGTGATCGCCCACCGCAACGAATGCGTCGTCTGCGTCAACACCCGCGACGAAGATGGACCCGCCGCCGGCGTCGACGAGCAGTTGTATGACCACGTCCACGAATGGCGCACCTGGCCCGGCTACAGCGACCAGGAGCGGCTGGCCGCCGAGTTCGCGGACCGATTCGCCACCGACCACACCGCCCTGCGCGATGACGAAGACTTCTGGAGCCGTTGCGCGGACCACTTCTCCGACGAGCTGCTGGCCGACCTGGCGCTGTCCTGCGCGCTGTGGGTCGGCATGGGTCGAGTGCTGCGGACCCTCGATATCGGCCAGGCCTGCAAGCTCACCATCCCCAGCCGCGGCTAGTTTCCGCCTTCTGAGCCCGGGCAACCGGCGATGACGCACGCCCCGGGCACAAATGGTGGCGCGTTGATGTTGCGGTGTGGGTGAGAGAACTCAGAGGGAGGCGCCGGTGAAGATTCGCTTCGGCGTCGGACTGGGTGCCGACACCGCACCGGACCAGCTGGACGCGACCGTCGATCAGCTCGAGGCCGGCGGGGTGGACTCGCTGTGGTTTTCCGAACTGGTGTATTCGCCGGCGGTCGATCCGGTGGTCGGCATGGCGTATGCGCTGGCGCGGACGACCCGGCTGAAGGTGGGCACGTCGGTCGCCGTGCTACCGGGGCGGCATCCGGTGCTGGTGGCAAAGCAGTTGGCGTCCCTGGCGGCCGTCGCGCCCAAGCGGGTGCTACCCGTTTTCGGTCTGCGCTCGGCGATACCGGCCGAACGCGAGGTGTTCGTGGTCCCCGACGGCGAGCGCGCGGCGGTGTTCGACGAGTCGCTGCGGCTGCTGCGCGCGGCGCTGGTCGAGGAGTCGGCGACGTTCAGCGGTCGCTATTTCAGCGTCACCGACATGGCCGTCGCCCCGAGACCGACACCGCCGCTGGACATCTGGGTGGGCGGTTCGGCGCCGGCGGCGTTTCGGCGCATCGGCGCGCTGGGCGACGGCTGGCTGGGCAGCTTCCTCACCCCGGCGGAGGCACGAGCCGGGCGCGCGGCGATCGAGCGGGCCGCCGCGGACGCCGGCCGCAGCATCGAACCCGACCACTTCGGCATCTCGTTGGCCGTCGCCGACGGGGAATTGCCCGCGGAGCTGGCCGCGGCGGTACGCCGGCGCCGCCCGGACCGCGACCCCGGCGAGCTGATCGCCGCCGGGTGGGATCAGCTGCACCGAAAACTCGACGCCTACATCGAGGCGGGATTGACGAAATTCGTCATCCGGCCGGTGGGCAAGGCGCCGGTAGATGACTTCCTCGATCGGTTCATCACCGAATTGGTCGCCCGACAGAACTGAGCGTGCGGGTACGCCGTTTACCGTACGGCGAGATCCGAGGTTGGGAGAATGACTGCTATGACCGGCACACCGCTTGCCGCCGGGGCCATTACCCAGCTGGAGGCCGAGGGCGTCGACACGGTCATCGGCACCGTGGTGAATCCCGCCGGGCTCACCCTGGCCAAAACTGTGCCGATCCGGCGAACCAACATCTTCGCGGATCCCGGGCTGGGGGCCAGCCCGTCCTGGCACGCGTTCGCCATCGATCAGACCGGCATCGCCTTCACCGCCGATGTGGGCGTGGTGGGGGACCAACGTCTTCGTATCGACTTGTCCGCATTGCGCATCGTCGGTGACGGTCTGGCGTGGGCGCCCGCCGCGTTTTTCTCTCAGGACGGCGCACCGGTTCCCACCTGCAGTCGGGGAGCGTTGCGACGTCTCGAGGCCGCACTCACCGAAGCCGGGATCGAGGCCGCGATCGGGCACGAGATCGAATTCCTCCTGGTCGGCGCGGACGGCGGCCGGCTGCCGTCGACGTTATGGGCGCAATACGGCCTGGCCGGCGTGCTGGAGCACGAAGCGTTCGTGCGCGACGTGATCGGCTCGGCGACGGGTGCCGGCATCGCGATCGAACAGTTTCACCCCGAGTACGGCGCCAACCAGTTCGAGATCTCGCTGTCACCGCAGAGCCCCGTGGCCGCCGCCGATCAGCTGATCCTGATGCGGCTCATCGTCGGCCGCGCGGCTCGCCGCCATGGGCTGCGCATCAGCCTGTCGCCCGCGCCGTTCGCTGATGGCGTCGGATCCGGTGCACACCAACACTTTTCGCTGACGACGTCGGAAGGCCGGCTGTTCTCCGACGGCCCCGAAAGCCACGGCATGACGGAGGCGGGGGAAAGCGCGATAGCGGGCGTGGTCCGCGGCCTGCCGGAGGCCCAGGGCGTACTGTGCGGGTCTATCGTTTCCGGCTTGCGGATGCGCCCCGGCAACTGGGCCGGCGCCTACGCGTGCTGGGGCACCGAAAACCGCGAGGCCGCAGTGCGATTGATCGCCGGCGGCCCGGGAAATCCGCGCGGCGGCAATGTCGAGGTGAAGATCGTCGACCCGTCGGCGAACCCGTACCTCGCCTCGGCGGCCATCCTCGGGCTCGCCCTGGACGGCATCAAGTGCCAGGCGGCGCTGCCACCGGAGGTCACGGTCGACCCGGCCGTCCTGTCCCATTCAGACCGTGCGCGCGACGGCATCGTGCGCCTGACCGATTCGCAGGCTGAATCGATTGCGGCACTTGATGGTTCAGAGGCAATGCGCCGTATCCTGGGCGATCCGGCGGTCGACATGGTGGTCGCGGTTCGCCGCCTGGAACAGGAGCGCTACGGCGACCTCGCACCCGAGCAGCTGGCGGACAAATTCCGCATGGCCTGGAGCCTGTGACGGCTCCTATGGTCTCCGAAACCCGCGCCCTCGCCCAGTACATCGGCGAAGTGACGCTGGTCGATCAGCATGTCCACGGTTGCTGGCTGACGCCCGGAGACCGGCAGCGATTCGAGAACGCACTCAACGAGGCGAACAGCGAACCCATCACTTATTCGGGCTTCGACTCACAACTCGGATTCGCGGTGCGCGCGCATTGCGCCCCCGTCTTGGGGCTGACCAAACACGCTGATCCGCAGGCTTACTGGGAGCGGCGCGGCCGATTCGAGGAGGAGGAGCTGGCGCGGCTGTTCCTGGCGGCTGCCGGCGTGAGTGACTGGCTGGTGGACACCGGGATCGGAAGCAGTGGTTTCGCAGGGGTTGCGGATATGGCCCGGCTGTCCGGCGATCGTGCGCGTGAGGTCGTCCGTCTCGAGGAAGTGGCCGAGCAGGCCGCGCAGGCGCTGGGTGACTATGCGGCGGCGTTCGAGGAGATCCTGCACCGGCGCGCCACGGGCGCGGTCGGCACCAAATCGATTCTGGCCTACCGCGGTGGGTTTGACGGCGACCTGAGCGCGCCGTCGATGTCGGAGGTCGCCGAAGCCGCCGGTCGCTGGCGCGATTGCGGCGTTACCCGATTGCAGGACAGGGTCCTGCTGCGGTTCGGGTTGCACCAGGCGCTGCGACTGGGCAAGCCCCTGCAGTTCCACGTCGGGTTCGGCGACCGTGATTGCGACCTACACAAGGCCAATCCGCTGCTGCTGGTTGACTTTCTGCGCGACACGGCGGACGTCCCGATCGTCCTGCTGCACTGCTATCCCTACGAGCGCGAGGCCGGCTATCTGGCCCAGGCGTTCAACAACGTCTATCTGGACGGCGGCTTGAGCGTCAACCACTTGGGGGCGCGGTCACCGGCCTTCCTTGCTCGATTGCTGGAGATGGCGCCCTTTTCCAAGATCCTCTATTCGTCCGACGGATTCGGCCCGGCAGAGCTGCACTTCCTCGGCACGGTCCTGTGGCGCAGGGGCATGGATCGCGTGCTGCGCCAGTTCGTGGACCGCGGCGACTGGAGCGAGGCAGACGCCATCCGGGTGGTCGATCTCATCGCCCACGAGAACGCCGCGCGCATCTACAGCCTGGGCTGAACTCGCTGTCCAGGAATTCTCACGAATCGGATGTAGCTCATCGTTCGGCCTGGTAAAACACCGCTGCGAGCGTCCCGGATTTGTGGAGCGACAAGCGCCTTCCCTCACACTCGGAGCCGACTCGGCTGCTGTCGGCCGCACCCTCGCTGAAATCCGACTGCCAGCCGATTACCTTCCGTGTCGATCCTCCACGACCGCCAGCTCGTCGAGGCCGACCCTCGTCCGACCGGGGACCGGATCAACGTCCTCGTCCCCGCCAGCCGCCACGATAACGTTGGTGGCGCCGCCACCGGCGCGAGCTAAGATCCGGCTTCAATTCCCTTCCCCCATAGCGAGATTGGCCCCCACAGCGACGTCAGCGCTGCCAACCGAAGCGGGTCGCCGCACCAGCCCACTGGCGCGGCGTCAACGCCGCACCGCTGGCTGCCTCGTCCGCCCACCGGCCTCACAGCGCTTTGGCAGGTTTTATTGCTGCATACAACAGTTGCAACAGTCTATGTTTAATGCCGGGGCTACTCAACGATGCGTCCCTCGGCGATTTGGTCAGACAGCAGATCGCAGAGCTAGCCGTGACTGTACGCAGTCTATCGGATTTAGCTCTGCCGCATCGTGTTTGGCGGGCTAAACCCTCTGCGCGCCTTGCATAGAGTGAGGCGTTGGTGGGAGGTTGACGCGAGTCATTAGGTCCTTCACTGAGCGCCACCGGTTCTGCGAGCGCCTGCGGCACCTGCAAACCGGAGAACACGAAATCCCGCAAATTCGGACGGTTTGAGAAGCGTAAGTCCGATGAAGGGTTGATCCCTAATGCCGACAGGAAGTTGCAAACATTCGATGACGACGACCGAAAACGTACTGACCCCCGAGGTTCGAAACGGCATCGATTTCAAGGTCGCCGATCTGTCGTTGGC
>NZ_LZSX01000062.1 GCF_001665835.1 Mycobacterium colombiense | reverse complement strand
AGATGTGTATAAGAGACAGGCCTGAACGTCCGGTGGCGGCGGGGCCTCCGGCTGGGGTGCGGGTTCGGGGAGTTCGACCTCGGAGATGGTCCGCCGCGGCGCGTCGCGCGGAATGGTCGCGTCGTCGCCTACCGCGGGCAGGCCGGTGGTGTCGAGCCGGTCGGCCGTCGTGGTCTGGCTGAAGGTGATGCCCGAGGACGCGGTATAGCCGCCTGACCGGTCGATCGCCCCGGGCTCGGTCCGGGTCGAGAAGCTGATGCGGCGCCGCCGATACCGCAGCAGGCCCAGGACCAGCGCGGTGATGACGACCAGGGCAGCGACGACCGCGATGGCGATCCAAAGACCTTGGGACACGCTGACATTGTTTCAGGGGCAGCGTGGCCGCCAAGCAGCCACCACCTTCGGGCGCTACGACGAAGGGCGCCGGCCCGCTTCGCCCGGCTACGCCGCGCTCGCGACCAGCGCTACAACGAAGGGCGCCGGCCCGCTTCGCCCGGCTACGCCGCGCTCGCGACCGCCGCTACGACGAACTGGTGACCAGCTGGTCCACCTGCTGGCCACGCATCCGCTGGGAGATGACGGCGGTGATGCCGTCGCCCTGCATGGTCACGCCGTAGAGCGCGTCCGCGACCTCCATCGTCGGCTTCTGGTGCGTGATGATGAGCAGCTGCGAGCGCGCCCGCAACAGCTCGAACAGCGAGATCAGCCGCCGCAGATTGGTGTCGTCGAGGGCGGCCTCCACCTCGTCCATGATGTAGAACGGCGACGGGCGGGCCCGGAAGATCGCGACCAGCATCGCCACCGCCGTCAGCGCCTTCTCGCCACCGGACAGCAGCGACAGCCGGGTGACCTTCTTGCCCGGCGGGCGGGCCTCGACCTCGATGCCGGTGGTGAGCATGTCGTCGGGGTTGGTGAGCCGCAGCCGGCCCTCGCCGCCGGGGAACAGCACGGTGAAGACCTCGGTGAACTCGCGTTCGACGTCGGTGTAGGCCTCGCTGAACACCTGCAGGATGCGGGCGTCGACCTCGTCGACCACCCCGAGCAGGTCCTTGCGAGCGGCCTTGACGTCCTCGAGCTGGGTGGACAGGAAGTTGTAGCGCTCCTCGAGCGCGGCGAACTCCTCCAGCGCCAGCGGGTTGACCCTGCCCAGTTCGGCCAGCTCACGCTCGGCCCGCTTGGCCCGGCGCTCCTGGGTGGGCCGGTCGTAGGGAATCGGGGCGGGCGCGAAGACCTGTTCGCCGCGCTCCTTGGCCTGCTCGTATTCGGCCATCTCCAGGTCGGAGGGCGGCAGCTGATTCTCCGGACCGTACTCGGCGATCAGGTCGGCCGGCGCCATGCCGAACTGCTCGAGCACCATCTGTTCGAGCTGCTCGATCCGCATGGCCGCCTGAGCATTGGCCACCTCGTCGCGGTGCAGCGAGTCGGTCAGGGCGGCCACCCGGGCGCTCAAAGCGTTCACCTCGTCGCGCACCGCGGCCATCGCGGAGGCCCGTTGCTGGCGTTCGGCGGCCAGGGCATCGCGGATCTTCGAGGCGGCGTCGATCACCCCGTTCAGCCGCTGCGCCAGGAGGCGCCCGGAGTCGGCCACCGCCGCCGCCACCGCAGCGGCGCGCAGGCGCGCCGCCCGCGCCTGCTGGGCCCGCAACCGGGCTTCGCGTTCGGCCGCGGCCGCGCGGCGCAGTGAATCCGCCCGCCCGCGAACCGCATTCGCGCGCTCCTCGGCGGTCCGCACCGCCAGCCGGGCCTCCACCTCGACGCTGCGGGCGGTTTCGGTGGCGGCGGCGATCTGCTGACGGTTCACCGGTTCTTCGGTCGGCGCGTGCTGGGTCTCCTGGGCGTTGCGCAGCCGGGTCTCCAGTTCGGTGACTTCGGCGACGGTCTGGGTCCGGCCCGCCTCGAGCTCCTCGCGCTGCCGCAGCAGCCTGCTCCACTCGTCCTCGGACGTCCGGGCGTCCTGGCCGAGCCGGCCCAGCTGCTCGTACATCCCGGAGATCTCGCTGTCGGACTCGTTGAGCGCGGCAAGCGCCTGCTCGGCCGAGTCCTGGCGGGCGGCCTGCTCGGTCAGCGCGCCGGACAGCGCTGCGGTCAGCTGGGCGACCCGGGCCTCCGCGGCGGTCAGCTCGTCGCCGGCCTTGTCGATCTCCGAGGTCACCTCGAGCGTGGACAGCTTGCGGTCCGAGCCGCCGCTCACCCAGCCGGCGCCCACCAGGTCACCGTCGAGCGTGACGGCGCGCAGCTGGGAGTGCCCCGCCACCAGGGCCAGCGCCTGGTCCAGGTCGTCGACCACCGCGACACCGGAGAGCATGGCCGCGATCGCGCCGCGCAGCCGCGCCGGCGCGTCGATCAGGTCGAGCGCCCACCGCGCGCCCGCGGGGGCGGGCTGCGGCGCGGGCTGACCGGCGGGCCAGTCGCCCAGCACCAGTGCGGCGCGGCCGCCGTCCGCCTCCTTGAGCGCTGCGACGGCCGAACGGGCCGCGCCGAAGCTTTCGGCGGCCAGCGCGTCGGCCGCCGATCCCAGCACCGCCGCCAGCGCCGCCTCGTAGCCGGAACGAACCTTGACGAGCTTGGCCATCGGCCCCAAAAGCCCTGTGCCGCCGTGGTTCTGGGTGAGCCACGCCGCGCCGTCCTTGCGGTCGAGCCCGATCGCGAGCGCGTCGATGCGGGCCCGCAACGACGCCACCTGGCGTTCGGCGTCCCGCTCGGCGGACTGCAGCTCGGCCACCCGCTCGTCGGCCAGCCGCAGCGCGGCGACGGTGCGCTCGTGGTGTTCATCGAGCCCTACCTCGCCCTGATCGAGTTCGCCGACCCGGGCCTGCACGGTTTCGAATTCCACCTTGGCCTGCTGCGCGCGGGCGGCGGCCTGTTCGATGCGTTCGGACAGGCGCGCCACGCTGTCGTCGATCGATTCGACGCGTGCCCGCATCGTCTCCACCTGACCAGCCAAGCGCGCCAAGCCTTCTCGGCGATCCGCCTCCGCGCGCACCGCCGCCATGTGGGCCCGGTCGGCCTCCGCGGCTTCGCGCTCGCGCTCGGCCAATTCGGCGCGGGCGCCGTCCAGGCGGGTGCGCGCCCCGGCCAGTTCGGCGAGCAGCTGCCGCTCGGCGACCGCGACCTGCTCGGCCTCGGCTTCCAGCTCCTCGGGCTTTCTGGGATCGGTGTCGCTGGGGGCGACCGGCTCCACATCGAGGTGCTGCGCGCGCTCACTGGCGATGCGCACGGTCGCGGCGACCCGCTCGGCCAGGGCGGACAGCGCGAACCAGGTGTGCTGAACCTGCTCGGCCCGGCTCGACAGTTCGCCCACCGCCGTCTCATGGGTGGTCAGCTCCTCGGACGCCACGGCCAGCCGCGACGAGGCCTGGTCGTGGTCGCGCCGCATGGCGGCCTCGGCCTCGAAGATGGCCTCGCGCTCGCCCTGCCGGTTGACCAGGTCATCGGCGGCCAGCCGCAGCCGGGCGTCGCGCAGGTCGGCCTGGATTGTCTGGGCGCGACGGGCCACCTCGGCCTGGCGGCCCAGCGGCTTGAGCTGGCGGCGCAATTCGGTGGTCAGGTCGGTGAGCCGGGCCAGGTTGGCCTGCATCGCGTCGAGTTTGCGCAGGGCCTTCTCCTTGCGCTTGCGGTGCTTGAGCACACCCGCGGCTTCTTCGATGAACGCGCGACGGTCCTCGGGCCGCGATTGCAGGATCTCGTCGAGCTTGCCCTGCCCGACGATGACGTGCATCTCCCGGCCGATCCCGGAGTCGCTCAGCAGCTCCTGAACGTCCATCAAACGGCAACTGCTGCCGTTGATTTCGTACTCGCTGGCGCCGTCGCGGAACATCCGCCGCGTGATGGACACCTCGGAGTATTCGATCGGCAGCGCGTTGTCGGAGTTGTCGATGGTGACGGTGACTTCGGCGCGGCCCAGCGGGGCCCGCGACGAGGTCCCGGCGAAGATGACGTCTTCCATCTTGCCGCCGCGCAGCGTCTTTGCCCCCTGCTCCCCCATGACCCAGGCCAGCGCGTCGACGACGTTGGATTTGCCGGAGCCGTTGGGCCCGACGACGGCGGTGATGCCCGGCTCGAAGCGCAGAGTCGTCGGCGAGGCGAAGGACTTGAAGCCCTTCAGCGTCAGACTCTTGAGGTACACGGCGAGCCAGACTACCGCTGAAAATCACCGCGGATGGCTTCACCGAGGGGTGTCGGCCGACCCGAAATATCGCGGCGCTGCGAGCGGTCGGCGCACTGGTCACAGTGGTCACATCAGCCACGGAGAGAAGGGGATTGTGGCCTTGCCGGTGCCGGTGTGACAGATGTGACGCCCGGGGGGCCCACCGCGCTCGCGGGCGTGCCCGTCAACGCTCGACGAATCCCTCGAACCGCTCCTGCGGCGGCGACCAGTCCGCGACCACCTTGTCCACGTGGCCGGGCCGCGACGGCCAGGTCCTGCCGCCTTCCAGCAGGTGCAGCAGCTGCTCGCCGGCCGCCCGCGGACCCTGGGCGACCACCAGGACGCGGCAGTCGGCCTGGTTGGCCGCGTAACCGGTGAGGCCCAGTTCCAGCGCGCGGCAGCGCGTCCACCAGCGGAAACCGACCCCCTGGACCTGGCCGTGCACCCAGGCGGTAAGCCGGGTGTCAGGCTCCGACATTTTTCGCCTCGGAGCTGACCTCGAAGTTGACGGTGGTACCGGACTTGAGCGTGCGCCCGACGGTGCAGACCTGATCGATGGCCCGGTTGACCACGACCAGCAGGCGCTCCCTCTCGTCGTCGGCCAGGCCCGACAGGTCCAGTTCCAGGGTCTCCTCGAGCAGCGGATAGCGCTCCTGCTCGCGGTCGGCGGCGCCGGAGACCTTGATGACCGCCTTGTAGTCGTCGCCCAGCCGGCGGGCCAGCGGCAGGTCGCTGGACATCCCGCTGCACGCGGCGAGCGCGATCTTGAGCAGCTCACCGGGCGTGAACACGCCGTCGACGTCCTCGGAACCGATCAGCACCTGCGCCCCGCGAGAGCTGTACCCGGTGTAGCGGCGAGTTCCGGTGCGTTCCACCCATAGTTCGGCCATGGCTTATTTCTACCGGGCGAGGCGAACTCGGACGCGCGGGCATACTGCTTGGCATGGCCACCGTCGTCGCTTTCCACGCCCACCCGGACGACGAGGTCGTGCTCACCGGCGGAACCCTGGCGCGGGCGGCCGCGGCCGGGCACCGGGTGGTCGTGGTCACGGCGACCGACGGGCGCGTCCACAACGAGGACGACAACTACCGGCTCGACGAATTACGCCGAAGCGCAAGCATTCTCGGGGCTCACCGGGTGGAGTGCCTCGGGTATGCCGACAGCGGCTACGGCCCGCTGTTCTACCCGGACCCACCCGGGCGCACCCGATTCGGGCGGGCCGATCTCGACGAGGCCGCCGGGCGGTTGGCCGGCATCCTGCGCGACGAACACGCCGACCTGCTGCTCAGCTACCAGCCCAACGGCGGCTACGGCCACCGCGACCACGTCCAGGTGCACCACGTCGGCAAGCGGGCGGCCGAACTCGCCGCCACCCCGCGGGTGCTCGAGGTGACGATGCCACGCGAGATGCTGCTCCGCGTCAGCGATGTCGCCCACCTGTTGCGGCTGCCCGGACCGTACGAGCGCGACATCGTCCGCGGTGCGTACGCGCCGCGCGCCACAATCACCCACCGCGTCAACGTCTTTCGCTTTGCGCGCCAGAAGCGCGACGCATTCGCCGAGCACCGCTCTCAGATCGGCGCTTCCGGCCTGGCCGCGAAGGTCTTCGGGCTGCTGCTGCGGTTGCCGCCCCAGGTGTTCGGTGCGCTGTTCAGCCACGAGTGGTTCGTGGACCCCGCGTTGCGCACCGGGACGCTGCGCCGCGACATCTTCGATTGATTAGACCCTTAAATACGTGGTCGCGGTTGGCATTTCGGACAGTAGAACGAGGAGCGGTTCATGAACTTCTCCCGCTGCATCACCGCCCCGCAACGACGGCAGGCTTCGCCCTCGCGACCGTAGGCGTCCAGCGATCGGTCGAAGTATCCGGATTCGCCGTTGACGTTGACGTACAGCGAATCGAACGAGGTCCCGCCCTGGGCCAGCGCATCGCGCATCACCTCGGCGGCGGCCTCCAGCACGGCGGTCAACTGCTTGCGACTCAGCGTGTCGGCGATCCGGGCGCCGTTCAGCTTGGCGCGCCACAGCGCCTCGTCGGCGTAGATGTTGCCTATGCCGGACACCACCTGCTGATCGAGAAGCTGTCGCTTAATCTCGGAGTGCTTGCGCCGCAACACTTTTACCACCGCATCGGCATCGAAACGGGGATCCAGCGGGTCACGCGCCAGATGCGCGACGGGCTCCGGCAGCACGCTGCCGCCCACCTCGACCAGATCGGCGAGCATCCATCCACCGAAGGTGCGCTGATCGGCGAAGCTCAGCACGGTCCCGTCGTCGAGCAGCGCGGAGATCCGGACGTGGTCGGCGCGCGGCACCTCACCCAGCAGCATCTGCCCGCTCATGCCGAGGTGCACCACCAGCGCCGTATCCGATTCCTGCCCAGCGGGTTCGGTGTCGAGCAGCAGCCACAGGTACTTGCCGCGCCGATCGGTGCCGGTGATCCGCGCGTTCAGCAGCCGGGCGGTGAGGTCCGCGGGCCCGGCTTCGTGACGACGCACCGCGCGCGGGTGATGCACCCGGACGGCCGTCATCGTCTTGCCGACGACGTGGGCGTGCAGGCCGCGGCGCACCACCTCGACCTCGGGCAGTTCGGGCATTTAGACGCTGGTTTTCCCCGCGGGGTCCAGCACGTCGAGCGTCTTCCAGGTCGCCGCCGCGGCCTTCTGCTCGGCCTCCTTCTTGGAGCGGCCCATACCCGTGCCGTATTCGGTGTCCGCCACCACGACGACCGCGGTGAATTCCTTGTCGTGGTCGGGCCCGGTGGAGGTGACGACGTAGGAGGGCGCGCCCATGCCGCGGGCCGCGGTCAGTTCCTGCAGGCTGGTCTTCCAGTCCAGCCCGGCGCCCAGCGTCGGCGCGGCGTCCAGCAGCGGGCCGAACAACCGCAGGATCACCTCGCGCGCAACGTCGATGCCGTGATCGAGGTAGATCGCGCCCAGCAGCGATTCCATGCCGTCGGCCAGGATGCTCGATTTGTCCGCGCCCCCGGTGTTCGCCTCCCCGCGCCCCAGCATCAGGTGGACGCCGAGGCCCCCGTCGCACAGCTTGCGCCCGACGTCGGCCAGCGCCTGGGTGTTGACCACGCTGGCCCGCAGTTTGGCCAGATCACCCTCCGTGCGGTCGGGGTGCCGGTGGTACAGCTCGTCGGTGATGGTCAGGCCAAGCACGGCGTCACCCAGGAATTCCAGGCGTTCGTTGGTCGGCAGGCCGCCGTGTTCGTAGGCGTAGCTGCGATGCGTGAGGGCCAGGGACAGCATTTCCTCGGACAGCTCAACCCCGAGGGCGTCGAGCAGTGGTTGCCGTGAGCTCACCGCTCACCCCGCGGCTCGTCCGACTCCGCGGTGAACATGCCCGCGAGCTTGGCCCAGCGCGGATCGATGCGATCGTGCTGGTGGTCGGGCTCGGCGGCCAGCGAAACACCGCATTCGGGGCACAGCCCGGGGCAGTCCGGCGTGCACACGGGCGCGAACGGAAGTTCCAGTCCGACGGCGTCGACGATGCACTGCTCGAGGTCGATGATGTCGTCCACGATGTGGCCCACCTCGTCTTCCTCGGTGGTCGCCTCCGTGGTGCTGTCCGGGTAGGCGAACAGCTCGGTGAGCCGCACCTGCACCTGCCCCTCGAGCTTGGTCAGGCAACGTGAACACTCGCCGGCGGTGGGCGCGGTCACCGTCCCGGTCACAAGGACGCCCTCGGACACCGATTGGATCTGTAAATCCAGCTCGAGTGGGGCGTCCTCCTCGATCGCGACCATGTCCAGGCCGATGCGCGACGGACTGGGCACGGTTGTCCGCAGGGTCACCATCGCCCCTGGGCGGCGCCCGAGCCGGGTGATGTCGAACGCCATCGGTGCGGCCAGGCGTGACGCCGCGCCGCGGCCCGATGGTCTGCTGTGTTGCCGCGTCATATCGGAAATCCTACGGCGCTGACCGCATAATTCCAGGGCGCGCCCGCCCGGCAAACAGCCGCGAAGTGCTAGCGCACCGCGTAGTCGTGGGTCCCGGCCGCCGTCCGCAGTTGGTGACGACCGCGCCCCACCGACCGCAGGGTGCCGTTGAGGAACTCCTCGAACTCGGCGAGCTTGTTGTCGACGTAGATGTCGCATTCGCCGCGCAGCCGGTCGGCCTCGGCGTGCGCCGAGTCGATGAGCCGAGTGGCCTCGGCGTTGGCCGCCTCCACCACGCTGTTCTGCGAGACCAGGCGCTGCTGCTCCTTGATGCCCTCTTGCACGGCCTTCTCGTAGGAGATGTTGCCGTTTTCGAGCAGCCGGTCGGCTTCGGCCTGGGCGCGGCCGACGCTGGCCTCGTACTCCCGCTTGGCCGCCGTGGCGATGCGCACCGACTCTTCGCGGGCCTCGCCGACCATCCGCTCGCTGTGCTGGCGCGCTTCGCTCACCATCCGGTCGGCCTGCGCCTTGGCGTCGGACAGCAGCCGGTCGGCCTCCGAGCGGGCATGGTTGAGCATCGACTCGGACTCGGTGGTCGCCGAGGACACCATGGACTCGGAGTGTGTCTTGGCGTCCTGCAGCATCGAGTCGCGCGCGTCCAGGACGTCCTGGGCGTCGTCCAGTTCGCCCGGGATCGCGTCCTTGATGTCGTCGATCAACTCCAGCACGTCGCCGCGCGGCACCACGCAGCCGGCCGTCATCGGAACGCCACGGGCTTCTTCCACGATGGCGCTGAGTTCGTCCAGCGCCTCAAAGACTCGATACACGGCCATACCCTCCTGGCGTCTGCAAAGATCCTGTTGTTACTAGTGTGCCTGGTGATGTCCCTGTGACTGCGGTGGTGACGCCGGTGTGTCGGGTATTTGCCCGCTGGGGACGCCCAACACGCCCTGGTCCGGTGTTTCCGGCCCGGCGGTGGGAAGTCAGTGTCATCAGGAAGCGCCCGTTCACGCTGTTACCGCGGCCACGGCGGCCACGCGGGGTGGTTCATCCATATTCGTTGCCGGGTCCCGTCGATGCGGGTGGGCGCAGGCCCGGCAGTTGCGTCGACGCGCCGGGGCCCGGCTATTTGCCAGCGATTCTAGGCCGCGGCCGGCTGGGGCACTATTCCCGGCCGTCATACATTGGCAAGCACGACGCGTCTCGCCGCGCCGCGACGGGGGCATCGGCGACATCTCGCCTAGCACTTATACCCCCAAGGGGTATAGTCCACGGGTGGGCGTAGCCGCCCTCGAAACGAGCGGTCAACCGCGGGAGGACACAGTGACGGTGCTATCAGCGGTCGGGCACGCTTTGACGCTGGCGGGCTCGATGACGTGGGAAATCCTGTGGGCGCTGATCCTGGGCTTCGCCCTCTCGGCGGTGGTGCAGGCCGTGGTGCGCCGCTCCACGATCGTGGCGCTGATGGGTGACGACCGGCCGCGCACCCTGGCGGTCTCGGCCGGACTGGGTGCGGCGTCGTCGTCCTGCTCGTACGCCGCGGTGGCGTTGGCGCGATCGCTGTTCCGCAAGGGCGCCGACTTCACCGCCGCCATGGCGTTCGAAATCGGGTCCACCAACCTGGTGGTGGAGTTGGGCATCATCCTGGCGCTGCTGATGGGCTGGCAGTTCACCGCCGCCGAGTTCGTCGGCGGCCCACTGATGATCGTGGTGCTGGCCGTGTTGTTCCGGCTGTTCGTGCGATCGCGGCTCGTCGACGCCGCCCGCGAGCAGGCCGAGCGGGGAATCTCCGGCTCGATGGAAGGCCACGCCGCCATGGACATGTCCATCCAAGGGGAAGGCTCGTTCTGGCAACGGCTGTTCTCCCCCGCGGGCCTGACCTCGGTCTCGCACGTGTTCGTGATGGAGTGGCTGGCGATCCTGCGCGACCTCGTCCTGGGCCTGCTGATCGCGGGCGCCGTCGGGGCCTGGGTTCCCGAAAAGTTCTGGCAGGTCTTCTTTTTGGCCGATCACCCGGGCCTCTCGGCGATATGGGGACCGATCGTGGGGCCCATCGTGGCGATCGTGTCCTTCGTGTGCTCCATCGGCAATGTCCCACTGGCCGCGGTGCTGTGGAACGGTGGCATCAGCTTCGGCGGCGTCATCGCGTTCATCTACGCCGACCTGCTGATCCTTCCGATCCTGAACATCTACCGCAAGTACTACGGCACCAAGATGATGCTGACGCTGCTGGGCACCTTCTACGCCGCGATGGTGGCCGCCGGATATCTGGTCGAATTGATCTTCGGCACAACCCATCTCATTCCCAAGCAGCGCAACGCGACGGTGATCGAGGCGTCCATCTCGTGGAACTACACGACCTGGCTCAACATCGCGTTCCTGGCGCTCGCGGCCATCCTGGTCGCGCGGTTCGTCACGTCCGGGGGTCTGCCGATGGTGCGCATGATGGGCGGCTCCCCCGACGCCGGGGAATCCGAACATCACCACTGACCGGCGTCAGGGTTGTGGCAACCGCACGTCCAGCACCACGCAACGCCCTTGGTCGGCCTCGTCGAGCGCCCACTTGACGGCCTCGCTCATCTCCGCCGGCGTGTGCACGCTGCGCCCGCTGCCGCCGCAGGCCTTGGCGAGGGCGGCGTAGTCGGTGTCCGGGGCGAGCTGGGTTTCGCCGAAGTCGTTCTCCCGCACCGACACTCCGTCCGGGTACAGCCCCATCACCGGAAGTTTGGACGCCAGGTAAGACTGGTTGTTCAAGACGACCGTCACGAACGGCGCACCGTGGCGATGCGCCGACCACAATGCGGCGGTGGGCACGCCGAAGTTGAAGGAACCGTCACCGCAGATGGCGACGACGGGCGCCTCCGGCCGGGCGAGTTTGACCCCGAAGGCGCCGCCGAGCGCCCAGCCCAAAGCCGGTGCGCCCGTGTCGAACAGCTGCCCGGGCGCCCGGCGCACCTGCCGCGCCACGGCCGGCCGGTTGGTCACGGCCTCCTGGACCACGACCGCATCGTCGGGTAGGCCGCGGCCCAGCGCGGCCAGCATCGCATCGGGGACATCCGCCGGGTGGTCGGAGGCGGCCCGGCGGATCGCTTCGCGGCCGCGTTCGGCGGTCTCGGCCTCCGCCGCCTGCCGGCGTGCGGCCCACTTCTCCCGCAACTCGTCGGTGGCCAGCCTCAACAGGGTCTGTTCGAGCAGCAGCAGGGCCACGCGGGTGTCGGCGGTCAACGCGACCTCGACCGGATACGACCACAGCGGCATGCTCGGTTTGACCGGATCCCCGTCGATCTGCACCACGCGGGCGTGCGCGGGTGGGGCCAGTTCCGACGGCACCCAGGGCACCTCGGAGTCGAGCAGCAGCACGGTGTCGGCGCTTTCCAGCGGGGCGGAGTCGCCCACCACGTGCAGCGGATGCCCCGGCGGCAGGTTGGCGCGGTCGCCCTGATCGATCACCGGCGCGCCGAGCAGCTCGGCGATGCGGCCCAGCACGGTCGCGGTGCCCGGGTCGGCGGCGGTCCTGGACGTGACGATGACAACCCGCTTGCCCGCCACCAGGATTCCCGCCAACCGTCCGAGCGCGCCCGGGTCCGGGCCGGGTGGTACGGCCGCCGCCAACCGGCGCGGCAACGCACCGACGCCGGGCTCCATCAACGCTTCTCGCGGCAGCATGACGTAGGCGGGACCGGACGGGCAGGATTGGGCGACCTGGAACGCCCGACGCACGATCGGGGCCAGCTCGCGGCCGCGGGGCACCTCCATGTGCCACTTGGCGTAGTTGCGCACCACAGCCGGCTGGTCGAGTTGCTCCTGCTGCCAATGGATATACGTATCGCGGTGACCGCGCACCTGCGGCGCCGAGCTGTAGGGAGTACGCCCGGCGAACATCACCACCGGAGTTCCGTTGCGCTGCGCGTTGTGCAGCTGGCAGCCCATGTTCAGCGTCCCGGCGTCGACGTGCACCATGACCGCCTGCGGGCGTCCGCTGGCCATGTGGTGGCCGATGGCCGCCGCCAGGGCGATGCTCTCATGCACGCACAACACGGCCTGCGGGCTCGGCGTGCCGGCGGCGCGCGCCGCCGCCAACGCCTCCTGGATCGGCGCGGAATCTGTTCCGGGGTTGATGAAGAAGTGCGTGACTCCCTCGTCGGCGAGCAGCGCGATCAGATCGGCCGCGGCCTCGGGTACGTCGAATAGATTGTCTACCGTCATGGCTGCCGTTCTCCTATCGACGTCGGCGACCTCGCGTACCCCTCCTCCGGATCAGATCTTCAACATACGTTCTGCGTGGGCGTTTACGATGTTTTCCGGTGGACTGGGTTGCCCGTGGCGCGCTCGAACCCGTCGACTGCCCCTTGCGAGGGACTCACGGGTAATCGACGGAGAACTCGACACCATCGGGTACCCACTGCACGCCCGGCTACTCAGGCCGCCGCCGGCCTCGTCAAACCGATTGCCGCGCATGGCTTTCGGCGGCGGGCAACCGGGTCAGGACTTATCCGAAATCCTTTGGCGCAGGCGACGATTGACCGGTTCGGGCAGCAGTTCCGACACGTCACCGCCGAGCATCGCGACCTCTTTGGCCAGCGAGGACGACACGAACGAATAGCGCGGGGCGGTGGCGACGAAAAAGGTGTCCACGCCCGCGACATGCTTGTTCATCTGCGCCATCTGCAGCTCGTATTCGAAGTCGGTGCCGGTGCGCAGCCCCTTGACGATGGCGGTCATGCCGCGCGACCGAGCGAAATCCACCACCAGGCCCTGCCCGGCTTCCACCCGCAGGTTGGGCAGGTGCGTCGTCGATTCGTTGATCATCGCGATCCGTTCGTCCAGATCGAACATGCCCTTTTTGGCGGGGTTGGTGAGGATCGCCACCACCACCTCGTCGAACTGAGCCGACGCGCGCTCGAAGACGTCGATGTGGCCCAACGTCACCGGGTCGAACGAACCCGGGCACACCGCGCCGGTCATGCGGGCGCTCCGATGTGCAGGGGTGGTCTCGCCATGACGCGCGCCGAGACGATGCAGAGCGAAGCGATGCTGAGGAGCGGCGCCATGACGAATGACGGTACACGCCCGCCTCACTGACGCTCGGCCAGCTCCAGACGGGTGTCGCCGTAAACACGTTGCGGCCACACGGACCAACCGGCCGGCCAATTCAGCGGCGCGCCGCCGGCCGCCCGCTCCAGCACCGCGACGCTGCCCCGGTGCACCCAGCCGTGCGCGGGCAACGCGGCCAGCACGGACTCGACCTCGGCGGCGTCGACGTCGTACGGCGGGTCGGCCAGCACCAGATCGAATGCGGCCGCGGTCCCGGCCGCCAGCACGGTCGCCACGGCTCCCCGGCGCAGCGTCGCGCCGGGCAGGCCTAGGGTTTCGATGTTGCGCGCGATGACGGATGCGGTGCGCGGGTCGGACTCCACGAAGAGCGCGGCGGCGGCGCCGCGGGAAAGCGCCTCCAATCCCAGTGCGCCCGAGCCGGCGTAGAGATCCAGCACGCTGAGCCCGGTCAGCTCCAGGCGCGCGGTCAGGATGTTGAAGAGCGACTCGCGGACCCGGTCGGTGGTGGGCCTGGTGCCGCGCGGCGGGACCGCGATGCGACGGCCCCCCGCGGCGCCGCCAATGATCCGGGTCACCTGCAGCTACCTACAGCAGCGTCGACCAGTAGTCCCAGAACCGCGCCATGATCAGCAGGAACACCGCGGTGAACCAGAGCGCGGCGATCGACCACCGCCATTGGAAGAGCAGCCACGCCGGGCCGGTCTTGCGGTCTTCCAGCGCCGGGCGATAGGCGATCGAGGCGACCACCACCAGCAGCGACATGGTGACCGCCCAGACCACCATGCAGTACGGGCACAGCGCGTTGATGCGATACAGGCTCTGGAAGATCAGCCAGTGCACGAACACCGCACCGACCAGCACCCCGACCGTCAACCCCACCCAATACCATTGCGGCAGAGCCACTTTCGTCAGCGCCAGCAGCCCGGTGACGACCACCACGGTGAAAGCCACCAGGCCCAGCAGCGGGTTGGGGAAGCCCAGCAGCGACGCCTGCGGCGTGATCATCACCGAGCCGCAGGACAGGATCGGGTTGATGTTGCAGGACGGCACGTACGACGGGTTTTCCAGGATGTCGATCTTCTCGACCGTCAGCGTCATCGACGCCACCAGGCCGATCAGGCCGGCGATCAGCACCCACCAGGCGCTGAGCGCCGGCACTCGCGGCGCCGGCGACGTATCCGGAATCAGGTCGCCGGTGGATTCGGCAGCTGCTGTGGACACCGCACCGGTCACATGGATGCCGGCGCGACCGCGCCGTCGATGCCCGGGATGTTTCCCACGATCTCCTTGATCTTGTTGACCAGCGCATCGGGCGTCGACGGGTCGTAGTCGTCACCGTTGATCTTGATGGTCGGCGTGGCGTTGATGTGCGCGGTCGCCGCTTCGCCGGTGACCTTGGACAGGTACTTGCCGCTGTTGATGCAGTCCGGCACCTTGCCCGCCGCCCCGGCCTCGCGGGCGAGTTCGATCAGCCGCGCGTTGTCGGGGAAGGTCTTGCCGGTTTCGCTCGGCTGGATGTCGGTGCTGAACAGCGCGGAGTGGAAGCGCCGGAACGCGTCCTGGGATTCGTCGGCGACGCATAGCGCCGCCGCCCCCGCGCGCGACGAATAGTTCTGGTTCCGCGAGCTGTCGAGGATCGACACCATGGAGTAGTCGGCGGCGATGGCGCCGAGGTCGATGAGCCTGGACACCGTCGGGCCGAAGGTGCGCTCGAAGTTGCCGCACGCCGGGCACAGGAAGTCCTCGTAGAACGTCACCACGGCCTTGGGGTTGCTGCTGCCCGGCTGGGTGACCAGCTTGCTCGACGTCACCCGGACGGTGTCGCCCGCGCCGGTGGGGCCGGTCTTCTTGTGGTGCGACGTCACGATGTAGAAGACGAGCGCGACCGCGAAGATCACCACGAATGCGGTGCCGCCGATCTGGACGAGCCGGCTCGACTTACCGCCGGAGGCCGACTTCATGTCGAATCGCGGGGGACGTTTGGGTTTGTCGGCCACAGGTTCCCTGATCTTTCGGTACGAGTTGTCGGTCTGTCCGGTTGCGGACAAAGCGATCGGACAAAGCGCCTCTAGATTACCGGCGCGGGCCGCTCAAGGAATCAGACCCGGCTCAGGTGTGCGCGCAGGGCCGAAATCAGCTCGCTGGTCGCGACCATGCTGTCGCCGCCCAGCTGGAAGAGATTGGCGAAGCCATGGGTCAGCGAACCCAGGTACCGCAGGTCCACCGCGACCCCGGCGGCCCGCAGCGCCTCGGCGTAGCTCTCGCCCTCGTCGCGCAGCGGATCGAAGCCTGCGACCGCGATCAGCGCGGGAGCCAGGCCGGTCAGCGATTCGGCCAGCGCCGGGGATACCCGCGGATCGGTGCGGTCGAGCTCCGAACGCCGCAGATACTGCGATTCGAACCAGTCGATGTCCCGCTTGGTCAGCACGAAGCCGCGCGAGAACAGGGTCAGCGACCGGTTCTGCGCGGTGAAGTCGGTGCGCGGATAGATCAGCCACTGCAGCACCGGTGCCGGGGCGCCCTCGTCGCGCGCCATCTGGCTGACGACGGCGGCCAGGTTGCCGCCGGCGCTGTCGCCGCCGACCGCGACCCGCCCCGGGGTCCCGCCCAGCTCTTCGGCGTGCCGGTAGGCCCAGGTGAAGGCCGCGTAGGCGTCCTCGATCGCGGCCGGTGCCGGGTGCTCGGGGGCCAGCCGGTAGGCGATCGACAACACGTGGATGCCGGCGTCGCGGCAAGTCAGCCGGCACAGGGCGTCGTGGGTGTCCAGGTCGCCGATCGACCAGCCCCCGCCGTGATAGAAGACCAGCAGCGGCGCCGCCTCGCCGCCCGCCGGACGGTAGTGGCGGGCCGGGATGTCGCCGGCCGGGCCGGGCAGCGACAGCTCGTCCACGTCGACGTGGATCTGCGGACCGGCGAATCCGACGGTCGACTCGCGCATCTGCGCGCGCGACGCCTGCGGGTCGTCGTCCACCACCAGCCCGTCGATGCCGACGGCGCGCAGGCCCGACAGCATCAGCTGCAACGTCGGATCCAGCGTGTTGCCGTCGATGATGACCGAACGGCCGCGGACCAGCCCTCGTCTGATGGCGGTCGGGATCCACGGGATGACCTTGGCCCCGACGCTGGTGACGGCGCCCTGGATGCGACTGACCAGCGGCAGCGAGGCGCGGTCGGCTCCGAACTCGAGCTCCGGTGCGCCAGACAGAGGCCTGGTCATGGGCAACCCCCTTAAACAACACGTGCTAACGCTCAACGACGAACGGTTATTCGGTTACCGCTACCCATCGCCTCAAGGCTTGCCGGCCCCGGCGGCCACCAAACGGGCGGTCAGCGCCGCCGTCGTCGGTTGCCGGCGAATCGACATCGCCGCCCGCCCCCGCGTCATACGCAAGACCGGCCGAGCGGCTGCCGATTCCGGTGTGCCGCGCGACTAACTGTACGGGGTGGCGTACTCGATACAGAAGGCGCGGATAGACACCTGCCCAGGTGCTGATTAGGTTGCATTTACTGACTCGGTAATATCGTGATCCCCAAGTCGGTGAGCTGTCATCGGATTGCGAGCAACTTCGACGTGTTCAATATCGAACCGAGCGCCTCGAACCGGCGCCGAACGGCGCTGATCTCTCGCCCGATGACGGAACCCGGCTCGGTGCACAATCTCGAACCTTCAATGTCACAGGCAGGTGAATGAATTGGCCGGCGAGTCGGGCTCCGCCTTACCCTCAATTGCTCTCAACGACGAAAACACGATCCCGGCCCTGGGCCTGGGCGTCGCGGAATTGTCGGACGACGAGACCGAACGCGCGGTGTCGGTGGCGCTGGAAATCGGCTGCCGGCTGATCGACACCGCCGCGGTCTACGGGAATGAAGCCGCAGTCGGGCGCGCGATCGCCGCCTCCGGCATTCCCCGCGCGGAGCTGTTCGTCACCACCAAGCTGGCGACCCCCGACCAGGGTTTCAAGGGGGCGATGGACGCGTGCAGCGCCAGCCTCGAGCGCCTCGGCCTGGACTACGTCGACCTCTACCTGATCCACTGGCCCGCCCCGTCGCTGGGGACGTACGTCAACTCCTTCGGCGGGCTGATCCAGTCGCGCGGGAATGGTCATGCCCGCTCGATCGGCGTCTCCAACTTCACCGACGAGCAACTGACGACGGTCATCGATCTCACCTTCGTCACCCCCGCGGTCAACCAGATCGAGCTGCACCCGCTGCTCAACCAGGAAGCGCTGCGCAAGACCAACGCCGAGCACAACGTGCTCACGCAGTCCTACACGCC
This sequence comes from Mycobacterium colombiense, assembly GCF_001665835.1. Classification (GTDB taxonomy): domain Bacteria; phylum Actinomycetota; class Actinomycetes; order Mycobacteriales; family Mycobacteriaceae; genus Mycobacterium; species Mycobacterium colombiense_A. The sequence continues at coordinate 48,060 of NZ_LZSX01000062.1, read as the reverse complement.
GCTGGCGCTGGGCAAGCTGAACGACAACGCGACGGTGAATTCGGTCGCAGGCGAATACGGCAAGACCGCCTCGCAGGTGCTGCTGCGGTGGAACCTGCAGCTGGGCAACGCGGTCGTCTTCCGGTCGGCCAACGCCGAGCACATCGCCTCCAACTTGGACGTGTTCGACTTCGAGCTGGCCGACGAGCACATGGATGCGATCAACAGCCTCAACGACGGCACCCGGCTGCGCCCGGACCCGGAGACCTACACGGGCTCGTAGCCCGCTATCCCGTCGGGCAGGTCGTCGCGGCCTGCCGCAGCACGCCGGTCGACGCCTGGTCCACCGGCAGCGCGTAGCCGCGCAGCACCGCGATGAACTGCATGGCGTACTGGCATGCGAACGCCCCATTCGGCGGCATCCATTGCGCCGGCGGCGAATCGCCCTTGTCCTGATTGGCCTGCCCGTCGACGGCCAGCAGGTTGGCCGGATCGTTGGCGAAACGCAGCCGCTCGGGGGCGGGCCAGCCGCTGGCGCCCATGTCCCAGGCGTAGGCGAGCGGGACGATGTGGTCGATCTGAACGGATTCGCCGACCTTTGGCCCGCGCTGGAACGCAATGGTCTTGTTGGTGTACGGGTCGTGCAGCGTGCCGGTGGCCACCGCGTCCGGACACCGCTTGACCGACACATACGTCCTGTCGACAAGATCGCGGTTGAGGATGTCGTCGCGGGTGTCACATCCGTTGTGCCCCATCGGCGCATCGTTGTCGTCGTCCCAGGCGTCGCCGAACGCCGACCGCAGGTAGTCGTAGCGGTGCTGGCGCAGCGGCACGACGGCGACGCCCGCGAGCACGTCGGTGCCGGGCTGCACCGTCGGAACGTCAGCGCGCGCGGCGTATTCGGCCGAATCCCGGGCCGTCGAGGAGCCCACCGTCTGGTAGGCCACCAGCAGCGCGAGCGCGGCCGCCGCGGCCAGCCACAGCAGCACTTTGCGGTTCAAGATTTGTCCAGATATTCGATGCGGTCGGTATCGGTGAATCGCGCTGCCAGCACGGCCAAGCCGGGGTGGGAGCGGTCGTCGGTGTAGGCCCGGACGCAGAAGTCCCGGGCCGCCTCGATGAATTCCTGATGGTCGGCCAGCGACAGCAGCCGCAGCGTGATCGCCTTGCCGGACTGGTTGCGGCCCAACACATCTCCCTCTCGACGTTCCTTGAGGTCGAGGTCGGCCAGGGCGAAGCCGTCCAGCGTCCCGGCCACCGCGCTCAGCCGCCGGCCGGCCGACGAACCCGGCGCAGACCAGCTGGCGAACAGGCACAGGCTCGGATGCTGGCCGCGGCCGATCCGGCCGCGCAGCTGATGCAACTGACTGATCCCGAACCGGTCGGCGTCCATCACCAGCATGACGGTGGCGTTGGGTACGTCGACGCCCACCTCGATGACGGTGGTGCACACCAGAACATCGACCTCGCCGGCCCGGAAGGCCGTCATCGCGGCGTCCTTCTCCTCCGCCGACAGCCGCCCGTGCATCAGACCCAGCCGCAGGCTCGCCAGCTCCCCCGAGCGCAGCCGGGCGTACAGGCCCTCGGCGGTCTCCGGCGCCTTGGCGTTCTGCTCCTGATCGCCCGGGTCGTCGCTCTCGTCGATGCGCGGCGCCACCACGTAGGCCTGGCGGCCGGCGGCCACCTCCTCGGTGATGCGCTGCCAAGCCCGGTCCAGCCACGCGGGCTTGTCCTTGACGAAGATGACGTTGCTGGTGATGGGCTGGCGGCCGCGCGGAAGTTCGCGCAGCGTCGAGGTTTCCAGATCGCCGTAGACGGTGAGCGCGACGGTGCGCGGGATCGGCGTCGCCGTCATCACCAGCAGATGCGGTGTCACGCCAGGACGGGCCTTGGCGCGCAACTGATCTCGCTGCTCGACACCGAAGCGGTGCTGTTCGTCGACCACCACCATGCCCAGGTTGTCGAATTCCACCGCGTCCTGCAGCAGCGCGTGGGTGCCGACGACGATGCCGACCTCACCGCCGGCGATCTCGGCGCGGATCTGCTTCTTCTGGGCGGCCGTCATCGAACCGGTCAGCAGCGCCAGCCGGGTGCCGTTGTCGGCGCCCCCGAGCTGGCCCGCCATCGCCAACGGGCCGAGCACGTCGCGAATCGACCGGAGATGTTGCGCGGCAAGCACTTCCGTCGGCGCCAGCAGCGCGCACTGATAGCCGGCGTCGACCATCTGCAGCATCGCCAGCACCGAGACGATCGTCTTGCCGGAACCCACCTCGCCCTGCAGCAGGCGGTTCAGCGGGCGGGTCGCCGCGAGCCCGTCGGACAGCACACCGAGCACTTCGCGCTGCCCCGCGGTCAGCTCGAAGGGTAACCGCCCCAACAGTTCTGCGGCCAGACCGTCCGGACGCGGCGGTGCGGGCGGGCCCGACTCCGACAGCTCGCCGTGGCGGCGGGCCACCAGCGCCCACTGCAGGCCGACGGCTTCGTCGAAGGTGAGGCGCTCCCGGGCCCGCTGCCGCCGCGGCTCGCTCTCGGCCAGATGGATGTCGCGCAACGCCTCGTCTTCGGACACCAGGCCGAGCTTCGCGCGCAGTTCCTCGGGCAGCGGATCCGGCACCGGATCGAGCACGTCGAGCACCTGGCGCACGCACGAAAAGATGTCCCAGCTCTGCAGTTTCGTGCTGGCCGGATAGATCGGGAAGAAGTGGCGTTCGTAGGCGTCCAGCAATTCTTCGCCGCTGGTCGCGCCCGACGCGTCGGCGATGTTCTTCAGAGACCGGGTCCCGCGGTTGCGTCCATCCGGGGAGTCGAGGATCAGGAACGCCGGGTGCGTCAACTGCATCACGTTGTTGAAGAATCCGACCTCGCCGGAGAGCATCACCTTGGCGCCCTTAACCAGGTCCTTCTTCAGGTAATTCGCGTTGAAGAACGTCGCGGTCACCTTGCCGCGCCCGGCGCCGAGCGTGATGCGGTGGCACATTTTCTTCGGCGTCTTCTTCATCGGGAACGTCTTGGTTTCGGCGATCGTGTCGATGATGGTGATGTGCTCGCCCGTTTCGGGTCGCTCGCCGTCGCCTTCCCACCGACTGGCGCCCTCGGTGTAGCTGCGCGGGTAGTGGCGCAGCAGGTCGTCGACGGTCCGGATGCCGAACACCTCGTCGAGGGAGTCGGCGGCCTTGGCGCCCACGACGAAGTCCAGCCGGTCGCTCAGCGACACCATCGCTACTCGACCCCGATCAGCAGCGCGTCACCGTGGTGGCCGGTGCGGTAGGTGACCAGTTCGGTTCCGGGGTGGTGGTCGTGCATGTGCTCTTCCAGGATGTCGCCGACGGCCCCGGCGTCGCCGTCGGTGTCGACGCCGGCGCCCAACAGCACCGTCACCAGGTCCCCGCCGGAGGCCAGCAGGAGATCGAGCAGGCCGATCGCCGCCCCGACGGCGTCCGCGGCCACGATCAGCACCTCGTCGCCCGCGATCCCCAGGCCGTCGCCCGGGCGGCAGCGCCCCGCCCAGGTCAACGCGCTCTCGGTGGCGATGCGCACCGAGCCGTGCCGCGCCGCACCGGCGGCGCGGGCCATGGTGTAGCCGTCGTCCACCGCCTGCCGGTCGGTTTCGTGCACCGCCAGCGCGGCCAGCCCCTGCACCATCGACCCGGTCGGGATCGGCACCACGTCGATCCCCCAGCCGATGGCCGCGGTGCAGCCGGCCACCAGCTCCTCGGCCGCCACATAGCCGTTGGGCAGCACCATCACCTGGGCGGCGCCGGTGTCGACGACGGCCCGCATCAGCTGGTGCGCGCTGATGTTGGTGACGGGATCGTGCCCGGGGTCGCGCTGCAGCACGCAGGCGCCCTCGCCGGCGAACAGGTCGGCTGCGCCGTCGCCGTCGACCACGGCCAGCACCGCGCGCTCCCGCGTCCAGCCGCCGGTGGGCAGCCCGGGGGTGCCGGAGCTCAGCGCCGAGATGACGATTCGGCTGAGCCGCCCGGCCGCCAGTCCCGCCTCCACGGCGGCGCCGGCGTCGTCGGTGTGCACGTGCACCGAGTACGACCGCTGCGCCGACGACGGCGCCGAGGCGATGCCCACCGAATCACCCAGCTCCCCCAGCCGGTCGCGCAGCGTGTCCGCCGCCGTGGGCTCGCAGCCGTCCAACCGGTACATCACCTCGAACTGGGGCGCCGGGCGCTGCGGGGCCGCCTCCGGCTGGGGCGCGCGCGGCGACAGCTCGTACACCGTGCGGGCCGGCGCTTGCCCGGTGATAGTGGATCGCAACGCGTCCAGCAGGACCAGCAGACCGCGCCCGCCGGCGTCCACGGCGCCCGCGTCGGCCAGCACTTCGAGCTGTTCGGGGGTCTTTTCCAGCGCCACCACCGCCGCGTCACCGGCGGCGATGACCGCCGGCACCAGCCCGTCCCCGGCGCACTGCGCTACCGCACCGGCGGCCGCCCGCAGCACCGAGACGATGGTCCCGGGGACCTCCTCACCGCCCATCGAACTGATCACCAGCTCCACGCCACGCTGCAGCGCCGCACCGAGGACGACGACGTCGATGTGGGCCAGCTCGCCGCCGGCGGCGGCCGCGGCGGTCGCGGTGGCGTCGGCGATGCCCCGCAGGATCTGCGACAGGATCACCCCGGAATTGCCGCGCGCGCCGTTCAGCGCGCCGGCCGACAGCGCCGCCGCGGCCCGCGCCACGCAGGTCGAGCCCTCGGCGCCCGCCTTGGCCTCGGCCAGCGCCGATCGCATGGTGAACAGCATGTTGGCGCCGGTGTCGGAGTCGGCGACGGGGAAGACGTTGAGCCGGTTGATCTCGTCGATGTGCGTGATCAGGTCGCTGACGGCGGTGTGCGCCCAGTCGCGCAAGGTGATCGCATCGAGCAGACGATCCTGCGACGTGTCAGCAGTGCCCAGGGTGACCCACCTCCTCCGCGCCAATTCCGGGGTGGGCGCCAGCGTAGCCGTGCGATGCAGCCGCTGCGTTCAGTTGCTCCGCGCCGTTGCGAAAGCCTGAGCAGCGAGTATCAGATCCATCTGATCGAGGTGGTCCTCGACGCCATTCACCCTCGCAAGAATAAACCGCGGACGGGTTTAATAGCCCTGCCTGATACCGGGATTGGCTTGCCCCACGAGCATCCGCTGATTGCTGCCGTCGCGGCTGACCCCGTAGCGACTCATCTGATAGTTGATCGACGCGCACGCGGCGGCCACCGGATCCCATGCCGAGTTCGACGTCCCCGCCTGGTGAAAAGCCGCGAAGGTATCCGGCATCACCTGCCACGGGCCCCGGGTCGCGTGCAGCGGGCCTCCGTCGAGTTGGGCCGGCCCGTAGGCGTTGCTGTCCGACAGGTTGATGGCGTTCGCGTGGAACTGGGCCTCGTGATCGGCGATCGTCATCATTCCCTCGATCCAATGGCCGCGGGCCGGCGCGTCGGTAATGCCTATCCGCGTCAGCGCTTCTTCCAGGTAGGCGCGGACGGCCTCCGGTCCGTCCGGCCACGCTCCCCGACCGTCGAAAGCCACCTGTCGCAGGTCGATCCCGCGCGGGGCGGCAGCGGCCTCGTGCACCGCAGCACGACGACCATCGGGCTGCCACCAAGACGCCGCGGCACCGGCTCGGCCGGACCACGACGCTTTCGGGCCCGGCCCGAAGCCGCCGGCCGGGGTGTTACCCGAGGTACCGCCTATAGCGATGCTGCCCAGCGCCGTCACTACCAGATAAGCCGTCGCGACCCGTCGCAACCGCGATGCCAACCGTCGTACGCCCGCCGGACAGCCACGTCGGCTTTCGACGCGGGCGGAACCAGCGGTGTTTTCGGCGCGCGCAAACACTCCGCGCACTCCCCTCAAGCCTGCCGATATTGCTTCCCAGCCTCATCCGCAACATCGCGCGGGCCGGCACCACCGGGAAGAAAACTTCAGCCACGGCCAGCGCGCCGTCCACGTCTGACACGGGACCGCGCCGACCATCGGCGGCGACGCCATCCTAGCGGCGGTTTGCCCGAGCAACCCTGATCCGACCGGCAACTGTGATCGACTGCATGTCGACGGTGCGAGGGGTCCCAGCACACAGCCGACCCGGCGCGACCCCACGTAACCGCGGGGTCAGCCGGTGGTGACCGTTTTGGTGGTTGCCACCACAGTCGGTATTCTGGTTGGGCCCGGGCGAACCTGGGCTGTCCCGGCCGGATTGCCGGACCCCCGAGATTTGAGGAGCTTGAACAATGGCCGCTGTGTGCGACATCTGCGGGAAAGGCCCCGGCTTCGGTAAGTCGGTGTCGCACTCCCACCGCCGCACCAGCCGCCGGTGGGATCCCAACGTCCAGACCGTGCACGTCGTCACCCGTCCGGGCGGCAACAAGCAGCGTCTGAACGTCTGCACGTCCTGCATCAAGGCCGGCAAGGTCGTCCGGGGCTAGTGGCGCTGCCGCACACGCGGCAGCAACATTCCCGCCGGGCGCTGGGGGTACCTCCCGCTTTCGGGGGACGGGTCGTCACCATCGGGCAAGAGCAGCCGTCGTCACATGGCGACGTGGCCGGCGTCCACCGGTATCGCCGCACCGGTGATGTAGCGCGACCGTGGTCCGGCAAGCCAGAGCACCGCTTCGGTGACGTCTTGCGCCTCGACCAACGGCGCGTCGGGTAGCAACGTCTGCGACAGCGCCGGGTTGGGGTTCTCCAGCATCCGGTTCACCACGAAATCGTTGAGGATCATCGGCGTCGCAACACCGCCCGGATGTATCGAATTGACCCGAATCTTGTGCGGCGCATAGGCATTCGCCGCCGACCGCATCAGCCCCACCACCCCGTGTTTGGACGCGGCGTAGGCGAACATCGCCGCGCTGCCGTCGCCGCCGCGGCCGGTCAGGCCTTGCGACGAGCTGACCAGCACCACCGAGCCGCCGCGGCCCTTGCGCACGATCGAGGGAACCGTCGACAGCAGGGTGTGCCACACGCCCTTGAGGTTGGTGTCGACGATCGTGTTGAACACCGGCTCGGCCTCGGGGTCGGTGACCCCGATGGCCACCACCCCGGCATTGGCGACGACGACGTCGATATCGCCGAGCTCGTCGACGCCGGCCCGCACCCCGGCCTGCAGCCCCTTGAGGTCGCGGACGTCCGCGGCGACGGAGACCGCCTTGCGCCCGGCGGCCTGGACCAGCTGCACGGTCTCGGCGAGCTCGGATTCGGTCCCCAGGGCGTAGGGAATCGCCTCGAGATCGGCGCAGATGTCGACGGCGATGATGTCGGCGCCCTGCTCGGCCAGCGCCACGGCGTGGCTGCGGCCCTGGCCGCGCGCGGCGCCGGTGATCACGGCAACCGTGTTGTCGAATTCACCCATGACTACACCTCCAGTGTCGTGCCGGTCTCGTGCTCGGCGAAGCCCACCAAGCGCCCGGCAGTGTCGTAATCGCATGCCAGCTGTGTGCGGCCGATCAGCACCGGGCCGCCGCGAAGCCCGAACCTGCCGCTGACCCCGACGTAGCTGCCCGGCGGAATCGGCTCGCTGATGCAGTAGAGCGTGGGCGCCGCACCTTCGTCGATGTCGTTGGCCAACCGGTCGGCCACCGCCTTGACCCCCTTGTGGGCCAGCGACATCAGCGGCGAGTCGCCGAGGTTCGACAGGTTGGAGGCCACCCAGCCCGGGTGGGTGAGCTGCGTGACGATCGGCGATCCGGCCGCGCGCAGCCTGCGGTCCAGCTCCAGCCCCCACAGCATGACCGCGAGCTTCGACTGCGCGTAGGCGCCCAACCGCGTCCACTTGTGCTGACGCAGGTGCGGGTCGTCGAGCCGCAGCGTCGCCGACCGGTGCGCGTCGGAGCCGACGTTGATGATCTGCGAGCGCACCTTTCCCAGCAGCAGATTGGTCAGGGCGAAGGGCCCGAGCAGGTTGGTGCCCAGCGTCATCTCGAAGCCGTCGACCGTCTCGGTGCGCCGGTCGGTCAGGGCCCCCGCGTTGTTGACCAGGATGTCCACCGGCTCGTCGATCAGGCCCGCGAACGCGCGCACCGACGACTGGTCGGCGAGGTCGAGCTTGACCACGGCGGTCGAGCCACCCATTGCGGAGATTTCTGCGGCGCGTTGCTCCCCGAGTTGGGTGTTGCGCACGGCCAGGATCACGTGCGCGCCGGCTTTGGCGAGCGCCCGCGCGGTGCCGAGCCCGACGCCGTTGGTCGCTCCGGTCACGATCACGCGTTTGCCGGTGAGGTTGCCGAGCCTGCTCGGCGTCCACGGTAAGGTCACGGCGATCCAGAGTAATGGTCGGTTCTATGTAAGTTGGACCGGTTCTGCCAACATTGTTGCGGAACAGAGCGGAAGACTCCCGAGGCGGTTCGACATGAGTGACAGCGCCACCGAGATCACCAACCTCATCTACACCTATGCGCAGCTTCTCGACGGCGGCGACCTGGACGGGGTGGCCCGGCTCTTCGAGCACGGCCGCATCTGCGGGATCCAGGACGGCCCGCCCGAGACGGTGTTCGCCGGTTCCGCCCGGGTGCGGGAGATGTATGACATGGCCACCCGGATCTACGAAGACGGCACCCCGAAGACCAAACACAACACGACCAACGTGCAGCTCTACATCGACGAGGCGGCCGGGACCGCGCGGAGCACCTCGTACTATTGCGTCACGCAAGCCACCCCGGAACTGCCGCTGCAGGTCATCGTGACCGGGCACTACAAGGACACGTTTCACCGCGTGGACGGGGCCTGGTGCTTCGACAGCCGCACCATGTTCGTCGACCAGGTCGGCGACGTCAGCCGGCATCTGAAGTTCTGACCCGTGTCATCCGCGAGCGCGTCCGTCGGCCCGTTCGACCCGGCCGCCGTGCTGGCCGACGCGCAACGCAAGGAGTCGCTGACCGATTGGGGCCCAGGCGAATTCGAGGGCCCGCTGGCGGTGTTGCTGGCCGACTATGCTCGCGCGGATCTCAACGCCATCGGCGCGCACATCCTGCGCTCGGGCCTCGTGCACAGCCTGCGCATGAGGCTGCGCACACAGGAGTGGATCCGCCGGCACCCGGAGATCCTCGACGAGCGGGTGGCCGCGCCGATCGTCGTCGTCGGGATGATGCGCAGCGGCACCACGCTGTTGCAGCGGCTGCTGGCCGCCGACCCGCGCTTCGTGTGCGCCTACGGCTGGGAAGTCGTCGAGGCCGCACCGCGGCTGGACCATCGGTTCACCGAGGCCGCCGATCCGCGCATCGCGATCAGCGAAGCGCGCGAAGCGAAGTCCCGCGAACTGGCACCCGAATTGTTCTCCATCCACCCGATGTACGCGCGGGAGGCCGAGGAGGAGATCGTCTTTCTGGCCGACGCGTTCCTGTCCCACGTTCCGGAGTCGGGCGCGCACCTGCCGCACTACCGGTCCTGGCTGGACGAACAGGACTTCTCCCCCGCCTACGACTATCTGCACCGCATGCTGCAGTTCCTGCAGTGGCAGAAACGGCAGCGTGGCGTGCAGGGCCGGCGCTGGGTGCTCAAATCGCCTGCGCACCTTGGGTATCTGAATCTCCTGCGGACACGGTTTCCCGACCTGCACATCGTGCACATGCACCGTGACCCGCGCACCACGATCGCGTCGGGGGCCAGCCTCAACGCGACGCTGCACGCGATGCACGCCGATACCGTCGACGCGGACCGGGTCGGTGCGCAATGGCTGCAGCGGACGGGCTGGACCAATGATCGGGCGATGACGATCCGCGACGGCTGGCCTGATGAGGATGCCGTGGTCACCGACATCGGATTCGACGAGGCGGTGGCCGACCCGATCGGTCAGGCGGCCCGCGTGTACGACGCCATCGGTCTGGCGCTGACGGCAGACGCCGAGGAGGCGATGCGGCACCGGCTGGCGCACCGCCCCCGGGAGCTGCCGCGCCCGCCGTACGGGCTGGAGAACTACGGCCTACGCCCCGAGCAGGTCGACGAGCGATTCGCGGTGTACAACAGGCGTTTCGGACAGCACATCGGAGGAACAGCACATGCCTGATGACCCGATCGCGACGGCGTCCCAGCACGAACAGGAGCTGGCGGCCCTCGACCTGATCGAGCACCCAGAAGTGAAGGCCGCCTACCGAACCGTGGCCGAGACCTGGCTGGGCCGGGCCCAGGCGTCGGACGCGATGCGCGAACGGTTCGACGACGCGTTCGCCGAGGTGATGTTCTCGGCGGCGGTGTGGTCGTCCAATCAGGACAAGCTGCGGCCCAAAGTCAGCTGCACCACCCGGCTCGCACACCCGGTGGACGGCCGCCGCATCCCCGGATCACGTTGGGGCATCGACAATCCCGACAGCGTGTACCGGGTGATCCCGATCTCGGGCGACGAGCGCTACGAAATCCACGGCCGGGTCGGCGAACACCGCATGACCGAGAATTACTTCACGCTGTGGGACGCGCACATGGGCACCGTCGCCGTGCTCAACGGCCGCACCATGCAGGTCGACTCCGATGGCAGCTACACCATCACCGTCGACGCCGACCCCGCCAACGGCCGGTCCAACCACGTGCAGACGACGGCGGAAGCCCACGAGTTCTACATCCGCGACGTGCTGCTGGACTGGGGCCGCGACGACCCCAATCACATTGAGGTGCAACGGCTGGGCGGCCCGCCGGCCACCCCGGCACGCACGCTCGACGAGCAGGCCGAGGCCACCGCGGCGATGATGGACTACTTCGCGAACTTCACCGGCAAGCTCAGCCACGGCATCTACAAGATGCCGGCCAACCACTTCAACCTGGCCTGGTCGGCCGACAAGGTCGGCGCGATGCGCAACCAGGTCTACGTCATGGGCCGGTTCGATCTGGCCCCCGACGAGGCTTTCGTCGTCGACCTGAACGACGGTGGCGCCGAATACTTCACGGTGCCGCTGAGCAACATCTGGGGCACCACGCTCGATCTCGTCGACCGCACCGGCAGCCTCAACAAGGCGCAGTCGGTGCCCAACGAGGACGGCTCGTACACCTATGTGATCTCACCCGTCGATCCCGGCGTGGCGAACTGGATCGACTCCGACGGCTTGCGGGAGGCCATCTTGACCCTGCGCATGGCGGAGTTCGGCGACGGGGGTCCGCGGGAAGACCTCGGTGCGCGCGGGCGGGTGATGAAGCTGGACCGGCTCGACGCCGAGGTGCCGCACCTGCCGCGGGTGAGCGAGCAGCAGCGGGCCACCGAGCTGGCGCAGCGGCGCACGGCCTATCTGCGCCGCCTGCCGGAAGGGACGATCTGACGATGGCGCGCTGGCTGATCACGGGATGCTCCACCGGCTTTGGTCGCGAGATCGCGCGCGCCGCGCTGCAGGCCGGCCACAGCGTGGTGGTGACCGCGCGGCGGCCCGAGGCGGTGCGCGACATCGCCGACGAGTTCGGGGATCGGGCCCTGCCCGTGGCCCTCGACGTGACCGACGCCGCCCAGATCGCCGCGGCGGTGTCGGCGGCCGACCAGGCATTCGGCGGGATCGACGTCCTGGTCAACAACGCCGGCCACGGCTACCTGTCCTCGGTCGAAGAGGGCGAGGACGCCGAGGTGCGAAAGTTGTTCGACGTCAACTACTTCGGTGCCGTCGACATGATCAAGGCGGTGCTGCCGGCCATGCGCGCCCGCGGGTCGGGGCACATCATCAACATCTCCTCGATGACCGGTCTGGTGGCCAACCCGCCCAACGCCTACTACTCGTCGACCAAGTTCGCACTCGAGGCGGTGACCGAAGCGCTGGCCGCCGAGGTACGCCCGCTGGGCATCAAGGTGACCGCGATCGAGCCCGGCGCGTTCCGTACCGACTGGGCGACACGATCGATGAAGGAATCCCGCAGCCCGATCTCCGACTACGCCGACGTGGCCGCGCGCAAGGACCTGATCAAGCAGTTCGCCGATCACCTGCCGGGCGACCCGAAGAAGGTGGCCGACGCGGTGCTGATGGTGACCACGCTCGACGAGCCGCCGCTGCGGCTGCTGCTGGGCCGCGACGTGCTGAAGGCCATGCGGGACAAGATCACTGCGATGTCCGCATCGATCGAGGAGTGGAAGGCCGTCACGAAGGACGTCAATTTCGCGGACTCGTGACGCCGCTCGCCGCCCGACTCTGGGACTGCTGTTAGTCCCGCACGATGAGGACCGTCTTGCCGGCGCGCGTGCCGTTGTCGCGGCTTTCATACGCTTCCCGGCCGTCGTCGAGGCCGAACGTCTGGGCGATCGCGACGTGCAACCGGTCGCTGTCGACCAGCGCGGCGAGTTCGTCAAGCTGATCGCGATTCGGCGTGACGATGAAGAAGGTTGCGGTGACGCCGAACTCGTCGGCCCTGCCGGCCGGGGGCGGCGCCGACAAGGTGACCAGCCGGCCGCCGCGGCGCAGCACGCCGAACGACCGCTCCAACATCTCGCCGCCCACCGTGTCGATGACGACGTCGTAACCGGCGCCGGTTTCGTCGAATGCCTCGGTGCGCACGTCGATCACGCGCTGCGCGCCGCACCCGCGCAGGAGATTGGCGGTGTCGCTGCGCACGGTCGCGGTGACCCGGGCGCCCAGCATCGCGGCCAGCTGGACCGTCAACAGCCCCACTCCCCCGGCACCTCCGGTCACCAGGACCGCCTCTTCCGGTTGCACCGCGGCGTGGTCGACCAACGCCTGCCGGGCGGTCAGGCCGGCCAGCGGCAGCGCGGCGGCCACGGCGTGCGACACCGTCGACGGCTTGATGGCCAGGCCGGTCGCGGGTACCGCAACGAATTCGGCCGCGGCACCGTCGCGGTCGAACCCGATCAACCCGTACACCTCGGCGCCGGGCGCGAAATCCGTGACGTCGGCGGCAACCTCCTTGACGACGCCCGATACCTCGTGTGACGGGATCACCGGGACGCGGCTGGCCCCGTCGCGGATCCAGGTCTCGTCCCACGTCAGCTCGTCGAAGGTGATCCCGGCCGCGTGCACGGCCACCAAGACCTCGCCCGCGGCCGGCACCGGCATCGGCGCCCGTTCGAGCACCAGCTGCTCAGGGCCGCCTCGCCGGTGCGCCCGCAGCGCGGTCATCTCGGTCACGGCAGCCGCCAATCGACCGCGTCGGCGCCCATCTCGGCCAGCAGTTCGTTGGCGCGGCTGAACGGGCGCGAACCGAAGAACCCGCGCGACGCCGACAGCGGCGACGGATGCGGCGACTCGATGGCGACGCAATTTCCTTGGGCGAGAATAGGTTTGAGTGTCGACGCGTCGCGACCCCACAGGATCGCCACCAGCGGACGCGACCGCTCCGTCAGCGCCCGGATGGCGCATTCGGTCACCGCCTCCCAGCCCTTGCCGCGGTGCGAGGCGGGATTACTGGGGCGCACAGTGAGCACCCTGTTCAACAGCAGCACGCCGCGCTGCGCCCAGGGCGTCAGGTCACCGCACGAGGGCGACGGATGGCCCAGGTCCGCGGTGTACTCCTGAAAGATGTTGGCCAGACTGCGCGGCAGTGGCCGCACCTCGGGCGCCACCGAAAAGCTCAGCCCCACAGCGTGTCCGGGCGTGGGGTACGGGTCCTGCCCGACAATCAACACCCTGACGTCGTCGAAGGGATAGGTGAAGGCGCGCAAGACATTCGGCCCCGCCGGCAGATACCTGCGCCCGGCCGCGATCTCGGCCCGCAGGAATTGCCCCATCCCGGCCACCTTGTCGGCCACCGGCTGCAGCGCACTCGCCCAGCCCGCCTCGACCAGTTCACCCAACGGGCGCGCGGTCATCATCGGCTCTTCGCGATCGCGTAAACGGTCACCGCGTCACCCTAATACGACTGCCAGCCGGCGTGGCCGCTCCACTCCTGGTCGTCGACCAGCACCCGGGCCGGCCCGTCGAGAACCCGCCCGATGATGCGCCATCCGGCCGGCGCCGGACCGGCGAAACACGCCACCAGGGCGTGGTCCTCCCCACCGCCCAGCACCCAATGCCAGGGATCGGCGCCGACGGCGGCCGCGGCGGCGGCAAGCGCATCGCGGTCCGCGCCCAGCGCCGCCGTGGACAGATCCATGCCCACCCCCGACGCCTCGGCGACATGACGCAGATCGGCGATCAGGCCGTCGGAGGTGTCGATCATCGCCTGCGCACCCCCGGCCGCGGCCACCGCCCCCTGACCGTAGGGCGGCTGCGGCACCGCATGCCGGCGCCGTAGCCCATCGAAACCGTCAATGCCGTTGCCCCACAAATCGAATCCTGCGGCCGAGCGGCCCAACTCGCCGGCGACGGCGATCAGCGCGCCGGGCTTCGCGCCCGAGCGCCGCACCGGTGCACGCCCGTCCGGGTCGCCCAGCACGGTCACCGAGATGACCCATTGCGGGCAATGGACCAGGTCACCGCCGGCGATACCGGCACCGATCCGCCGCGCCTCGTCCCACATCCCGTCGACCAGGGCATCCACCTTCGCCGCCGACGTGTCCCCGGGCGCGCCGAAGGCGACCACGAAGGCCGTTGGCCGCCCGCCCATCGCCTCGATATCCGCGGCGTTCTGCGCGATCGCCTTGCGCCCGATGTCGTGCGGCGTCGACCAGTCCAGCCGGAAGTGCCGATCCTGCACCAGCATGTCGGTCGACACCAGGACGCGGCCGTCACCCGACGACACCAGCGCCGCATCGTCCCCCGGCCCGAGCACGACCGCGGCGGGCTGCTCGCGACCTCGCACCAGGCGGTCGATCACAGCGAACTCGCCGAGTTGCTGCAGCGACTGGCCCGATTCCTCTTGCACGCCACCCACGATAGGGCTCGTGCTGTCGCTCGGACCGCGCCGGACGAACCTGGGGCTACGCGCGCCCGTTTGGTCCGAGAATAAATTGGCACCCGGGTAAACGAAGGCGATAGTGGTTAGCGGGACAAGGAGGTACGCGCGGTGGCAGCCGAATCGGACGCCGACGCCGGGCCGCCGCGCGCGCTGATCATCGCCGCGATCGCGCTGGCCGTCACGACGATCGGCGTGATCCTGGCCATCGCGGCCACCCGCGAGGCACCCCCGCGTGCGGTGGCCGTTCCCGCGGTCCCGGCGCCGCAGGCAGACGACTCCGCATGCCGGGCGCTGATGGGCGCGCTGCCGCAGCGGCTCGGCGACTACCAGCGTGCACCCCTCGAGCAGCCGGCGCCGCAGGGCGCCGCCGCCTGGCGCAGCGGGCCGGACAGTGAGCCGGTGGTGCTGCGCTGCGGGCTGGACCGCCCGGCCGAGTTCGTCCTCGGATCCCCCATTCAGGTCGTCGACCGGGTGCAGTGGTTCCAGGTGCGTGCCGAACAGCAGTCCGCCGGGGACGCGGGCAGATCCACCTGGTATGCGGTGGACCGGGGAACCTATGTGGCGCTCACGCTGCCGACCGGATCGGGCCCGACGCCGATCCAGCGGCTATCAGAGGTGATCGACCACAGCATCCCGGCGGTGCCCATCGACCCGGGCCAGCCCCGTTAGCGCAGGCCTACGCCGCGGGCCCGCGCGGTCTCGACCATCGTCGCCAGCAGGGTCGCATAATCCACGCCGCTGGCCGCCCACATCCTCGGGTACATCGAGATCGTCGTGAAGCCCGGCATGGTGTTGATCTCGTTGAGCACCGGCCCGCCTTCGGTGAGGAAGAAGTCGACCCGGGCCAGCCCCTGGCAGTCGATGGCCCTGAAAGCGCGGACCGCCAATTGGCGTACCGTGTCCGCGATTTCGTCATCCACCTTGGCGGGCACATCCAATTCGGCCGCGTCGTCGAGGTATTTGGTGGAGAAGTCGTAGAACGAATCCTCGCGACCGCGCACCCCGGCCACCCGGATCTCACCCAGCGTACTGGCTTCGACTGTGCCGTCGGGCATTTCGAGCACACCGCATTCCAGCTCGCGGCCGACGATCGCCGCCTCGACGATGACCTTGGGGTCGTGGCGGCGCGCGGCGGCGATCGCGCCGTCCAGCTGATCCCAACTCGAAACCCGGCTCACACCGATCGAGGAGCCGCCCCGCGCGGGTTTGACGAACACCGGCAGACCCAGCCGCTCGCACTCCTCGGGGCGCAGACTCGAACGCGACGGCCGCAGCACGGCATAGTCGCCGACCGGCAATCCTTCGGCGGTGAACAGCTTCTTGGTGAACTCCTTGTCCATGCCGGCGGCGCTGGCCAGCACCCCGGCCCCCACGTACGGCACACCGGCGAGTTCCAGCAGACCCTGAATGGTGCCGTCCTCGCCGTAGGGACCGTGCAGCACCGGAAACACCACGTCGACCGACGCCAGTACCTCACTGGCGCCCGGCGCCAGCGACACCAGCTGGCCGCTGCGCCCGGGATCGGCCGGCAGCGCCAATTCGGTTCCGGATTCGGCGGTCACCTCGGGCAGTTGGCGGTTGGTGATCGCCAGCGCGGCGGGGTCGCCGTCGGTGAGCACCCACGAACCTTGCGGGGTGATGCCGATCGCGACCACGTCGAACCGCTCCGGATCCAGGTTGCGCAGAATGCTGCCCGCCGAGACGCACGAGATGGCGTGTTCGTTGCTGCGCCCGCCGAATACGACGGCGACGCGTACCCGATCGCCACCCCGTGAGCTGGGGTGCGGCGTCGACCGCTCGCTGGCATTCACAATCTCAAGAGGCTACCGGGTGGCGCCCGAACCGGTCGGGTGGCGGGCATTTGCCTGGCCTTTTCATATGTTCGGCGCCGCTTATTCGGGCTTGGTGCTGCGGCCCAGGAGCAGGGCCATCGCCTCGTCGACCGACAGCCCTTTGTGGCATACGCGGTGCACGGCGTCGGTGAGGGGCATCTCGACGTCGTAACTGGCGGCCAGCGCCAGCACCGCCTCGCAGGACGTCACACCCTCGACGACGTGCCCGTCGCCGCCGTCGGGAGTGCCCGCCAGCAGCGACTGGATGGGCGCTCCCCGGCCGAGCCGTTCGCCCAGGGAGCGGTTGCGCGAGCGCGGTGAGCTGCAGGTGGCCACCAGATCGCCCACGCCGGCCAGCCCGGCCAGCGTCGCGCCCTTGGCGCCGAGCGCGATGCCCAGCCGCATGATCTCGGCCAGGCCGCGGGTGATGATCGCTGCCGTGGTGTTCTCGCCGAGTCCGACGCCGACGGCCATCCCGCACGCGAGGGCGATGACGTTCTTGCAGGCCCCGCCGATCTCGGTGCCGACCACGTCGCTGTTGGTGTACGGGCGGAAGTATCCGCTGTTCAGCATGCGCTGCAGGGCGACGGCCCGGCCCGAGTCGCTGCACGCGATCACGGTGGCGGCGGGCTGGGATGCGGCGATCTCGCTGGCCAGGTTCGGCCCCGATATCACCGCGACCTGAGACGGGTCGACGCCGGTGACCGAGACGATGACCTGACTCATCCGCATCAGCGTGCCCAGCTCGATGCCCTTGGCCAGGCTGACCAGGGTCGCGCCCTGGCGAATCAGCGGCGCCCAGCGCTCGAGGTTGCCGCGCATCGTCTGCGCCGGCACGCCCAGCAACACCGTTGGGGCGTCGCACAGCGCTTCGGCGGCGTCGGCGGTGGCGCGGATGCCCGGCGGCAAGGCCGTGCCGGGCAGGTAGTCGGGGTTGTACCGGGTGGAATTGATCTGCTCGGCGAGCTCGGGCCTGCGGGTCCACAGCGTGACCCTGGCCTCCGGTCCCCCGGCCTCGACCAGCACCTTGGCCAGCGCCGTTCCCCACGCCCCGGCACCCATGACCGCGACCGCGCCCGATGATGCGCTGGTCATGTACCACCCCCTGTCCGTGGTCGGTGTTGCTCACGCGGCACGCGCGGCCGCTACACCCTAGATCAGCGACGGACGGGGCGTCACGTGAGCCAGCGTGTCCCGCGCGGGGGGTGAATCGCCGCCGGCTCGCGAGCGATCCGCGGCGCGGCGCTGGCAGGATGACATCTCATGAGCGGCATATGGGCCGACGGCGCGGTCAACGGCGCAGGCGACGTGGCATTGATCATCGCCGTCAAGAGGTTGGCCGCGGCCAAGACCAGGCTGGCCCCGGTCTTCTCGGCGCGCACCCGGGAAAGCGTGGTGCTCGCCATGTTGACGGACACGTTGACCGCCGCCGGACGTGTCCGATCGCTGGGCTCGATCACCGTGATCACACCCGACGACGCCGCTGCGGCCGCGGCCACCGAGCTGGGCGCCGACGTGCTCGCCGATCCGACTCCCGAGGGCCACCCCGATCCGCTGAACAACGCCATCGCCACCGCGGAGCGCGCGGTGGGCAGTTCCTTCGCCAATGTCGTTGCGCTGCAAGGTGATTTGCCCGCGCTGCAGACTCAGGAGCTGAGCGAGGCGATCGCCGCCGCACGCCAGCACCGGCGCAGCTTCGTCGCCGACCGGCTGGCGACGGGCACCGCCGCACTGTTTGCGTTCGGCGGCCCGCTCGACCCACGGTTCGGGTCCGATTCCTCGGCGCGGCACCGCAGTTCGGGTGCGATCGAGCTGACCGGCGCCTGGCCCGGCCTGCGGTGCGACGTCGACACCCCCACCGACCTCGCCGCCGCCCGCCGCCTCGGGGTTGGGGCGGCGACCGCCCGGGCCATCGCTCCGCACTGATTTTGATCGCCCTGAGCAAATCTGTCCGAGGGGTGAACGTCGTCCCAACGGCGAATGGATGTCCCTCGAGCGCTAGCAGCACCCGCGCGTGATGAGCAATGATCGCAGGGTGACTGAAATCGAAGCTGAGGCGCGACCCGACGAGAATTTGTGGCATTCAGGCGACTCGGCCGTGGCGGCACCACCGGCTGCGACCCAGGCCGCGCTGACCGATCTGCCCGATGATCGTTACCTCAACCGCGAACTGAGCTGGCTGGACTTCAACGCCCGCGTGCTGGCGCTGGCCGACGACAACTCGTTGCCGCTGCTGGAACGCGCTAAGTTCCTGGCAATCTTCGCCTCCAACCTCGACGAGTTCTATATGGTGCGCGTCGCCGGCCTCAAACGCCGGGACGAGATGGGGCTGTCGGTTCGCTCCGCCGACGGTTTGACGCCGCGCAAGCAGCTTGCCCTGATCGGGGAACAGACTCAGCGGATCGCTACCCGGCATGCGCGGGTGTTCCTCGATTCGGTGCGGCCGTCGCTCGCCGAGGAAGGCATCCACATCGTCACGTGGGCCGATCTCGATCAGGCCGAGCGCGACGAATTGTCGTCCTATTTCACCGAACAGGTCTTCCCCGTCCTGACACCGCTGGCCGTCGATCCCGCGCACCCGTTCCCGTTCGTCAGCGGGCTGAGCCTGAACCTGGCGGTCATGGTGCGCCAACCCGAGGATGGCGGCCAGCACTTCGCACGAGTCAAGGTGCCCAACAACGTCGATCGCTTCGTCGAACTCCCCGCCATCGACAGCGCTGACGGCTCGGGGCGGACCATCGTCCGCTACCTGCCGATGGAAGAGCTGATCGCGGCCTTCCTTCCGCTGCTGTTCCCTGGCATGGAAATCGTGGAGCATCACGCTTTCCGCATCACCCGCAACGCCGACATGGAGGTCGAAGAAGACCGCGACGAGGATCTGTTGCAGGCGCTGGAACGGGAATTGGCGCGCCGGCGGTTCGGCCCGCCGGTGCGTCTCGAGATCGCCGACGACATGACCGAGGGCATGCTGGAATTGCTGCTGCGCGAACTCGACGTGCATCCCGGTGACGTCATCGAAGTGCCGGGCCTGCTCGACCTTTCGTCGCTGTGGCAGATCTACGGCCTGGACCGGCCGGCGCTCAAGGATCCGGCGTTCGTGCCGGACACCCACCCCGCCTTCGCCGACCGCGAATCTCCCAAGAGCATTTTCGCGACGCTGCGCGAGGGCGACGTCCTCGTGCACCACCCGTACGACTCCTTCTCCACCAGCGTGCAGCGCTTCATCCAGCAGGCGGCCGCGGACCCCAACGTGCTGGCTATCAAACAAACGCTGTACCGCACCTCCGGTGATTCGCCGATCGTGCGGGCGCTGATCGAAGCGGCCGAGGCCGGAAAGCAGGCCGTGGCGCTCGTCGAGATCAAGGCGCGCTTCGACGAACAGGCCAACATCCGTTGGGCGCGCGCACTCGAACAGGCGGGCGTGCATGTGGTCTACGGGCTCGTCGGCCTCAAGACGCACTGCAAGACCTGCTTGGTGGTGCGGCGCGAGGGTTCGGCGATCCGGCGGTACTGCCACATCGGAACCGGCAACTACAACAGCAAGACCGCCCGCCTGTATGAGGACGTCGGCCTGCTGACGGCGAACCCCGACATCGGCGCGGACCTCACCGATTTGTTCAATTCGCTTACCGGCTATTCGCGTAAGGTCTCCTACCGCAATCTGCTGGTGGCGCCGCACGGAATTCGCGCCGGCATCATCGAACGCGTCGAACGCGAGATCGAAGCGCACCGCGAACGCGGCAACGGACGCATCCGCCTGAAGATGAATGCGCTTGTCGACGAGCAGGTGATCGACGCGCTGTATCGGGCCTCGCAGGCGGGGGTGCGGGTCGAGGTCGTGGTGCGCGGCATCTGCGCGCTGCGCCCGGGCGCCGAGGGTTTCTCCGAAAACATTTTCGTCCGCTCCATTCTCGGCCGCTTCCTGGAGCATTCGCGGATCATCCATTTCCGCAACATCAACGAGTTCTGGATCGGCAGCGCGGACATGATGCACCGCAATCTCGATCGGCGGGTGGAGGTGCTGGCTCAGGTCAAGGACCCCAAGCTCACCGCGCAGCTCGACGAATTGTTCGAATCCGCACTGGATCCGTCGACCCGCTGCTGGGAACTGGGGCCCGACGGGCAGTGGACCCCGGCGCCACAAGAAGGCCATACCGTGCGTGACCACCAAGTATCGTTGATGGAGCGCCATCGCAGCCCTTAGCTCCGTGCGGTGACTTCCGGTTGTTTCTCCGGGCCGCACCGTGATCAAGCGTGCAGCCCTGAGGTGAATTGATCTGCAGGAGTTGAGGTGCCGACCCAGAATTCGTCCACCGCTCGGCGCTCCGGAAGCCGAGTCGTCTATGCCGCCGGCGCGGTGCTGTGGCGACCGGGCAATGCCGACGCGGACGACCACGACGTCGAGATCGCCGTCATTCACCGTCCCCGGTATGACGACTGGTCACTGCCCAAAGGCAAGGTGGACCCCGGCGAGACGGCCCCGGTGGCCGCCGTGCGCGAGGTGCACGAGGAGACGGGTCAGCGCGCCATCCTCGGCAGGCGGCTCGACTTGGTGAGCTATCCAATCGACCAGGGCGTCAAAAAGGTTTACTACTGGGCGGCCCGCGCCACCGGCGGCGAATTCGTGCCGGGCCACGAAGTGGACCGGTTGCTCTGGCTCCCGCTCGCCGAGGCGATGCAGAGGCTCGACTACGCCCAAGACCGAAAAGTGTTGCGCCACTTCAATAAAAAGCCCGCCGATACGCAAACCGTGTTGGTGGTCCGGCACGGCACGGCCGGCCGCAAATCGCGTTTCTCCGGCGATGATGCCAAGCGACCGCTGGACAAACGGGGCCGCGCGCAGGCCGAGGCGCTGGTCCCACAGCTCCTCGCCTTCGGTGCGTCGGACGTGTATGCGGCCGACCGCGTCCGCTGCCACCAGACCGTGGAACCGCTTGCCGAGGACTTGGGCGTGCCCGTGCAGAACGAGCCCACCCTCACCGAAGAGGCCTATGCCAAGAACGCGAAACGCGGACGCCACCGAATGTTGGACATCGCCGAGCAGCAAGGCACTCCGGTTGTCTGCACGCAGGGCAAGGTGATTCCGGACTTGATCGCGTGGTGGTGTGAGCGCGATGGCGTGCGGCCCGACAAGTCGCGTAACCACAAGGGCAGCACCTGGGTGCTGTCGCTGTTAGACGGGCGATTGGTGGCCGCCGACCACATCGGCGGTGCGTTGGCCGCCAACGTCCGGGCTTAGCGTGATGGCGGCGGCCCGTCCCGCTTGCAACCGCTAGCGCACGAATACCCTTCGGGGGCACCGCTGCCGCCCGAAGGGTATTCGTGTCTAGAACTTGACTCCGCTTACTTGCGACCGCGACGCGCGGTCGTCTTCTTGGCGGGAGCCTTGCGGGCCGGAGCCTTGCTCGCCGCCTTCTTGGCCGGAGCCTTGCTCGCGGCCTTCTTGGCCGGGGCCTTCTTGGCCGCGGTCTTCTTGGCCGGAGCCTTGGTCGCCGCCTTGCGAACCGGAGCCTTCTTGGCCGCGGTCTTCTTGGCCGGGGCCTTGGTCGCGGCCTTGCGGGCCGGAGCCTTCTTGGCCGCCGCCTTCTTGGCCGGAGCCGCCTTCTTGGCCGCCGCCTTCTTGGCCGGCGCCTTCTTCGCGGCGGTCTTCTTTGCCGCACCACCCGCTACCACACCGCGCTTGACGGCCGGGCCGTCCGACGGGAGGCGCTGTGCGCCAGACACAACCGCTTTGAACTGAGCACCGGGGCGGAACGCCGGGACGGACGTCGGCTTCACCTTCACCGTCTCACCGGTCCGCGGGTTGCGGGCCACCCGCGCTGCGCGGCGCCGCTGTTCGAACACACCGAACCCGGTGATCGTGACGCTGTCGCCCTTGTGTACCGCACGCACAATGGTGTCGACAACATTCTCGACCGCAGCGGTCGCCTGTCGACGGTCCGTGTTCAATTTAGTTGTGAGCACATCAATGAGCTCTGCCTTGTTCATCAATCCCTCCGACGCTAGTGGTCCTCGATTTGAACCGACTAGTGGACACGGTAAACCCTCACCCAGCAAATTTCCAAGAGCCACGCGCAATTTCAGGGCAAGGCGTCCACCGATTTCGCAATCTGGTTGCCGCCCTTGACCGGTGGGGGGTGTTAAAAATCGGCTCGGTTTAGTTAGCCGATCAAGCAGAAAATCGGCGTCGACCGACTACTCAAGAGGTGAGCAGAGTACGGGGTTTCCACTCCGGATACGCCACTTCGAATGACTCTATTTTATCGAGTTTCCGCAGCGTAAGGGCTATATCGTCAAGGCCTTCGAGTAGCCGCCATGCGGTGTGGTCGTCAATCTTGAACGGCAGCACCGTCGTTCCCGCGGTGATATTTCGATCTTGAAGATTGACAGTGATTTCCAAGCCCGGGCTCTGCTCGATGAGCTTCCAGAGCAGCTCCACACCGTCCTGAGAAACTTCGGCCGCCAGCAGCCCCGCCTTGCCGGAGTTGCCCCGGAAAATGTCACCGAATCGAGACGAGATGACCACCCGGAACCCGTAGTCCATCAGTGCCCACACCGCATGCTCACGCGACGACCCCGTGCCGAAATCGGGACCCGCGACTAGCACTGACCCCCGGTCAAAGGGGCTGAGGTTGAGCACGAATGACGGATCCGACCGCCAGCTGGCGAACAAGCCGTCCTCGAAACCGGTTCGGGTGACACGCTTCAAATACACCGCCGGAATGATCTGATCGGTGTCGACATTGGAGCGCCGCAGCGGCACACCGATACCGGTGTGGGTGTGAAATGCTTCCATGCTCATCCCTTCAACAGTCGAAATACGTCAGCTCAAATCGGCCGGAGCAGACAATGTGCCGCGAACCGCCGTCGCCGCGGCAACGGCCGGAGACACCAAATGCGTGCGGCCGCCTTTACCCTGGCGCCCTTCGAAGTTGCGGTTGGACGTCGCGGCGCACCGCTCCCCCGGCGCAAGCTGGTCGGGATTCATCCCCAGGCACATTGAGCAGCCCGCTTGGCGCCATTCGGCACCCGCGGACGTGAAAACCTCGCCCAGCCCTTCGGCTTCGGCCTGCGCCCGCACCCGCATCGAGCCCGGCACCACCAGCATCCGGACCCCGGGCGCGACCTTGCGGCCGCGCAGCACGTCGGCGACGACGCGCAGATCCTCGATACGACCGTTGGTACAAGAGCCCACGAACACCGTGTCAACGGCGACGTCACGCATGGGTGTGCCCGGTCGAAGGTCCATATACGCCAACGCTTTCTCAGCCGCCTGGCGCTGCGCGTCGTCGGTCATCAGCTCGGGATCCGGGACCGCGTCGGCCAGCGGAACGCCCTGGCCGGGGTTGGTGCCCCACGTCACGAACGGGCTCAGCGACGCGGCGTCGAGGTAGACCTCGGTGTCGAATTCGGCGCCGGGGTCGGTGTGCAGCTGCTGCCAATAACTCATCGCCACATCCCATTGCGCCCCCTGCGGGGCGTGCGGGCGGCCGCGCAGGAACTCGAACGTGGTTTCGTCCGGGGCCACCATTCCCGCCCGGGCGCCGGCTTCGATGCTCATATTGCAGACCGTCATCCGGCCTTCCATCGACAGCGATTCGATGGCGCTGCCGCGATATTCGATGACGTGGCCCTGCCCGCCGCCGGTACCGATCTTGGCGATCAGCGCGAGAATGATGTCCTTGGCCGTCACGCCGGCGGGCAGCTGCCCGTCGACATTGACCGCCATCGTCTTGAACGGCCGCAGCGGCAACGTCTGGGTGGCCAGCACGTGCTCGACCTCCGAGGTGCCAATTCCCATGGCCAGCGCGCCGAATGCGCCGTGCGTCGAGGTGTGACTGTCCCCACAGACGACCGTCATTCCGGGCTGAGTGAGGCCAAGCTGCGGCCCGACCACGTGCACGATGCCCTGCTCGACGTCGCCCATTGGATATAGCCGCACACCGAATTCGGCACAATTTCGCCGCAATGTCTCGACCTGGGTTCGCGACACCGGGTCCGCAATCGGCTTGTCGATATCGATGGTCGGAACGTTGTGATCCTCAGTGGCCAGCGTCAAATCGGGGCGGCGCACCGGCCTGCCGGCCAGGCGCAGGCCGTCGAAAGCCTGCGGGCTGGTGACCTCGTGCACCAGATGCAAATCGATGTAGATCAGGTCCGGCTCGCTGGCACCACCGGATACCACAACGTGGTCATTCCAAACTTTTTCGGCCAGAGTGCGCGGTTTGGTGGCGGCCCCCGCCGCCCCTTGGTCGATTCCCATATCGAAGTCGCCTCAATTCGCCTCGTTAGCGGCTCGCCGATCATCCAGGCTGTGATCTCAGAATGCGAGACGCTAGTATCTCCTTGTGAGACAGCATAGCGGCATCGGCGTCCTGGACAAAGCCGTGGGTATCCTCCACACGATCTCCCAATCACCCTGTGGGTTAGCCGAACTGTGCGAGCGGACCTCCTTGCCCCGCGCGACGGCCTACCGGCTGGCCGCCGCCCTCGAAGCGCATCGCCTACTGGCCCGCGACGACGAAGGACGCTGGCTTCTCGGTCCGGCCGTCACCGAACTCGCGGCCCACGTCAACGATCCGCTGCTGGCCGCCAGCAGCGCGGTGCTGCCGCTGTTGCGCGAAACCACCGGCGAGAGCGTGCAGCTGTACCGCCGCGAAGGCACCGACCGCGTCTGCGTGGCCGCTCTGGAACCCGCTGCGGGCCTTCGCGATACGGTTCCGATCGGGGCGCGATTGCCGATGACGGCCGGGTCGGGCGCCAAAGTGCTACTGGCCCATAGCGACGCGGCCACGCAGAAAACGGTGCTCGCGACGGCGAAATTCACCGAACGAACCCTGGCCGAAGTGCGGCGGCGGGGCTGGGCCCAAAGCGTGGCCGAGCGCGAGCCGGGCGTGGCGAGTGTGTCTGCGCCGGTGCGCGATGGACGCGGTGCGGTCGTCGCGGCAATCTCGGTGTCGGGTCCCATCGACCGGATCGGCCGGCGCCCCGGGGTGCGCTGGGCAGCCGACCTCCTGTCCGCCGCCGAGGCGCTCACCCGCCGCCTCTGAGCTGTTCCGGAGGCGAGTGTGCGTCCAGGGCGGCGTAATCGGGAATTTTCTCGCCCTCGGTGCACGCCCAACGCCACCAGTGCACAGTCACCGCAGGCACGCCTGACAGACTGACCGGCATGGGAACCAATCAGCGCGCGAGCATCGTCATGTCCGAAGACGAGATCGCCGATTTCGTCGTGAAAAGCCGCACCGGGACGCTGGCCACCGTCGGCGCCGACGGCCAGCCGCACCTGACCGCCATGTGGTACGCCGTCGTCGACGGCGAGATCTGGCTGGAGACCAAGGCCAAGTCGCAGAAGGCCGTCAACCTCAAACGCGACCCGCGGGTGAGCTTTCTGATCGAGGACGGCCACACCTACGACACCCTGCGCGGGGTGTCCTTCGAGGGCGTGGCCGAGATCATCGACGATCCCGATGTCTCACACCGCGTGGGCGTCAGCGTCTGGGAGCGCTACACCGGTCCCTACAGCGACGACATGAAGCCGTTCGTCGAGCAGATGATGAACAAGCGGGTCTGCGTTCGCATCGTGGCCCGTCGGGCTCGTTCATGGGATCACCGCAAACTCGGCTTGCCGGCCATGCCGGTTGGTGGATCGACAGCACCGGCGGTCCTGGGGACCGACCAGTAGCTGCGATATTTGTAGCCCCGATGGGATTCGAACCCACGCTACCGCCGTGAGAGGGCGGCGTCCTAGGCCGCTAGACGACGGGGCCAGAAACGATCCGAGCAGTCAGCATAGCTCACCCCGATGAGCCCACCTAATCGCTTGAGGCGGAGAGAATTTTGCTGGGGTACCAGGACTCGAACCTAGAATGGCTGAACCAGAATCAGCTGTGTTGCCAATTACACCATACCCCATTGGCTGCCTAAAACCGCTGGTCAGCGTCGATTGCGGGCTTTCATAAGCTCTTTGGAGTCCGCCGCCGCCAGCCGTTGTCGGCCTTTGTAAACCGCAGTGCAGACTACCAAAGTCTCGGCGGACACTCCGCACGCGTGGTCCCGGCCGCTCAAGCGGGTTCCCGCCCGGCCGTCTCGCGCGCGGCCCGCAGTCGCCCCATGCTGCGGTCGCGGCCCAGCAGCTCCAGCGACTCGAACAACGGCGGGCTGATCGTCGTCCCGGTTGCCCCCACCCTGATCGGGCCGAATGCCTTGCGCGGTTTGAGGCCCAGGTCGTCGATGAGCGCGGCCTTGAGCGCGGCTTCGATCTGCGGCGCCGTCCAGTCCGTCACGGCGTCCAGCGCGGGCAGCGCCGCGTCCAGCACCGCGGCGCCGTCGGCTCCCAGCTCCTTGGCGGCGGCCTTGGGGTCGAGCGCGTATTCGTCGTCGTTGAGGAACTTCAGCAGGTCCCACGCGTCGCCGAGCACCACGATCCGGGTCTGCACCAGGTCCGCGGCGGTGGCGAAGCTGACGTCGTCCAATTCGAGCCGATGGCCGTGGACGTCGAGATAGTCGCGCAGCCTGGCGGTGAAGTCGTCGAGTGCCAGCATCCGGATGTGCTCGGCGTTGAGCGCGTCGGCCTTCTTCTGGTCGAAGCGGGCCGGATTGGAGTTGACGTTGACCACATCGAACGCGGCCACCATCTCGTCGAGACTGAACACGTCGTGGTCGTCGGCGATGGCCCAGCCGAGCAACGCGAGATAGTTCAGCAGACCTTCGGGGATGAAGCCGCGGTCGCGGTGGGCGAACAGGTTCGACTGCGGGTCGCGCTTGGAGAGTTTTTTGGTTCCCTCCCCCAATACCGTTGGCAGGTGCGCGAACTGCGGGGTCCGCTCGGCGACTCCGATGCGGATCAACGCCTGATACAGCGCCAGCTGGCGCGGGGTGGACGACAGCAGGTCCTCGCCGCGCAGCACGTGGGTGATCTTCATCAGCGCGTCGTCACACGGGTTCACCAAGGTGTACAACGGATCTCCGTTGGCGCGGGTCAAGGCGAAATCCGGCACCGACCCGGCCGCGAAGCTGGTGGTGCCGCGAACCAGGTCGTCCCACGCGAGGTCCTCGTCGGGCATGCGTAGCCGCACCACGGGTTGGCGGCCGTCGGCCAGGAACGCGGCGCGCTGGGAATCGGTCAGCTGCCGGTCGAAATTGTCGTAGCCCAGCTTGGGATTACGTCCCGCGGCGACGTGGCGCGCCTCGACCTCCTCCGGCGTCGAGAAGGCGTAGTAGGCCTCGCCCGCTTCGAGCAGCTGGGCCACCACGTCGTGATAGATCTCACTGCGTTGCGACTGGCGGTACGGGCCATAGGGACCGCCCACCCCAGGCCCCTCGTCCCAATCCAGGCCGAGCCAGCGCAGCGCGTCCAGCAGAGCGAGATAGCTTTCTTCGCTGTCGCGCTGGGCATCGGTGTCCTCGATGCGAAACACGAACGTGCCGCCGGTGTGTCGGGCGTACGCCCAATTGAACAGTGCCGTGCGGACCATGCCGACGTGCGGGGTTCCGGTGGGCGAGGGACAGAATCGGACGCGGACTAGGTCTGCGTGTGCTGGTGCAGTCACGATTTTCCTTTACGGACCACGGGATTGGTGAGGGTGCCGATGCCCTCGATGGTGATGGAGACGGTGTCGCCGTCCTCGATGGGGCCGACGCCCGCCGGCGTGCCGGTGAGGATGATGTCGCCGGGCAACAGGGTCATCACGGCCGAGATCCACTCGACGATCGATCCGATGTCGTGGATCAGCAGGGAGGTACGGCTGTGCTGCTTGACGTCGCCGTTGACCTCGGTACGCAATTCCAGATCGCCGGGGTCCAGCGGTTTGAGGTCGGTGACGATCCACGGCCCCACCGGGCAGAACGTGTCATGCCCTTTGGCCCTGGTCCACTGCCCATCGGATTTTTGTTGATCACGCGCCGAGACGTCGTTGCCGACGGTGTAGCCGAGGATGTTCTCCGACGCCTGGGCTGCCGACACGTCCTTGCAGGGCCGGCCGATGACCACCCCCAGCTCGCCCTCGAAGTGCACCGGTGATGCGTTGGCCGGCAACCGAATCGGCACGTTCGGCCCGATGATCGCGGTGTTGGGCTTGAGGAAGATCACCGGATCCACCGGGGCGGGGCCGGTCGTGTCCTGCATCTCGGCGATGTGGTCGGCGTAGTTCTTCCCGACACACACCACCTTGCTGGCCAGTATCGGGGCGAGCAGCCGGACGTCGGCCAGCGGCCAGGATCGGCCGGTGAAGTTCGGCGTGCCGAATGGATGTTCGGCGATCTCGCGCGCGATCATCTCGGCTGGGTCGTTGAGGTCGCCTTCGATACTGACGAAGGCGACACCGTCCGGGCTGGCGATTCGACCAAGGCGCATTTGGTTGAGCCTAGTGACGGTCGCGAGCGCGGCGTAGCCGGGCGTGGCGGGCCGTCACGATCGGAGCTAGTGACGGTCGCGAGCGCGGCGTAGCCGGGCGTGGCGGGCCGTCACGATCGGAGCTAGTGACGGTCGCGAGCGCGGCGTAGCCGGGCGTGGCGGGCCGTCACGATCGGAGCTAGTGACGGTCGCGAGCGCGGCGTAGCCGGGCGTGGCGGGCCGTCACTCAGCGGGGCGAAATTGGGGCGGCAATGACGGACGACGGCACGAGTCCTGCCCTACATTTCCCGCCGGTATGCAAGCATGGGGAATGCAGTCCGACCCCGCCGAGACGTCCGAAATCGGCGCGGGCGTCCGCTGGTCGATCATGATCGTTTCGCTGCTGGCAACGGCAAGTTCGTTCCTCTTCATCAACGGCGTCGCGTTCCTCATCCCGTCGCTGCAAAGCGTGCGCAGAATCCGGCTCGACGAGGCCGGTCTGCTGGCCTCGATGCCCAGCTGGGGCATGGTGGTCACGCTGGTGCTCTGGGGATACGTGCTCGACCGGGTGGGCGAGCGGGTGGTGATGGCCACGGGCTCGGCGCTCACCGCATTAGCCGCCTACGCGGCGGCGTCGGCACATTCGATGGTGATGATCGCCGTGTACCTGTTCCTCGGCGGTATGGCCGCCGCCAGTTGCAACACGGCCGGCGGGCGGCTGGTGGCCGCCTGGTTCCCGCCACACCAGCGCGGGCTGGCCATGGGCATCCGCCAAACCGCGCAACCCCTGGGAATCGCCTTGGGCGCGATGATAATTCCCGAGCTCGCCGAACACGGGCCGCAGGCCGGCCTTCGGTTCACCGCGCTGGCGTGCGTGTTCGGAGCGGTAGTGAGCGTCGTCGGAATCGTCGACCCGCCGCGCAAACCTCGCGCCAGCGCCAGCAATCAGGAACTTGCCAGCCCGTACCGAGGGTCGTTGACGCTGTGGCGAATTCACGCGGTGGCGGGCCTGATGATGATGCCGCAAACGGTCACGGTGACGTTCATGCTGGTGTGGCTGATCAAGAACCTGCACTGGTCGGTCGCGGCCGCCGGCGGGTTGGTCACCCTGTCGCAGTTGCTCGGTGCGCTCGGCCGCGTGGCCGTGGGCCGCTGGTCCGATCGGCTCGGCTCACGCATGCGGCCGGTGCGCTACATCGCGGCCGCCGCCGTGCTGGTCCTGCTGCTGCTGGCGTGGGCCGACTACATGAACTCCCGGTGGCAGGCGGGGCTGATGGTCGTCATCTCGGTGATCGCGGTGCTCGACAACGGGCTGGAGGCGACGGCCATCACCGAATTCGCCGGCCCGTACTGGAGCGGACGCGCCCTGGGCATCCAGAACACCACTCAGCGGATGATGGCCGCAGCCGGCCCCCCACTGTTCGGTGCGTTGATCTCGGCCGCGAAATATCCACCGGCATGGATGTTGTGCGCGTTGTTCCCGCTGGCGGCGGTGCCGCTGGTGCCGACGCGGTTGGTGCCACCCGGCCTGGAAACTAGAGCCCGGCAGCAATCCGTTCGCCGACTTCGGTGGTGGCGCGCCGTTCGCCCCCACGCGTTGCCAGATACTGCTCGACCGCCCGGTCCACCCGCTTAGCGGCGGCGTCCTCACCGAGATGGGCGAGCAGCAACGCCACCGACATGATGGCGGCAGTCGGATCGGCGATGCCCTGGCCGGCGATGTCCGGTGCACTACCGTGGACGGGCTCGAACATCGAGGGATTGGTCCGGGTGCCGTCGATATTTCCACTGGCCGCCAAGCCAATTCCGCCGCACACCGCCGCCGACAGGTCGGTGATGATGTCGCCGAACAAGTTGTCGGTGACGATCACGTCGAAGCGGCCGGGGTCGGTGACCATGAAGATGGTCGCGGCGTCGATGTGTTGATACGCCACCTCGACGTCGGGATAGTCGCGTCCGACCTCGGCCACGATGCGCGACCACAGCCTGCCGGCGAAGGTCAGCACGTTCGTTTTGTGCACCAGTGTCAAGTGCTTTCGGCGTCGCTGGGCCCGCTCGAACGCGTCGGCCACCACCCGGCGCACACCGAAAGCCGTGTTCTGGCTTACCTCGGTGGCGACTTCGTTGGGCGTTCCGACGCGGATGGCGCCGCCGGTGCCGGTGTAGGGCCCTTCGGTTCCCTCGCGCACCACCACGAAGTCGATCTCGGGGTTGCCGGCCAGCGGGCTGTTCACGCCGGGATACAGCCGGCCCGGCCGCAGGTTGATGTGATGGTCCAGCTCGAAACGCAGGCGCAGCAACAACCCTCGCTCCAGCACGCCGCTGGGCACCGACGGGTCACCGATGGCCCCGAGCAGGATGGCGTCATGCGCGCGCAGCTCGTCGACGACCGAGTCCGGCAGTAGCTCACCGGTGGCGTGGTATCGCCGCGCACCCAGGTCGTAGCTGGTCTTGTCCACCCCGGGCAGCACCGCGTCCAGGACTTTGATGGCCTCGGAAACGACTTCGGGCCCGATCCCGTCGCCCTCGATCACCGCCAACTTCATCGGCGCCGCTCCTCCTCATCGCTCCGCTCTGCATCGTCGCCGGCGCACTTCACGACAGATCAACCACCTCAAGCTTGTTGGCGCCGACGGCCGCGCCGATCTCGGCCCGCACGTCGCCCGGAACGTCCCGGTCCAGGCGCAGCAGGATCGTCGCACCCGGGCCCTCGGCGTCCTCGGAGAGTTGCGCGGCTTCGATGTTCACCCCGGCCGAACCCAGCAGGGTGCCGATCTTGCCCAGCGCGCCGGGCTGGTCGATGTAGTTGATCACCAGGTTGGTGCCCCGGGCGCGCAGATCGAAGTTGCGCCCGTTGATCTGGACGATCTTCTCCACAAGTTGCGGCCCGGACAGGGCGCCGGCGACGTTGACGGTGCTGCCGTCGGGCGCAACCGCGCGTACGTCGACCACGCTGCGGTGGTTCGGGCTTTCCGACGCGGTGCCGATTTCGGCGGTGATGCCGCGTTCTTCGGCCAGCGCCGGCGCGTTGACGAACGTCACCGGCCCCTCGACGACGGCCGAGAACAACCCGCGCAGCGCCGAAAGTTTAAGCACCTCAACATCTTCGGAGGCAAGTTCGCCGCGAACCTGTACCGACAAGGACACCGGCGGGCCGTCGGACAGTGTGGCGGCCAGCACCCCGAGCTTGCGCACCAGGTCCAGCCAGGGCGCCACCTCCTCGTTGACCACCCCGCCGCCGACGTTGACCGCGTCGGGGACGAATTCCCCGGCCAGAGCGAGTTTCACGCTTGCCGCGACGTCGGTGCCGGCCCGGTCCTGCGCCTCTTCGGTCGATGCGCCCAGGTGCGGTGTGACCACCACCTGCGGCAGCTCGAACAGCGGGCTGTCGGTGCACGGCTCCTTGGAGAAGACGTCCAGGCCGGCCGCACGCACGTGGCCGCTGCGCACCGCGTCGGCCAGCGCGGCCTCGTCCACCAGGCCACCGCGAGCGGCGTTGACGATGATGACGCCCGGCTTGGTCTTGGCCAGCGCGTCCTTGTCGATCAGGCCCGCGGTTTCGGGGGTCTTCGGCAGGTGCACCGAGATGAAGTCGGCGCGGCCCAACAGCTCGTCCAGCGTCAGCAGTTCGATGCCCAGCTGCGCGGCGCGGGCCGGCGACACGTAGGGGTCGTAGGCGACCAGGTGGGTGCCGAAGGCGCTGAGCCGCTGGGCAACCAGCTGCCCGATCCGGCCCAGGCCCACCACGCCGACCGTCTTACCGAAGATCTCGGTACCCGAGAAGGACGACCGCTTCCAGGCGTGCTCGCGCAGCGAGGCATCGGCGGCCGGAACCTGGCGGGCCGCGGACAGCAGCAGTGCCAGCGCGTGTTCGGCGGCGCTGTGGATGTTCGACGTCGGCGCGTTGACCACCAGCACACCGCGCTCGGTGGCGGCGTTGACGTCGACGTTGTCCAGGCCTACCCCGGCGCGGGCGACGATCTTCAGCTTGGGCGCGGCCGCCAGCACCTCGGCGTCGACCGTCGTGGCCGAACGCACCAGCAGCGCATCGGCCTCCGGCACGGCCGCCAGCAGCTTCTCCCGATCCGGGCCGTCTACCCAGCGCACCTCGACCTGGTCGCCCAGGGCGGCGACGGTGGATTCGGCGAGCTTGTCGGCAATGAGTACAACAGGCAGATTCACCCGGCCAGCCTATCGGCTGTAATTGACGCGTGGACGTCACCATCGTCGGCAGCGGACCCAACGGGTTGACGGCTGCCGTAATCTGCGCCCGGGCCGGCCTGAAAGTGCAGGTCGTCGAAGCTCAGCCGACCTTTGGCGGGGGTGCGCGCACCGCACCCGACCCAGATTCTGCGGGAGTCTTGCACGACATCTGCTCCGCCGTGCACCCGTTGGCGCTGGCGTCGCCGTTCTTCAAGGAATTCGACCTGCCCGCCCGCGGCGTGCAGCTGGCGGTGCCGGAGATTTCGTACGCCAACCCGCTGCCCGGTCGCCCCGCGGTCATCGCCTACCGCGACCTGAACCGCACCTGCGCCGAACTCGAGCACGGCGCGTCCTTCAAGCGCCTGCTCGGCCCGCTGGTCGAGCGCTCCGACGACGTGGTGGCCCTGCTGCTGGGCGACAAAAGGTCGGTGCCGAACTCGCTGCCGTCGGCGCTGCAGCTGGGGCTGCGGATGCTGGCCCAAGGCACCCCGGCGTGGGGGACGCTGGCCGGCGAAGACGCCCGCGCGCTGTTCACCGGCGTTGCCGCGCATATCATTTCGCGGATGCCGTCGCTGACCGCGGCCGGCGCCGGGATGATGCTGGCCACCCTCGCGCACTCGGTCGGCTGGCCGATTCCGGTGGGCGGCAGCCAGGCGATCACCGACGCCCTGATCGCCGACCTGCGCGCCCACGGGGGCGAGCTCACGGCGGGCACCGAGGTTACGTCGCCGCCGGGCGGGGTCGTCGCCTTCGACACCGCCCCGACCGCGCTGCTGGCGATCTACGGCGACGCCCTGCCCGCTCGCTACGCTAAGGCTTTGCGGCGCTACCCCTTTGGCCCCGGGGTCGCCAAGGTCGACTTCGTGCTCAACGACGAAATCCCGTGGTCGGACCCCCGGCTGCGGCAGGCAACCACCCTGCATCTCGGCGGCACCCGGGCGCAGATGGCTCGCGCCGAGGCCGACATCGCCGCCGGGCGGCACGCGCAGTGGCCCATGGTGTTGGCCGCGTCGCCGCACGTCGCCGATCCCGGCCGCATCGACGCCGCCGGTCGCCGGCCCTTCTGGACCTACGCCCACGTGCCGGCGGGGTCCACCATCGACGCGACCGAAACGGTGACCGCGGTGGTCCAGCGATTCGCCCCCGGCTTCCGCGACGTCGTGGTGGCGGCGCGCGCGGTTCCGGCCGCCCGGTTGTGCGACCACAACGCCAACTATGTCGGCGGCGACATCGGGATGGGCGGCAACTCCGCCTGGCGGGCGATCGCCGGCCCGACACCGCGGTTAAACCCTTGGCGCACGCCCATTCCCAAGGTGTACCTGTGCTCCGCGGCCACACCGCCCGGCGGCGGCGTGCACGGCATGGCCGGCTACTACGCGGCCCGCACGTTGTTGCGCCGGGAATTCGGAATCTCCGCAGTTCCGGATTTGCGGCCTACCATGACGCCGTGACGAAACTGGCGATCATCTACTCGGCCACCGGCCATGGCACCACGATGGCGCAGCACCTGGCCCGCCGCGTGGTCGAGACGGCGGGACGCCTCGCGGCGTCCTGAGCCACCGAACGTGCACCCACGGCGAAAATTTCGCTGATATTCGCCCTGGGTGCACGCTCGACGCGAAAACGCTAGGCCGTTTCGGTGATCGGCCGGTCGACCCAGCTCATCAGGTCGCGCAGCTTCTTGCCGGTCACCTCGATGGGGTGCTCGGCGTTCTCCTTGCGTAGCTGCTCGAGTTGCTTGTTGCCGCCCTCGACGTTGGCGACCAGCTTCTTGGTGAAGTCGCCGCTCTGGATGTCGCGCAGGATCTCTCGCATCCGCTCCTTGGTGCCGGCGTCGATGACGCGCGGACCCGAAAGGTAGCCGCCGAATTCCGCGGTGTCGGACACCGAGTAGTTCATCCGCGCGATGCCACCCTCGTACATCAGGTCGACGATCAGCTTGAGCTCGTGCAGCACCTCGAAGTAGGCCATCTCCGGCGGGTAGCCTGCCTCGACCATCACATCGAAACCGGTCTTCACCAATTCCTCTGTGCCACCGCACAACACGGCCTGCTCACCGAACAGGTCGGTCTCGGTCTCGTCCTTGAAGGTGGTTTTGATGACACCGGCGCGGGTGCCGCCGATGGCCTTGGCGTAGGACAGGGCCAGCGCCTCGCCGTCGCCGTTCGGGTCCTGGTCGACGGCGATCAGCGCGGGCACACCCTTGCCGTCGACGAACTGCCGACGCACCAGGTGCCCCGGGCCCTTCGGTGCCACCATGGCGATGGTGACGTTGGCCGGCGGCTTGATCAGGTCGAAGTGGATGTTGAGGCCGTGGCCGAAGAACAACGCGTCCCCATCCTTGAGGTTGGGTTCGATGTCGTTCTTGAAGATGTCGGCCTGCGCGGTGTCGGGCGCCAGCAGCATGATGACGTCGGCCCACTTGGCGACCTCGGCCGGGGTGTCGACGTCAAGGCCCTGTTCTTGCACCTTGGCCCGCGACTTCGAACCCTCCTTGAGGCCCACCTTCACCTGCACGCCGGAGTCGCGCAGGCTCAGCGAGTGCGCGTGTCCCTGGCTGCCGTAGCCGATGACACCGACCTTGCGACCCTGGATGATCGTCAGGTCCGCATCGTCGTCGTAGAACATCGGCAATGTCTCCCCAGACGGGTTAGCCACTTCACTATCTCCTTCTTGTTTGCGCTGAAAACTTATTTGGCGGTGCCGATTCCGCGCGGACCGCGGGCCAGCGACACCACTCCGGATTGGACGATTTCGCGGATCCCGAAGGGTTCCAGGACCCGCAGCAGCGCCTCGATCTTGCCGCGGTCACCCGTCGCCTCGATCGTGAGCGCCTCCGGCGACACGTCAATCACCTTGGCGCGGAACAGGTTCACCGCTTCGATCACCTGACTGCGGATGCCGGCGTCGGCGCGCACCTTGATCATCGCCAATTCCCGGGACACCGAGTTGTCGTCGTCGAGCTCGACGATCTTGATGACGTTGATCAACTTGTTGAGCTGCTTGGTGATCTGCTCGAGCGGGGTCTCCTCGGCGGAGACCACGATGGTCATCCGCGACATGTCCTTCTGCTCGGTGGCACCGACGGCCAGCGATTCGATGTTGAACCCGCGCCGCGAGAACAGCGCCGCCACGCGGGCGAGCACGCCGGGTTTGTCCTCGACCAGCACCGACAGGGTGTGCGTGTGCATCAGGCGTGCCCTTCGCTCTCGTCGTCGAACAGCGGGCGGATTCCGCGGGCCGCCTGAATCTCGTCATTGCTGGTGCCGGCGGCCACCATCGGCCACACCTGCGCGTCGGCCCCGACGATGAAGTCGATCACCACCGGGCGGTCGTTGATCGCCCGCGCCTGGTTGATCACGTCCTCGACGTCTTCCTCACGCTCGCAACGCAATCCGACGCAACCCAACGCCTCCGCCAGCTTCACGAAGTCGGGAATGCGGTGCGAGTGCGTGGCCAGGTTGGTCTGCGAGTACCGCTCCTGGTAGAACAGTGTCTGCCATTGGCGCACCATGCCCAGGTTGCCGTTGTTGATCAGCGCCACCTTGATCGGCACGCCCTCGATCGCGCAGGTGGCCAGCTCCTGGTTGGTCATCTGGAAGCAGCCGTCGCCGTCGATCGCCCACACCTCGGCGTCCGGGCGGGCCATCTTGGCGCCCATGGCCGCCGGGATGGCATACCCCATGGTGCCCAGCCCGCCGGAGTTGAGCCAGGTGCGCGGCTTCTCGTACGAGATGAATTGGGCCGCCCACATCTGGTGCTGGCCGACGCCGGCGACGTACAGGGCGTCCGGACCGGCGATCTGGCCCAGCTTCTCGATGACGTATTCCGGGCCGAGGCTGCCGTCGCTCTGCGGACCGTAGCTCAGCGGGTAGGTGGACTGAACCTCGTTCAGGTAGGCCCACCACTCGGTCATTTTGAGCTTGCCGGGAATCCCGTCCTGGCGCAGCAACTCGAGCAGCTCGATGATGACGGCTTTGACGTCGCCGACGATCGGCACGTCCGCGTGGCGGTTCTTGCCGATCTCGGCGGGGTCGATGTCGGCGTGGATGACCTTCGCTTCGGGGGCGAACGTGTCCAGCTTCCCGGTCACCCGGTCATCGAAGCGGGTTCCCAGCGCGATCAGCAGGTCGCTGCGCTGCAGCGCCGCCACCGCGGCGACGGTGCCGTGCATGCCGGGCATGCCCATGTGCTGCGGATGGCTGTCCGGGAAAGCGCCGCGCGCCATCAGCGTGGTCACCACGGGGATGCCGGTCAGCTCGGCCAGCTCGTGCAGCTGCTGGGTTGCGTCACCGCGGATGACCCCGCCGCCCACGTAGAGCACCGGCTTGCGGGCGGCCGCGATCAGCTTGGCGGCCTCGCGGATCTGCCGGCTGTGCGGCTTGGTGTTCGGCTTGTACCCGGGCAGATCCATCCGCGGCGGCCAGCTGAACGTGCACTGGCCCTGCAGCACGTCCTTGGGGATGTCGACGAGCACCGCGCCGGGGCGGCCCGAAGAGGCGATGTGGAACGCCTCGGCGAGCACCTGCGGGATCTCGTTGCCCGAGCGGACCAGGAAGTTGTGCTTGGTGATCGGCATCGTGATGCCCGAGATGTCGGCTTCCTGGAAGGCATCGGTTCCGATCAGCGCGCGCCCGACCTGGCCGGTGACGGCGACGACGGGTATCGAGTCCATCTGGGCGTCGGCCAGCGGGGTCACCAGGTTGGTGGCGCCGGGTCCCGACGTCGCCATGCAGACGCCGACCTTGCCGGTGGCGTGCGCGTAGCCGCTGGCGGCGTGGCCGGCGCCCTGCTCGTGGCGGACCAGCACGTGGCGCAGCTTCTTCGAGTCGAACAGCGGGTCATAGACCGGCAGCACCGCGCCGCCGGGGATGCCGAAGATGACCTCTACGCCGAGTTCTTCCAGCGAGCGGATCACCGACTGTGCGCCGGTAAGTTGCTCGGGCCCAATGCGTTTCGGCTTGTCGGCCGCAGACTTTGCGGCGGGCTTGACCGCGTCCGTGGCGATGTTGGCAGCGTCCGGTGTCGCGGAGGCGTGCTGCCTGATGGGAGCGCTCACTGTCGTTCAGTCCTTATTCATTCCGGGAATCTCGCTGGGGCAACAAAAAACCCCCGACAGCTCATCGGCTGCACGAGGGTTGCGCGCTGGTGCTGGATTGCTTCACATGCTGAAGAGCAAGTCAGGCACCAACGCGCTGACTAATTACTACGAGCATCCCGGGCTTTCCGGCGGTATTCATAGCGTCCGACGGTAGCCTTCGCACAGCTCAGCAGTCAAATCTGTGACCTTCGGCGCCCCGGTCATCAGCAGGGTCGGCGACGGCGCCGCCGGGCGGGCGCTCGCGGGACCGAGCCCAGGGGCCGGGTGAAATGATGGTGGGGTGGCAACCGGTTCGTCTCCCCAAACGCCCCCCGCAGCGCCCGTCGTGATCAAGGTGTCGCCGATAGCGCATCTGGCCGTCGGGTTCCTGACCTTGGGATTGCTGATTCCGGTGATGCTGTGGCCGCCGTCGCTCCCGCTGCTGATCCTTCCGGTGCTGCTGTCCGCCATGATCGTCCGATTGCGCACCGTCGCCGACGACCAGGGCGTGACCGCTCGGACGCTTTTCGGCAGCCAGCGGGTGCGCTGGGACGACATCGACGGGCTGCGTTTCCACCGCGGTTCGTGGGGACGCGCGCACCTCAAGAGCGGCGCCGACCTGCGGTTACCCGCGGTCACGTTCTCCACGCTGCCCGAGCTGACCGAGGCCAGCGCGGGGCGGGTGCCCAACCCCTACCAGTGAGAAGGCCGGTCAGCCGATCGGGTTCACGCCGTTGAGGGCCACCCACACCCCGACACCGGCCGCGATGCCGGCCAGCAGGGCGACGAAGGACCCGATGAAGGGCCGATGCGCCCAACCGCGCCGCGCGTCCAGACCGTAGCGGCCGGGTCCGCACAGCACGACCGCGGCGGCCATGACGATCAAGGTGATCTGGTATTCGTGCCCCTCGGGCAGGAAGAACGAGAAGGTGCGGGTGTGCGGCCGCGCCGAGACGCTGGCCAGCAGCCCGTTGATCAGAAACGCCAGCGCACCGGCCGCTGCCACCGGCGTGAACAGGCCCAGGATCAGCAGCACGCCCGCGACGGCCTCGCCGCCGGCGCTCACGTAGGCAAGGATGTCGGCGTGCTGGTAGCCGACGTCGGACAGTGAGTTCTTGAACCCCGTCACCCCGGAGCCGCCCCACCAGCCGAACAGCTTCTGCAGCCCATGGGCGCCGAGCACCACGCCCAGCCCGACGCGCAGCAGCAGCAAACCGAGATGCTGCGTTCCGCGGCGGCCGACGTCGTGCAACCGGTCGTGGTGTTCATCGTCGTCGTCGATGCCGGCGGACTCGGGGGCGGCGTGCCGGGTCGGCGAATTCGGCTGGACGTAAGGCAAGGGCTCCTGCTGTTCCAGCAGGTTGTAGCCACCGGCCCCGGAGCCGGCGACCGCGGGGGCGCCGCCGTAGGGAATGACGGTGGTGGTCCCGGTCGACGGGTTGAAGTCGCCGGGGTAGCCGACCGGCGTCAGATCATCTTCGGGATCGACCAGCCGCGCCGAGGCGGGGCGTCCCGGGGTCGGCTCCGGCGATTCGCCGGGCCGTTGCCAATGTGCGTCATTCGGTTGACTGGTCACGGGTGTCAGGGTAAGGGCATCCGGCCCCCGAATTGGGGATTTGAGCGGCGCTTTCGCCTGGCAATCGGTGGTTTGCCCGTCAAACCGTCCCGGATTGGCCCCAAATCGCCTCCCGAGTCCGTTTCGGGGGCCCGCCGCGCGGCATTCACCCGTCCGCCAGAGCCGGTCGGAAGCGGTCGTGGTCGAGTATTCGGCGGCCGGCAACGGGGACGTGTGTGGCGGCGCCGCTGGCAGTGTCCGTAGCCTGACGGTCATGCGACTAGGGCGATCGGGGCGGTCGGTTCGGCGCGGGTTCGCCGCGCTGTGCGCCCTCATGCTCGTAACGAGCGGGTGCGCGCGCTTCAACGACGCCCAGTCGCAGCCGTTCACCACCGCCCCCGAGTTGAAGCCGCAGCCCAGCTCGACGCCTCCCCCGCCGCCGCCGCTGCCGCCCACGCCGTTTCCCAAGGCCTGTCCCGCTCCCGGGGTCATGCAGGGCTGCCTGGAGAGCACCAGCGGCCTGATCATGGGCCCCGACAGCAAAACCGCGCTCGTCGCCGAACGCGCCACCGGCGCGGTCAAGGAGATCTCCGTCAGCGCCGAGCCGAAGGTGAAGACGGTGATCCCGGTCGACCCGTCCGGGGATGGCGGCCTGATGGACATCGTCATGTCGCCCACCTACACGCAGGACCGCCTGATGTACGCCTACATCAGCACGCCGACCGACAACCGGGTCATCCGCGTAGCCGACGGCGACATCCCCAAGGACATCCTGACCGGAATCCCCAAGGGCGCCACGGGGAACACCGGGGCGTTGATCTTCACCAGCCCCACCACGCTGGTCGTGATGACCGGCGACGCGGGCAACCCGGCGCTGGCCGCCGACCCCAAATCGCTGGCCGGCAAGGTGCTGCGGATCGAGCAGCCCACCACCGTGGGCCAGGCGCCGCCGACGACGGCGCTGTCCGGGGTGGGCGCCGGCGGCGGCCTGTGCACCGACCCGGTGGACGGCTCACTGTATGTCGCCGACCGCACCCCGACGGCAGATCGCTTGCAGCGCATCACCAAAACGTCGGACGTCTCCACGGTGTGGACCTGGCCGGACAAGCCGGGCGTGGCCGGATGCGCGGCGATGGACGGGACCGTGCTGGTCAACCTGATCAACACCAAGCTGACGGTCGCGGTCCGGCTGGCGCCGGCCACCGGCGCCGTCACCGGTCAGCCCGACGTCGTCCGCAAGGACACCCACGCGCACGCCTGGGCGCTGCGCATGTCGCCGGATGGAAACGTCTGGGGCGCAACGGTTAACAAGACGGCCGGGGACGCCGAGAAGCTGGACGACGTGGTGTTCCCGCTCTTCCCGCAGGGCGGCGGATTCCCACGCAACAGCGACGACAAGAGCTGACGGCCTCGCCGCCGTGATGACGGTCGATCAACCCGGCGCTAGCCCTGGCCGCAGGCGGCCAACACCAATTCGC
Organism: Mycobacterium colombiense; assembly: GCF_001665835.1. GTDB lineage: Bacteria > Actinomycetota > Actinomycetes > Mycobacteriales > Mycobacteriaceae > Mycobacterium > Mycobacterium colombiense_A. Next base: position 6,872 of record NZ_LZSX01000062.1, on the reverse strand, counting down.
GCACCCGGGCGGCGTCGGCCTGGCCGCGGGTGGCCTTCATCACCGCGCCCACGATCGCGCCGGCCGCGGCCACCTTGCCGCCTCGGATCTTTTCTGCCACATCGGGATTGGCGGCCAGCGCCTCGTCGACGGCGGCCTGCGTCACCGAGTCGTCGCGCACCAGCGCCAAACCGCGGGCGGTCATCACCACTTCGGGCTCGCCCTCGCCGGCCAGCACACCCTCGACGACCTGGCGGGCCAGTTTGGTGGACAGCTTGCCCTCGTCGACCAGCGCCACAACGGCGGCGACCTGGGCGGGCGTGATGGCGAGCTCGTCCAGCGCCACGTTGGCCTCGTTGGCCTTTTGCATCAGGAAGTTTCCCCACCAGGCGCGGGCCTGCTCGCTGGACGCGCCGTGCTCGATGGTCGCGGTGACCAATTCGATCGCCCCGGCGTTGACCAGGTCACGCATCACCTCGTCGGAGATGCCCCACTCGTCCTGAATGCGCTTGCGGCTCAACCACGGCAGCTCGGGGATGGTCTGACGCAGTCGGTCGACCAGCTCACGACTGGGCGCGACGGGCTCCAGGTCAGGCTCGGGGAAATACCGGTAGTCTTCGGCTGTCTCTTTGGTGCGGCCCGGACTCGTGTAGCCGCCCGCCTCGTGAAAGTGCCTGGTTTCCTGGATGATTCGGCCGCCGGACGCCAAGATGGCTGCTTGGCGTTGCATTTCGTAACGCACCGCGACCTCAACACTTTTCAGCGAGTTGACGTTCTTCGTTTCGGTCCGGGTGCCGAACTCGCTCGCACCGGTCGGCTTGAGCGACACGTTGGAATCACACCGCATCGAGCCCTGGTCCATCCGGACGTCGGATACATCCAGGGCGCGCAACAGGTCTCGTAACGCCGTCACGTAGGCGCGGGCGATCTGCGGTGCCCGGGCGCCGGCGCCTTCGATGGGCTTGGTGACGATTTCGATCAACGGCACGCCGGCGCGGTTGTAGTCGATCAACGATGTGGTCGCGCCGTGGATGCGGCCGGTCTCGCTGCCGATGTGGGTGAGCTTGCCGGTGTCTTCCTCCATGTGCGCGCGCTCGATCTCGACCCGCCAGGTGGTCCCATCCTCAAGCGGTGCCTCGAGGTAGCCGTTTATGGCGATGGGCTCGTCGTACTGCGAAATCTGGTAGTTCTTCGGCTGGTCCGGGTAGAAGTAGTTCTTCCGGGCGAAGCGGCACCAGGGCACGATCTCGCAGTTCAGTGCCAAACCGATGCGAATGGCCGACTCGACCGCGCACTGGTTGAGCACGGGCAGCGAGCCGGGCAGGCCGAGGCACACCGGGCAGACCTGCGTGTTGGGTTCGGCGCCGAATGCGGTGCTGCAGCCGCAGAACATCTTGGTGACGGTGGACAGCTCGACGTGCACCTCGAGGCCGAGTACCGGATCGAAACGCGCGATGACGTCGTCGTAGTCCATCAGATCGGCGCTGGCGGCAACACTCATGCGCTCGATCCTAGTGGTGATCGCGAGCGCGGCGGAGCCGGGCGAAGCGGGTCACCACCAATCAACCTAGTGGTGATCGCGAGCGCGGCGGAGCCGGGCGAAGCGGGTCACCACCAATCAAACCTACTGGCGCTCGTATCAGCCCGTGCGCGGTGATCGCGCCACCGGGAATTGGTCGCGCTGCCCGCCCCGGCCCGGGAACATGTCGGCCAGCACGGCCGCCATCTCCAGGTAACTGCGCCGGCTCTCCTTGCTCAACCGGTCCAGCGCGATCTTTCGCCCATCGTGCACGTGCCGGTCGAACGGCAACACCACCGTGGCGCCGACGCGGGCGGACAGCCGGTCGAGTTCGGTGACGGCCACCCCGTCGACCTTGGCCGGCTCGACATGATTGACGGCCAGCACGGTCCACTGCATCAACGATTGATACCCGTTGTGGCACAACCACTCCAGCGTCGCCCGGGTTTTGCGTACCGCGTCGACGGCGGGGCTGGTGACCACCACCAGGGCGCGCGATTCCGGTAGAACGGCGTCCATCACACCGGAATTGAGCGTTTTGACGCAGTCGACCAACAGCAGCGAGTACTGATTTCGCAGCATCGAGAAGGCCCGCAGCATGTCGTGGCGCTCCAGACGCCAGTCGGAGTCCGGCAAGCCGAGCACTTCCAGCCCGAAGCCGTTCATGTACGTCAGCGCGCGGATGTCCTCGTATTGCGCCGCCGGCTTGCCGTGCAGCAGGTCGGCCATGCTGTGCGGGTTGCGCCGGCCGTGGCGCTCCGCCAGGTCGCCGGCGTCGATGTCGAGGGCAAGCACCCGGTCGTCGCGCACGGCGGCGAACGTCGACCCCAGTGCCTCCACCACCGTCGTCTTGCCGACCCCACCCTTGAGGTTGAGCACGGCGATCGGAAAGGCGCCACCCACGGTCGCGCGGATGCGCTGCCGCAGCTCGTTCTCGTGGGCCGTGCTTTTGCCCGGGCCGATCTCGATCCCGGTGACGCGATGAAGCAGCTGCCGCCAGTTAAACCCCGCGGCGTCCGTGTCCTGCGCGTCGAAGCGGTCCAGCGCCGTCGCGCCCAGCATCGGCTCGGGCCGAGGCGGTGGTGGCACCCGCGGCGGTGGCGGCGGCGCGGCCGGCGCAGGTTGTGGGGATCCGGCCATGGGCTGATTGGGACCGTGGGACTGCGGCACCGTGGCCGCCGCGGGGTCGCCGTTGGCGCGCCGCCTGCGCGGACCCGACATCTGATTCGGCGGCCCGGGTGGTCCCGCCGCTACAGCGGATCGTTGAACGAATCCGCGAATCGGACCGCGGTTGCTCATACCCCCGGTATAACCCCGAAGGACCGGTCCGGAAACCACCAAATTGTCGCAATTGCGAACCACCTGGATCATTAGCGGGCAAATTCAAGCCGCGGTTCACTCAGATCCACCGGTTGTTTGCCTGGCGCCGCGGCTAACCGAAGAATGCGGCGGCGTCGTCGTAGCGGCTTTCCGGCACCAGCTTGAGCTGACGCACCGCGTCCGCCAGCGGCACCCGGCCGATATCCTGCCCGCGCAGCGACACCATCTGGCCGTATTCGCCGGCATGCGCGGCGTCGGCCGCGTTCACCCCGAACCGGGTGGCCAGCACCCGGTCGTAGGCCGTCGGGGTGCCGCCTCGCTGGACGTGGCCCAGCACGGTCACCCGGACGTCCTTGTTGATCCGCTTCTCCACTTCGGCGCCGAGCTGGGCTGCCACCCCGGTGAACTTCTCGTGGCCGAATTCGTCAATCCCACCTTCCCGCAACGCAATCGATCCGGGAATGGGCTTGGCACCCTCGGCCACCACGCAGATGAAGTGCGAATCCCCGCGCTGGAAGCGCCTTTTGACGAGTCGGCAGACCTCTTCGACATCGAAGGGCTGCTCGGGAATCAGGGTCATGTGCGCGCCCGAAGCCAGGCCCGCGTTCAACGCGATCCAGCCGGCGTGGCGGCCCATCACCTCGACCAGCATCACCCGCTGGTGCGATTCGGCGGTGCTGTGCAGCCGGTCGATGGCTTCGGTGGCGACGGTCAACGCGGTGTCGTGGCCGAAAGTCACGTCGGTGCAATCGATGTCATTGTCGATGGTCTTCGGCACACCGACCACGGGCACGTTCTCGTCCGAGAGCCAGTGCGCGGCCGTCAGCGTGCCTTCCCCGCCGATGGGGATCAGCACGTCGATCCCGTTGTCGTCCAGGGTCTGCTTGATCTGGTTCAGCCCGGCCCGCAGCTTTTCGGGGTGCACCCGGGCGGTGCCCAGCATGGTTCCGCCCTTGGCCAGCAGGCGGTCGTTGCGATCGTCGTTCTGCAGCTGGATGCGCCGGTTCTCCAGCAGTCCGCGCCAACCGTCCTGGAATCCGACGACCGACGAGCCGTACCGGGAGTCGCAGGTTCGCACCACTGCCCGGATGACCGCGTTGAGCCCGGGGCAGTCGCCGCCCCCGGTGAGCACTCCGATCCGCATCCCCTCATTTTGCCTGGGGCGGCGGCTCCATGGCGCGAGCAAGCGCAAAATCGCCCGGAACCCGAGCGTGGGCTGTCCTAGATCGCCGACGGCAGCGGTCCGCGGGCCGCCTCGTAGGCGGCGCCAACCCGGTACAGCCGGTCGTCGGCCAGGGCGGGCGCCATGATCTGCAGGCCGACCGGCAGGTCGTCGTCCGGCGACAGACCGGCCGGCACCGACATGCCGCAGTGGCCGGCCAGATTCAGCGGCAGCGTGCACAGGTCGAACAGATACATCGCCAGCGGGTCGTCGACCTTCTCGCCCAGCCGGAACGCGGTGGTCGGGGTCGCGGGCGACACCACCACGTCCACCGAGCGATAGGCCTCGTCCAGGTCGCGGGCGATCAGGGTGCGCACCTTCTGGGCCTGGTTGTAATAAGCGTCGTAATAACCGGCCGACAGCGCGTAGGTGCCGATCATGATGCGCCGCTTGACCTCCGGCCCGAAGCCGGCGGCCCGCGTCATCGCCATCACTTCCTCGGCGCTGTGGCTGCCGTCGTCACCGACCCGCAGCCCGTAACGCATCGCGTCGAAGCGGGCCAGGTTGCTCGACACCTCCGACGGCAGGATCAGGTAGTAGGCGGCCAGCGCGTACTCGAAGTGCGGGCAGTCGACCTCGCACACCTCGGCGCCCAGGGCTGTCAGCTGCTTGACGGCGGCCTCGAAAGCATTCAGCACCCCGGGCTGGTAGCCCTCGCCGCGCAGCTGCTTGACCACTCCGACGCGCACGCCCTTGAGGTCACCGGCCGCGCCGGCCTTGGCGGCGGCGACGACGTCGGGTACCGCCGCCTTCACCGACGTGGAGTCCAGGGTGTCGTGCCCGGCGATCACGTGATGCAACAGCGCGGTGTCCAGGACCGTGCGCGCGCACGGTCCGCCCTGATCCAGCGACGACGCGCACGCCACCAGGCCGTAGCGCGACACCGTGCCGTAGGTGGGCTTGACGCCGACGGTCGAGGTGAGTGCGGCGGGCTGGCGGATGGAGCCGCCGGTGTCGGACCCGATCGCCAGCGGCGCCTGGAACGCGGCCAGCGCCGCCGCGCTGCCGCCGCCGGAGCCGCCGGGCACCCGGTCGACGTCCCACGGGTTGCGGGTGGGTCCGTAGGCGGAGTTCTCGGTCGAGCTGCCCATCGCGAACTCGTCCATGTTGGTCTTGCCCAGGATCGGGATCCCGGCGGCGCGCAGCCGCGACGTCACGGTGGCGTCATACGGGGAACGCCAGCCCTGCAGGATCTTGGACCCGCACGTGGTGGGCATGTCGACCGTGGTGAAGACGTCCTTGAGCGCCAGCGGGACCCCGGCCAGCGGCGACGGCAGCCGCTCGCCGGCGGCCACCGCCGCGCCGACGACGGCGGCCGCGCCCAGCGCCTCGTCGGCCGCCACGTGCAGGAAGGCGTGGTAGCGGTCGTCGGTCGCCTCGATCTGGTCCAGGCACGCCTGGGTGACTTCGACCGACGACAGCTCTTTGGCGGCGATCCGCGCAGCCAGCGTCGCGGCGTCGGACCGGATGACCTCGTTCACTCGCTGTCCCCCAGGATCTGCGGGACCGCGAAGCGGCCATCGACGGCCGCGGGCGCCTCGGCTAGCGCCTCGGCCTGGGTCAGGCACGGTGTCGACTCGTCCGGCCGGGTGACGTTGACGTCCTTGAGTGGGTTGCCGGTCGCTTCGACGCCGGTGACGTCGACCGCCTGCACCTGGCTGACGTGGGTCAGGATGGCGCCGAGCTGGCCGGCGAAGCTGTCGAGTTCGCTGTCGGTCAGCGCGAGCCGGGACAGCCGGGCCAGGTGCGCTACCTCGTCGCGGGAGATCTGGGACACGACTGGAAAGCCTAGCCGCGAAGGCGCGGGCCGCTGCACGCCGTTGGTCATCGTGCGGCCGGGTCAATCCGAAATGCCGTCGACACGTCCCTGTGCAACAGTGTTGGCCGTGCCCTCCTATCTGTTGCGCATCGAGCTCATCGACCGGCCAGGCAGCCTGGGGTCGCTGGCGGTCGCGCTCGGTTCGGTGGGGGCCGACATCTTGTCGCTCGACGTCGTGGACCGCAGCGCGGGTTACGCGACCGACGACCTGGTGATCGAACTGCCGCCGGGGGCCATGCCGGACACGCTGATCACCGCCGCCGAGTCCCTGTCCGGCGTCCGGGTGGACAGCGTGCGCCCGCACACCGGTCTGCTGGAGGCGCATCGCGAGCTCGAGCTCCTCGACCACGTGGCCGCGGCCGAGGGCAAGGGGGCACGACTGCAGGTCCTCGCCAACGAGGCGCCCAAGGTGCTGCGCGTGAGTTGGTGCACGGTGTTGCGCAGCGCGGACGGGGAGCTGCAGCGCCTGGCCGTCAGTCCGGGCGCTCCGGAGACCAAGGCGGACTCGGCCCCGTGGCTGCCGATCGAGCGGGCCGTCACGCTGGACAGCAGCGCCGAGTGGGTGCCGAAAGCGTGGCGCGACATGGACGTGACGATGGTCGCGGCCCCGTTGGGCGACCCGCACACCGCGGTGGTGCTCGGCCGTCCCGGCCCCGAATTCCGGCCGTCGGAGGTCGCCCGGCTGGGGTACCTCGCCGGGATCGTCGCCACGATGCTGCGTTGATCGGCGGTACCCGCCGTTCTCTGCAGTGGTTATCTGTCACGCCGATGCGGCCCGCGACCCAGCCATCGATCTCGTCGTGGAGAGCTTCATGTGTTGACGCTCGAGTGTCCACAATTGCTCACCATCGACCCCGATGTCCACGACGCGGTAGGCAGCCGGCAGCGCGAGCGAATGTGTTAATGCCTCAACGTGTTTAAGCTTCGCATCGCCGGCAGTGACCGGTCCCGGTCGCCAAGCTAGTTGTTTGTCGGTGGTGGTTGGGGTTGGAAGGGTTCGTACCACCACCAGT
>NZ_LZSX01000061.1 GCF_001665835.1 Mycobacterium colombiense | reverse complement strand
TCATGATCGTCTCGTTGACGCTGACGTGGCTGGTGTATGTGAGCCTGCGGCGGGACGTGGCCGGTGACACCGCCAGGTATTCGGCGGTGTTCACCGACGTGTACGGGCTTCGCGAGGGCGACGACGTCCGCATGGCCGGGGTGCGCGTGGGCCGGGTCGAAAAGGTCGAACTCGACGGGAAACTGGCGAAGGTCTCGTTCGTGGTGCAATCCGAACAGCGGCTGTTCGGAAACACCCTCGCATCGGTGACCTACCAGAACATCGTCGGGCAGCGTTACCTGGGACTGTCCCTCGGCAAGGAAGGCAGTCCGCAGCTGCTTCCCGCGGGCAGCACCATCCCGGTGGAACGCACCGAGCCCTCGTTCGACGTGACCACGCTGCTCAACGGCTACGAACCGCTGTTCAGCCTGCTGAACCCGCATGACGCCGACAACCTCACCAAGGGCATCATCCAGTCGCTGCAGGGCGATACGTCGTCGCTCACCACGCTCGTCGGCCAAACCTCCACGCTCACGCAGACATTCGCGGGCCGCGATCAGGCCCTCGGCAGTGTGATCACCAACCTCAACAAGGTGGTCGGCAACCTCGCCCAGCAGAACGACAACCTCGACGGGGTCATCACGCAGACCCGCAGCGTCGTCGGTGAACTCGACCGGCGCCGCCCGGACCTGGTCGCCTCGGTCGGTTCGCTGGCCCGGGTGACCAACCGACTGTCGGCCTCGGCGACCGACGTGTACCCGGCACTGCGCGAATTCATCGATCGTCAGCCCGGTGTCACCAAACACATCATGG
>NZ_LZSX01000060.1 GCF_001665835.1 Mycobacterium colombiense | reverse complement strand
GATCAGGTAGGCGATCTCCTCCGGGGCCGGCGCCGGCAAGCCCGTGCACGGGTGGCCGGCAATGCGAGGGTCGTCGACATCAATGACCGGCAATTGGCGGGCGTCCAGGCGGTCGGCCAACCCGGCAGTGGTGATCGCGGCGATCGGTGCGGCGTCGGCGACCATGAACTCCATTCGCGCCGCCGGGTGCGCCGGGTCAATCGCCAGATATGCCGCGCCGGTTTTGAGCACCGCCATTATCGCCACGACCGCCTCGGCCGACCGAGGCAACAGCAACGCCACACATTCTCCCGGCCCGGCGCCCAGGCCGGCCAGCCGATGCGCCAACCGGTTCGACGCATCGTCGAGTTCCCGGTAGGTCATCGAGTGGCCGTCGAAGGTCACCGCCGGCGCTTCGGGCGCGCGCTTTACTTCTGCGGCGAACACCGCCGGAATCGACGCCGCGGTAGACAGCGTCCGGGCCAACACCGCCCGGTTACCGATCGTGTCCAGGCGGGCGCGCTCATCGGCATCGAGCACATCCACCGACGACAACCGCTGGCTGGGATCGGCGGTCATGGCCACCAGCACCCACTGGAACCGCTCGATCAGTCTTTCGATGCTTTGGGTGTCGAACACGTCGGTGCGGAACTCCACCGTCCCGCCGATCCCGGCGAGATCACCGGCCTCGCTCCAGCGTTCGCCCAACGAGAACGTGAGGTCCACACGGGCTGTACGGGTGTCTATCGGTACCGGGCTGACCTGCAGATCACCCAGCGTCACACCGGTGGTCGGGTCCCCGGCGAAGTTCTGCCAGGCCAACATCACCTGCACCAGCGGGTGATGGGCCATGCTTCGGGTCGGGTTGAGCCGCTCCACCAGCACCTCGAAGGGCACATCCTGGTGCTCGTAGGCAGCCAGACTGCGGCCCCG
>NZ_LZSX01000059.1 GCF_001665835.1 Mycobacterium colombiense | reverse complement strand
GTCGTAGACCTCTTGGGACTGGATGGCGATCGCCTTTTCCTTATTGGCTTCCAGATTGGCCGCCCAAATGTTGAGGGTTCGCGCGTAGTGCTCGCGCAGCAACTGAACTTTCTCAACAGAGAAGCCCGCGGCCTCGCCGAACTTGAAAATGTCTTCCTGTGCAGGCAATTGCCCACCGGGGAAAATTTCTGTGCCAATAAATCGCGCGAACCGGATATCGTTCATCGTCAACGAAACGCCGCGTTCATGCAGCTGTTTCTGGGTGTACGCCAAAATCGTGTGCAAGAGCATCCGGCCGTCAGCGGGAAGGACGTCGTAGGCGCGTTCGAAAAATGCAGGATAGCGCTCCATCTTGAATGCCTCGAAGGCGCCGATCGTCACAATCCGATCGATCTTGTCCTCAAACTCTTCCCAGCCCTGCAGGCGCACCTCGATGTTGCGGTTCGTCGGCAATCCGGCCAGCATGTTCTTGCTGTACTCAAACTGGTTGCGGCTCAGCGTAATCCCGATCACATTGACGTCGTACTTCTCAACCGCCCGCTTCAGCGCGCCGCCCCAGCCGCAACCGATGTCCAGCAGCGTCATCCCTGGCTCGAGGTTCAGCTTTCCCAACGCAAGATCGAACTTCGCAATTTGGGCCTCTTCGAGCGTCATGTCATCGCGCTCGAAGTAGGCGCA
>NZ_LZSX01000058.1 GCF_001665835.1 Mycobacterium colombiense | reverse complement strand
GTGTTCCTCGGTCTCGATGACCAGCAACGCGCCGGCCTCGCCGAACACGAAGCCGGTGCGGTCGCGGTCGAACGGGCGGCACGCGCCCACCGGGTCGTCGTTCTTGGTCGACATCACGATGCGCATCTGGGCGAACGCCGCGATCGCGACCGCCTCGATCCTGACCTCGACGCCACCGCAGATGGCGATGTCGGCCTCGCCGAACACGATGTTGCGCCAGGCCTGAGCCACACCCTCGGAACCCGACGCGCACGCCGACACGGGCGTGATCACGCCGGCCTTGGCGCGCCGCTCCAGGGCCACCGCGACGGCCGCGCCGTCGGGCATGTACTTGGACACGGCCAGCGGCGAGACCCCGGTGATGCCGCGGGCACGCAGATCGTCATAACTGAACACGATCTGCTCGGCGGACCCCAGGCCGGTGCCGATGGACACCATCAGGCGGTTGCTGTCGACCTCGGGGGAGCCGGCGTTCTCCCAGACCCGCCGGCTCAACACGGCGGACATCCGCTGCAGGTAGCCCATCCGGTGGAGTTCGGCGCGTGTCAGTCCGCCGTCGAAGTCCTCCAGCAGGTGCCCGCCGATGCGAACCGGCAGGTCAAACTCCTCGACGAACGAATCCTCGAGTTTGCGGATACCACTTTGCTTGTCCAGCAACAGCTTCCAGGTGGTTTCGGCATCAGTTGCCAGCGCGGTCGTCATGGCGACGCCAGTGACGACCACATTCGGCAACGTTTTCCCGGTAACCAACTCGGTCATGACTCGCGAAACCTTTCATATGGTCAGGGCTACCAACGCGTGACGTCGAGCCACACTCCCCAACCACATCATGAAAACACAATGTGTCATTGTCCCCAACGTCAAAAGGTCCCCAACGTCAAAAGCGTTGGACGCCCGCCTTTCGCTTTGTGGATACCGCACGTTCGCCGGGCGTCATCCGGCGCGCACCGCCGCCGCGCGCGCCATCAGCCCGCGGCCGCCGGGCAGGGCGCCCACCACGGTGCGGGCCAGCCGGTCGCGGCCGCGCACACCGTCGGTCCTGGCCTTTCCGGCGCGCAGGTGGCGCCAGCCCAACCCGGCCCACGACGCGGCGACGACGGCGTCGGTCACCCCACCGCGAGCGCGACGCCGGTCGACCACCGCCAGGCCGAGCGCGGTCGCCGAGTGCACGGTGTCGACCCAGACCCCGGCCGCGAGCACCTCCGGGCCGGGGTTGACCCCCGACAGCAGCGCCTGGGTCAGGTGGCGTGCGCCCAGGATCCGGGCGACGACGAGCGCCTTGCGGTCCACCTGCACCCCGTGGATGTGGTCGAGCACCTCGTTGGGGGCGGCCAGCAGCAGCACGCCCCACCCCGCCCGGATCAGCTCGATCGCACGAATCTTCATCCGTCACCCCCTATTTGGCGGGCAAAGGGCCCCACCCGTTCGATGAACCGATCGAAGAATGCCGCCGCATCGACGTCAATCCCGATGAGCGCGTTGGGTTCTCGACGGTCCGACCAGTCGGTTACCGTCATCGCGCGGGTCAGGGTTCCGGTCAGCTCGATGTCCACCGTCGCCGGACGCGTCGTGACCAGCTCGGGATCCAGCGCGACGGCGGCGGCCAACGGATCGTGCAGGTGTGCCTGATACCCATGGCCGAGTTCGTGATAGGCCTCCAGGTAGAACCGCATCGCGTCCTCGATCACCCGAATCAGCGGGTTGGACGCCGTCGACCGGGTTCCGGCGTCGTCGTGTTCGCTCAGCCGCGTCGTCGTCGACTCCGCGGCCGCCGCCAGCCGGGCGAGATGATCGGGCGTCATCGCCACCTTGCGGGTCAGATCCAGGCCGCACAGAATCGGGAGCCGCTGTCGTCCAACGTTTTCCGGACACCACGCCGCCAGCACCTCGGCCGCCGCCTCCGGGTCCACGCTGATGTTCCACTCCGCCACCGCGGTGGTGTTGCCCCGGTGGTCGTAGGACCCGCCCATGATCACCAGCCGTTTCAGCAGCGCGGGCAGCTCGGGCTCGACGCGCAGCGCCAGCGCCAGGTTGGTCAGCGGGCCGGTCGCCACGCCGATCAGCTCACCGGGACATGCCCGCGCTGCGCGCACCCAGGCGTCGGCCGAGTCGTAGTCGGTGAGCCGGTGGGAACCCGGTGGCAGGTCGGCGTAGCCCAATCCCCTGGGGCCGTGGACTTTCGACGGCAGCCGCATCGGTCCGGTCAGGGTTTCCCCGGAACCTTTGGAGACCGGTACGCCGGTGCGCCCGCACAGCGCCAGCAGGCCCAGGTTGTTTTCGCAAACCTGCTCCACCCCAACGTTTCCCCCGGTCGAGGCGATGCCGATCACTTCGGCGTCCGAGCTGGCGAACAGGTATATCAGCGCTAGCGCATCATCCACGCCGGTATCGACGTCGACGAAGACGGGAGAGTTCATCGGTTCCAAGATACTCAATTCGGCGGCTAGGCTGACACGATGCCAACCACGTCGGAGCCCCCCGAGGGGGCTGATCTAACGCCGCACTTCGACGATGTGCAGGCCCACTACGATCTGTCGGACGAGTTCTTCCGGCTATTCCTCGACCCGACCCAGACCTACAGCTGCGCCTACTTCGAGCGCGAGGATATGACGCTGGAAGAGGCGCAGATCGCCAAGATCGACCTCGCGCTCGGCAAACTCGGGCTGCAACCGGGCATGACGTTGCTCGACGTCGGTTGCGGTTGGGGCGCCACCATGATGCGGGCCATGGAAAAGTACGACGTCAACGTCGTCGGCCTCACCCTGAGCCGCAACCAGGCCGAGCACGTCGAGCAGCTGATCGCCCGGTCCGGGAGCCCCCGTTCGGCCCGGGTCCTGCTGGAGGGCTGGGAGAAGTTCGACGAGCCCGTCGACCGGATCGTCAGCATCGGTGCCTTCGAGCACTTCGGACACGAGCGCTACGACGCGTTCTTCACCCTGGCACACAGCCTGCTGCCCGCCGACGGGGTCATGCTGCTGCACACCATCACCGGGCTGCACCCCAACGAGATGGTCGAGCGCGGGATGCCCATTTCGTTCACCTTCGCCCGATTCATCAAATTCATTGTCACCGAGATCTTCCCGGGCGGGCGCCTGCCGTCGATACCGCTGGTGGAAGAGCGCGCCACCGCGAACGGTTTCACCGTGAGCCGGGTCCAGTCGCTGCAGCCGCACTACGCGAAGACCCTCGACATCTGGGCCGCCGCGCTGGAAGCCCACAAGGACGAGGCCATCGCGGTGCAGTCCGAGGAAGTCTACGAGCGGTACATGAAATACCTGACCGGTTGCGCCAACGCATTCCGGGTCGGATACGTCGACGTCAATCAGTTCACGTTGCAGAAGTGACTACCAGTGCACGCCGGGGACGAGGCGGACCAGCCGCTTGACTCCTCGGGGTGTCCGGATGCCCCGGGTGACGGCGCGCACCGGCCGGCTGGGCTTGCGGCGGGCGGTCCGCGGGGCCGGGGCGGGTTCGGTGGTTTGCCCCCGCGCGGCGGCCGAATCCGGATAGCCGAGATAGAGCTGGTGCAGCACGCGCCGCGACGTGCGCGGGGCGAAGTAATTGCCGGCCTCGGCGAGCGTGCCCAGCGGGGTGTCGATGCGGGCCGGCTTTTCCACCAACCCACGCACCACCATCGCCGCCGCGCGCTCGGGGCTGATCGCCGGCACCGGGTTGAGCCGGTGCGACGGCACGATCATCGGGGTGCGCACCAGCGGCATGTGGATGTTGGTGAAGGTGATGTGGTCGGACAGCACCTCCGAACCCACCACGTCGGAGAACGCGTCCAGCGCGGCCTTGCTCGGCAGGTAGGAGCTGTACTTGGGATTGCGTGCCTGCACGCCGGCGCTCGACACGTTGACGATGTGGCCGAACCGGCGCTCGCGCCAGTGCGGTAGCAGCGCCAGCACCATCCGCACCGCGCCGAAGTAGTTGACCGCCATCACCCGTTCGTAATCGTGCAGCCGGTCGGTGGAGTTGACCACCGAGCGGCGGATCGACCGGCCGGCGTTGTTCACCAGGTAGTCGACGTGGTCGAAGCGGCCCAGGATGTCCTTGACCGTGTGTTCCACCGACGCGGAATCGGTGACATCGCAGGTAAAGGCATGGGCGACACCACCATTGGCGCGGATCTCGTCGATCAGCGCATCGAGCGCCTCACCGTTGCGGGCCAGCGCGAACACGGTGGCGCCCCGCTCGGCGATCGCGATGGCCGCAGCCCGGCCGATGCCGCTGGACGCGCCGGTGATGATGACGTGGCGGCCCTGCAACGGTCCCTGCGGATCGTCGCGGCGCGCGCGATCCGGATCGAGATGCTCCGCCCAGTACCGCCACAGCTTGGGCGCGTAATCGGCGAACTCCGGAACGCTGATCCCGGTGCCCTGCAAGGCATTTCGCGTCTTCTCGCTGACAAAGGTGGGGGCCAGGTCGACGACGTCGAGCACCTCGGCGGGGATGCCGAGCTGGGTGGCCGCCATGTTGCGCAGCACCCTGGCGCGCCCGCGCACCTTGAGCACCGGGGCGGCCACCGAGCGCGGCAGCGACCCGCGCAGCGGCGGCAGCCCGGCCGCCTTGGCCACGCCGCGGTAGATGCCGCGCAGGCCGATGGTCTTCTCCGCGGTCAGGTGGAACGTCTGCCCGTCGCGGCCGCCGGCATGCATCAGCGCGACCAGGGCGTCGACGACGTAGTCGACCGGGACGATGTTGGTGCGGCCGGTGTCGGGCAGCAGGATCGGGGTCAGCGACGGCAGCACCGCCAGCTTGGCCAGCACGCCGAAGAAGTAATACGGGCCGTCCACCTTGTCCATCTCGCCGGTGCGTGAATCGCCCACCACCACAGCCGGGCGGTAGATGCGATGTCGCAGCGCGGGCGCCGAACGCACCAGCAGCTCGGCCTCGAACTTGGTCTGGTGATAGGGCGTCGGCAGCTGCTGGCCGACGTCGAAATCGTCCTCGGTGTATTCGCCGGCGAAATCGCCGGCCACGGCGATCGACGAGACGTGGTGCAACGTCGCGCCCAGCCGCTCGGCCAGCCCGATCACCGCGCGGGTGCCCTCGACGTTGCTGGCCCGCTGCTCGGGCTCACCGGCGGTGATGTCGTAGATCGCCGCGCAGTGCACCACGTGATCGACCTCGCCCAGCTCGGCGAGGGCCTCGTCGCCCAGCTCCAGCTCCGGCAGCGCGCCGACCAGCGGCTTCACCCGGTCACCCCAGCGTTCCGCGAGCCGCTCGAAGCGGCCCAGCGACTGCCGTCGCACCAGCACCCACACCTGCGCCTCGGGGCGCGACTCCACAAGACGAGACACGACACGGCGACCAATAAACCCGGTACCGCCGGTAACGACATACCGCATGAAGACATGGTGGCGGTGGCAGCCGCGCACGTCAACTGCCGATCTTGCGCGATCGCCACTAGTTGGATGGCGGCGACCCGCTGCGCCCGGCTACGCCACGCTTGCGATCGCCACTAGTCCGATGGTGGCGACCCGCTGCGCCCGGCTATGCCGCGCTTGCGATCGCCACTAGTTGCGGAAGTCGCGGATCCCGTCCCAGTCGACCAGCGTCCAGCCCGTCATCGGGTTACCGCTGATCACCACGCGACCCGCGTTGGGAATCGGGTGGCTGTCCATCAGGCTGTCCTTGGCGTTCTGTGCGTTCATCAGCGTCCACACCATGATTGAGTTCCGGTGCGAGAACACCACCGGGTTGCGGTGGCCGCTGTTGTAGATCTTGTTGATGGCCGCGGTGAACTGGTCGTTGAACTCTTTGCCGCTGACCGAGCCGGGGATGCTGTCGGACACGTCGCCGTTGATCCAGTTCGCCGGCGCCAGCATGTACGTCGACTTCGCCATCGACTCGGGTTTGCCGTTGAACCAGCCGGCGTTGATCTCCTGGATGCCCGGCAGGACCTGGACCTGCTTGCCGAGTT
The DNA here is from genome assembly GCF_001665835.1 of Mycobacterium colombiense. Classification (GTDB taxonomy): domain Bacteria; phylum Actinomycetota; class Actinomycetes; order Mycobacteriales; family Mycobacteriaceae; genus Mycobacterium; species Mycobacterium colombiense_A. Next base: position 19,226 of record NZ_LZSX01000058.1, on the reverse strand, counting down.
CGGCTGCCAGCGGGGCGGCGGTTTGCTGGGCCCGGGTCATGGTGGAGGCGTAGACGCTGTCGTAGTCCTTGCGGCCGAGTTGGTGCGCGAGCTGCTCGGCCTGCCCCTTGCCCTCCGGCGTCAGGCCCGGGCCTGGCACCTCGGTGTCGATGGTGCCGCTGGCGTTGGCCTCGGACTGGGCGTGGCGGATGAACGTCACCGTGATGGACCGCGCCTGCGGTGAGCCGCCGCCGCAGCCGGCGACGATCATCGTTGCGGTGAGCGCGGCCAGCGCCATCGTGGCTTTCCGGATCATGCTGCGCTTGGGCATGTCGATTAGCCTGCCTTGCCGACGGCTCCGGTGGGAAGGGTTTGCGACGGTTTGTTACCGCGCGGCCTCGGGGAGAGGGCAGGCCTTGGTCACGCCGTCGTTTCGCCGGATGCCAGAGTGGACCAAGGATCACTACTCAACGATCAGGAGACTTCCATGGCGATTGATCCGAGTGCCGTCGGCGCGGTGACCGAACCCATGCAGTTCGAATGGACCGACCGGGACACGCTGCTCTACGCGCTCGGTGTCGGCGCCGGGATCGACGACCTGCCGTTCACCACCGAGAACAGCCACGACATCGACCAGCAGGTGCTGCCCACGTATGCGGTGATCTGCTGCCCGGCCTTCGGCGCGGCCGGTCTGGTCGGAAAGTTCAACTGGGCCATGCTGTTACACGGATCGCAGAGCATCCGGCTGCACGCACCGCTGCCGCCGGCGGGCAAGCTCTCGGTGGTGTCCGAGGTCGCTGACATCCAGGACAAGGGCGAGGGCAAGAATGCGATCCTGGTGTTGCGCGGCCGGGGCACCGAGCCGGATTCCGGGCGGCTGATCGCCGAGACGCTCACCACCCTGGTCATCCGCGGCGAGGGCGGCTTCGGGGGCATGCCGGGCCAGCGGCCCGTCGCGCCGGAATTCCCGGACCGCGAGCCCGACGCCCGCGTCCCGCTGCCCACCCGCGAGGACCAGGCGCTGATCTACCGCCTCTCCGGCGACCGCAACCCGCTGCACAGCGACCCGTGGTTCGCCCGGGAGCTGGCCGGCTTCCCCAAGCCGATCCTGCACGGGCTGTGCACCTACGGGGTGTCGGGTCGCGCGCTGGTGTCCGAGCTGGGCCAGGGCGTCGCGGCCAACATCACTTCGATCGCCTCGCGGTTCACCTCGCCGGTGTTCCCCGGCGAGACACTGACCACGCTGATCTGGCGCACCGAGCCGGGCAAGGCGGTCTTCCGCACCGAGGCTTCGGGTCCCGACGGGGCCGACGCCCGGGTGGTGCTCGACGACGGCGTGGTGGAATACGCCTAGTTCTGCTGGCGGCGGCCCGCTGCTAGCACGCCAGCTGATCCGCCAGCCGGCCGGTGAATTCGCCGGCCCTGGCCGGACTGTCCAGCGCGAACAGCGCTGCGGTGGCGCGGTCGCCGTCGTCGCCGTGCCGCACCAGGATCGGCACGCCGTCGGCACGCACCGCGTCGAACGCGTCCTCGTCGGTGATGTCGTCGCCGAGGTAGACCGGCGTCAGCGGACCGGATCCGGCCTGGTGCAGGTGATCGATCACCCAGCGCAGCGTTTTCCCCTTGTCCCAGTCCAGGTCCGGGCGCAGCTCGATGACCTCGCGGCCGGTGGTGACCCGAAGCTCGTCGCGGCGGCCCGCGGCGCGCACCGCCGCCAGCACCTCGCCAACGCGGTGGCGTTCGGCGTTGCGGTAGTGCACGGCCACCCCGAATCGTTTGTGCTCCACCACAACACCGGGAATCGCGCCGAGCCGGTCGCGCAGCTGGCCGGCCGCCTGCTCGAGCACCGGGATGGCGGCGGCCGCGTCGTCGTTCTGGTGGTGGGTGCCGTCGGGCGCGGTCAGCTCGAAACCGTGACTGCCCGCATACCAGATACCTTGTACGCCAACGCGTTTCGTCACGTCGGCGAGATCGCGGCCGGACAGCACCGCCACCGGGCACCGCGCGGCCAGCCTGTCCAGCGCCTCGGTGGCCCCGGCGACGGGCTGCGCCGAGTCCGGGTCGTCGACGATGTCCGAGAGGGTGCCGTCGAAGTCGAAGAACACGGCCGGTCGACGGTCGGCGAGCCCATCTGCCAAGGCCTGCAACGCATCGGGCAGCTGCGACATCCGGCGGTCGCCGGTCCGCACGGTGACGTCGCGCAGGTCGGCGACCACCGCGTCGGCCCCGGTCTCGTACCCTGTCTCGTCATGCCCGGCCGGGCCGACAGCGATCACCAGCGCGAACCCGGCGGCGCGTGCGGCCTCGATGCCCGCGGCGTCCCCGGCGACCACGACGCAGCGGCCGGGGCGCACCTGCAGCCGGTTGGCCGCCGCCACCGGGCCGTCCGCCGAGACGACGGCGGTGCCCACCCCGGTGTCGTGAAGTCGGGCGGCGAGTGCGGAGCCCAGCGCGCCGTCGTCGTCGAACAGCACCGCGTCATGGCGGCGCGGATCGATGATGACCGGCCCCAACTTGCCCATGACCAACCTTCTCACGGTGGTCGGCCGCCGGGAGAACGGGTCAGCGACGCGCGTGCCCCGGCGCCGACGGATGCGTCGGCGGCACGGGGCGCACCGCCGGGCGCGCGGGACGCTTGCGGTTGAACAGCAGCACGGAAGTGTCGCCGAGGGCCACCAGTCGCGCCATGCCCAGCTCGATGGCGGCGGCCAGCTGCTTGACGTCGAACGCGTCGCCGTGTTCGGCGGTGATGCCGAAGACCAGTTCGTCGCCGTAGCTCAGCACCGCGACGCCGGTGTGCAGCGCCGCGGCCGTTGGGGGGATCGGCAGCAGCCGTTCCAGCGTCTGGCCCATCATTCGCAGCCGGCGGCGCGGCCCGGGCGCGTTGGTGGCCAACGTGACGATGGCGCGCTGCGGAAGGCGGGAGAGCAGCTGTAAGACGTTGCTGCGCAACACCGTTGGCAGGAAGCCGATCGCCGACTCAACGATGCCCGGCGGCTGGGTGGTCAGCTTGGCCTTCCACCTGGTGTGCACCGTCTGCAACCGCCGCACGGGGTCGTCGTGTTCGACGGGCAGGTGCGAGAGCATCGCCGAGCGGACCGGCATCGGCACCAGGGTGCGCAGCGAGTCCGCCCGCGGTTCCTCGCCGCGGCCGAGCAACGCCGTGCGGAATCCCTCGGTGATGGCGGCGAGCGCGACGTCGTTGGCGCTGACACCGAACTTGCGGCAGACGCTATCGACGTCGGCGATCGGGACGCGCACCGTGCTGTAGCGCCGCGAGGCGGTGACCGCATCGGTGCTCACGGTCGGCCACATCGCGCCGACCAGGGCGCCGGCGGCCGACGAAGCCCGCCACAGCGCGTCGACCCAGCCCGGCTTGCCCGGGGCCGGTGGCGAAACCGGTTTGGCCGCAGCGCCGTTGGTGAAGGTATCCGCGTCGGCGTCGTCGCAGAGCCTGCTGATCAGGCGGGCGGCCGAGTTTCCGTCGAGCAGGCCGTGATGGGTCTTCATCAGGATCGCCCACCGGTTGCCCTTCAGGCCCTCGATCACCCAGCACTCCCACAGGGGCCGGTCCGGGTCGAGGGGCCGTTCCAGGGCGTGGGCGATGGCCCGGGACAGCTCGGCCTCGTCGCCGGGGCGGGGGATGGCCACCCGGCGCACGTGGTGGGCCAGGTCGAAGTCCGGGCAGTCGATCCACTCCTGGTTCAGCGGATGCGCCCGCAGCAGCTGCGTGCATCGCGTGATCGGCTGGATACGTTCGGCCAGAAGGCTTTTGAGCCGTTCATAGTCGGGTACGGTGCCGTCCACGATGGCGACCGCACCGATCGCCAGGCTCGCGTGCTGATCTGGATCGTGGGCCTGAAGGAATGCCGTATCCAGTGTCTGTGCCATGCCGGCCCCCGGTGTAGTCCGCTTTTTGAACTTGTACCAGTATCCGTGGAGCTCGCGATCCGCGGTAGTGCCCCAGCGTTAAGACCTTGTTTAAGAGTTGAAGATCGGTTTAACAACAGTTGTACTGAGCCGCGGTAAAATCGAACATCAGTTCGATATACTCGGATCCGTGGGCTGGTTCAACGGGCCGCCGAGCTGGGCGGAAATGGAGCGGGTGCTCGACAGCAAGCCGCGCCATGCCGGGGGGTCGGCGGGCCCGGAACAGGAGGGCCCCCTGTCGCGCAGGCGCGCGACGTACCAGCCGCCGGATGAGGGTCGGGCGTCCCGCTCGTCGGTCGCTTATGCCGAGCTGCATGCGCATTCGGCGTTCAGCTTCCTGGACGGGGCGAGCACGCCCGAGGAGCTGGTCGAGGAGGCGGCCCGGCTGGACCTGCGCGCCCTGGCGCTCACCGACCACGACGGCCTGTACGGGGCGGTGCGGTTCGCCGAGGCGGCGGCCGAGCTCGACATGCGCACCGTGTTCGGCGCCGAGCTGTCGCTGGGCCCGGGTGCGCGCACCGAGCAGCCGGATCCGCCCGGTCCGCACCTGCTGGTGCTGGCCCGCGGCGCGGAGGGGTACCGGCGGTTGTCGCGGCAACTGGCCGCGGCGCATCTGGCCGGCGGCGAGAAGGGCAAGCCCCGCTACGATGTCGACGCGCTGACCGAGGCCGCCGGCGGGCACTGGCACATCCTGACTGGCTGTCGCAAAGGGCATGTCCGCCAAGCGCTTTCCGAGGGCGGCCCCTCGGCGGCGGAGCGGGCGCTGGCCGATCTGGTGGACCGGTTCGGAGCGCAGCGGGTCAGCATCGAGCTGACCCATCACGGTCAGCCGCTCGACGACGAACGCAACGCGGTGCTGGCCGCGCTGGCCCCCCGCTTCGGGGTCGGCGTCGTCGCCACCACCGGCGCGCATTTCGCGGGGCCGTCGCGGCGCCGGCTGGCCATGGCGATGGGCGCCATCCGGGCCCGGCGGTCGCTGGATTCGGCCGCCGGGTGGCTGGCGCCGCTGGGCGGTTCGCACCTGCGCTCGGGTGAGGAGATGGCCCGCCTGTTCGGCCAGTGGCCCGACGTGGTGACCGCGGCCGCCGAGCTGGGCGAGCAGTGCGCCTTCGGGCTGGCGCTCATCGCGCCGCAGCTGCCGCCGTTCGACGTGCCCGCCGGGCATACCGAGGACAGCTGGCTGCGGCAGTTGACCATGGCCGGGGCGCGCGACCGCTACGGGTCGGCCGAGCACGCGCCGCGCGCGTATGCCCAGATCGAGCGCGAGCTCAAAGTCATTGCCCACCTGACGTTTCCGGGCTATTTCCTGGTGGTGCACGACATCGCCCGGTTCTGCCGGGACAACAACATCCTGTGCCAGGGCCGGGGATCGGCCGCCAACTCCGCGGTCTGCTACGCCCTGGGCGTCACCGCCGTCGACCCGGTGGCCAACGAGCTGCTATTCGAGCGTTTTCTGTCGCCGGCCCGCGACGGGCCGCCCGACATCGACATGGACATCGAGTCCGATCAGCGGGAAAAGGTCATCCAGTACGTCTACGACAAGTACGGCCGCGACTACGCCGCCCAGGTCGCCAACGTCATCACCTACCGGGGAAAGATCGCGGTGCGCGACATGGCCCGCGCCCTGGGCTTCTCGCAGGGCCAGCAGGACGCGTGGAGTAAGCAGATCAGCCACTGGAACGGGTTGGCGGACTCGCCCGATGTCGAGGGCATCCCCGAACCGGTGGTCGACCTGGCGAACCAGATCCGGAACCTGCCGCGGCACATGGGCATTCACTCCGGCGGCATGGTGATCTGCGACCGCCCGATCGCCGACGTGTGCCCGGTGGAGTGGGCGCGCATGGAGAACCGCAGCGTCCTGCAATGGGACAAAGACGACTGCGCGGCAATCGGATTGGTGAAGTTCGACCTGCTGGGGCTGGGGATGCTCTCGGCGCTGCACTACGCCATCGACCTGGTGGCCGAGCACAAGGGGATCGAGGTGGACCTGGCCCGCCTCGACCTCTCCGAGCCCGCGGTGTACGCGATGCTGTCCCGTGCCGATTCGGTCGGCGTGTTCCAGGTGGAGTCGCGCGCGCAGATGGCCACCCTGCCGCGGCTGAAGCCGCGGGTGTTCTACGACCTGGTGGTGGAGGTCGCGCTGATCCGTCCCGGCCCCATCCAGGGCGGGTCGGTGCATCCCTACATCCGGCGGCGCAACGGGCTGGACCCGGTGCTCTACGACCACCCGTCGATGGAACCGGCGCTGCGAAAGACATTGGGAGTGCCACTCTTTCAGGAGCAGCTGATGCAGCTCGCGGTCGACTGCGCCGGATTTTCGGCCGCCGAGGCCGATCAGCTGCGCCGCGCGATGGGGTCCAAGCGCTCGACCGAGCGCATGAGACGGCTGCGCGGCCGGTTCTACGAGGGCATGCGCACGCTGCACGGCGCCGACGACGAGGTGATCGACCGCACCTACGAAAAGCTGGAAGCCTTCGCCAATTTCGGCTTCCCGGAAAGCCATGCACTGAGCTTCGCGTCGCTGGTGTTCTACTCGTCGTGGTTCAAGCTGCACCACCCGGCGGCGTTCTGCGCGGCGCTGCTGCGCGCCCAGCCGATGGGGTTCTACTCGCCGCAGTCGCTGGTGGCCGATGCGCGCCGGCACGGTGTGACGGTGCACGGCCCGGACGTCAACGCCAGCCTGGCGCACGCCACGCTCGAGAACGCCGGCACCGAGGTCCGCCTCGGACTGGGCGCGGTCCGCCACATCGGTGACGACCTGGCCGAACAACTCGTCGACGAGCGAAAGTCCAACGGCCCGTTCGCTTCTCTGCTGGACCTGACGACCCGGCTGCAGCTTTCGGTGCCGCAGACCGAGGCGCTGGCGACGGCCGGGGCGCTGGGCTGCTTCGACATGTCCCGGCGCGAGGCGTTGTGGGCGGCCGGGGCCGCGGCCACCCAGCGGCCGGGCCGGCTGCCCGGGGTGGGGTCGTCGTCGCACGTCCCGGCGCTGCCCGGGATGAGCGAGCTGGAACTGGCCGCCGCCGACGTGTGGGCCACCGGCGTCTCCCCGGACAGTTACCCGACGCAGTTCCTGCGGGCCGACCTGGACGCGATGGGGGTGGTGCCCGCCGCGAAGCTGGGCTCGGTGCCCGACGGCGACCGCGTGCTGATCGCGGGCGCGGTGACCCACCGGCAGCGGCCCGGCACCGCGCAGGGGGTGACGTTCATCAATCTCGAGGACGAAACCGGGATGGTCAACGTGCTCTGCGTGCCGGGGGTGTGGGCGCGGCATCGCAAGCTGGCTAACTCGGCCCCGGCGCTGCTGGTGCGCGGGCAGGTGCAAAACGCCAGCGGCGCGATCACCGTCGTCGCCGAGCGGCTCGGCCGCATCACCCTGACGGTCGGCTCGAAATCCCGCGACTTCCGGTGATTCGGTGCCGAACGGTGGTCGGCCGCCAGGACGGCCGTGTCGGTAGCCTCCACACATGACCCTGAACTTGTCCGTCGACGAAGTCCTCACCACCACCCGTTCGGTCCGCAAGCGTCTCGACTTCGACAGGCCGGTCGGCCGTGAGGTGCTGATGGAATGCCTCGAACTGGCGTTGCAGGCGCCCACCGGCTCCAATTCGCAAGGCTGGCAATGGGTATTCGTCGAGGACGCCGAAAAGAAGAAGGCGATCGGCGACATCTACCTGGCGAACGCCCGCGGTTATCTCAGCGCGCCGGGAGCCCAGTACGCCGAGGGGGACACCCGCGGCGAGCGCATGCCCAAGGTCCGCGACTCCGCGACCTACCTCGCCGAGCACATGCACGAGGCGCCGGTCCTGATGATCCCTTGCATCGAGGGCCGCGAAGACAAGACACCGCTGGGCGGTGTGTCGTTTTGGGCGTCGCTGTTCCCGGCGGTCTGGAGTTTCTGCCTGGCGCTGCGCTCGCGGGGCCTGGGCTCCTGCTGGACGACGCTGCACCTGCTGCGCGACGGCGAAAAGCAGGCCGCCGAGGTGCTCGGCATTCCCTACGAAAAATACAGCCAGGGCGGGCTGTTCCCGATCGCCTACACAAAGGGCACCGACTTTCGGCCGGCCAAGCGGCTGCCCGCCGAGCAGCTCACGCACTGGAACAGCTGGTGAGTCACACAGTCAGCGGCCACACCTCGACCACCCCGTGAGCCACCGCACACGGCGTTCGACTCACCCGCTCGATCGCCGCATCGAGATCATCGGCCTCGAACACCGCGAACCCCGCGATCGGCAGCTGTGAACTCAGGAACGACCCGGGCTCGATGCGTACGCCGGCGTCGTCCGGGTTGCGCACAGTGACCGGGTCTCCGGCGATCCCGATGAGTGCGCCGGCCGCGCGCAATTCGTCGTCGCGCGCATGCGCGGACCGCTTACATTCGTCGCTCGCCCGGTTGTACCCGGCTTCGTCTCCGTAACCAATCGTGATGAAGGTAGCCATGTCATGGCTGACTCGCGCGCGGCCCAGTACTCATCGGGCCTAGGTCGCCCCGGCGTAGCCGTGCTGGCGCCAGGCTTCGTAGACGGCGATCGCCGCGGCGTTGGACAGGTTCAGCGAGCGCCGGCCCGCCAGCATCGGGATGCGCACCTGCGCGGTGATGTGCGGGTCGGCCAGCGTCGCGGCGTCCAACCCGGTGGGTTCGGGGCCGAACATCAGCACGTCGCCGGCCCGGTAGTCCACGTCGGCGAACGAGGTGGGCGCGTGCGAGGTGAACGCGAACACCCGCTGCGGTGACAGCGCCGCCCAGGCGGCTGCCAGCGAGGCGTGCACGGTGACCGACGCGAGGTCGTGGTAATCCAGCCCGGCCCGGCGCAGCTTGGGTTCGGACAGATCGAACGCCATCGGCTCGACAAGATGCAATTCGCAGCCCGTCGCCGCCACCGTCCGGATGGCGTTGCCGGTATTGGGTGGGATCCGCGGGGACACGAACATCAGCTTGAACACAACGCCGATAATGGTCCCATGGTCGAGCAGAGCTACTGGATGCAGAAGGTCGCTGCCGATCCGGGACATTCGCAGTGGTACATCGAGCGTTTCCGCGCCATGGCCCGCGCCGGAGACGACCTGGCCGGCGAGGCCCGGTTCGTGGACGCCATGGCGCCGCGCGGCGCGCACATTCTCGACGCCGGCTGCGGGCCCGGGCGGCTGGGCGGATACCTGGCCGCGGTGGGCCACCGGGTGGTCGGCGTGGACGTCGACCCGGCGCTGATCGAAGCGGCCGAGCAGGACTACCCCGGCCCGCGCTGGCTGGTCGGCGACCTTGCCGAGCTGGACCTGCCGGCGCGCGGTATCGCCGAACCGTTCGACGTCATCGTGTCCGCCGGCAACGTCATGGCGTTTCTGGCCCCGAGCACCCGTATCCAGGTGCTGAGCCGGCTGCGGGCCCATGTCGCCGACGACGGGCGGGCGGCGATCGGCTTCGGTGCCGGCCGCGATTACGAGTTCGACGAATTTCTCAACGACGCGGTCGACGCGGGCTTCGCCCCCGATCTGCTGCTGTCCACCTGGGACATGCGCCCGTTCACCGACGTCTCCGATTTCCTCGTTGCGCTCCTTCGGCCCGCCTAGGCTTTCGCGCCCGGTGGTGTTTGCCAGGGGTGACCGGGTGGGGGCGGCGCCACCTTGGAGGGACCTGTCTGCTCAGTGACGATTCTGGTGGCATGCGCCGCGGGCTGTCATACTCGTCGGATTGCCACACCCACACGCACACGCCTGTCTGGCGCGGGGCGGGCGAAATAAAGCAGGAAGTTTCATGAGCCATTCGTTTCATTCGGCGCTCAGGGTCAGCGCAGCGGCCGGTCGTCCGGCCGCGATGACATGACCATGTTCACCCGCCCGACCAACCCGGCCGAGGCGGATGTCGTAGAGCCCGCACCGACGCCCGGCGCCGACGCCGCGCCGGCCAAACGCCCGCCGACCTGGTCGCTGAGCAACTGGCCGGTGCGCTGGAAAGTGCTGGCGATCGTGCTGGTCCCGCTGGTATTGGCGACGGTTTTCGGGGTGCTGCGCATCCACGGCGCCATGGCGAACTCGGCCAACCTGCGGCTGGCCGCCACCCGCGCCGATGTGGTGCCGGTGATCACCAAGTACATGTCGGCGCTGGACGTCGCGCTGCTGGCCAGTTCCACCGGGCGCGACGTCGAGGGGGCCAAGAAGAACTACGCGGCGCGCAAGGGCGAACTGCAGGCCAGGCTGGACGACACCGACGTCAGCGCCGACGTCCGCTCCGGCGTGAACAACCTGCTCGACGGCGGCCAGATGCTGGTGAACAAGGCGGCCGACGCCGGCCTCGGTTTGCGGGAGCGGGTGACGCTCTACGCGCCGATCCTGCTGACGGCCGAGGACGTCATCAACGCCTCGGTGCGTGTCGACGACGAGAAGATCCGCGCGCAGGCGCAGGGCCTGAGCCGGGCGGTCGGTGCCCGCGGGCAGATGACGATGCAGAAGATCCTGGTCACCCGCGGGGCCGACCTTCCCGAGCCGCAGCTGCGGACCTCGATGGCCACCCTGGCGGGCACCGAACCGTCGACGCTGTTCGGCATGAGCGAGGTGCTGGGCGCCGGATCGCCGGAGGCCAAGACGCTCCAGCAGCAGATGGTGAGCCGGATGGCGATCATGTCCGACCCGGCCAGCGTGCTGGTCGACAACGCCGACCTGCTGCGTTCCATCCAGACGACCGACGACATCGCCGACCAGCTGATCAAGAACGCCACCGCGTCGGTGACCAAGTCGGTGCATGCCCAGGCCGCCGAGCGGCGCTCGGCCGCGATCCTGGACACCGCCCTGGTGCTGGGCGCGATCGTCATCGCGTTGGGCGTCGTGCTGCTGGTGGCGCGTGCCCTGGTGCGGCCGCTGCGGATCCTGCGCGACGCCGCGCTCAAGGTCGCCCACTCTGATCTCGTTGAGGAGATCGCCTCGGTGAAAGCCGGTGGGGCCGAACCGATTCCAAGCCCGCTGCCGGTGTACACGAGCGAGGAGATCGGCCAGGTCGCCCACGCTGTGGACGAGCTGCACACGCAGGCGCTGCTGCTGGCCGGCGATGAGGCGCGGCTGCGGCTGCTGGTCAACGACATGTTCGAGACCATGTCGCGGCGCAGCCGCTCGCTGGTCGACCAGCAGCTGGCGCTCATCGACCGGCTGGAGCGCAACGAGGAGAACCCCGAACGCCTGGACAGCCTGTTCCGGCTCGACCACCTGGCGGCCCGGCTGCGCCGCAACAGCGCGAACCTGCTGGTGCTGGCCGGCTCGCAGCTCGCCCGCGACCAGCGCGACCCGGTGCCGCTGGAAACGGTGATCAATGCCGCCGTGTCCGAGGTCGAGGACTACCGCCGTGTCGAAGTCGCCGGACTGCCGGAGTGCGAGCTGATCGGGTCGGCCGCGGGCGGCGCCATCCATCTGTTCGCCGAGCTGGTCGACAACGCCCTGCGCTACTCGCCGCCGACGACGACCGCCCGGATCTCCGCGTCACGCGGCGGCGACGGGGGAGTGGTGGTGCGGATCGCCGACTCCGGTCTGGGAATGAACGACACCGACCGGCGGATGGCCAACATGCGGCTGCAGGCCGGCGGCGACGTCACCCCCGACAACGCCCGGCACATGGGGCTTTTCGTGGTCGGCCGGATCGCGGCCCGGCACGGCATCCGGGTGGGGCTGCGCGGCCCCGCGGCCAACGAGTCGGGTTCGGGTACCACCGCCGAGATCTACCTGCCGCCGACGGTGCTCGCCGGCCGAGCCGTCGCCCAGTCGGCGGCGCCCCGCCACATCCGCGCCGTCTCCTCGCCGAGCGCCAAGCTCGCCAGCGCGAACGCCGAGGACGCCCGGCAGGACGACGGCACGCTCGAGCCGGCGGCACGCACCGGCCCGTCCGTCACACTGCTGCCGCGCCGCAACCCGGGTTCCAGCGGCATCACCGAAGTTCCCGCGGTCCCCGCCCCGGCCGCCGAACAACTGCCCCGCCGCCAGCGCCGCGAGCTGGCGACGCCCTGGTGGGAGAACGCCCCCAAGGCGCCGCCCGCGCCCGAGCCCGAGGCAGCACCCGACCCGAAGCCAGAGCCGGCCCGGGCGGCGTCGGACACGTCGGCCTTCTTCTCCGCCCGCTCCCGGGAGGCCGACAGCCGCACGCAGGCCCGGCCAGACCAGCCGGCGCCGGTGGCGTCCATCCCGTCGGTCCCGAAGGCCCCGGCGGGTCCGACCGACGACGACGTCATCTACCGGCGGATGCTGTCGGAGATGCTCGGCGACCCGCACGACCTGGTCAACAGCCCCGACCTGGATTGGCAGTCGGTCTGGGACCGTGGCTGGACGCTGGCGGCCGCGGCGGAGGAGAGGCCCGTCGAGGCCCACACCACCGACCACGGCCTGCCGGTGCGCACGCCGGGTGCGCGGCTGGTGCCCGGCGGCGCCAACGGCGCCTTACAGGACGAGCCGGACGAGCCGGACCAGGGGCTGAACGGCCGATCCCCGTCGCACCGGGAGCCGCAGCACGCGGCCACCGGCCCCTTAGCCCGCGACCCCGAGGCGGTTCGCGCCTCGTTCAGTAACCATTTCGGTGGCGTGCGCACCGGACGCTCGCACGCCCGTGAGACCGATCAAGGATCCGACGAATAATGACTTCCCCCGACAACTCCCTGGACTGGCTGGTGACCAGGTTCGCCCACGAGGTCCCCGGCGTCGCGCACGCGCTGCTGGTCTCCGTCGACGGGCTGCCCATCGCCGCCAGCGAGCATCTCCCGCGCGAACGCGCCGATCAGCTGGCCGCCGTGGCCTCCGGACTGGCCAGCCTGGCCACCGGCGCCGCGCAGCTGTTCGAGGGCGGCCAGGTGCTTCAATCGGTGGTCGAGATGCAGAACGGCTACCTGCTGTTGATGCGGGTCGGGGATGGCTCGCACCTGGCGACGCTGGCCGCGGCGTCGTGCGACATCGGTCAGATCGGCTACGAGATGGCCGTCCTCGTCGAACGGGTGGGTGGCGTGGTGCAGTCGACCCGCCGGTCGGCCGTGCAGCAGCACTCGTGAGCCGCGATGGACACCCCCCAGAACTGGCCGGCTCACCGTAAGGGGAACCTGGTCCGCCCGTACACCCTGACGTCCGGACGCACCGACACCAACGTCGACCTCCCCCTCGAGGCGCCGATTCAGACGCTGCAGGCCGGCCTGACGCACCGGTGGCCACCCAACGACGCGCGGGGCAGAATCATTCAACTGTGCGTCGACAGCCCGTCGGTCGCCGAAATCTCGGCCCGGCTGGACCTTCCGCTCGGCGTCGCGCGCGTCCTGGTCGGGGATCTGGTGCTGTCCGGCTACGTTCGAGTGCATAAGACGTTGTCCGAGCGTTCCACCAGAGACGAGCGCCACGAACTCATAGGAAGGACACTGCGTGGCTTACGCGCACTCTGACGTGCAGGCCGATTCCGGCACCCACGCGTCGACGAAGATCGTGATCGCCGGTGGATTCGGGGCCGGCAAGACCACCTTCGTCGGGGCGGTGTCGGAGATCATGCCGCTGCGCACCGAGGCGATGCTCACCGACGCCTCGACCGGCGTCGACGCGCTCGAGGCCACCCCGGACAAGCGGACCACCACCGTCGCAATGGATTTCGGCCGGATCACCCTCGCCGAGGACCTGGTGCTCTACCTGTTCGGAACGCCGGGGCAGCGCCGCTTCTGGTTCATGTGGGACGACCTGGTGCGCGGCGCCATCGGCGCGGTCGTGCTGGTCGACTGCAGGCGCCTGCAGGACAGCTTCGCTGCGGTCGACTTCTTCGAGCACCGCAACCTGCCCTTTCTCGTCGCGGTCAACGAGTTCGACGGCGCGCCCCGCTACCCGGTCGCCGAGGTGCGCGAGGCGCTGACCCTGCCGCCACACATCCCGGTGATCAGCATCGACGCCAGGGATCGGCGGTCGGCGACCGACGCCCTGATCGCGGTCAGCGAATACGCCCTGGCCAGCCTGTCGGCCAATTGACCACGCGGTGGGTCGACCAGGAATTCGGGGGCCACGACTTCACCGACGACGACCTCAGCCGACTGCAGACCGAACGGGTCGTGTTCACCGAATGCAACTTCGGCGGCGCCAACCTCGCCGAGTCGCAGCACCGCGGATCGGCCTTCCGTAACTGCACGTTCCGGCGGACATCGTTGTGGCACAGCACGTTTTCCCAGTGCAGCATGCTCGGCTCGGTGTTCGTGCAGTGCCGGCTGCGGCCGGTCACGTTCGACGAGGTCGACTTCACGCTCGCCGTGCTCGGCGGCATCGACCTGCGCGGCGTCGACCTGAGCGGCTGCCGGCTGCGGGAAACCAGCCTGGTGGAGGCCGATCTGCGCAAGGCCGTGCTGCGCGGCGCGGACCTGCGCGGGGCGCGGACCGCCGGTACCCGCCTGGACGAGGCGGACCTGCGCGGCAGCAGCGTGGATCCGGCGCTGTGGACGACGGCCTCGCTGACCGGCGCCCGCGTCGATGTCGACCAGGCCGTCGCCTTCGCCCTCGCTCACGGGCTGCGGCTGGATGGGGGTCTGGACGGCTGAGCCATCAGCGGCTGATCGCTCAGCGGGTGAGCCGGATGCGCCACCGCACCAGCGCGGCGTAGGCGACGGTGAGCACCGCGAGCATGCCCATGTCGAACAGCCAGGCCACCGACGTGTGCTCGAAATGGCTGTCCCGCGGGCTCTGCGGGCCGGGCGACACCGCCCACAGATCGACCGTCGACCCCTGCGCCGCGTACCCCCACCGCGAGGGCACCAGCCAGGACAGCTGGTCGAGGAAGATCCGATGGGTGACCGGCACCATGCCGCCGGAGAGCACCATCTGCATCATCAGCGACACCACCAGCAGCGGCATGATCTGCTCGTTGGAGCGCGCCAGGGCCGAGAGCAACAGGCCCAGCATCGCCGCCGCCACACACGTCGCGGCGACCCCGGCGAACAGTTCGAGGGTGGCGTTACCGAGCAGCACCGCCGGCCGCGTCGGCGGCCCCTTGCCCACCACCACGATGGCTGTGGCGATCGCCGCCTGGATGACGGCGAACGTGCAGAACACCGCCATTTTGGCCAGCAGGTAGGCCGTGCTCGACAGGCCGACCGCCTGTTCCCGCCGGAAGATCGGCCGCTCGCCGATCAGGTCGCGGATGGTCAGCGCGGTCCCCATGAACGCGGCCGCCATGGTGAGCAAAGTCAGGATCATCCCGGCCTCACCGGCCGACTCGCTCACCGGATCGGCATAGCCGAAACCGACGCTGCCGGGCACGGTCAGTGACAGCGCGCCCATTACGAACGGCAGCACCGCCAGGAACAGGAAGTAGGCGCGGTCGGAGACCACCAGCCGGACCTGGCGGCGCGCGATCGTCGAGAACTGGCGGCGCTTGCTGGTGCGCGCCGGGACGTCCAGCTCGGCGGGTGACTCGGTCAGCGTGGGCGGCGGCGGTCTGTTCTGCGCCAGGAAGCGGCGATTGGCCTCGTCCGGATTGGCGCCCACCTTGGCGAAGATGTGCGCCCAGTTGGTGGTGCCCATGGCCGCGCCGATCTGGCCGGGCGCGCCGAGGTACGCCGTCTTGCCGCCCGGCGCCATCAGCAGCACCTGGTCGCAGACGTCGAGGTAGGTCAGCGAGTGGGTCACCACCAGGACGACGCGGCCGGCGTCGGCGAGCTGCCGCAGCATGGTCATGACCTGCAGATCCAGCGCCGGGTCCAGGCCGGAGGTCGGCTCGTCGAGGATCAGCAGCGACGGCCCGGTCAGCAGTTCCAGGGCCACCGACGCGCGCTTGCGCTGACCTCCGGACAAGTTGTCGACGCGGGTGTTCGCGTGCTCGGTCAGGCCCAGCTCGTCGAGGACCTGGGCGACCACCTGCTCGCGGTCGGACTTGCTGGTGTCCGGCGGCAGGCGCAGCTCGGCGGCGTAGCCGAGCGCCTGGCTGACCGTCAGCTGCCGGTGCACGACGTCGTCCTGCGGGACCATCCCGATCCTGGTGCGCAGCGAGGCGTACTCGGTGTGGATGTTGTGGCCCTCGAAGGTGACCGAGCCCGACGACGGGGTGGCGTACCCGGCGATCAGCCGAGACAGCGTGGTCTTGCCCGCGCCCGACCCGCCGATCAGCGCGGTCAGCGTGCCGGGCCGGGCGACGAAAGAGATCCGCTCCAGCAGGTTCTTGCCGTCGACGCCGAAGTTGACCTCGCGCACCTCCAGGCCGCCGGCCCGGGTCGCCGCCTCCTGGCGGCGGACCAGCACGCCGCTTTGGAACACCAGGTCGACGTTGCCGATCGTCACCACGTCGCCGTCGGACAGCTCCGCGGACCCGACCCTGACACCGTTGACGAAGGTGCCGTTGCTGCTGTTCGCGTCGCGGATCTCGGCGCCGGTCGGGGTCGGGTTCAGGAAGGCGTGATGGCGTGAGGCCAACACGTCGGGCACGACGATGTCGTTGTTGAGCGCGCGCCCGATCCGGGCGGTGCGGCCGGCCTGCGGCCGGAGCTCGGAGTCGGACCCCGGGACGCCGACCCAGGTGGTCGGGAACTCCACGGCGTCGCGGGCGCGGCCGGCCGGGGTGGGCGGGTTCAGCGCGGCGGGGGGCGGCCCGGACCGCGGTACGGCGCGGGTCGCGCTGTCCGGCGGGACGATCGGAGCGGCGGCCCGGCGCTGGGCGTCCCGCCGGGGGAAGGAGCGCGACGACGGCGGCGCGGGCGGCCGTGGCGGAGGCGCACCCGGCCGGGGCGGGGCGGTCGCCGGGCGCGGGCCGGTCGCCGGCGCCGGCGCGGCGGGCCGCGCGGTGATGATCGGGACCGAGTTGGTGGTCGGCGGCAGCAGGCCGACGCTGCCCGTGTGCTGGCCCACTTCGAAGGTGATCCGCGGGCCGTCGGGCTTGCCGATGTTGATCGTCTGGCCGTCGTGGATGTCGACGACCGGCACCCGCTGGCCGTCCAGGTAGACCCCGTTGAGCGAGTTGTTGTCTACGGCCTGCCACCGCCCCTGATCGAAGCGCAGCAGCACGTGAGCGCGGGCGATCAGCGGGTGCGCCACGCGCAGGTCGGCGCGCAGGTCGCTGCCCACCACCACATCGCGGCCGGCGGCGAAACTACCTTCGGAGCGGTCAGATCGAGCCGTCAGCACGGGCTGCGCAGGTCGAGTCATCACATCCAGGTTGGGGTCGAGGTTGGGGCGCCGGCCTAGCGTTTCAGCCGGATATGCCAGCGCACGAAGCCGGTGTAGCCGATCGACAGCGCGGCGAGCATGAACATGTCGAACACGAAAATGTGCTTCGAGTGCTGCCAGATCGGGTCGTTGGTCGGGATCTGCTTGACCTTCACCAGCGACGGGAAGTCGATCGAGGACGCGCCCGCCGCGTAGCCCCAGCGGGCGGGCGTCAGCCACGCCATCTGCTCGAGGCCGAAGCGCTGATACACCGGGATCATGCCGCTGGAGAACACCAGCTGGGACATGATCGAGACCACCAGCAGCGGCATGATCTGCTCGTTGGACTGCGCCAGCGCCGACAGCAGCAGGCCCAGCATGGCCGAGGCCACACAGGTGCCCGCGACGGTGACGAACAGCGAGAAGGTGGAGTTGCCGAAGAACTGGGGATGCGCCGTCGGCGCGCCCTTACCCAGCCGCACGATCGTGGTCGCGATGGCCGCCTGGCCGGTGGCGAAGACGCAGAACACGGCGATCTTGGCCAGCAGATAGGCGGTGGTGGACAGCCCCACCGCCTGTTCTCGCTTGAAGATGGCGCGCTCGCCGATCAGGTCGCGGATGGTCAGCGCGGTGCCCATGAAGACGGCACCGATGTTCAGCAGCACCATGATGTACTGCGGCTGCGTCGGCGCGGGACCCATCGGGTCGGCCGGGCCGAGGCCCGGGTGCGGGCCCTTCACCGTCAATGACAACGCGCCGATGAGGAACGGCAGGACCGCCAGGAAGATCGTGTAGCCGCGGTCGGACACCACGAGGCGCACCTGGCGCCGGGCGATCGTGGACAACTGCCGGAACAGGTCGGTCTGTGGTGGTTCGCCCAGGTCCGCCGGGCTCTCCGGGGTCGGTGGCCGCGACGACTGCTGGTTGCGCTCCTTGAAGCGGCGGTTGGCCTCGTCCGGGTCGGCACCCACCTTGGCGAAGATGTCGGCCCAGTTGCGGGTCCCCATGGCGGACTCGACCTGGTCGGGCGGCCCGCAGAACGCCGTCTTCCCGCCGGGTGCGACCAGCAGGATCTGGTCGCACACGTCCAGGTACGACACCGAGTGGGTCACCACCAGCACCACGCGTCCCGCGTCGGCAAGCTGGCGCAGCATCAGCATGACCTGACGGTCCAGCGCCGGGTCCAGACCCGACGTCGGCTCGTCGAGCAGCAGCAGCGACGGCTGGGTGAGCAGCTCGAGGGCGACCGAGGCGCGCTTGCGCTGGCCACCGGAGAGCTTGTCGACCCGCGTGTCGGCGTGCTGGGTCATGTCGAGTTCCTCGAGCACCTGCGCGACGACGCGGGCCCGCTCCTCTTTGCTGGTGTCGCCTGGCAGGCGCAGTTCGGCCGCGTAGTTCAGGGCCTGGTTGACCGTCAGCTGGCGGTGCACCACGTCGTCCTGCGGGACCATCCCGATCCTGCTGCGCATGGACGCGTACTCGGTGTGGATGTTGTGGCCCTCGAAGGTCACATTGCCCGAGGTCGGGCTGGTGTAGCCGACGATCAGCCGCGAGAGGGTGGTCTTGCCGGCACCCGAACCACCGATGATGGCGGTCAGTGTCCCGGGACGGGCGGTCAGCGAGATGTGGTCGAGCAGCTGCTTGCCGTGGTCGACGGTGTAGCAGACGGAGTTGACCTCCAGCCCGCCGGTGCGCGTCGCGGCCTCGGTGCGGCGGACCAGGCTGTCGCCGGTGAACACCAGGTCGACGTTGCCGATGGTGACCACGTCGCCCTCGGTCAGCACCGCCGAGCCGACCCGGACGCCGTTGACGAACGTCCCGTTCACGCTGTGTGCGTCGCGGATCTCGGTGCCCAGCGGCGTCTGGATCAAGAAGGCGTGGTGGCGCGAGGCCAGGACGTCCTGGATGACGATGTCGTTGTCGGTGGCGCGGCCGATGGTCTGCGACCCGGCCGGCTTTTGGATCGCGCCGGACCGCGACGGCAGCAGCGCCTGGAACATCTTCGTCGCCAGGTTTGCCACCTCGGGCGGCTTGGCGGAGGCGGGGGCCATCTGGGTGTGCGGGCTGGCCGAGACCTGTCTCTTATACACATCTCCGAGCCCACGAGACTGCAGCTAATCGCGTATGCCGTCTTCTGCTTGAAAAAAAAAAGGGGGGGGGGGGGGGGGGGGGGGGGGGGGGGGCGGGGGGGGGGGGGG
>NZ_LZSX01000057.1 GCF_001665835.1 Mycobacterium colombiense | reverse complement strand
TCGGCGGCGGTCGGTGCGATCAGCGGCACCAGCCGCGGCGCGGCGGCCAGCTGCGCGACCACCTCGGCCGGGATGAGGCCCTCAACCCCGGGCAAGACACCCGGCGTCGACACCTTGCCCTCCACGCTGGCCTGCTCCGCGATCACGTGGATCACCACATTGCCCTTACGCGCCGACGCGCCCATACCGCAGTCAGAACGGCCGCAGCCGCACACCAGCCGCGAACCGCCGGCGGCCAACGCCCCCAACGCATCCGCGCGCCGCTGCTTGACGGTGCGAGGATCGGCGTCGCACACGGTGGCGGCCAACTCATCGAGCCGGCGATCCAGGGCCCGCCCGTCGGCGCCCAAGACGCTTCCGGTCAGATACGCCATCCCCGACTCATTGGCGAGCACATCCACGTAGCGATCACTGACCGCGTCCTTGGCGCGCCGCACCGCATCGGCATCAACTAATGCGATCACCCGGTCCACGGCCGCACCCAGCCCACCGCGGGTCAGCGAGGGGCGCCGCGAGACGAGAGCCGCAACCTGCGCATCAACGCGGGTCAGCACGTCGGCATCGGTGATCAGCTCGGTGCGAAACACGATCGTCTGAAACGACCGGTAATCGATAAGGCCGGCCCGAAAGGCCTTGCCGACCTGCGGCAGTCGGTCGCGCATCGCCATCGCATAGCGCAGAGCTGTGCCCCATCGCCACGCTGCACCCCAACGCCGCACCCAACTGGGCGGCCACCGCATCCCACGCGTCCGCCGACCAGTCCGCGCGCTCCCCCGACTCCCGGCAACGCAACACCAACAAGTCACCGGCGGCGACCAGCCGCTCGGCGGCCGCGCGCGCCTCGGCACGCCCCGCCTCGCGCACCCGGTCGAGCAGCGCGGCCGACTCGGGCGTCGGACGGGAGGCATACCACCATTCGAACATAGGTTCGATATTAGTGGTTGCCACCGACAAGCCGCCGTTACGGCACCCGCGTGCGATGCCTCTTGTTGTGTGGCGGCACGCCGTTGACCCCACCGATGGACTCCGCGTAGCTGCCGACGGCGAAACCGACGCCAGAACCCATGACCGCCAACGCTTCCCGGTTGATGTTGTCGACGGTATCGCGTGGGCTCTGGAAGTTCGGATCGAACGGCACACCGGCCTGGCCGCCCCATAGTCGGGCCTGCACGGGGGTTTTCGGCTGCGAGGATCCGGTGGTCATACCGCCGACCGGCACGCCCGCGATCATGAAGGGGTGGTAGTCGGCCCTGGTGTCCAATGGCATTTCCGCGGGCCGCTTGCCGGAGAGATTCAGATAACCGGACAGGGTGCGTTCGATGCCGGCCGAGCCTTCGGGCACGTCCGCGGGCGAGACACCGGGCCCGGGCGGGCCGGACTGATCGCCGTCGTCGGTGAAGAATCCGGCGTTGGGCGAACCCAGCATGGTGAAGTTCAAGTACAGCGCGATGTCGTTGAGTTGCTCGCGGTCCATGCCGAACACGTAGTCCAGTACGCCGTTGCGGCCGTCTACATCGGCGCCCCAGAACACGAACCGCACCGCGTTGTTCACCGGAGCGAGCGGGCCCAGTTGCAGCGCCGTCTCCAGGACGGCGGCCACCCCGGAGCCGTCGTCGTTGATCCCGGGTCCGGCGCGCGAGCCGTCCAGGTGCGCACCCACCACGACGACGTCATGGGCCGACCCGGTTTTGGTCTGCGCCACGACGTTTCGGGAAGTGATCTTGACGTTCTGTGCATCCAGCACCAGACGTATCGGTGCGGTGGAGCCCGTCAGCGCGGCGGCGCCGGAGGAACCCAGCACGGCGACCGGCACGGTCAGCCGCTTGAAGTAGCCGGTGGTGAACAGCGTGGGTGGGGCTCCCCGCCCGGTGGGCGAACTGAGCACGATCAGGGCACTGGCGCCCTTGGCCACCGCGCTGTTCTGTTTGTCGACCACCGAACACTGGGCGTCATCGACGACGGCGATCGCACCCCTGGGCACCACGGCCGGGTAGTCGTTGGGTGCGCAACCCGACGGCCGCGTCGGCCGGATCGGTTGTCCGGTGAGTCCGCCGGGCGGCGTCTGAACCAGCAGCGAGGCCTGGTCGACGGGATAGGTGCGGCCCGCAACGGTCACCGCCGGCTTACCCAAGGACACGGTGTAGAGCCGGTCGAACTGCGGTATCTGTACGTCGAAACCCTTGTCGCGCAGGGCTTTAGCGACGTAGTCGACGCTGGCGTTGAAGCCCGGCGTTCCGTCCGCACGGTTGCCGCCGCTGGCGTTGGCGATGTTCTGCAGGGCACGCAGGTGCGTCAGCATGCCCTCGGCGTTCACCTTTTTGGCCAAACTGTGCCCGAGGTCCGGCGTCGCCGTCGGCGTACCCGGCCGCGTCGCCGAACAACCGGCCAACACGGCGATCAACAGCAGCGTCGCGCCCAGCCGGGAGATCATGACTTGTTGAGCACGTGCCGGGTGCGGTCGGCCATGACGGGGACCCCGTTATGCCCGCCGAGATCTTGCGCGTAGAGACCGATCGCGTAAGCCACGCCGCCACCGTTGATTCCCAGCGCGGTGCGGTCGACATGGTCGAGCGTGTCGGTCTGCTGGTGGTAGTTGGGATCGAACGGTTGGTCGGCGGTCCCGCCCCACAACTTGGCTTGGTCGGCGGACATCTTGCCCTCGGCGCCCGAGAACAGGCCGCCGGCGGGGATCCCTGCCAGGGTGAATCCGTCGTAGTCGGACCGTCCGTCGAACGAGGTGTCCTGCGCGGTCTTTCCGGCCGACTTCAGGTACGCGACCAGTGTCCGCTCGATGCCGGCCGAACCCTCGGGTACCACCGGCTGGCCGCGAGCGTCCGCGGGCAACGACTGGTCGCCGTCGTAGGTGAAGTAGCCGGGGTTCGGCGACGCGAGCATGTCGAAGTTCAGGTACAGCGCAATGTTTTTCAGCGCCGTCAGGTCCAGCGACTCGACATAGTTGCGCGATCCGATCAGCCCGAGTTCCTCGGCGCCCCAGAAGCCGAACCGCAGCGCGTTGTGCACTGAAGGCGAACTTCCCAGCCGCACAGCGGTTTCCAGCACCGCGGCCACGCCCGAGCCGTTGTCGTTGATGCCCGGCCCGGCGGGCACGCTGTCCAGGTGCGCCCCCGCCATCACCACGTCGGTAGCCGAGCCGGTCTTGGTCTGCGCAATCACGTTGCGGGCCCGGAAACTTTGGGCGCTGGCGTTGAGCTTGATCGTGGTTGGCCCCGGCTGCCCGCGCAGCTGCACGCCCACCGACTTGGTCACGCTCAGCACCGGCATCTTCACATCGGTGGCCGGCCCGAGCGTGCCGCCCATCTCTTGTTCGTCGACGTTATCGGCGATGATCATCGCCGCGGCGCCGCGCTGTGCGGCGGCGTCTTCCTTCTGGGCGAACGGGCAGGTGCCGCGGTCCACCAACACCACCGCGCCCTGCAGCGGCAGGTTCGCGTAGTCCGACGCCGCGCAGCCTAGGTTGTTCGCCGGTGCGACGACCAGCGGCCCGCTCACCCCTTCCGGCCCGGTGCCCAGGCTGAAGTCAAGTACGTGTGCCTCCACCGTCTTGCCGGCGACGGTGAGTACCGGCTTGTCGGCGTGGAACACCCGCGCCGAGAATTCGGGCGTCTGCACGTCAAATCCACTGCCGCGCAAGACGTTTACCACATAGTCGACGCTGGCCTCGTATCCGGATGTGCCCACCGCCCGGGTGCCGTTGTTGGCGTTGGCGATGTCTTGCAGCTTCGACAGGTGCGCCATCATCGCGTCGGCCGTGACCTTGTCGCGCAATGCCGAGGCAAATGCGCCCGCGGCCACGGGTGTTTGCTGCGAGCCAGACGACCGATGGAAGCAGCCGGTTGAGAACGCGGTCAGGGCGACCACGGCGACCAACGCCGGAATCGTCGTGGATTTGTTCACCATCGCGCCCCAGGTTAGACCGCGGCCTGAGCGGCCCGGTTCAGGACACGGCGGTATCAGACATACAGTGCGGTGAAGGGCGCGACGGGGATGTTGCGCACCACGAACCAGGCCAGCACCAGCGACAGTGTCACGACCGCGGCCCAGCGCCGGTGCTGCCAGCCACGGATCCGTCGGCCCACCAGGCGCCCGTAGGTCCAGGAGAAGTACGTCCACAGCAACAGCACGACAGCCGCCAGACCCAAAGCGTTGAACCTGGCGGCCGCCAAAAGATTGCCGTGCATAAGCGAATACACCATGCGTAAGCTGCCGCAGCCGGGACAGTCGATCCCCAACAACGCCTTGGTGGGGCATACCGGCAACGGGCCGTGCGGGGTGGTCGGATCACCCGCCCAGATGGCAGCGCACATCAACGTCGTGGATGCGGCCACCACCAGTGGTGCACCCAGATTCGCGTGCGCCGCCCCCCAGCGGGTCACCATGATCAGCTATTAGAACATCGCGGCGAGTGCCGCGTTGGTGTTCGTGTTCAGCGCACCGACCGCCATCAGGATGCCGTAGATGACGCCGACGACGACGCCGACGACCACCGACCAGATCACCCATTTCTTGGCGCTTTCGGCGGACGCCTGCGCCTCGGCGTAGCGGCCCTGCGCCCACAACCCATTGACCTGGCTCGACTTGACGATCGCCACGATTCCGAAGGGCAGACAGCAGAAGAGGGTGACCAGGATCGACCACACCAGATAGTTATTCGGCGCTTGGCCGGCCGGCTGCTGCGGCGGATAACCGGGCTGGGGCGGTGGCGGATAACCCGGTGGCGGAGGAGGGGGTTGTGTCATGGATTCTCCAGTCGAGAGAAGTTAGCTGGCGTAAAGCGGTGCTAACCATACCCGAGCGGACTCAGATCGGCACTAGCAATGAACAAAACTCGTTTTGCCGGCGCTGGCCGCAACGGGCCGGCGGCATCACCGCATTCGCCCAAAGTCGGGATTACAACACCGCCTCAACATAATTCATGGTCCTGCGCAACCACCGGCGCGGCACTATCATTTTCCTGGGCCTCTGCGTGCCCAGCCGAGGAAGGATGCCCACACAGACAATTGCCTGCGGAATGTATTGCATTACCACGACATAGCCCTACTATCCGTGTTTAGAAGCGGCCGTTAAGGAGCCATTCATGTCTGATTTCAGCAACGTGCTGAGGGCGGCGACGGCGACGGTGCTCACCGGCGGTTTGGCCTTAGCGGGTGGCCCGGCGAGCGCGGATCCGGCCACCACCGGGAACGCTTCGGATATCAACACGCTTGCGGCCTCGCTGTCGAAGGGCTACGGCCTGAACAACTGCACCGCCCAGAACATCGACCGCAGCACACAACTGGCGGTGCTCACCTGCGGGCAGAGCCCCGACCCGCGCGGCCCGGTGCAGGCCAAGTACGTGCTGTTCACCAATGCCGACAATCTGGCCACGTCGTTCAAGGCCACCATCAAAGAAGACGTCCTGACGCCGTGCGGGGATGCCGGCCAGTCGCCGTCCAACTGGCACAAGGACGGTTCGACCGCCAGCGCCGGGCAGGCGGCCTGCGGCACTTACCAAAACGGCGCCGAGATCATCTGGACCACGGACGCCAACAACACGCTGAGTTACCTGCGCGCGTCCAACACCGACGTTGCGGCGCTCTACCAGTGGTGGCGCGCCAATGGGTGAGGTTCCCGCTGTGCCGCAACCGATTCCGTGAACCGATACCGAGATACGTTCGCCCCTCTTTATTTCCATCAACCGCAGGGAGTCAGGAAAATGTCACACTGGAACACCGCGCTGCGAGTCGTGTCGGCCGCAACTTTCACAGGCAGTTTGGCTTTCGCGGGTGTTGGCGCCGCGAACGCCGAACCCAACACCGGTAACGCGTCGGACATGAACACGCTGGCCGCCTCGCTGTCGAAGGGCTACGGCTTGAACAACTGCAAGCCGCAAGAGCTCTCCGAAACCGGCGAACTGGCCGAACTGGTGTGCGGGCAGAGCCCCGACTCCAACGGACCGGGATCCGGCGTTTACGCGCTCTTCTCCAGCAGCACGAATCTGGGCTCCGCCTTCAGTTCCACCATCAAAGACGTGTCCCTGGCCGCGTGTGGGGACGCCGGGGCGTCGCCGGGGACCTGGAAGCAGAACGGCCAGACGGGCGGCCAGATCGCGTGCGGCACCTATAAGAACTACGCGACGTTGACCTGGACCACCGATGCCAAGAACGTGCTGGGTCACCTGACCGCAGCCAATTCCGATGTCAGCGCGCTCTACCAGTGGTGGCGCACCAACGGCTGACGCCTACAGCTGAGCCGCAATCAGATCCGCTACCGCGCGCATCCCGGCGGCGTTCGGGTGCAACGGAGCGGGACGTCCCGGGAGCGGGACACCGAAGCGGGCCGGCCGCGTCGTCCAGGGCTCGGCCGACCATGCGTGATGTTCGCGGCCCGCCGCGCCGGCGCGGATGATTTCGCAACCGGTCACCGCGGCGGCGTCGGCCGTCATCGTCTCCAGCGTGGCGGCCACGTGCCGGCCCAGGTCGGCATCGGCGGGTGACAGCGGCTCCGCCGGCACGCCCGGCGGCGGCAGCGTCGTCAGGTAGTCGACGAAGAAAATCCGTGCCCGGGTCGATCGCTGGCGCATTGCACGGCCGACCGCGCACAGCGATTCAAACACCGCGTCCAGGGCGCGATCCCGCGCCTCGCGATCCAGGAGTTCGGCGATGCGATCCCCCAGCAGCGGCACGTGACGCAGCGGACGCGGCAGTGACGCGGCCATCAACAGCGGAATGTAGCCGACGTCGTT
Organism: Mycobacterium colombiense; assembly: GCF_001665835.1. Taxonomy (GTDB): domain Bacteria; phylum Actinomycetota; class Actinomycetes; order Mycobacteriales; family Mycobacteriaceae; genus Mycobacterium; species Mycobacterium colombiense_A. The sequence goes on along the minus strand of NZ_LZSX01000057.1, from coordinate 77,570 downwards.
GCCGCCGATGGTCACCGTGATCAGGCTCTCGGTGCCGTCCAGCGCGGTGATCTGCGGTGGCGCGCGGCGTTGGCGCTCGGCGAGCACCTGCGCGGTGGTCGCCCCGGAGAAGGTGACGTCGACCAGGTCGTGCTGGTATCGCCGCGCGATCAGGTGCGCGTAGTTGCGTGCCGATCGGCCCGACCACCGCGGAGCCCCCGCGGCGCGGGGCCGGATGCCCGGACCTGCGGCCATCGAACTGCCCAGCGCGACATAACGACTCATCGCTGTGGGCTCGACGCCTGCGCCCAGAACCGCTTCGGGATCCGTCCGGCGCGCCGGGCCAGATACCCGGCGGTGACGGCGGCGGCCATCGCGGCGGCCATCGCGGCCGGATCGGCGGCCCGGGTCACCGCGGTGGCCAACAGCACGGCGTCGCAACCCAATTCCATCGCCAGCGCGGCGTCGCTGGCGGTTCCGATGCCGGCGTCGAGCACCACCGGAACGCCGGCCCGGGCGACGATCATCTCGATGTTGTGCGGATTGGTGATGCCGAGGCCGGTGCCGATCGGCGAACCCAGCGGCATGACCGCCGCGCATCCGGCGTCCTCGAGCCGGCGCGCCAGCACCGGATCATCGTTGGTGTAGGGCAGCACGACGAACCCGTCATCGACCAATTGCTCTGCGGCTCGCACCAATTCGACGGCATCGGGCAGCAGCGTGCGTTCGTCGGCGATCACCTCGAGCTTGATCCAGTTGGTGCTCAGCGCCTCGCGCGCCAACTGGGCGGTGAGCACCGCCTCTGCGGCGCCGCGGCATCCCGCGGTGTTGGGCAGCGGCGTGATGCCCAGCCGGTTGAGCAGACCGAGCAACCCGGTGCCGCCCTCGGCGTCGACCCGGCGGATGGCGACGGTGGTCAGTTCGGTGCCCGAGGCCACCAGCGCCTCTTCGAGCACCGCGAGGTTGCTCGCTCCCCCGGTCCCCATGATGAGCCGCGACGCGAAGCTGCGGTCGCCAATCGTCAGTTTCGAGTCAGCCACCTTGCACCGCCGTCACTATCTCGAGCCGGGCACCATCGAAAAGTTCTGTGGCCCAACGAGACCGCGGTATCACCGCATCGTCCATGGCCACCGCTACGCCACGGTCCGGAAAACCCAACGAATCCAGCAGCGCGGCGACGGTGGTGTGCGCGTCGACGTCGACCTTTTTTTCGTTGACCACCACGATCATTGGCGCCGCTCCTCCTCATCGCTTCGCTGAAGCACCGTCGCTGCGCGGATCATCGGTGTGCTCCCACCGGGGCCAGTTCGGAAACGATCTGTTCTGCCGTCCAGGGCGCCAACAGGAACCCCGACCGGCCGTGGCCGGCGGCGACCAGCCTCCGCGCATCCAGGCGGTGCACCAGTGGCAGATTGTCGGGTGTCATCGGGCGCAGCCCGGCGGCGCACTCGGCCAGCTCGTATTCACCCAGCGCCGGCAGCACCGCGCACGCGTCGTCGAGCAGGTCACGCACCCCCGACACGACGGGGGCGGTGTCACGCCCGTGTTCGTATTGGGTGGCCCCGACGACCACCCCGTCGGCGCGCGGCACCAGGTACACCTGCCGTCCGTGCACGCGGGCGCGAACAACCCGCTGCGGCAACGGCATACAACCCTTGCGCCACCGCAGGCGCAGCACTTCGCCCTTGACAGGCCGCACCGGCAGGCCGGGCCACAGCGCCGGCGCGTCGATGCCGTTGGCGATCACCACCGCCTCGGCCTCGACGCCCGACAGGTCGCGGACCGGTGGCGCCCACGCCACCCCGAGGCGCTCGCACTCGGCGCCGAGCGCCTCCACCACCGCGCGGTTGTCCACGGCCAGTTCGGTGGGCGCCCGGAAGCCGTGCCGGATGCCCTGCGCCAGCAGGGGTTCGACGTCGCGGGCGGCCGACTCCCAGACCACCGGATGCCCCTGGGCGGACAACCATTCCGCGATGGTGCGCAGGTCCTCGACGTCGGCGCGGTCGACGGCCACCACCAGCGACTCGCGCGCGGTGACCACCTCGGCCGGCAGCCCGTCCAGGAAGCCGCCCTCGCGCCACAGCCGCAGCGATTCCATGCCCAGCCGCAACAACCGCTCTTCGCCGGGCCAGCCCTCGCTGTGCGGCGCCAGCATGCCGCCGGCGACCCAGGAGGCGCCCTTGTGGTCGCTGCGATGCACCCGCACCGACCACCCGGCCTGCGCGGCGCGGCGAGCCACCGCCAGCCCGATGACGCCACCGCCGATGACGGCCAGCGACCCCAGCGGGGGCCCCGAGGGCATCCCGGTCATTGTCGAGCCTCCCTTCGCCGGCATTACCCGGATCAGGTGTGACGGTAAGGGCAGGTCCGGAAGGGTCCGGCTGTGCCCACTCTCAGCCCCGCAGTCAGTCGACTACCCGGGACTCCCGTGTCTAGTAGTTCTCTTCGGCTCCACGCTAGCGCGCTAGCGTCACGGTGTGCAGCGTCCTACTGATACGCGACTCTCCGTCCTGGCCGGCGCGCGGCTGTATCTGTGCACCGACGCGCGCCGCGAACGCGGCGATTTGGCCGAGTTCGCCGACGCCGCCCTGGCCGGCGGCGTGGACATCATCCAGCTGCGCGACAAGGGCTCGGCCGGTGAGCAGCGGTTCGGCCCGCTCGAGGCGCGCGAGGAGCTGGCGGCGTGCCAGATCCTGGCCGACGCGGCCCGCCGGCACGGCGCGTTGTTCGCCGTCAACGACCGCGCCGACATCGCCCGCGCGGCCGGCGCCGACGTGCTGCACCTCGGGCAGGGCGACCTGCCGCCGGCCGTCGCCCGCGACATCGCCGGGCCGGACGTGCTGCTCGGGCTGTCCAGCCACGACCGCGAGCAGGCCGCCGCGGCGGCGCTCGGCGAAGCGGACTACTTCTGCGTCGGGCCGTGCTGGCCTACGCCCACCAAACCGGGCCGCCGGGCGCCGGGCCTGGGACTGGTGCGTGCCGCCGCCGAGTTCGGAACCGACAAGCCGTGGTTCGCGATCGGCGGCATCGACGAGCGGCGGCTGCCCGAGGTGCTCGACGCCGGCGCCCGACGCATCGTGGTGGTGCGGGCGATCACCGCGGCCCCCGACCCGCGGGCCGCGGCGCGGCGGCTCAGCTCGGCGCTGGCAGCAGCGAGCTGAGCCGGCGGGTCAGCTGCGAGGGTTCTTGGCCTGCATCACCGGGCGTGCACCAGACGAAGACGCCGGCCTCGATCTCGATGGTGCGCGGCAGGTATTGCCGTCGCTCGTCGCCGTGGTCCAGCGGCAACACCGCCGGCGCGGTGCGCAGCCGCTGCCAGCTGGCCGCGAAACCGGGATGCAGCGGCAGGTCGGCCACCTCGGTTTCGGCGACCCAGCGCATCTCGGCGCTTTCCCGGTTGGGCACGGTGTGCAGCAACTCATCGGCGTCGGCGACGACGGTGGTGTAGCTCCACTGCGTGCCGGCGATCCCGGCGACCGCGGCCGTGACCACCGTCGCGCGCACGGCGAGCCGCTCACCGACCAGCCCGGCCTCCTCGTTAGCTTCGCGGACCGCGGTCTCCTCCGGCGTTTCGTGGCTGTCCCGGGCGCCGCCGGGCAGCCCCCACGTCCCGCCCTGGTGACTCCACACCGCGCGATGCTGCAGCAGCACAGCGGGGGTGCCGTCGGGCTGCGGGGCCCGCAGCAGCAAACCCGCCGCTCCGAACCGACCCCAGTAATGGGCGCCGCTGTCGGAGATCACCCAACCGTCACCGTCGCCCTGCACGGATTCAGGATATGCAGACTTGGTTTGGGCGTCGTCAATTGCGTCCGCCTCCACCCATCCACCCGAACATGCTCTTAGACTTCGCTTATAGAGGTCCGTGCAGCGAAACGAAATGGCCGAGAGATGAGGGCTGATAAGACGTGACGGTTGAGCTGGCGCACCCGTCGACCGAGCCGCAGGGATCGCGGTCACCGGCCGAACCGGCTCATCCACGCTGGTGGTTCATCTCGACGACGCCGGGCCGCATCTTGACCATCGGGATCGTGCTGGCCGCGCTCGGCGGGATCAGCGCCTTCGCCACCTCGACCACCATCAACCACCGGCAGCAGGTGCTCACCACGGTGCTCAACCACACCGAGCCGCTGTCGTTCGCCGCCGGGCGGCTCTACACCACGCTGTCGGTCGCCGATGCCGCCGCGGCCACCGCGTTCATCGCCGAGGCCGAGCCGCAGCCGGTTCGCCAGCGCTACGAGCAGGCGATCACCGACGCGTCCGTCGCGGTGACGCGGGCCTCGAGCGGCCTCACCGACGAGCCGCTGATCCAGCTGCTGGGCCGGATCAACGCCGAGCTGGCCGTCTACACCGGCCTGATCGAAATCGCCCGGACCAACAACCGGGAGGGCAACCCGGTCGGGTCGTCTTACCTGTCGGAGGCGTCGGGGCTGATGCAAACGACGATCCTGCCCGACGCGGCGAAGCTGTATCAGGCGACGTCGGAGCGGGTGGACGCCGAGACCACCGCGTCGACGCAGATCCCGGCGCCGGTCATCATGGTGGTCGGCGCCACCGTGATCTTCGGCGCGTTCTCGCACCGCTGGCTGGCGCGGCGCACGCGGCGCCGAATCAACCCAGGGCTGGTGGTCGGCGCACTCGCTATTCTCGTCATGGTGGTTTGGGTTGGAACTGCGCTGACCATTTCTACGACGGCCAGTCGTAGCGCGAAGGACACTGCCGCGGAATCCCTCAAGACCGTCACCAACGTCGCGATCACCGCCCAGCAGGCGCGCGCCGACGAGACGCTGTCGCTGATCCGTCGCGGCGACGAGGAGAAACGCAAGCAGTCGTTCTATCAGCGCCTCGATTCCATGCACCGCCAACTCGACCAGTACATGTCCCGCAGCGACGCCGTGGACAAGCCGGACCTGGAAGGCGCCGATCAGCTGCTGCTGCGCTGGCGGCAGGCCAACGACCGGATCACCTCCTACATCTCGGTGGGTAACTACCGGGCCGCCACCCAGGTGGCGCTGGGCAGCAGCGAGGAGGACTCCACTCCGGCGTTCGACAAGCTGGAAGACGAGCTGGTCAAGGCCATGGACCAGGGCCGCATCCACCTGCGCAACGACGTGATCAACGCGCGCAGCGGGCTGTCCGGCGCCCAGGTCGGCGGCGTGGTGCTCAGCCTCGGCGCCGCCATCGCGGTGGCGCTGGGCCTGTGGCCGAGGCTGAAAGAGTATCGATGATGATCCGCCTGCCCCTGCTTCGCCGGGCGTGCACCGTGGCCGCCGTCGCGGTGGTGCTGGCGGGTTGCGGACACACGGAATCGCTGCAGGTAGCCAGCGTGCCGACGCTGCCGCCGCCGACACCGGTCGGCATGGAGCAGTTGCCGCCCCAGCCGCCACTGCCGCCCGACGGCCCGAATCAGAACTGCGACCTGACGGCCAGCCTGCGGCCCTTCGCCACCAAGGCGGAGGCGGACGCCGCGGTCGCCGACATCCGCGCCCGGGGCCGATTGATCGTCGGGCTCGACATCGGCAGCAATTTGTTCAGCTTCCGCGACCCGATCACCGGTGAGATCACCGGTTTCGACGTCGACATCGCCGGCGAGATCGCGCGCGACATCTTCGGGGCGCCGTCCCACGTCGAGTACCGGATCCTGGCGTCGGACGAACGGGTCACCGCGCTGCAGCGCTCGGAGGTCGACGTCGTGGTCAAGACCATGACCATCACCTGCGACCGGCGCAAAGACGTGAACTTCTCGACCGTCTACCTCGACGCCAACCAGCGCATCCTGGCCCCGCGCGACTCGTCGATCGTCAAGGTCGCCGACCTGTCCGGCAAGCGGGTCTGCGTGGCCAAGGGCACGACGTCGCTGCACCGCATCCAGCAGATCGACCCGCCACCGGTGGTGGTGTCGGTAATCAATTGGGCCGACTGCCTGGTGGCGATGCAGCAGCGCGAGATCGACGCGGTCAGCACGGATGATTCGATCCTGGCCGGGTTGGTCGAAGAGGACCCCTACCTGCACATCGTCGGGCCGAACATGGCCACCCAGCCCTACGGCATCGGGGTCAATCTGAACAACACCGGACTGGTGCGGTTCGTCAACGGAACCCTGGAACGGATCCGCCGCGACGGTACGTGGAACACGTTGTACCGCAAGTGGTTGACGGTGCTCGGGCCCGCGCCGGCCCCACCCGTACCGAGGTATCTGGACTGATGGCCGAGCCGGATAAGCAATCCGAGCAGCCGGAATCCGGCCCGGAAGACGTGGGCCCGGGCACCCAGCCGGCCGACGTCCAGACCGGTGGCGCGGCGACCGGACGGCTGCAGGCCACCCAGGCCCTGTTCCGTCCCGACTTCGACGACGACGATGACGACGACTTTCCGCACATCTCGCTGGGCGCCCTAGACGATCCGCAGGACCGCATGACGGTGGCGACGCGATCGCTGCCGGCGGTCCGGCAGCTCGGCGGGGGCCTGGTCGAGATCCCGCGCGGACGGGACATCGATCCGCGCGAAGCCCTGATGACCAATCCGGTAGTCCCGGAGTCCAAGCGCTTCTGCTGGAACTGCGGAAAACCGGTCGGCCGGTCCAGCAAGAAGGCCAAGGGCACGTCGGAGGGTTGGTGCCCGTCCTGCGGCAGCCCGTATTCGTTTCTGCCGCAGCTCAATCCGGGCGATATCGTCGCCAACCAGTACGAGGTCAAGGGCTGCATCGCGCACGGCGGCCTGGGCTGGGTGTATCTGGCGGTCGACCACAACGTCAACGACCGGCCGGTGGTGCTCAAGGGCCTGGTGCACTCCGGCGACGCGGAGGCGCAGGCGATCGCGATGGCCGAACGACAGTTTTTGGCCGAGGTGGTCCACCCGCAGATCGTGCAGATCTTCAACTTCGTCGAGCACGTCGACCAGCAAGGAAATCCGATCGGGCTCATCGTCATGGAGTACGTCGGCGGTCAGCCGCTCCGGCACGGGAAGGGTGAGAAGCTACCCGTCGCCGAGGCCGTCGCCTACCTGCTGGAAATCCTGCCCGCGCTGAGCTATCTGCACTCCATCGGCCTGGTCTACAACGACCTGAAGCCGGAGAACATCATGCTCACCGAAGAGCAGCTCAAGTTGATCGACCTGGGCGCGGTGTCACGGATCAATTCATTCGGATACCTTTATGGCACACCGGGTTTCCAGGCGCCCGAGATCGTGCGGACCGGCCCGACGGTCGCCACCGACATCTACACGGTGGGCCGCACGCTGGCCGCGCTCACACTGAACCTGCAGACGCGCAACGGCCGCTACGTCGACGGCCTGCCCGAGCACGACCCGGTGTTGACCACCTACGACTCCTTCCGCCGGTTGTTGCGCCGTGCCATCGACCCCGATCCGCGGCGCCGATTCTGCAGCACCGAGGAGATGTCCGCCCAGTTGATGGGTGTGCTGCGCGAGGTGGTCGCCTACGACAGCGGGGTGCCGCGGCCCGGCCTGTCGACCATCTTCAGCCCCAGCCGCTCGACGTTCGGAGTGGACCTGTTGGTCGCCCACACCGACGTATACCTGGACGGTCAGGTCCACTCGGAGAAGCTGACCGCCCGCGAAATCGTTACCGCACTGCAGGTTCCGCTGGTCGATCCGGCCGACGTCGCTGCCCCCGTCCTGCAGGCGACGGTGTTGTCCCAGCCGGTGCAGACCCTGGACTCGTTGCGCGCGGCCCGGCACGGCACGCTGGACGCCGACGGCGTCGAGGTGTCGGAGTCGGTGGAGCTGCCGCTGATGGAGGTCCGCGCGCTGCTGGATCTCGGCGACGTGGCCAAGGCCACCCGCAAGCTCGAGGACCTGGCCGAGCGGGTCGGCTGGCAATGGCGATTGGTGTGGTACAAAGCCGTCGCCGAGCTGCTCACCGGCGACTACGATTCGGCCACAATGCATTTCATCGAAGTGCTGGACACGTTCCCCGGCGAGCTGGCACCCAAGTTGGCGCTGGCCGCGACCGCTGAGCTGGCCGGGGACGTCGACGACCACAAGTTCTACGAGACGGTGTGGAAGACCAACGACGGGGTGATCTCGGCCGCGTTCGGGTTGGCCAGAACGCTGTCCGCGGAAGGGGATCGGGCCGCCGCGGTGCGCACGCTGGACGAGGTGCCGGCCACCTCCCGGCACTTCACCACCGCGCGGCTGACCAGCGCGGTGACGCTGCTGTCCGGCCGGACCAAGAGCGAGATCACCGAAGAGGACATCCGCGACGCGGCCCGGCGGGTGGAGGCGCTGCCGCCCACCGAGCCCCGCGTGCTGCAGATCCGCGCGCTGGTGCTGGGCTGTGCGATGGACTGGCTGGAAGACAACAAGGCGAGCACCAACCACATCCTCGGATTCCCGTTCACCGAGCACGGCTTGCGGCTGGGCGTCGAGGCGTCGCTGCGCAACCTGGCCCGCGTCGCCCCGACCCAGCGGCACCGCTACGCGCTGGTCGACATGGCGAACCGGGTCCGCCCCACCAGTACGTTCTAGGGGTTCGGGTTGGGCCGGGCCCCGGCTTGCGTCGAGTGTGAATCCTTGGCTTTGAGTGTGAACACCGGGCGGCGACACGCCGACAAACCCCGCCGTGGGTTCACACTCAAAGCCAAGGATTCACAGTCGATTTCGCCAGCGCCGCGCGCACCCGGCGCACGATGCCGGCGGGCCGGTCCTCGGCGACGACCCGGACGACGAGCCACCCCAGCTGCTCGAGCATCTCCATGCGCTGAATGTCTTTGACGTATTGCCTGCGGTCGGTGCGGTGTTGGTCGCCGTCGTACTCCACGGCGACCATCGACTGAGGCCAGCCCAGGTCGAGGTAGGCGACCGGAAGGCCGTCGGCCCCGAGCACGGGAATCTGGGTCTGCGGCCGGGGCAGGCCGGCGTCGATGAGGAGCAGCCGCAGATAGCTTTCCCGCGGCGACTGCGCACCCGGGTCGACCAAGTCGAGCGCGGCCTCCAGTCGCCGCAGCCCGGGCGTGCGCGGGTGCGCCTTGGCGATCCGCACCACGTCGTCGACCTTGAAACCCGTTGCGCGGGCGAGCGCGTCGAGTCGAACGACCGCCGAGCGCACGGCCCCGCGGCGGCCGATGTCGAACGCCGTTCGTTCGGCTGTGGTGACGGCGAGCCCGTCGTACAGCTGCGTCTCGCCAACACCCAGCGTTTCGCGACGCGTCAGCACCCCGTCCGGTGGACGCGTGTTGGTGTGTATCAGCTCAACCGGAACGTCGTCGGGGATCCACTGCGCGCCGTGCAGCGCCGCCGCGGCCGCTCCCCCGATGACCGCCTTGCGTCCCGACCACAACCACGCCGCCCAGGTGCGCACCCGCAGCGACGGCACCACGTGCTCGGGCACGTAGACGTCCGGAAAGATCGGCCGGTAGGTCGCCCGAAGCCGATGGCGACTCAGCCGTCCGGACGCCAGCTCCTCGCTACCGATCAGCGGCGCATCTCTCATGCGGCGACCATCGCACGTCGACCGGGCTCCGCGAGTACGCCTGTGCACAGATTCAACGCGCCCCGGAAAACGCCTCCTGCCAGGGGCTCAAGCGAATCGCAAGAAGCCACAGCAAATTTTCAGCTAAACACCGCACAGTTATCGCATGGCAGGCCAGTCCACCGCGTGGCTGACGACGGCACGCATGCTGCGCCGGGCCGGGTTCGGGGTGACCGGACCCGAGGTCGACGCCGCCTTCGGCCGGGACTGGCCCGGCCACGTGGATGCGATGCTGGCCACCGATCCCGACGCCGACCCTGGCGCGGTCGCGACCCCGATGCCCGCCCTGGCCGCGCCGAGTCCGCCGGGCAAGCGCGCCACGCCCGCCGCGCGCAAGCAGTACAACCAGCAGGTCACCGAACAGCTGGGTGTGCTGTCGGATTGGTGGATACGTCGCATGGTCGACGTGCGGCAGCCGGTGCACGAAAAGCTGACCCTGTTGTGGCACAACCACTTCGCCACGTCGGCGCAGAAGGTGCGGGTCGCCGCGTACATGGGCGCGCAGAATCAGAAACTGCGCGCGGGGTCGCTGGGTGATTTTCGCGCCCTGGCGTACGCGATGCTGACCGACGCCGCGATGCTGCGCTGGCTGGACGCGCAGAGCAGTACCGCCAAAGCACCCAACGAAAACCTGGCCCGCGAGTTCATGGAGCTGTTCGCGCTGGGACATGGCAACGGCTACACCGAGAGCGACGTGCGCAACGGTGCGCGGGCCCTGACGGGATGGGTGATCGGCGCCGGCGGTAAGACGTCGATGGCCCCCAAACGCCACGACGCGAGCGCCAAGACGCTGTTCGGGCAGAGCCGCAACTTCGATGCCGCCGGCTTCTGCGACGCGGTGCTGGCGCAACCCAAATCGGCCGAATACGTCGCCGGGCGGCTGTGGCAACAATTGGCGTCCGACGATCCGGCATCGCCACCGGTGCTCGACCGACTGGTCGCCGCGTACGGGCCCAACCGCGACCTGCGCGCGCTGACCCGGGCGATCCTCACCGACGACGAGTTCACCGGCAGCCGCTCCGCGGTGGTCAATACCCCGGCCGAATGGCTCGTCGGCGTCATCCGGGCCCTGCGGGTGCCGGTCAACGACCCCAAGCGGCTGAAGATGATCGACGCGACCCTGCGCACGCTGGGCCAGCGCCCGTTCTATCCGCCCAGCGTCGGGGGCTGGCCCAGCGGCCAGGTGTGGCTGTCGACCGCCAGCGCCGGGACCCGCCTGCGCGCCGCGACCCAACTGGCACATGCCGGCGACCTTTCCGGCGTCGAGGGCACGGCCGCCGGTGACCGCGTCGACGCGGTCGGCTATCTGCTCGGAGTCGGCTCCTGGTCGGACCGCACTGTCAGGGCGCTGCGGCCGCTGGTGCGACAACCGGCGCAGTTGGTCGCGGCCGCCGTCAACACTCCCGAATACCTGACGTCCTAGCGAGATCAGCCATGCCCGAGATCAACCGTCGCCGATTTCTGATCGCCAGCGCGGGCGCCGGCGCGGCCGGCCTGTTGTCCGCAACCGCGGCGGTCAACTGGCCGGACCTGATGCGCGCGGCACGGGACCGGCCGCTGGCCGACGGAGCCGGCGTCCTGGTGATCGCCACGCTCTACGGCGGTAACGACGGGATCAACACCGTGATCCCGTACGCGGACAACGCCTATCACGATGCTCGGCCCGAACTCGCCTACGCCCCAAGCGATGTCCTGCACCTCGATCAGCAACTCGGGCTCAACCCGGCGATGAAGGGACTGGCGGGGCTGTGGAACCACGGGCGGCTCGCCATCGTGCGCGGCGCGGGCTACCCGAAGCCCGACCACAGCCACTTCCGGTCGATGGACATCTGGCAGACGGCGTCACCGGCCGAGCCGGTGTCGACGGGCTGGATCGGCCGCTGGCTCGACGCCACCGGAGACGATCCGCTGCGGGCGGTCAACATCGGGGCGGTGCTGCCCCCGCTGGCAGTCGGCGCCAGGTGCACGGCCGCGGCGCTTTCGCCGGGCGGCGCGTCGGGCAAGGCGGAGAGGTTCGACGCGGTGATGGCCGCGCTGGGCAACGACGACCCCGGCGACACGCCGGCGATGGCCGCCGTGTGCAAGGCCTACCGCGCCGCGCGCACGGCGGATGCCGCCTTCGCCTCGGTGAAACCCGCCGCCAAGGAGCACAATTCACTGTCCGCGCAGCTGAGCATGGTGGCCCAGGCCATCAAGGCCCGCGTCCCCACCCGGGTCTACACGGTGCAATTGGGCGGCTTCGACACCCACGCCGGCGAACGCGGGACCCAGCAGCGTCTCCTGCAGACATTCGACGAGGCGGTGACCGCGTTCGTCCAGGAGATGGCCGGCCGCGACGTGGTGTTGCTGGCGTACTCGGAATTCGGGCGCCGGGTGCGGGCCAACGCCTCGCAGGGCACCGACCACGGCACGGCCGGTCCCGTCTTCATCGCGGGTGCCCCGGTCAACGGCGGCTTCTACGGGGAGCAGCCCAGCCTCACCGACCTCGACAACGGAGACCTGAAGTACACCACCGATTTTCGCGACATCTACGCCGAGGTGCTGGCGCGAACGGTCGGGGCCGATCCCACGCCCTCGGTCGGCACCGGACGAAACAGTCTCGGCTTCCTATCCGCCTAGCACGTGCACGCAGTCCCGGGCGATGGCCAGCTCTTCGTTCGTCGGGACCACCAGCACGGCGACCGGCGAATCGTCGGCGGAGATCTGGCGTGCGCCCTTGCCGCCGCCCAGGTTGCGGCGCTCGTCGAGCACGATGCCCAGCTCCTCCATGCCGGCCACGGCGTCGCGGCGCACCGCCGGGTCGTGCTCGCCGATCCCCGCGGTGAAGCTGATGACATCGGTGTGCCCCAGCACCGCCAGGTAGGCGCCGATGTACTTGCGCAGCCGATGCGTGAATACGCTGTAGGCCAATTGCGCTGCGGCGTCGCCGGATTCGATCATCGTCCGCAGCCGGCGGAAGTCGCGCTCACCGGACAGGCCCAACACCCCCGAGCGCTGGTTGAGCATCGCCTCGACGTCGTCGACCCCCATCTTGGCCGTGTGCGAGAGGTAGCCGACCACACTGGGGTCGATGTCGCCGCTGCGGGTGCCCATCACCAGACCTTCCAGCGGCGTCAAGCCCATCGAGGTGTCCAGCGGCCGGGTACCGGCGATGGCCGAGGCGGAGCAGCCGTTACCCAGGTGCAGCACAATCTGTTTCAGGTCACCGACCGATCGGTCCAGGAACGCGGCGGCCTGCTCGCTGACGTAGCGGTGCGACGTCCCGTGAAACCCGTACCGTCGGATCTGATACCGCTGCGCCAGGTCGCGATCGATGGCGTAGGTGGCCGCCGCGGGCGGCAGGTCGTGAAAGAAGCCGGTGTCGAACACCGCGATGTGGGCGAGGTCGGGCAGCAATTTGCGCGCCACCTCGATGCCCTTGAGGGCGGGCGGATTGTGCAGCGGGGCCAGCTCCGACAGTTCGTCGAGCCGGCCGATCACCGCGTCGTCCAGCAGCGTGGGTTGATAGAAAGTGTTGCCGCCGTGTACCACCCGATGGCCCACCGCGACGATGCCGCTCGCCTGCAGGTCGATGCCGTCGTCGGCCATCGTGTCGAACGCACGGCGCAGCGCGGCGTCGTGGTCGGGAACCGACGACGACTCCTCCCCGATCCGCTCGACGAGGCCCGTCGCCCGGGCGGCGCCCGAATCCGGATCGACCACTTGGTATTTCAGGGATGACGAGCCGGAGTTGATCACCAGCACCAGGCGCGTGTCGCTGCTGCCCGCCACGGCTACCCCTGGGCCTGGATCGCCGTGATGGCCACGGTGTTCACGATGTCTTCGACCAGCGCACCCCTGGACAGGTCGTTCACCGGCTTACGCAGGCCCTGCAGCACGGGCCCGATGGCTAGCGCGCCGGCGCTGCGCTGCACCGCCTTGTAGGTGTTGTTGCCGGTGTTGAGGTCGGGGAAGATCAGCACGGTGGCGCGGCCGGCCACCGGCGAGTCGCGCAATTTGGTCGCCGCGACCGACGGTTCGATCGCGGCGTCGTACTGGATGGGTCCTTCCACCGGCAGGTCGGGGTTGCGTTGCCGAACCAATTCGGTTGCCGTCCTTACCTTGTCGACGTCAGCACCGGTACCCGAGTCGCCGGTCGAGTACGACAGCATCGCCACCCGCGGTTCGATACCGAACTGCGCGGCGGTGCGGGCCGACGAGATCGCGATGTCGGCCAGCTGCTCGGGTGTCGGATTCGGGATGATCGCGCAGTCGCCGTACGCCAGCACCCGATCGGGCAGGCACATCAGGAAGATGCTGGACACCGTCGAGACGTCCGGGACCGTCTTGATGATCTCGAACGCGGGCCGAACGGTGTGCGCGGTGGTGTGCGCGGCGCCCGACACCATGCCGTCCACATGGGCGTTGTGCACCAGCATGGTGCCGAAATACGTTGCGTCACGCATGGCCTCGCGGGCCTGCTCGACGGTGACGCCCTTGGCCTTGCGCAACTCGGCGTACTGGTCGGCGAACTCGTCGCGCAACCCGCTGGTGCGCGGATCGATCACCGTGGCGTCACCCAAGTCCACGCCGAGTTCCCCCGAACGCTGGCGGATTCGAGCCTCGTCGCCCAGGATGGTCAGGTCGGCGACGCGGCGCTGCAGCACCCGTCCGGCGGACCGCAGGATCCGGTCGTCGTCGCCTTCGGGAAGCACGATGTGCTTGCGATCCGAACGTGCCTGCAGCGTCAGCTGGTGAATGAACATCTGCGGCGTGGTGACGGTGGGGATCGGAATAGCAAGCTGCGCAAGCAGATCGGTGACGTCGACGTGGCTGTCCATCAGCTCCAGCGCGGTGTCGATCTTGCGCTGCGAGTTCGCACTGACCCTGCCCCTCGCCGAGGCTGCCGCGCCGGCGGTGTCGTAGGTGCCCAGTGCGGTCGCGACGATCGGTAGCCGCAGCCGAAGTCCCGCGACCAGCGCGGCGATGGACGGATGCAGCGCGAAGCCGCCGTTGAGCACGATGCACGACAGCGACGGAAACCCTTCCGCGGCATGGGCGCTGGCGACGGCGAGCACCACGTCCGAGCGGTCTCCGGGCGTGATGACCGCGATGCCGTCGCGCAGCCGTTCCAGGACGTGGTCGGCGGTCATCCCGGCGACCAGCACGCCGGTGACCTCACGTTCGCGCAGCGACTCCTCGCCGCTGACCGGCGTTCCGCCGACCGCCTTCTCCAGCTCGGCCACCGTCGGCGCCGACAGCAACGGCTCGTCGGGCAGCACGTAGCTGCGCTGGGCGAATTTGCGCAGGGCCGCGGCGATGTCGGTCAGTCCGGCCGGATCACAGCGGTTGGCCACCACCGCCGCGGTGTGGGCGTGCTGGGCGTCCAGCTCGGCCAGGCAGACGTCGATGACGCTGGCGATCTCGGCGGCCGTGCGTCCCTTGCCGCTGACCGTCAGCAGCAGGGGCGCACCGAGGTTGACCGCGATACGCGCGTTGGTGGAAAGCTCCGCGGGCCGCGTCACGTCGGTGTAGTCGCTGCCGACGATCACCACGACGTCGCACGCGTCGGCCACGGCGTGGTAGGCGTCGACGATGCCGGCGAGGGCGGCGTCACCGTCGGCGTGCAGCTGCTGATAGGTGACGCCGACGCACTGCTCGTACGACAGGCCCGCGGTGGTCCGCGTCAGGAGCAGTTCCAGGATGTAGTCGCGCTCGTCGCCGTCTGAGCGCGTAATGGGCCGGAACACACCGACTTTCGCGACCGTCGCGGTCAACCGGTGCAGCAGTCCGAGGGCGATGGTCGACTTGCCGGTCTCCGGCTCGGGGGAGGCGATGTAGATCGCTGTCACTGAACTGACACAGCGCCGGAGACCATTCGCCCGCCCCTCAGGCCAGCCGCCGCAGCCGCGGCGCCAGGTCCCTCTCGAAGAGCTCCAGGAACCGGCGCTGGTCGTGGCCGGGCGCATGGAACACCAGGTGGTTGAGGCCCCACGTCACGTACTGGCCGACCTTTTCGACCGCCTCGTCGGGGTCGGACGCCACGATCCAGCGCTTGGCGACCTGCTCGATGGGCAGCTCGTCGGCGGCCTTCTCCATCTCCAGCGGATCGTGAATGCTGGTCTTCTGCTCTGCCGTCAGCGACAGCGGTGCCCAGAACCGGCAGTTCTCCAGGGCCTTGTCCGGGTCGGTGTCATAGGAGATCTTGATCTCGATCATCCGGTCAATGTCGTCCGGGTTCTTTCCGGCCGCCTCCGCGCCCTCCTTCATGGCGGGCATCAGCTTGTCCTTGTACAGCTCCTCGCCCTTGCCGGAGGTGCAGATGAAGCCGTCGCCGGCCCGACCCGCGTACTTGGCCACCTGCGGGCCGCCCGCGGCGATGTAGATCGGGATGCCGCCCTCCGGAACGTCGTAGATGGAGGCGCCCTTGGTGTGGTAGTACTCGCCCTCGAAGTCGACGCGGTCTCCGAGCCACAGTTCGCGCATCAGCCGCACCGATTCGCGCAGCCGGGCATAGCGTTCCTTGAACTCCGGCCACTCGCCCTCGTAACCGGTGGCAATCTCGTTGAGCGACTCGCCGGTGCCCACGCCGAGGAAGATGCGGTCCGGGTACAGGCAGCCCATCGTGGCGAACGCCTGCGCGATGACCGCGGGGTTGTAGCGGAAGGTCGGGGTGAGCACCGAGGTGCCCAGCACCAGCCTCTTGGTGCGCTCGCCGACGGCGGTCATCCAGGCGAGCGAGAACGGGGCGTGTCCACCCTCGTGCCGCCACGGCTGGAAGTGGTCACTGACGGTGGCGCTGTCCATGCCGTGCCCTTCGGCGGCGACAGCGAGTTCGACGAGCTCGCGCGGTGCAAATTGTTCAGCGGACGCTTTGTATCCGAGTTTCAGTTCAGCCACGAGTCTTTTCTACTCCTCGGGCGGATCGCGGGCGCGGCTGAGCCGCGCTTGCGGTCGCTCCTACACTCGCGGGCATGGGATCGGCGCCGACTCTCGTTCAAGTGACCGACACGGTGTACCTCGCTCGGGGCGAGGCCGTTAACTGGACGCTGGTCGTCGACGGCACCGGCGTGCTGCTGATCGACGCCGGATATCCCGGCGACCGCGAGGCCGTGTTGTCGTCGCTGCGGGAGCTGAGCTATGGCCCCGGCGACGTGCGCGCCGTCCTGCTCACCCACGCCCACATCGACCACCTGGGCTCGGCGATCTGGCTCGCCAGCGAATACGGCACCGACGTGTACTGCCATGCCGACGAAGTGGGGCACGCCAAGCGGGAGTACCTGGAGCAGGCGTCGGTTTTCGATGTCGCCCTGCGCATTTGGCGGCCGCGCTGGGCGGCCTGGGGTCTGCACGTGCTGCGTAGCGGCGGCCTGATTCGCGACGGCATCCCATCCACCCGGCCGCTGACCGCCGAGGTGGCCGCGGGCCTGCCGGGCCACCCCAGTGCGGTGTTCACCCCCGGGCACACCAGCGGGCACTGCTCGTACGTGGTGGACGGCGTGCTGGTCAGCGGCGACGCGCTGATCACCGGGCACCCGTTGCTGCGCCGCGGCGGGCCGCAGCTGCTGCCGGCGGTGTTCAGCCACAGCCAGCAGAATTCGCTGCGCAGCCTGGACGCGCTGGCCCTGCTGGACACCGAGGTCTTGTTGCCCGGGCACGGCGACGTGTGGCGCGGCCCCATCCGGGAAGCGACCGCACGCGCCATCTCGCTGGCTCAGTGACCACATCGGCACCGCCAGAGTTCCTACTGCGTGACCCTCAAACTTGCTAGCACATCCGCTAGCTGATACCGGAAGTGCTATATCCCTTGAAAGCCGTTGGGGCGGCACTCAAGTCAGGTGAGCCACTTCTCGAATGCGATCGGCAGGAACGGGCCCCACGACGGCAGCGGGTCCGGCGCTATCCGGGTATACCCGGTCGCGTCATAGAGCGCCTCGGCCTCGGGCTGCCGGTTGCCGGTGATCAGGTAGAGCCGCCGATACCCGCGCGCCCGGGTCTCGGCCTCCAGCGCCGCCAGCAGCTCCCTGGCGTAGCCGCGGCGCCGGTGGGCGCCGTCGGTCCAGATCCGCTTGAGCTCCGCGGTGTCGGCGTCGTAGCGACGAAACGCGCCGCCGGTCACCGGCACGCCGTCCACCAGGCCGATCAGCAGCCCGCCGTCCGGCGGCGCCAGCTCGGCCTGCGGCACGGGCAGCCAGGTCAGGTGGGTGCTCGGCGTGCCGCCGTATCGCTGCGCATACTCGACGGCCAGCTCGGCCAGCAGCGGTTGCGCCAGCGGGTCGTCGTGGTTCGCCGACACGAACCGCAGCAGGCCGTGCGGCGGGCTTGATTCCGGCATCACTACCACTCAAACACGCGTCGCGATGACGTATTCCGGGATGAACTCCGAGTCGCCGGGCCCGGTCCGTCGCCGCCTGCCCAGCCCCATCGCACCCAGCAGCTCGGTGATGCTGCGCCCGGCCGTCTCCCAGCCATTCGACGCCAAATATTCTGGCACGTAATGGTATTCGCCGGGATAGGTCAGGCTGGCCAGGTCGACGTCCAGGCCGCGCTGCCGCCAGCCGTCAACGAAGGCGCGCTCGGCCCCGAGCTGCAACGGATTCCAGGTCGGCATGTGATCGGCGGTGAACCGGCTGCCCGCCGCGCTCGAGGCGGTGACGCCGTCCAGCAACTGATTGTGCTCGTCGGGCGGTAGATACCCGACGAGCAGCTGCTCGGCGACCCAGACCGTGGGCTGGGCGGCGTCGAACCCGACCCGCCGCAGCGCGGCCGGCCAATCCTGTTGCAGGTCAACGCCGATCGCACACCGGTGGGCGGCCAATTGGGCGTCCAGCCCCCGCAAGACTCCGGATTTGAAGTCGAGCACCTGCGGTTGATCGATCTCATAGACCGTGGTCCCCGGCGGCCACCACAGCCGGTACGGCCGGGTGTCCAGACCCGACGCCAGGATCACCACCTGGCGGATGCCCGCCCGGCCGGCGTCGGCCAGGAATTCGTCGACGAACCGGGTGTGCGCCGCCAGCGCGTCCATCAACGCCGTCATCGCCGGGTCGTCGCCGTCGTCCTCAGCGAACACGTGGTCCTTGATCGCCCGGGTGAGGTAGTCGATCCCGACGGCGCACAGCAGCGGCTCGGCGAACGGATCGTTCAGCAGGCCTTGGTTGGTGGCCACCGCCCGCGCGGCCGCTCCAAAGGTTGCGGTCACCGCCACGTCGGCCGTCTGCGCCATGGTCGCCTCAGACGCCGGAGCGACGCCGCAGGGCCAGCCCGGCGGCCACTCGCCAGCCCAGCAACAACAGCGCGGTGACCGTGGCCGCCACCACCACGAAGCTCGCCGCCACGCCCGCGGAGGTCGCCTTGCGCAACAGCATGCCGACGACCACGGTGGACAACCACACGACGACCCCGGTCGGCACCACGGCGGTCGGCCGCCGCCACCCGCGGGAGATCAGCCACCCGACCACGGTGCCGGTGAGAAACGGCCACGCCGTCACGGCGATGCCGCTGACGTTGAGGCCTTCGTCGTGACTGCGGCGCCCCAGGGCGCAGAACACCAGCACCCCGATGACGTCCACCGCGAGCCAGGCCGGCCGCTGGAGCCTAAGCATGCAGGCAGACTACCGGGGCGCTGCGCGATCCTTGACCGCGCAGCCGCGGTGAACCTAGATTCGTCGGAAATGAATTCTCATTCACAGTCCGGCTTGGCGGTGGTGACCGGCGGCCCGACGATGGCAGGCTGATCCCATGAGTACCAAGACGCCACCCGCCTTCGACCGCGACGACCCGCTCGGCCTCGACGCCTCGCTATCCAGCGACGAGATCGCGGTGCGCGACACCGTCCGGGAGTTCTGCGCCGAGCACGTCCTGCCGCACGTCGCGGAGTGGTTCGAAATCGGTGACCTGCCGGTCCGCGAACTGGCCAAGGGATTCGGCCAACTCGGCCTGCTGGGCATGCACCTGGACGGGTACGGCTGCGGCGGCGCTTCCGCCGTGCACTACGGGCTGGCCTGCGTGGAGCTGGAGGCGGCCGACTCCGGCCTGCGATCGATGGTCTCGGTGCAGGGATCGCTGGCGATGTTCGCGATCTGGAATTTCGGGTCCGAGGAGCAGAAGCAGCAATGGCTGCCCGGCATGGCCACCGGTGAGCTGCTCGGCTGCTTCGGGCTGACCGAACCCGACGTCGGCTCCGATCCGGCCGCGATGAAAACCCGGGCGCGCCAAGATGGTTCGGACTGGGTGCTCAACGGCCGCAAGTTGTGGATCACCAACGGCTCGGTCGCCGACGTCGCGGTCGTCTGGGCCGCGACCGACGACGGCATCCGCGGCTTCGTCGTGCCCACCAAGACACCGGGGTTTTCCGCCAACACGATTCACCACAAGCTGTCGCTGCGGGCCTCGATCACCAGCGAGCTGGTGCTCGACGACGTGCGGGTGCCCGCCGAGGCGATGCTGCCCGAGGCCAAGGGGCTGCGCGGGCCGCTGTCCTGCCTGTCCGAGGCCCGCTACGGAATCGTCTGGGGCTCCATGGGAGCGGCCCGCTCGGCCTGGCAGGCCGCGCTGGATTACTCCACGCAACGCACCCAGTTCGGCCGCCCCATCGCCGGCTTCCAGCTGACCCAGGCAAAGCTCGTCGACATGGCCGTCGAGCTGCACAAGGGTCAGCTGCTGTCGCTGCACCTGGGCCGCCTCAAGGACAGCGTCGGGCTGCGTCCCGAGCAGGTCAGCTTCGGCAAGCTCAACAACACCCGTGAGGCGATCAAGATCTGCCGGACCGCACGAACCATACTGGGCGGCAACGGAATATCGCTGGAATATCCCGTCATCCGGCACATGGTCAACCTGGAATCGGTGCTGACGTACGAGGGCACGCCGGAGATGCATCAGCTCATCCTCGGCCAGGCATTCACCGGCAGCGACGCCTTCCACTGACAGGAGTATCGATGGCCGCACGCCTGCGGTACACGTCCGAGCATCACCAGTTTCGACACCTGGTAAGCGATTTCGTAAAACAGACGGTCGTGCCCAATCACGAGAATTGGGAACGGGACGGCCAGTGGGATCGCTCGCTGTTCGTCGAGGCCGGCAAACTCGGGCTGCTGGGCTTCTCGGTGCCCGAGCATCTCGGCGGCCCGGGCGTGTGCGACTTCCGCTACAACGCGATCGTGATCGACGAGCTGCAGCGGGCGGGTGCGGCCGCCGAGGCCATCGCCTTCACGCTGCAAAACGATGTGGTGCTGCCCTATCTCACCGATCTGGCCACGCCGGAGCAACAGCAGCGCTGGCTGCCCGGCGTGGTCACCGGCGAGACGGTGCTCGCCATCGCGATGACCGAACCCGGCACCGGCAGCGATCTGGCCGGAATCCGCACGACGGCCGTGCGTGACGGTGACGACTACGTCGTCAACGGCGCCAAGACGTTCATCTCCAACGGACAGATCGGCGACCTCTTCGTCATTGCGGTGCGCACCTCGCCGGACCGCCACCACGGGCTGTCGCTGCTGGTCGTCGACCCCGCCACGCCCGGCTTCTCCCGCGGCCGCAACCTGGAGAAGATCGGCCTGCACGCCCAGGACACCAGCGAGCTCACCTTCACCGACATGCGGGTGCCGAAGGCCAATCTGCTCGAGGAGGAGGGCAAGGGCTTCTACCAGCTGATGAAAAACCTGCCCCAGGAGCGGCTCGCGCTCGGGGTGGGGGCGGTCGCCGCCGCCGAAGGCATCCTGGCCGAAACCCTCGACTACGTGCGTGACCGCACGGCGTTCGGCTCACCGATCGCCAGCTTCCAGAACAGCCAATTCGTGCTCGCCGAGCTGGCGACCGAAATCGACATCGCGCGTACCTATCTCGACGACTGCCTGGCCGAGCACCTGGAGGGTGAGCTGACCGCCGCGCGCGCCGCCCGGCTGAAGTGGTGGACCACCGACCTGCAGGTGCGCACCGCCGACCGCTGCCTGCAGCTGCACGGCGGGTACGGCTACATGCGCGAATACAGCGTGGCCCGCGCCTTCGTCGACGCCCGCATTCAGACCATCTACGGCGGCACCAACGAGATCATGAAGACGATCATCGCCAAGGACCTGGGCATCTGAGGGTGTGATGGTCACCGATTACAGCGAGCTGCCCGTCGAGGAGGCGGTACGTGCGGCCCGGGCCGGCTCGCGGCGCCGTCAGGTGCTCGATGCCGCGGTCAAGGTGATGGGCCGCAACGGGTTTCACCGGATGTCCATGCAGGATCTGGCCGCCGAGGCCAACGTCAGCGTCGGCCTGATCTACAAGTACTTCGGCAGCAAGGAGGACCTGCTGCTCGCGACCATCGTGCGGATCCAGGACGTGTTCCGCGATCAGCTGGCACCGGTCATCCAGGCCGCCGGCGACGACGTCGTCGACCAGTTGACCGCGGGCGTGCGCCGCTACATCGAGATCGTCGACGAGAACCTCGACGGCGTGGTGCTGACCTACCGGGAGAGCCGCACCCTCGGGGCGCCGGGTCGCGCCCAGATCAAGGACCTCGAAATCGCCACCGCCGCACCGCTGCGCGCGGTGATCGAGGCCGGCATCGCCCAGGGCGTCTTCCGCCGCGTCGACGTCGACCTCACCGTGTTCGACATCATGCTGCTCGCGCACGGCTGGGCGCTCAAGCACTGGCACTTCGGCCCGATCTACAGCATCGACCAGTACATCGCGCTGCAGACCCGCCACGTGCTGACCGGGCTGATTGCCGACGACCGCCGCACCGACTACGCGCACGTGCTGAAATAAGGGTCATGAGAATCACCGCCCGCCCGATTCGCAGCATGGTCGCGCTGCTGGCCCTGGGCGCCGCCGCCGGGATGCCTGCGGCGGGCGCCGATTCCACGCTGCCCGCGATGACCTCCAGCGGCGCCGGGCCGGTCATCGGCGGCGGCTCGGCCGCCGAGCAGGGAATCTCGCAGCAGCTCTTCAGCTTTGGCAACCCTAATGCGGTCCAGGAGGTGGACGGCTCGGACGCGGCGCAGTTCATCACGGCCGCGTCCGGTGCCGCCAACCAGCAGCTCGCGAGTCCCTTCGCGCTGCTGCGCCGGGCGCTGACCTGCCAGACCAACAACGCCGGGTTCGGCGCCCGCGCCTACCGGCGCAACGACGGGCAGTGGGGCGGCGCGATGTTGGTCGCGGCCAAGAGCGCCACCCCGAACGTCGACAGCCTGGTCGCCTGCGCCAAGACCAACTGGCGCAGGAGCGCGGCGGGCGGCGAAGCCGCGATGTGCGACAACGGCTGGACCACCCCCACCTCCTACGAAAGCCGCCGCGGCGAGACCTATTACATCCTGCTCGCCGGCACCGCCGCCGACTTCTGCAGCGACCTCAATGCCAAGTACAAGAGCGACGCCAACGCGTGGCCGTTCTAGGCCGAGGTGAGGTGCCGCCGAGCGGACGGTGAAACCGATTGCCCGCTTGACGGTTTCACCGCGACGTGGCCGCCGCCGATTTGGTCGCCGATTTGAATTCATATCCGGCGAGCGCGCACCGCCGCCGAGCGGCGAGAAATTAGCGTCCCAATATAGCCACGCCGACTTGGCCGCGCAGGATATTTCCATTTCTTGCCGGCGCACGATTTTGCTGAAATTCCATTCGTGCCGAGTCGGCCGCATCGCGCCGGCGATCTTGACCCATCTGTTTGACGAATCGCGCGGCGATATTCGCGAAATCCCTTATCTACGAGTCATTGAGCACGTAAGCTAACCGACGTCGGGCATCAGACAATCGTCTCCCAGACGAAGGGGGTTCTTATGTCACGTCGTACCGGCAAAATTGTCCTCGCCTTGGTCCTCGCTCTCGCAGCACCAATGACCTCGGCGTGCACGGTTCCGCTCGTTATCGATTGCGGACCCGGTTTGACCTGCACCGGATAGCAGTGCAGTAACCGAACGGGCCACATCGTAATTTGCGCCTTTTCGTTCGGATACACCTTCGCGTATAGCGAAGTCCAACAGGTGACCGGCCGGAGTCGCGACACGGGTCGCTGATCCAGCGCGACTTCGGCCGGGATCCTGTACCACACAAGGCCTTTCGGGCGGCCATCGGCCTATGCCCCCGCGTGGGCCGATGGCCGTGCGGCGCCTTGGCGCCCGCACATCGGCGAGAAGTGCCCAGACCCGATTCCGTGCAACGGCTTTCGCCACGTGGGATCCCTTCGGCCGCTTGTGGTTGCCGCGCGCGGCGCTCCGGTGTTCGGAGGATGCCTCGCCTTTCTCCCGGGTGGCGTCGTACGGTGGACATGCGCTGGGAGGATTTACCCCAGGCCCACGCGTGAAGAAGGGACAGGCATGTCACGCCATCGTGTCGTCATCATCGGAAGCGGCTTCGGCGGACTGTCCGCGGCCAAGGCGCTCAGGCGCGCCGACGTCGACATCACCGTGATCTCGAAAACGACCACGCACCTGTTCCAGCCGCTGCTGTATCAGGTGGCCACTGGAATCCTGTCCGAGGGCGACATCGCCCCGACCACCCGACTCATCCTGCGCCGCCAGCAGAACGTGCGGGTGCTGTGGGGGGACGTCTCGGCCATCGACCTCACCGCGAATACGGTCAAATCCCACCTGATGGGCATGGAAACGGTGACACCCTACGACAGCCTGATCGTGGCCGCCGGCGCGCAGCAGTCCTACTTCGGCCACGACGAGTACGCCGCCTTCGCGCCCGGGATGAAGAGCATCGACGACGCGCTGGAGTTGCGGGGCCGCATCCTCGGCGCGTTCGAGGCCGCCGAGGTCGCCATCGATCCGGCCGAGCGCAAACGCCGGCTGACCTTCGTGGTGGTCGGGGCCGGGCCCACCGGCGTCGAGCTGGCGGGCGAGATCGTCCAGCTGGCCGAGCGCACGCTGGCCGGGGCATTCCGGACGATCACCCCCAGCGAATGCCGCGTCATCCTGCTGGACGCGGCGCCCGCGGTGCTACCGCCGATGGGTATCAAGCTCGGCCTCAAGGCGCAGCGGCGGCTGGAGAAGATGGGCGTCGAGGTCCAGCTCGACGCGATGGTGTCCGCGGTCGACTACATGGGTATCACGATCAAGGAGAATGACGGCGGCGAACGCCGCATCGAATGCGCGTGCAAGGTGTGGGCGGCCGGCGTCCAAGCCAGCTCGCTGGGCGCGATGATCGCCGAGCAGTCCGACGGAACCGAAACCGACCGCGCCGGAAGGGTAATCGTCGAACCCGACCTCACCGTCAAGGGACACCCCTACGTCTTCGTGGTCGGCGACCTGATGTCGGTGCCCGGCGTCCCCGGCATGGCGCAGGGCGCGATCCAGGGCGCCAAATACGCGGCCACTCTCATCAAGCAGGCCGCCAAGGGCCACGACAATCCGGCCGAACGCAAGCCGTTCAAGTACGTCAACAAGGGCAGCATGGCGCTGATCTCCCGCTACAGCGCCGTCGCGCAGGTCGGCAAGGTGGAGTTCGCCGGATTCGTCGCCTGGCTGGCCTGGCTGCTGCTGCACCTGTACTACCTGATCGGCCACCGCAACCGCATTGCCGCCATGTTCGCCTGGGGCATCTCGTTCCTGGGCCGCACCCGCGGCCAGATGGCCATCACCAGTCAGATGATCTACGCCCGACCGGTGGTCGACTGGCTGGAGCGCCAGGCGCAGGACGGCACCCTGGCGGCGGCCGAGCACGTCGACTCGGCCGAGAAACAGGCCGGCTAGCTGAGCGCCCGATCGATGTCGGCGATCAGATCGTCGGTGCCTTCCAGCCCGACGGAGATGCGCACCACGCCGTCACCGAGCCCGATCGCAGCGCGACCCTCCGGGCCCATCGCCCGGTGCGTGGTGGTCGCGGGATGCGTGACAAGGGATTTGGCGTCGCCGAGATTGTTCGAGATGTCGATCAGCTGCAGTTTGTCCAGCACCTCGAAGGCCCGCGGCTTGGCCGCGCTGTCCGGGCAGTCGAGCGCGAAGGTGATCACCGTTCCCCCGCCGGACATCTGGCGCTTGGCCAGGTCGTATTGCGGGTGCGAGGACAGATACGGGTAGCGGACCCAGCTCACCGCCGGATGGCTCTCCAGGAATTCGGCGATCCGGAAGGCCGAGGAATTGCTGTGCTCCACCCGGACCGCCAGCGTCTCAAGCCCTTTCACCAGCACCCAGGCATTGAACGCGCTCATCGCCGGGCCGGTGTGCCGCATCAGCTTCTGCACGGGGCCGTCGATGTACTCCTTGTCGCCCAGAATGGCCCCGCCGAGCACCCGGCCCTGACCGTCGATGTGCTTGGTGCCGGAGTACACCACCACGTCCACCCCGAGCGGAATACCCTGCTGCAGCAGCGGTGTGGCAAAGACGTTGTCCAACACCACTTTTGCGCCCGCGGCGTGGGCAAGCTCGCACACCGTGGCGATGTCCACCAGCGACTGCATCGGATTCGACGGCGTCTCGAAGAACACCGCGGTGGTGGGTACCGACAACGCCTGCTCCCACTGCGCCAGGTCGTCGCCGTCGACGAAGACGGTTTCGACACCCCAGCGCGGCAGGATCTCGTTGCACACCACGAAGCACGAGCCGAACAGGCTGCGCGAGGCGACCAGCCGGTCCCCCGCGCCCAGCAGCGCGCCCAGCGAGGTGAACACCGCGGCCATGCCGCTCGCGGTGGCGAAGGCCGCAGGCGCCCCTTCGAGCAGGCGCAGCCGCTCCTCGAACATCGTCACGGTCGGGTTGCCGTAGCGCGAGTAGACGAAGTGGTCCACCTCGCCGGTGAACGACTGCTCCGCGATCGCCGCCGTCTCGTAGACGTAGCCCGACGTCAGATACATCGCCTCGGCGGTCTCGTCGAATCCCGAACGCAACAGCCCGCCGCGCACGCCGATGGTCGCCTGGCTGACTCCCTCAGGCAGCGCCGCGGGCATGCGAACGGAGTCGTCGTCGGCTGGGGTCATCGCCGGTTCAGCCCTGTTTCCACGGCAACCCGATGGCGCGCCAGCCCGTCTCACCCCGGTGGCCGTTGGCATCGAGCTGGCCCTCGAAGCCGTCCAGGATGTTGTAGGCCGGCGTGATGCCGAGCTCAGTCGCGACCTCGGCGGCGCCGATGGAACGGTGTCCGGAGCGGCACAGGAACAGCACCGGCCGCTGCGCGTCGGCTTCGGCCGGCG
Organism: Mycobacterium colombiense; assembly: GCF_001665835.1. GTDB lineage: Bacteria > Actinomycetota > Actinomycetes > Mycobacteriales > Mycobacteriaceae > Mycobacterium > Mycobacterium colombiense_A. Next base: position 51,009 of record NZ_LZSX01000057.1, on the reverse strand, counting down.
CCACCTGCTCGCGCAGCTGGTCGCCGAAGTTCGCGTTGTGCCGTCCGTCGGACGAATTCCACTCCAGGAACAACACCTCACGGCCGAGGCTGGACAGATCGGGCACACCGACGAATCGCCATTCGGCGTCGGTCCGCACGTCGACCAGCACGGCGTTGGGGTTGTCGCTGAGCAGCTTCCATGCCTCCAGGGGAGAGATGTCGCCGGCGTAGGAGTGTGCGCGATCTGTGCTCATGCTCGTATTCCCTCGTTGCTCGTTGTCAGCCACCCTATCCGCGCCCGAGCGGTCAAGCCCCGGCCGGATTGCCCCCGTACCCGCAGCGATACCTGACCTGCGATGGTATCGAGGCCGTCGCCGTAGCCCGCTGGGGGCCGGTGGATTCGGGCGAAATGCCGCGCGGGTTCAGCCGTGCGACTCCGGCGCGGCCAGCCGGCCGGCGACCTGGCCGGCGCGCTCGCGGGCCGCCGCCACCTCCGGCGCGGTCGCCAACGCCCGGAAGCCGCGCCCGAGCACGCGCAGATCACTTTCGGGCACGCTCAGCGCGCGGGTCAGCGCAGCGGGGTCATGGGAGTCGACCAGGTCGATGGCGCGGGCGGCGGCCGGCGACACCATCATGGTGTCCACCGGCAGGCCGAGGATGGTGCGGGCCTGCAGTTCGAACGCCGAGAGCCGCTGGCTGCGCAGCGTCACCCAGGCGCTGTCGGTCGGGCGTGACGTGACGTCGGCGAAGTACACCTCGTCGCCGTTGATCATCAACTCGACCGCGAAGACGCCGCGCCCGCCCAGCGCCTTGACGATCCGCGCGGCGATCGACTTCGCGGCGTCCGTCGCCGCCGCGCTCATCTCCTGGGGTTGCCAGGATTCCAGCACCTGTCCGCCGGAGCCGCGATGACCGATGGGCGAACAGAATTCGATCGCCGGCCCGGCCGGGCCTTCACTGCGCACCGCCAGCAGCGTCACGTAGAACTCGACCTCGACCACGGTTTCGGCCAGCACCCGCGGCTGTCCGGGACCCGCGTGGGCGCCGATCGCGCGTTGCCACGCCGGCCCGAGGTCTTCGCGCCGCGCCACCACCGACTGCCCCGGCCCGGTCGGCCCGGCCACCGGCTTGACCAACAGCGGGTATCCGGCGTGCGCACCCACCGCCTCGAGTTCGCCCAGCGACCCGGCGAACCAGAACGGCGCGGTGGGCAGCCCCAACTCGTCGGCGGCCAGCCGGCGCAGGCCCTCGCGGTCGGCGCTGAGCCGCACCGCGCGGGCGCTGGGCACCAGCTCGGTGTGGTTGGCGCCGGATCCGGTGGTCAGGGCGTCGAGGGCCCCGGCGGCGACGGTGTCGCTCGCGGTCACCACGAAGTCGGGTTGCAGCCGCTCCAGCGCCGCGGACAGCTCGGCGGTGTCGGTCAGCGGGAGCACCAGGGCCTGGTCGGCCACCCCGTGCGCGGGTGCGTGCGGGTGCGCGTCGACGGCGATCACCCGGGCTCCGAGGCGCCCGAGGTCGATCGCCAGCTCCCGGCTGATCTCGCCGGAACCCAGCAGCACCACCGTCGGCCTGCCGTCGGAGGGCGCCTCCGGCCGGGCTTCGGCGCGCGCGGGAGGTTGCTGGGGCACGACGAGCGCCGTCGTTTCGTCGTCCCGTCCGTCGGTCACGGGGTCAGTCACGGCTCAAGGATAGGTCGGTTCCGCACGTGCCCGGCCCACCTCAGGGCTGGCCTGGGAGTAACTGCACCATCAGGCCGTTGGCCTCCGCCAGCAGCGCTCCGTCCCCGTCGACCAGTTCCGCGGACACGAACGCTTTGCGCCCCTCGGTGCCGGTGACCCGTCCGCGCACCACCAACGGCGCGTCGATCGGGGTGATCTTGCGGTAGTCGACGTGCAGGAACGCCGTGCGGCTGATCGGCCGATTCGAGGCGTGCGACACCATCCCGAACATGTGGTCGAACAGCAGCGGCAGCACGCCGCCGTGCACCGCATGGTTGCCGCCGACGTGGAACCGGGTGAAATGGCCCCGCATCTCGCAGCCGTCGGGCTCGTAGCGCGTCAACGTCCACGGCGGCAGCAGCAGACTGCCCATGCCGGGCAGGCCCGGCGTCCGCCCGGCCGGCGCGCGGCCCTCCACGGCGGCTTGAAACGGGCCCAGCAGGTCCGTCAGCGCCGCGACGCGGTCGGCCGCGTCGTCCCACATGGCGTCGTCGGGGTCGGCCGACACGGCGAGGTCCTGCAGCCGGCGCATGGCCGCCACGAACCGCCCGAAGCCGGGCCCGGGGTTGGCCACCCCGTATTCGGGAAAGCCGCCGTGATGTTCGTATTCGGGGTCTAGGTCTTTGGGATCCTGGGCGGCGTCCGTCACGGGCGGGCCGCCAGGACGTCGCGGCGAACGATGGTCTGTTCGCGCCCGGGCCCCACGCCGATGCACGAAATATGCGCTCCGGCAAGCTCTTCCAGCCGCAGCACGTAGTCGCGTGCCTTGGCGGGCAGGTCGTCGAACTCCCGGGCGTGCGAGATGTCCTCCCACCAGCCGGGCAGTTCCTCGTAGATCGGTTCGGCGCGCGCCAGATCGCTCTGCGTCATCGGCATCTCGTAAATGCGCGCCCCGTCGATCTGGTAGCCGACGCACACCGGAACCGTCTCCAGGCTGGACAGCACGTCGAGCTTGGTCAGGAAGAAGTCGGTGATGCCGTTGACCCGGGTGGCGTAGCGGGCGATGACGGCGTCGAACCAGCCGCAGCGCCGGCGCCGGCCGGTGGTGACGCCGAATTCGCCGCCGGTCTTGGACAAGTATTCGCCGTTCTCGTCGAACAGCTCGGTGGGGAACGGGCCCGAGCCGACGCGGGTGGTGTAGGCCTTGAGGATTCCCAGCACCGCGGTGATCCGGGTGGGGCCGATACCCGAACCCACGGCCGCGCCGCCCGCCGTCGGATTCGACGATGTCACATAGGGATACGTGCCGTGGTCCACGTCGAGCAGGGTGCCCTGCGAGCCTTCCAGCAGCACGGCCTCGCCGGCCTCGAGCGCTTGGTTGAGCAGCAGGCGGGTGTCGGCGATGCGGTGCTTGAAGCCCTCGGCCTGCTCCAGCAGGGCCTCGACCACCTGGTGGGGATCCAGCGCCTTGCGGTTGTAGATCTTGACCAGGATCTGGTTCTTGAGCTCCAGCGCGGCTTCGACCTTGTGCGTCAACACTTCCCGATCCAGCACGTCGGCGACCCGGATGCCGATGCGCGCGATCTTGTCCTGGTAGCAGGGGCCGATGCCGCGGCCGGTGGTGCCGATCTTCTTGTTCCCCATGTAGCGCTCGGTGACCTTGTCGATGGCCACGTGGTAGGGCAACAGCAGGTGCGCGTCGGCGGAGATGAGCAACTTCGAGGTGTCGACACCGCGGTCTTCGAGGCCCTTGAGCTCGTCCAGCAGCACGCCGGGGTCCACCACCACACCGTTGCCGATGACGTTGGTGACACCGGGGGTGAGCACCCCCGACGGGATCAGGTGCAGCGCGAAGTTCTCCCCGGTGGGCAAGACGACGGTGTGCCCGGCGTTGTTGCCGCCCTGGTATCGCACCACCCACTGAACGCGCCCACCGAGCAAATCGGTGGCCTTACCTTTGCCCTCGTCGCCCCATTGGGCGCCGATGAGGACGATTGCCGGCATGACACGCTCCCACCTGATCTCGCCTGCGTATTGTGGTCCAGCCGGTGACCCACCCTAGCCTGGCGACCATGCGGGCCGCCGGTGGCCGGCTGAGGAGCCGGGCAAATCAGCTTAAGCCAGGACGTGGCGAGACCGCTGTGACACAGCCGGGAAAGGCGGGCGCCGGGTGCGGCGACCTCACCCGTACGGCGCCGCGACCGGAGCGCTTGCCTGCGCCGGTGGCTTGGCCGCGCATACGCCGGTCCTGGTGGACGCGTCCAGCATGAGGCACAGGCCGTTGGCGCCACGACCGTTCTTCGGGCCCGACCAACCTGGATGCACCGGTTTCCCGTTCCAGCTGATCAGCGTCCAGCCATCGTGGGGGCTGCCCTGGATCACGACGATGCCCGTGTTGGGCAGCGGGTCGAAGAGCAGGAGCAACGGATCGGGGTTCTTGACGCTCATCATCGTCCCGACGCCGATGGCGAATTCGCTGGAGAACGCCACCTCGGTGATCCTGCCGTTCGTGCCGCGGACCGGGTTGGCAAGGGCACTGCCATACATCGTCTGGAGCACGTCGTTGAAGCGGCCGACGTTGGTCGCGGCATTGCCGTACACGGTGTCGAGCGCACCGTCGAAACGCCTGCGGAATTCGAACCCGTTGGAATCGGTGGAGCCGGGAGCCAGCATCGGCACGATGCGTAGCCCGAGCATCCACGCGACCGGCGCCAGCAGGTATGCGAGCCCGCCGAGGCTGACCTGCGGCTGGCCGTTGAAAGCGCCGGCGTCGATCTCGTTGAGCCCCGGCAACACCTGCGCGTTCATGCCCAACGCGGAAGCCAACGGCGCCGCGGTCTGCTGCGTCCTGACCAGCTGCGAGGCGAAGATCCCGGCGACCGGGCCCTTCGCCGCGAGAACGCCGGCGACGGTCTGCGCCTGTTGCTGACCGAGCGCGGTAAGCGATGCTCCGGGCGGCGCCGTGTCGATCAGGCTTGCCGCATTGGCTGTTGACTGCCCGTGTCGCACCAGGTCGATCACGATCGATTCGTCCGCCGAGGCTGTCCCAGATGCACTGCACAGCAGGACGATCGAAAGCAGCACGGCGCCAACGCGGCACAGCGGCTTGGTCAGCACCGGACGCGCGTGGGGCCGGCGCCCGACACGAGCAATGCGGTTCGCGCGGTTGACAAGATGGCGGTAAATCGGCGAATGGTAGTTCTCCGTTCCCTCAACCACTCGTGGCGGGATTCCGCGCAACGTCGGCCCTGTGGCAGGAGTAAAGTATCCGGTTGTTTGCCGACAGCGTTGCAACAACTTTCATAGTCGACACCATGTTGTGACCGTGTCGTTATGGCGAGATCTTTCGACGTCGCAATTCATGTCCGGCCAGAAATGTTGGAACACAACGGCATTGGCTGCTTCTCGATTGGATATACTGTGACACAAGGAGATCGAGCAGCCGCGATACTTCTGTTCGGCCAACGGCGCACCTACCGACCGTTGCGGGGCATGCAAACCCACCCGGTCGCCGGTGAAACCGATATCGATGCCGCGATCGGCCCATACCGGCGGCTGATCGTGCTGGGCGGCGACGCCGAACTGGCCGCGGTGCTGACCCGGCTGCTGCGTGCCGAGCGGCTCGACCTCGAGGTGGCCTACGTGCCGCGCCGCCGCACCCGGGCCACCCGGATCTACCGCCAGCCGGCCGGATTCCGGGCGGCGCGGCGGGCCCGGCGCGGTGCGGCGCGGCGGGTGACGCTGATTCGCGACGAGACCGGGTCGGTGGTCGTGGGGCGGGCCGGCTGGGTGCCGGCGGATGGCGCGCGGTCGATCCACGGCGAGGCGGTGGTCGACGACACCACGTTGTTCGATGGCGACGTCGAACGCGTGTGGATCGAGCCGACCCCGTCCGCGCCCGGCCTGCGGGCGGCAGTCGCCGGCCGTGGTCTCGGCCGCCTGTGGCCCCGCTGGGTCACCGGGCGCGCCGCCCAGCTCGGCAGCACGGGCGTCACCGTGGTGCGTGACGGCGTCGCCGTGCCGCGCGCCGCGCGCCGCTCGGCGTTCTACCGCAACATCGAGGGCTGGCTGCTGGTCGGCTAGTTTCGATCGGTGAGCTTCCCCTCCTCCCGGCACGAATCGGTACGGCCCAGCCCGATCTTCCTGGGCCTGATCGCGCTGACGGGTGTCGGCGCCGCGCTGGCCTGGTCGGCCGGGATCAGCACCCGGCCGCTGGCTTATGCCGGAGTGTTCGTCTTCGTGATCGCCGGCTGGCTGGTGTCGTTGTGTCTGCACGAATTCGGGCATGCGGTGACCGCCTGGCGGTTCGGCGATCACGATGACGCCGTGCGCGGGTACCTGACGCTGGACCCACGCCGCTACGCCCATCCCGCGCTCTCGCTGGTGCTGCCGATGGTGGTCATCCTGCTGGGCGGCATCGGCCTGCCGGGCGCGGCGGTCTACGTGCGCACCTGGTTCATGACGCCCGCCCGGCGCACCATGGTCAGTCTGGCGGGCCCGGCGGCCAACCTGGTGCTGGCGGTGCTGCTGCTCGCGGTGACGCGGTTGTTCTTCGACCCGGCGCACGTGGTGCTGTGGTCGGGGGTGGCGTTCCTCGCGTTCCTTCAGCTCACCGCCGTGTTGCTGAATCTGCTGCCCATCCCGGGCCTGGACGGATACGACGCCCTGGAACCGCACCTGAGTCCCGAGACCCAGCGCGCGCTGGCGCCGGCCAAGCAGTGGGGCTTCGTCATCCTGCTGTTCTTGCTCCTGGCACCGGTGCTCAACCAATGGTTCTTCGGCGTCGTGTTGTCTTTGTTCGACGTGTCCGGCGTGCCGGACGTCCTGGTGAGTTGGGGCAACGCGCTGACCCGCTTCTGGAGCCGCTGGTTCTGACCCTTGCCATATATGCGTTATTACGCATATATTTCGCGTCATGGGCGCAGGCCACAACCACACCCCCGCCGAGACGGACGACGCTCGGCTGATCCCGCGCATGATCACGGCCGCAGCGATTCTGGCGGCGTTCTTCGTGGTGGAACTGGTCACCTCGCTGCTGATCAACTCGATCGCCCTGCTGGCCGACGCCGGCCACATGCTGACCGACGTGGTCGCCGTCTTCATGGGGCTCGCCGCCGTCACGCTGGCCCGCCGCGGCAGCGCGTCGCCCGCCCGCACCTACGGCTGGCATCGCGCCGAGGTGTTCACCGCCGTCGCCAACGCCGGGCTGCTGATCGGCGTGGCGGCGTTCATCCTCTACGAGGCCGTCCAGCGTCTCAGCGAAGCTCCCGCCGTCCCCGGCGTGCCGATGATCGTGGTCGCGCTGGCCGGGCTGGCCGCCAACTTCGTCGTCGCGCTGCTGCTGCGTTCCCATTCGTCGGGCAGCCTGGCGGTCAAGGGCGCCTACATGGAGGTCGTCGCCGACACCGTGGGCAGTCTGGGCGTGCTGATCGCCGGTGTGGTCACCGTGACGACGCACTGGCCCTACGCCGACGTGGTGGTGGCGGTGCTGGTCGCGCTCTGGGTGTTGCCCCGGGCCGTCGCATTGGCCCGCGCCGCGCTGCGGATCCTGTCCGAATCGTCGCCGACCCACATCGACGTCGAGGAACTGCGCACCGCGCTCGGCACCGTGGACGGGGTGATCGACGTGCACGACCTGCACGTGTGGACGCTCTCCCCCGGCAAGGACATGTGCACCGCGCATCTGATCAGCGTCGGCGACTCCGCGCGGGTGCTGCATGACGCGCGCGCGGTGTTATCGGCGCGTGGGCTGGAGCACGCCACCGTTCAGATCGACTGCCCCGACGACACCGATTGCTCGGACAGCTTCTAGCGCGTCAAAGCCCGAGCGCCGGGCGCGCCTCGGGGTCGCAATCGTCGAGCAGGTCCAGGCAGCGCGCGTACTCGTCGGTTTCGCCGATCGTGTCGGCGGCGCGCGCCAGGGCCGCCACACACCGCAGGAAGCCGCGGTTGGGTTCGTGCGAATACGGCACCGGGCCGAAGCCCTTCCAGCCGTTCCGGCGCAGCTGGTCCAGGCCGCGGTGATAGCCGGTGCGCGCGTAGGCGTAGGCGGTGATGGCCTGGTCGTCGGCCAGGGCCTGCTCGGCCAGCGCCGCCCAGGCCACCGATGCCGTCGGGTGCGCGGCCGCGACGATGCCGGACTTCTCACCGGCCAGCAGTTCCGCCTCGGCATCGGCATCTCCGGGCAGCAGGATCGGGTCGGGCCCTAGAAGATCTCCCATCGGCGTCATGGCTCTATTCTGCAGCTCGCTCCTTTTGCCCGCGTGACGCACCTCGGCCATCGCCCCGAGCCGGGTGTTCGGTCGCTAAGCTCTGCAACTACCCCACGAAGCGGGAGGACAGTAGTACTCATGCCCAACCCATCCGAACCCGACCGCGGCGGCACGCCGAAACGGCCCGGGTTCGACCCACGCGAGTCTCGCAACGAACCGAGCGACGAGTGGGGGGCCGAGTCCGGTCCCGAAACCGGAGACGACGCCACCGAGAGCGTCCCCATGGTCCCCAGCGACTCCGAGACCGAGACCGTGGTGATCAACAGACCCGACCCGCACAGCGGCCCGCAGGAAGTACCGGGCGGGCCGCAACGCGAACGTCGCTTCACCGCGCCGGGCTTCGACGCCAAAGAAACCGCGATCATCTCCACAACGGCGGAGCCCGCCACCGAGGTCTTCGCGACGACGCCGGGACAGGACGCCACCGCCCAGTTCGGGATCCCACCGAAACCCGCTGTCCCGCAATCGATCCCGCCCCGGCTCGGCGGAAAGTTGCGCACTTCCCGCCAGATCAACTGGGGCTGGGTCCTGGCGCTGGTCGTGATCGTGCTGGCGCTGGCGGCGATCGCGATCCTGGGCACGGTGCTGCTCACCCGGGGCAAACACACCAACGTGTCGCAGGAAGACCAGGTTCGGCACACCATCCAGAACTTCGACGTCGCGATCCAGCGGGGTGATCTGACCACGCTGCGCACCATCACCTGCGGCACCACCCGCGACGGCTACGCCGACTACGACGAGCACGCCTGGGACGAGACCTACCGGCGGGTGTCGGCGGCCAAGCAGTATCCGGTGATCGCCAGCATCGATCAGGTGGTGGTCAACGGCCAGCACGCCGAGGCGAACGTGACCACGTTCATGGCCTACGACCCGCAGACGCGCTCCACCCGCAGCATGGATCTGCAGTACCGCGACGACCAGTGGAAGGTCTGTCAGTCCGCCAGCGGCTAGCCCGCGCCGAGTGACTTTCCGGCACAGTGCAGGTCGGTGCAGGCCTGGACCACCCGTTCGGACATCGACGCCTCGGCCTTCTTGAGGTAGCTGCGTGGGTCGTAGACCTTCTTGACGCCGACCTCGCCGTCGACCTTGAGCACACCGTCGTAGTTGGCGAACATGTGACCTGCGATCGGGCGAGTGAACGCGTACTGCGTGTCGGTGTCCACGTTCATCTTCACCACGCCGTAGCGCAGCGACTCCTCGATCTCCGACGTCAGCGAACCGGAACCGCCGTGGAAGACGAAGTCGAACGGCTTGGCCCCCTCGGGCAGCCCCAGCTTGGCCGCGGCCACCTGTTGGCCCTGGGCCAGGATGTCGGGCCGCAGCTTGACGTTGCCGGGCTTGTAGACGCCGTGGACGTTGCCGAAGGTGGCGGCGAGCAGGTACCTGCCGTGCTCGCCGTGGCCCAGCGCGTCGATGGTCTTCTCGAAGTCGTCCGGCGTGGTGTAGAGCTTGTCGTTGATCTCGTGGGCGACGCCGTCCTCTTCCCCGCCCACCACGCCGATCTCGATCTCGAGGATGATTTTGGCGGCCGCCGCCTCCTTGAGGAGTTCCTGCGCGATCGTCAGGTTCTCATCGATCGGCACGGCCGAGCCGTCCCACATGTGCGACCCGAACAGCGGATCTCGGCCCGCGGCCACCCGCTCGACCGAAATCGCCAGCAGCGGGCGGACATAGGCGTCCAGCTTGTCCTTGGGGCAGTGGTCGGTGTGTAGCGCAACGTTGACCGGGTACCTGTGCGCAATGGAACGTGTGAACTCGGCCAGTGCCACCGCACCGGCCACCATGTCCTTGACGCCCAGCCCGGACGCGAATTCGGCACCACCGGTGGAGAACTGGATGATCCCGTCGCTGCCCGCATCGGCGAAGCCTTTGATGGCCGCGTTCACCGTTTCCGACGAGGTGCAGTTGATCGCCGGGAAGGCATACGAGTCGTCCTTGGCGCGTCGCAGCATCTCGGCGTAGACCTCGGGCGTGGCGATGGGCATCAGACACCTCCTGACGGCTCCTCCTACCCAACCACGGATGCGTGGTCGGCAGCCACTCGGCGAACCGGCGCGGGGGTTAGCCCGGCCTTTGTGCGGGCCAGGGTCGTTTCGCCGGTATGTTGAGGGATCATGAGCACCGCCGTGACGGCCCTGCCCCACATCTTCGACCCGATGTATTGGTTGGGCGCCGACGGCGTCTTCGGGTCAGCGGTGCTGCCCGGCATCCTGGTCATCGTCTTCATCGAAACCGGGCTGCTGTTTCCGCTGCTGCCCGGCGAGTCGCTGTTGTTCACCGGCGGCCTGCTGGCCGCACACCCGAACCCGCCGGCCAGCATCTGGGTGCTGGCCCCCGCCGTCGCGACCGTGGCGATACTGGGCGATCAGACCGGGTACTGGATCGGCCGGCGGATCGGCCCGGCGCTGTTCAAGAAGGAAGACTCCCGGTTCTTCAAGAAGCACTACGTGACCGAGTCACACGCCTTCTTCGAGAAGTACGGGCCCTGGGCGATCATCCTGGCCCGGTTCGCGCCGTTCGTGCGGACGTTCGTCCCGCCGGTCGCCGGGGTGTCCTACATGCGCTACCCGGTGTTCCTGGGCTTCGACATCGTCGGCGGCATCCTCTGGGGCGGCGGTGTGACGCTCGCGGGCTACTTCATGGGCAACGTGCCGTTCGTGCACCACAACTTGCAGAAGATCCTGCTGGCCATCCTGATCGTCTCGCTGATGCCGGCGTTCATCGCCGCCTGGCGGAGCTACCGGGGACGCAAGCACGCGCCGAGCACAGCCGACCGGGAATCCGAGCGGTTGCCGGCGGCCGAGTAGCCGGCCGCGCGCTCAGACCGCGACTTTGAAGTCGCAGCCCGTCTTGGCGCGAACTTCTTCAACCGTGACGCCGGGCTGCAGCTCGGTGAGCACCAGCCCTTGTCCCGGCTCGACGTCGAAGACGCACAGGTTGGTGATGATCATGTCGACGACGTTCTTGCCGGTCAGCGGCAGCGAGCACTGGCTGAGGACCTTGGGGGTCCCGTCTTTCGCGGTGTGATCCATCAGCACGATCACGCGCTTGACGCCGGACACCAAATCCATTGCGCCGCCTGGCCCTTTGACCATCTTGCCCGGCACCATCCAGTTGGCCAGGTCACCGTTCTCGGCGACCTCCAGGGCACCCAGGATGGACAGGTCGATGTGGCCGCCGCGGATCATCGCGAAGGAATCGGCGCTGCTGAAGAAGCTGGATCCGGGCAGACTGGTGATGGTCTGCTTGCCCGCGTTGATGAGATCGGGGTCGACGGTGTCCTCGCTCGGGTAGGCGCCGATGCCGAGCAGGCCGTTCTCCGACTGCAGCGTGACCTTGATGCCGTCGGGAATGTAGTTGGCCACCAAGGTCGGAATGCCGATGCCCAGGTTCACGTAGAAACCGTCGCGCAATTCCTGGGCGGCGCGCTGGGCCATCCGTTCACGGATGGGGCTGTCGTTCTTCAGTGCGGCGCCGCCGCTGGTGGTGCGGAACTCGATGCGCTTCTCGTAGCCGCTGCCCTCGATGATGCGGTCGACGTAGATACCCGGGGTGTGGATCAGGTCGGGGTCCAGCTCGCCGACCTCGACCAACTCCTCCACCTCGGCGACGGTGATGGTGCCGCAGGTGGCGATCATCGGGTTGAAGTTGCGCGCCGTCTTGCGGTAGATCAGGTTGCCGGCGGTGTCGCCCTTCCATGCCTTGACGATCGCCACGTCGGCCCGAATGCCTTCTTCCAGAACGTATTCGGTGCCGTCGAAGACCCTGGTGTCCTTGCCCTCGGCGAGGTTGGTGCCGAAGGCCGTGCGGGTGTAGAAGCCGGGGATGCCGGCGCCGCCGGCGCGCAGCTTCTCCGCGAGCGTGCCCTGCGGCGTCAGCACCAGGTCCAGCTCGCCGGCCAGCACCTGGCGCTCGAACTCCTTGTTCTCGCCGACGTAGGAGGCGATCACCTTGTTCACCTGCCGGCCCTTGAGCAGCAGGCCCATGCCGAAATCGTCTACGCCGGCGTTGTTTCCGACGATGGTGAGGTCCTTGATGCCGCTGTCGACCAGAGCCTGGATCAGCTTCTCGGGGATGCCGCACAGACCGAAGCCGCCTGCGGCGATGGTGATGCCGTCCTTCAGCAGGCCGTGCAGGGCCGACTCTGCGTCGTGGTGGACCTTGTTGCTCACAGGGTGCTCCTGTTCTTCGACTCGGCGGAGACGTTACAGGCGGCCTCCATGAGCATCCACCCCGACAGCTGCACCGACAGATCCCGCTCGGGCACCTCGGACGCCATCACCGCGCCCTCGACGAACTCCGCCTCCTTGCCGCCGGCCGTGGGCAGCTGGGCGTCGCGGTCCCAGAACGGGCCGAACACCGGCAGTCCGTCCACCGTTTGCCGGTTGTCCCAGGCCGACTTCGCGCTGGCCAGCACGATCTGGCGGGCGGTGTCGCGGGCCAGCACGTCGTCGGCCGCCTCCCCCGGCAGCGTGGTGGCCACCAGCGCCAGGTATCGGGCGGTCACCCCGGCGAACAGGCCGCCGTCGCCGCCGCCGGCGCCGGCCAGCACGCCCGCCGGCGCCATGTGTTCGTGCACGGCCGCCACCAGCCGGTGCACGCGGGCGGCGTGCCGCTGCCTGATCTCGACGGCGGTGCGGGCGGCCAGCTCGGTCTCCAGCCCGAGCACCACACCCTGGCAGTAGGTGTACTGCGCGCGCACCAACGAGCCGGCTTTGATGCCGTCGAACACCAGGTGCGTCTCCGGGTCGATCAGCGTCTGGTCGATCCAATCGCTCATCTGCTCAGCACGTTTCAGATGACCCCCGTAGCGGGCGAGGAAGATTCCAGCGGGACCGTTGGCCGGGGCGTTGAAGAACTGGTCCTGTTTGCGCCACGGGATGCCGCCGCCGTCCTCGGGCACCCAGGCCTTGAGGAACTGGCCGGCGAGCTTGGGCAGCGCGCGGCTGCGCTCGACGCCCGCGATCCGGGCGGCGCGTTCGAGCGCCAGCGCCAGCCAGGCCATGTCGTCGTAGTAGCTGTTGATCCACGAGAAGTTGTTGCGCAGCCGGTGCGAGCGGACCTGCCGGTTGATCTCGGTGTGCCGGTGCGGCTGTGGATCGCGCTGCTGGGCGTCGACCAGGCAGTCGAGCAGATGCGCCTGCCACCAGTAGTGCCAGGTGCCGAACCAGCGGTCGCGCCGCGTCGCCGGCCAGGCCACCACCCCCAGCTGGGTCGCGGGCAGCCCCCACAGCCGTTTCAGGTGTCGTTGGGTGACAGCGGCTTCGCTGCTGGCCGCGCGGTTGGCCCAGAGCTGATCCATACCTGTCGATCCTGCCGCACGCGGGCGCGCTCGATGCCTCCGAGTGTGCACTCAGGGCGGCGACACGCCGCCTGGGTTCAGGCGGTGCACGGTCAAAGCTGTGGGCTCACACTCAATCACCAGGCGCGGGACAGGTCGGCATGCTGCTCGACCCAGGCGTGCATGGCGATGCCGGCGGCCACACCGGCGTTGATGCTGCGCGTCGAGCCGAACTGCGCGATCGACACCGTCAGCCCCGCGCCCGTGCGGGTGTCGTCGGTGATCCCCGGCCCCTCCTGCCCGAACACCAGCAGGCACTCGCGCGGCAGCGCGGCCTCCTCCAGGCGGGTCGCGCCCGGCACGTTGTCCACCGCGACCACGGTCAGCCCGGCGTCGGCCGCGAAGGCCAGCAGCTCGGCCGTGCTGTCGTGGTGGCACAACCGCTGATAGCGGTCGGTCACCATGGCGCCGCGGCGATTCCACCGCCGCCGGCCCACGATGTGCACGGTGTGCACCGCGAAGGCGTTGGCGGTGCGCACCACCGAACCGATGTTGGCGTCGTGACCGAAGTTCTCGATCGCCACGTGCAGCGGATGACGGCGCCGGTCGATGTCGGCGATGATCGCTTCCCGGGACCAGTACCGGTAGGCGTCGACGACGTTGCGAGTGTCGCCCTCGCGCAACAGGACTGGGTCATACCACGGGTCGTCGGGCGGCTCGCCCGGCCACGGCCCGACGCCGGCGGGCGGTGTCGCCGCCCATTCGGTCGGCCCGGGCGGTTCGCTCATCGCTGCGTCCACACGCCGGCGTGCGTGCCGTCGATGGCCAGCGTCGCGTAGAGCAGCGCGTCGTTGATCTCGCCCTGCGTGCACAGCGACGCGTTGACGTGCACCGCGTCCAATGAGGCGTCCGGCAGGATCAGCACCGACGACCCGTACGTCGCGCAGGCCGGGTTCAATCCCGGGGCGGGCAGGGTCGGCGATGCCAGCAGCATCATCGGGCCGCCGCGCTTGGCGGACTCGTCGCGATAGCGCGCCGCGATGGCCGTGGCCTCCAGCCCCAGCAGCATGTAGCCGTTACCGGTGAACGCCCCCGGGTCGCCCAGCTGCATCTTGGTCACCGGGGTGCCGTCGGCCCGCCATGCCGACAGGCTGGCCGTCTTGACCGCCAGGCCGCCGCTGTCGTTGGCGTTGGTCGGCAGCAGCCCGACCGGAAACGCGACCGGGTAGGCCGACGAGCTGTCCGGGATCCGGTCGCGGGGCGAATAGCCGTAGACACCGCGCACCTGGCTTCGATCCTTCAGCGGCCCAAGGCAAACCGTGCCGGTGAGCCGGTCGCGCGGCGCCGAGAGCGGCGCGGGGATGTCACGCACGCTGGTCTTCGCGGTGTCGCAGCTGCCCAGCCCGGCGACCTCCATGGGATGGGCCAGCGCGCCGTACAGCCCGAACCGGATGTCCTCGGGTTTGGCGTGCGGATCCTTGGCCGAGGTGGGGCTCGCGTCGACGTCGACCAGCACGTAGTCGCCGTCCCACCGCAGATTCGACACCGACATGTTCCAGCCGAGCAGGGCCAGCGATTCCCCGAGCCGCGCGCCCTGGGCGCCGTACGGGCGCACGGGCTGGCTGGAGGACGAGCAGCCGGCCAGACACAGCGCCAAGCAGGCCGCTATCGCAAGGAATGTGCGCACGGTTAAGCCGGCCTAGCTCAGCCCCAGATCGGCGAGGCCGAGCACGCTTCGGTACGGCAACCCCTCGGCCTCGATGGCCTCGGCGGCTCCGGTGGCGCGGTCCACCACGGTGGCCACCCCCACCACTTCGCCGCCGGCCTCCTGGACGGCGCGCACCGCGGTCAGCGCCGAGTTGCCGGTGGTGCTGGTGTCCTCGACCACCAGGACCCGCTTGCCGGAAACCTCGGAACCTTCGATAAGGCGTTGCAGCCCATGGGTTTTCGCCGATTTACGAACCACGAAGGCATCGATCGGGCGGCCCGATGCGTGCATGACGGCGGTGGCCACCGGGTCGGCGCCCAGGGTCAGCCCGCCGACCACGTCGTAGTCCCAGTCGCTGGTCAGTTCGCGCATCAGCGCGCCGATCAATGCCGACGCCCGGTGGTGCAACGTGGCCCGGCGCAGGTCGACGTAGTAGTCGGCCTCCTTGCCGGAGGACAGCGTCACCCGCCCGTGCACCACCGACAGTCGCGACACCAGCTCCGCCAGCTCTTTGAGGTCAGGTCCGCCCACGGCCACTCCCGATTCGTTTGGTGACCGCCCGCATCAGGGTCCGCGGCATCAGCCGCTCGGCGGCGATGATCGCCTTGTACTGCAGGCCCGGAATGCTGATCACCTTGCCGCGGGCGACATCGGCCAGGCTCTGGTTGACCACGTCGTCGACCTCGAGCCACATGAACGACGGCGACTTGGCCATGTCGATCCCGGCGCGCTCGTGGAATTCGGTGTGCACGTAGCCCGGGCAAACGGCGTGCACGGAAACGCCGGTGCCTTGCAGGCCGACGGACAGGCCCTCGCTGAACGAGATCACCCACGCCTTCGACGCCGAGTACGTCGACCCGCGCCCGGGTACCAGCCCGGCGACGCTGGCGATGTTGATGACGGTGCCGGCGCCTGCCTCCAGCATGGCCGGCAGGGCCGCGCGGGTCAGGTGCATGACCGCGGTGACGTTGACGTCGAGCTGGGATTGCAGCAGCGCGGGGTCGGCGGACCAGAAGTCGCCGGAGGTGGCGAAGCCGGCGTTGTTCACCAGGACGCGCACTCCCCCGGCGGCGAGCCGGTCACAGACCCGTTGCCGCCCTGCGGCATCGGCGAGGTCGGCGGGCAGGATCTCGACGCTGCCGGAGTGTTCCCGCAGTTCGCCGGACAGCCTGGTCAACCGGTCGACGTCGCGGGCGACCAGGACCACGTCGTAGCCGTCACCGGCGTAGCGTCGCGCGAACCCGGCGCCGATTCCGGACGTAGGCCCGGTGATCAGGGCTACGGGGCGGGGCATGAGCGACATCCTAATGACGGCGGCACCACCGGCCGCCGCCCGCCGTCAGCGCTGATAGTTGCTGGCCTGGTGGCCGTTGCGTCCGGAGGGGGGTGGGCGGCGGACGGTTTCCGAACGCCCATCGGGTCGAGGCTGCTCACGACGCAGCGGCTCGGCGGCGCGACGACCGGGCGCAAGATCGGGGCCGAGCAGCCCCGCCACGTCCTGCTGCGCGCGCCGGGGCGGCAGCTCGGCGCGGCCCGCCGGCGCCAGCGGCCGGCTGGGTGAGGCATTGCGCAGACCCGACGCCCCGGTCTCCTGCGGGGCCTCTTCGGGCAGGGGCGGCAGCACCCGCAACAGGTCGTTGAACTGGCGCACGGTGCGCAGACCCTCGTCCCACTCGGTGCGGGTGCTGGTGATCGGCAGGGCGACCAGCGTCCAGTTCTGCTCGTTCCACATGATCTCGGCGCTGTCCGGTGCGGTGTGCGCGAAGGTGACCATCCGGCGGTCGCAGGCCCGGCGGGCGGCGTCCAGATTGGTGGAGTAGACCATCCGCGGCCCGATGGCACCCAACAGCCAAATGTCGCTCTCCCGTGGCTCTTTGAGTCCCTTGAGCCGCAGATCGACGACGACGTTGGTGCCCACCTTGCGGTGCAGCGCGATGACGGTGGCGACCTCTTCCAGGTCGAAGATGTAGACGGCCTCGCCGCGGATCTGACCCAGCACCACGTTCTGGGCGGCAACGTCGCCCACGGTCGACATCACCCCGCGCTTCCAGCGCTTGAGGATGTCGGCTGATTCACGCTCGTAGTCGAACCCGTGCGACCGCGCCCACGACTTGCGGCGCCTGCTGCGCCCGCGTCGCCGATCGATGTCGACGTACAGCAACACCCCCGCGCCGACAAAGCACAGCGCGGAGAGCGTGAACCAGAGGGGGACCATCCAAAACAGGGTATCTGCTATTGGCCCGGAACACAGAAGGCGACCAGGTCACAACCCAATCACAGCTGGCAACAGCTGCGTGTCGCCGGACCGCCGATGGTCCCCCTCCAGCGGTCAGCCCAGGATCAGCGAGTCGCCGTCGGGGCTGACGTTCACCGGAACGGTGTCGCCGTCATGCACGTCGCCGGCCAGCAACATCTTGGCCAGCTGGTCGCCGATGGCCTGCTGCACCAGCCGGCGCAAGGGCCGCGCGCCGTAGACCGGGTCGAAGCCGCGATGGGCCAGCCACTGCTTGGCCGGCAGCGACACCTCCAGCGTGAGGCGGCGCTGGGCCAGCCGCTTCTGCAGCTGGGCCAGCTGGATGTCGACGATCTGCACCAGCTCACCGGGCTCCAGGCCGTGGAAGATGATCACGTCGTCGAGCCGGTTGATGAACTCGGGCTTGAACGCGGAGCGCACCGCGGCCATCACCTGCTCCTCGCTGCCACCCGATCCCAGGTTGGAGGTCAGGATCAGGATGGTGTTGCGGAAGTCGACGGTGCGGCCCTGCCCGTCGGTCAGCCGGCCCTCGTCGAGCACCTGCAGCAGCACGTCGAACACGTCCGGGTGCGCCTTTTCGATCTCGTCGAACAGGATCACCGTGTACGGCCGCCGCCGCACCGCCTCGGTCAGCTGACCACCCTGGTCGTAGCCGATGTATCCGGGCGGGGCGCCGACCAGCCGGGCCACCGAGTGCTTCTCGCCGTATTCGCTCATGTCGATGCGGACCATGGCGCGTTCGTCGTCGAACAGGAATTCCGCCAGCGCCTTGGCCAGCTCGGTCTTCCCGACGCCGGTCGGCCCGAGGAACATGAACGATCCGGTGGGCCGGTTGGGGTCGGCGACGCCGGCGCGGGAACGCCGCACGGCGTCCGAGACCGCCGTCACCGCCTTCTTCTGGCCGATGACGCGCTGCCCCAGCTCGTCTTCCATGCGCAGCAGCTTGGCGGTCTCGCCCTCGAGCATCCGTCCGGCCGGGATTCCGGTCCACGCCGAGACCACCTCGGCGATGTCGTCGGGACCGACCTCCTCCTTGAGCATCACGTTCTCGCGGGCCTCGGCCTGCGGCAGCGCGGCGTCGAGCTTCTTCTCCACCTCGGGGATGCGCCCGTAGCGCAGCTCGGCGGCCTTGGCCAGGTCGCCGTCGCGCTCGGCGCGCTCGGACTCCCCGCGCAGCGTGTCCAGCTGCTCCTTGAGTTCGCGCACGACGTCGATGGCGTTCTTCTCGTTCTGCCAGCGGGTGGTGAGCTCGGACAGCTTCTCCTTCTGGTCGGCCAGCTCCGAGCGCAGCTTCTCCAGCCGCTCCTTGGACGCCTCGTCCTCTTCCTTGGCCAGCGCCATCTCCTCGATCTCGAGGCGGCGCACCAGCCGCTCGACCTCGTCGATCTCGACGGGCCGCGAGTCGATCTCCATCTTCAGCCGGCTGGCGGCCTCGTCGACCAGGTCGATGGCCTTGTCCGGCAGGAAGCGTGCGGTGATGTAGCGGTCGGACAGCGTCGCCGCGGCCACCAGGGCCGAGTCGGTGATGCGCACCCCGTGGTGCACCTCGTAGCGGTCCTTGAGCCCGCGCAGGATGCCGACGGTGTCCTCCACCGACGGCTCGCCCACCAGCACCTGCTGGAAGCGGCGCTCCAGCGCGGCGTCCTTCTCGATGTACTTGCGGTACTCGTCGAGCGTGGTGGCGCCGACCAGCCGCAGCTCGCCGCGAGCCAGCATCGGCTTGATCATGTTGCCGGCGTCCATCGCGCCCTCGCCGGTCGCGCCGGCCCCGACGATGGTGTGCAGCTCGTCGATGAAGGTGATGATCTGCCCGGCGGAGTTCTTGATGTCGTCGAGGACGGCCTTGAGGCGCTCCTCGAACTCGCCGCGGTACTTCGCGCCGGCCACCATCGACCCCAGGTCCAGGCTGATGACGGTCTTGTCGCGCAGGCTCTCGGGCACGTCGCCGGCCACGATGCGCTGGGCCAGGCCCTCCACGATCGCGGTCTTGCCGACGCCGGGCTCACCGATCAGCACCGGGTTGTTCTTGGTGCGACGGGACAGCACCTGCACGACGCGGCGAATCTCGTTGTCCCGCCCGATGACCGGGTCGAGTTTGCCGTCGCGGGCCCGCTCGGTCAGGTCGGTCGAGTACTTCTCCAGCGCCTGATAGGTCGCCTCCGGTTCGGGGCTGGTGACCCGGCCGCTGCCCCGCACCTTGACGAACCCGTCGCGTAGCGCCTGGGGCGAGGCGCCGTGGCCGGTCAACAGCTTGGCGACGTCGGAGTCGCCGGTGGCCAGGCCGACCAGCAGGTGCTCGGTCGAGACGTACTCGTCGTTCATCTCGGTGGCCAGCTGCTGGGCGGTGGTGACGGCGGCCAGCGACTCGCGCGACAGCTGCGGTTGCGAGCTGGCGCCGCTGATCTGCGGCAGCCGCTCCAGCACCCGCTCGGTTTCGGCGCGAATGGCGGCCGGGTCGACGCCGACGGCCTCCAGCAGCGGCGCGGCGATGCCGTCCGCCTGCGTCAGCAGCGCCATCAGCAGGTGCGCGGGCCGGATCTCGGGGTTACCGGCGGCCGACGCCGCCTGCAGCGCCGAGGTCAGCGCCGCTTGGGTCTTGGTGGTCGGGTTGAAAGAGTCCACGACGAGCTCCGTTCGGGTACAAAAAGGTTTGCAAAAATGCTTGTCCGCTTGTTCAACGCCGTCAAGGTTGAGTCTGTTCCGCTCAAGTCTATCGAGTTTTGGGCACTACGGCGTACGGGGTACCCCTCTTCCGATGACACAGACGAGGGAGCATCACGATCAGGCCGGCGCCGAGTTCGCGAGAACCCCGCGCCGCGTTCCCCTGATCTTGTTGCTCGCCGCCCTGGCCGCCGGACTGGCTCTCGCGGGGCTGATCGCGGTCGGGATGCACACCGATCTCGTCGGCGGCAGCCCCGCGGCAATGGTGCCGGAGTCCGGCACGCTGCAGGTCAGCGGGACCGGTATGACGAAGACGATTCCCTGTCACGCCGGCTACCTGTCGGTGAGTGGACAGAAGAACAGCATCACCCTCACCGGGCACTGCACCAGCGTCAGCGTGTCCGGCAGCGGCAACCACGTCGCGGTCGACAGCGCCGATGCGGTGAGCGCGTCGGGGACCGGCAACGTCGTTCTCTATCACTGGGGTTCACCCAAGGTCGACAACGTCGGAACCACCAACATCGTCCGACAGGGCTGAGTCACCGGCGGCCGAGCCTAGAATCGGGGCCCGTGAGCCTGGAGGACGTCGACGCACTGCGGGTGCTGCGCGATGCCTTCGCACCGGGCGAGTCGGACTCAGTCGGCGATCCCGGTGAGCTCGTCCATCGCTTCTACACCCATTGGTTCGCCCTCGACGGCTCGGTGCGCGATCTGTTCCCACCCGAAATGGCCGCCCAGCGGCGCGCTTTCGGCCACGCGCTGCACTGGGTATACGGCGAGCTGGTCGCGCGCCGCGCGCAGGAGCCGGTGACGTTCCTGGCCCAGCTCGGCCGCGATCACCGCAAATACGGTGTGCTGCCGCCGCATTACGACACCCTGCGGCGCGCGTTGCTGGCGACGCTGCGTGCTCAATTGGGTGCGGCCTGGACCGACGCCGTCGACGAGGCGGCCAGGCAGTCGCTGAACCTGATCACCGGGGTGATGAGCGGCGCCGCGGACGCCGAGGAGGGGCCCGCCTGGTGGGAGGGCACCGTCGTCGAGCACATCCGGGTGTCGCGGGACCTGGCGGTGGTCCGGTTGCAGCTCGATCAGCCGATGGACTACCACCCCGGCCAGTACGTCAACGTCCACGTGCCCCAATGCCCGCACCGCTGGCGGTATTTGAGTCCCGCGATTCCGGCCGACCCCGGCGGCGGGATCGAATTTCACGTCCGCCTGGTTCCCGGCGGCCTGGTCAGCCCGGCGATCGTCAACGAAACCCGCACCGGCGACCGGTGGCGGCTGTCCAGCCCGCACGGCGGCCTGCGGGTCGACCGCGAGGGCGGCGACGTGCTGATGGTCGCCGGCAGCACGGGCCTGGCGCCGCTGCGGGCGCTGATCATGGACCTGGCGCGGTTCGCGGTGAACCCGCGGATACATCTGTTCTTCGGCGCACGCTACCGCTGCGAACTCTACGATCTGCCGACCCTGTGGCAGGTCGCCTCCCACAATCCCTGGCTGTCCGTCTCGCCCGTCTCGGAATACAACAGCGACCCCTCCTGGGCCGCAGAGTATCCCGATATCACGCCGCCGCGCGGCCTGCACGTGCACCAGATCGGGCGGCTGCCCGACGTGGTGACCAAGTACGGCGGCTGGGGTGATCGGCAGATCCTGGTCTGCGGCGGGCCGGCGATGGTCAGCGCCACCAAGGCCGCCCTGATCGCCAAAGGGGCTCCGCCCGAACACATTCAGCATGACCCGCTATGGAGGTAGCCATGCACGTCGTCACCCTGCGCGATCCGTCGTCGCCGGTGGTCGCGCAGTTCGTGCCCGAGGCGGGGATGATCGGCACGTCGCTGCGCGACGCCGGTGTCGAGCTGCTGGGCCAGCGCCGCGGCCTGGACGCCTACATCTCGGACGGCAAGACGATGGGCATCCCGATTCTGTATCCGTGGGCAAATCGATTGGGCGAGAACACCTATACCGCACAGGACGTCACCGTGACCCTGACGCCGGGAGAAAACGGTGTGCGCGCCGACCCCAACGGGCTACCGATCCACGGCGTCCTGGCCGCCTACCCCGGGTGGCGGGTGACGGCCGAGACCGCCAACGAGCTGACCGCCGAACTGGATTTCGGGGCCGATCCCCGATTACTGGCCAGCTTCCCGTATCCGCATCTGCTGACGGTGACGGCGGAGCTGGCCGACCGGAGGCTGACGGTCCGGACGACGGTCACCGCGACCGGCGACCGGGCGGTGCCGCTGTGCTTCGGGTTCCATCCCTATCTGCAGCTGCCCGATGCGCCGCGGGCCGACTGGATCATCGAGACACCGCCGCTGCGGCATCTGGGCCTCGACGACAACGGCCTGCCGACGGGCGATTCCGAGCCGCAGCCGGCGCGCGCAGAGGCGTTGCGCGACAAGGCTTTCGACGATGCCTACGACCAGGTGGCCGAGGGTTCGGTGTTCGCGGTGTCCGGCGGCGGGCGCCGCATCGAGGTGCACTTCGAACACGGCTATCCGGCGGCGCAGATTTTCGCGCCACCGGTCGACGACCCCGCGAAGGCCATCGTGTGCTTCGAGCCGATGACCGCACCGACCGACGCGCTGCGCCGGGGCGGCTACCGCTGCGCGCGGCCGGGCGAGCCGGCGGTCACGCAGTTTGCCATTCGGGTGTGATCCCCGTGACCACCTGGGTCACTGCAGCCGCTGTCTGGTGGTCACCAGGTGAATGCGAAAAGCGCCAGCACATGCGCTGGCGCTTTCGCGAACTTTGCATGCCTCCGGAGACAGGAACCCTTGGGGCGAAAGTGAAACCGAGCGAAATCAGCGTCCCCGGCGGGGCTGCCACACCACCAGCGCGGTGCTCTTGGGCACCACCGCCACGTCGCGGCGCTGGCTACCCCGCGTCTGCGCCAGCTCCTCGGTCAACTCCTTGACCCGGGCCTGCAGCGCCTCGACCTGATTGGTCAGCTCGATGATTCGCTTGATGCCGGCGAGGTTGACCCCCTCGTCCTGCGAGAGCCGTTGCACCTCACGCAGCAGGTCGACATCGTGCTCCGAATACCGCCGTCCCCCACCGGAAGTCCGGCGGGGGCTGACCAGACCGAGGCGGTCGTAGGTGCGCAGCGTCTGGGCGTGCATGCCGGCCAGCTCGGCAGCCACCGAGATCAGGAAGGTCTGGGCATCGTCTTTTCTTGAATTGCTCGAGCCCTTGGCCATCAGCGGTTACCCGCCCATCCCGCCCGGGGGTCGAAGCCGCTGGAACGCTCGGCGGCGGCGTAGGCCTCCAGCGCCTCCTGGGCCGCACCCTCCAAATTGGGTGGCACGGCGACCTTTACGGTCACCAGCAGGTCCCCGTTGCCGCCGCTGCGCTTGGGCACGCCACGCCCGCGCACCCGCAGGATGCGGCCGTCGGCGGTGCCCTTGGGCACCCGGACACCGACCTTGCCGTCCAGTGTGGGCACCGAAATGGTTGAGCCCAAAGCCAACTCGGTGAAGCTGACGGGAACGGTCACCGTGAGGTCGTCGCCGTCGCGTCCGAACACCTTGTCCGGGCGCACATGCACGGTCACGTACAGGTCACCCGACGGCGCACCGCGCAACCCCGCCTCGCCCTGGCCGGGCAGCCGGATGCGCTGTCCGTCCTCGACGCCCGGTGGGATCCGCACGTTGATGGTGCGGGTGCGGGTGGTGACGCCGGTGCCCTTGCACTCGTCGCAAGGGTGCTCGATGATCGAGCCGCTGCCCCGGCAATCGGTGCACGGTTCGGAGAAGCCGAACGCGCCCTGGTTGCGGTTGATCACGCCGGAGCCGTTACAGGTGGGACACACCTTCGGGCTGGTGCCCGGCCGCGCGCCACTGCCATGGCAATTGGTGCACGGCGCCGGGCTGGTCAGCCGCAGCGGCATCGCCACGCCCTTGGCGGCCTCGACGAAATCCAGCTGGGTTTCGGTCTCGAGGTCGTTGCCGCGGCGTGGCCGGCTGGGCCGGGCGCCCGAACCGCGGCCGAACAAGCCGCCGAACAGGTCACCGATGTTGGTGCCGCCGCTTCGGCCGGCGGCATCGAACAAATCGTTGAGGTTGAACTCAGCGCCGTCACCACCGACGTTGAAGCCCCCGAACCCGCCGCTGTCGAACCGGCGCCCGCCAAAACCACCGCCGGCGAACAGCCTTCGGGTTTCGTCGTATTCCTTGCGCTTGGCCGGATCCGACAAGACATTGTGCGCCTCGGAGACCGCTTTGAAGCGTTCGCCGGCGGCGGGGTTGTCGGGGTTGGCGTCCGGGTGCAGATCGCGCGCCAACTTGCGGTAGGCGCGTTTGATCTCTTCGGGACTGGCGTCAGAGGAGACGCCCAGCTCCTTATAGAAGTCCTTTTCGACCCATTCACGCTGGGCCATGTCGCGTCACCCCCTCACCTTTCTTCTGTTGTGCTGATTGTGTGGTCTAGTCACCGGATGTGCCGGCGTTATCGTCCGATTCGACCGGCTCGGTTTCCCCAGCCGCCGCGGCGGACTCACCGGTGTCGGCCGCCGCGTCGCCGTCGTCGTCGACCGTGTCGACGACACCGACCAGAGCGTGGCGCAGCACCTGGTCACCCAGTTTGTAGCCCTGCCGCATGACGGTGCCGATCACCGGTCGGGAGCCATCGCCTTCGTGCTGAACGGCTTCGTGCAGCACCGGGTCGAAGTCCTCGCCTTCCTCGCCGAACGCCGTCAGGCCGAGGCCGGTCAGCGCGGTCTCCAGCTTGTCGGCCACCGACTTCAGCGGTCCGGATTCCAGATCGCCGTGCTTGCGTGCCCGGTCGAGATCGTCGAGCACGCCCAGCAATTGGTTGACGACGGCCGCCTTGGCCCGGTCTGCCGCGGCCTGCTGGTCGCGCAGCGCCCGCTTGCGGTAGTTGGCGAAGTCGGCCTGCACCCGTTGCAGATCGGCGGTGAGCTCGGCGACTTTGCCCTCGGGTTGGGCCACCGTCTCGCCGGCCGGCGCCCCTCCCGGCGTAGCGCCGGGAGGGGGGACCTGCCGTACTTCACCGGTCTCAGGATCGATTCGCCGCTTGTCGGTGACCGTCACCTGTTCCTGTGGGTTGCTTTCCGTCACTTGGACTCCCGGTCATCGTCGACCACCTCCGCGTCCACGACGTCGTCAGCGGACCCGGCCGGACCGCCGGCCGCCGCGCCGTCACCGGCCTGCTCACCGGCGGCCTGGGTGGCCTCGTAGATCGCCTGTCCGAGCGCCTGGGACTCCTGACCCAGCTTCTCCATCGCCGCCTTGATCGCGCTGATGTCGGTGCCGCCCAGGGCCGACTTGGCCTCGGCGATCGCGGCGTCGACCTTGGACAGCGTGTCCTCGGGGACCTTCGAGCCGCCCTCGGCTTCGCGCTGCTCCTTGACGAACTTCTCCGTCTGGTAGACCAGCGATTCGGCCTGGTTGCGGACGTCGGCCTCTTCGCGACGCTGACGGTCCTCCTCGGCGTGCGCCTCGGCATCCTTGATCATCCGGTCGATCTCCTCCTTGGATAGGCCGGAGCCCTCCTGGATTTTGATCGTGTTCTCCTTGCCGGTGCCCTTGTCCTTGGCCGTGACGTGCACGATGCCGTTGGCGTCGATGTCGAAGGTCACCTCGATCTGTGGGACGCCGCGCGGAGCCGGCGGGATGCCGGTCAGCTCGAAGGAGCCGAGCAGCTTGTTGTGCGAAGCGATTTCGCGCTCACCCTGGAAGACCTGGATCTGCACCGAGGGCTGGTTGTCGTCGGCCGTGGTGAAGGTCTCCGACCGCTTGGTGGGGATGGTGGTGTTGCGCTCGATGAGCTTGGTCATCACGCCACCCTTGGTCTCGATACCCAGGCTCAGCGGCGTAACATCAAGCAGCAGAACGTCTTTAACCTCACCCTTCAACACGCCAGCCTGAAGAGCCGCTCCGACAGCTACAACTTCATCGGGGTTGACGCCCTTGTTCGGCTCCTTGCCGCCGGTCATCTCCTTGACCAGCTCCGAAACCGCGGGCATACGGGTGGAACCACCCACCAGCACCACGTGGTCGATTTCGGAGACCGAGATACCGGCGTCCTTGATCACCGACTGGAAGGGCTTGCGGGTGCGGTCCAGCAGATCCTGTGTGATGCGCTGGAATTCGGCGCGAGTCAGCTGCTCGTCGAGGAACAGCGGGTTCTTGTCCGCGTCGACGGTGATGTAGGGCAGGTTGATCGAGGTGCTCTGCGAACTCGAGAGCTCGATCTTGGCCTTCTCGGCGGCCTCACGCAGCCGCTGCATCGCCATCTTGTCCTTGGTCAGGTCAATTCCGCTGGTGCCCTTGAACTTGTCGACCAGCCACTCGACGACGCGGTCATCCCAGTCGTCCCCACCGAGGTGGTTGTCACCACTGGTGGCGCGGACCTCGACCACACCCTCGCCGATCTCGAGCAGCGACACGTCGAAAGTACCGCCACCGAGGTCGAAGACCAGGATGGTCTGTTCCTTCTCGCCCTTGTCCAGGCCGTAGGCCAGCGCGGCCGCGGTCGGCTCGTTGACGATGCGCAGCACGTTCAGGCCGGCGATCTGGCCGGCTTCCTTGGTCGCCTGACGCTGGGCGTCGTTGAAGTACGCCGGCACGGTGACGACCGCGTCGGTGACGTCCTCACCCAGATACGCCTCGGCGTCGCGCTTCAGCTTCATCAGCACGCGGGCGCTGATCTCCTGAGCGGTGTATTTCTTGTCATCGATCTCGATGGACCAGTCGCTGCCCATGTGCCGCTTGACCGAACGGATGGTGCGGTCGACGTTGGTGACCGCCTGGTTCTTGGCGGGCTGGCCGACGAGCACCTCGCCGTTGCGCGCGAACGCGACGATGGACGGCGTGGTCCGCGAACCCTCGGAGTTGGCGACGACGACCGGGTCACCGCCCTCGAGGACTGCGACGACGGAGTTGGTGGTCCCGAGGTCGATACCGACCGCACGAGCCATAGTGATTCCTCCTGAATGTGTAGAGCTTGTTTGGTGCCACTATGCTGAGTGAACCAGGCTCAAGCCTGCCCCTGGGGCCGGTGGGCTGTCAACCCAGTATTGAGTCTGGTTCGCTCAACTTATCGATTATGTTAACGGCGGCCCGTGCCGCCTTGTTCCCGGGGTGGCTAAATATTCGCGGCCTCGCCGGTGACGTCCTCGATCAGCGCGAGCAGCGCCCTGGTGGCCGCGCTTGCCTGCCGGCTCGCCGAAGTCGCGACGTAGAGCCGCCACTGCAGGTCATGCCCGCTGATCCGGACGCTGACCAAGCCCGAGCTGTCGATGCCCTCCAGGATGGACCAGCTCAGAAAACCGATCCCCAGCCCCTTGCGGATGCAGGTCGCCGCGGTGCCCATGTCGGCGACCTCCACCGCGACGGTCCGCTCCACACCCGCGGCCGCAAACGCGTTGTCGACCACGGTGCGGTTGCCGTATCCCGGCGGCCCATCGACGAAGGACATGCCCGACAGGTCGGTCAGCGAGACCGCCTTGCGCGTGGCCAACGGATGCTGTGCGGGGACGACCAGCAGCAGCGGCACCGAGGCGACCAGCCGGGTGTGCAGGTCAGCCGGAGGCGGACCGGTGAAGACCAGGAAGGCGACGTCGAGGTCCCCGTCGCGCAATTGGCCCGCCAGCCCCGCCGACCCGGCACTGGCCGCGCGCAGGTGAACCACGACTTCGGGATGACGGGCGTGCAGTTCGGCCAGCACGGTCGGCACGTCGATGACGCTGATCGACGTCAGCGTCCCCACCGTGACGGTGCCGCGCACGGCGCCGCGCGCGGCACCGACGGCGTCCTTGGCCGCGCGGGCGGCGTCGAGGGTGCTCCGGGCGTGGGGCCGGAGCGCTTCGCCGGCCGGACTCAGCGCCACACCGGACGGGCCCCGGACGAACAGTTCGGTGCCCAGTTCGCGTTCGAGCGCCTTGATGGTGGCCGACACCCCGGACTGCACGACATGCAGCCGCTTGGCCGCCGCCGTGAAGCTTCGGCTGTCCGCGACGGCCAGAAAGTACTCGAGATGGCGAAGCTCCACACCCGCGATTATCACCGGCGATGATGGCAACCATCAGAAGATATCGTTGGTGCTGATCACGCCGCCGGGCATACCGTGACAATGCCCATGGATCAGCAAACCCCCACCGAGATCAGCACGCGCTGGTCGTCGGCGTCCGCCGACGACAGGTTCGTAGTGGAAAACCCCGCTACCGGCCAGGTGGTCACCGTCGTGCAAGGGGCCGATACCGAGCAGGTCGACCACGCCGTGCGGGCCGCGCACGCCGCACACCTGACCTGGAAACAACGCCCGGCCCGCGAACGCGGCCGCTACCTGCGGCAGATCGCCGACGTCATTCGTGCGCACGCCTACGAGATCGCCGCCCTCGAGTCGCTGGAAATGGGCAAGCCGATCAGCCAGGCGCGCGGCTTCGACGTCGAAGCCGCGATCGGGATCTTCGAATACTTCGCCGGCATGGTCGAGGTGCTGCCGAGCCAGGCGCGCGACTACGGCCCGGTGTTCGACGTGACCACGCTCGAGCCCTATGGCGTGATCGCCGGCATCGTGCCCTTCAACTGGCCGCCGATCCACACCGCCGGAAAAGTCGCGCCCGCACTGGCCGTCGGCAACGCCGTCGTGCTGAAACCGCCGGAGCAGACACCCTCGGTAGTGCTGCGACTGGTCGAACTGATCCAGTCGGTGCTACCCGACCCGGTGGTGCACGCCGTGCCGGGCGGGGGTGAGGTGGGCGCTGCGCTGGCCGAGCATCAACTGGTGGGCAAGATCTCCTTCACCGGGTCGCCACTCACCGGTTCGGCCGTGCTGCGCACCGCGGCCGGCAACCTGACGCCGACGCTGATGGAGCTGGGCGGAAAGAATCCGCTGCTGGTGTTCGACGACGCCGACCTGCGCGAGGCGCTGCTGGCCGCCATCGACGGCGGCTTCTTCAACCAGGGCGAGGCGTGCACTGCGGCGTCGCGAATCCTGGTGCAGGACAACATCTATGCGGAGTTCGAAGAGAAGCTGTGCACCGCGGTGCGCCGGCTGCGGGTGGGCGACGGCGCCGACCCCGCCACCGACGTGGGCCCGCTGGTCACCCGGGCCCAGCGCAAGCAGGTGCTGGAATACCTCGACATCGGCGTGGCCGAAGGCGCCCGCATCGCCGCGCAGGCGCCGCTGCCGCAGGATCCCCGGCTCGCGGACGGCTTCTACGTCGCACCGACCGTGCTGACCGGTGTCACACCGGGCATGCGGGTGGCCCAGGAGGAGATCTTCGGCCCGGTGGTCGCCCTGATCCGGTTCAGCGACGAAGCCGAGGCAGTGCGCATCGCCAACGGCACGCCGTACGGGCTGGTCGCTGCGGTGTTCACCGGCGACGGCGACCGGGCGTTGCGGGTGAGCCGGCAGATCCGGGCCGGGGCCGTCTTCGTCAACAACTACGCCCGGGTGGCCATCGGCAGCGGATTCGGCGGCGTCGGCCACAGCGGGTTCGGCCGCGAGCACGCGCAGGAGACGCTGGCTGAATACGGCTACACCAAAACCATCCGCCTGGCCGCCGACCGCAAGAAGGTGCAGTACTGGAACGCGTCCACCCGAGTCCTCGAAGGATAGGTCAGATGCGTGTCATCGCTCTCGAAGAGCATTACGCCACAACGGAATTCCTACAAGGCCCGGGTACCTGGCTGGCGTCGCGGCCCGGGATCGTGGAACCGGCCAGCGATCTCGGCGACGGCCGGATCGCGGCGATGGACGAGGCCGGGGTGGACCTCGCGGTGCTGTCGCTGGCCGCGCCCGGGGTGGAGCAGCTGGATCCCGACGACGCGGTGCGGCTGGCCCGCGACTGCAACGACCAGCTTGCCGCGGCGGTGCAGCGGTACCCAAATCGGTTGGCGGGCTTCGCCACCCTGCCCACCAGCGCCCCCGACCAGGCGGCCGAGGAACTCGAGCGGGCGGTGCGCGGGCTCGGTTTTCCCGGCGCGGTGATCAACGGGCACAGCCGGGGCCGCTACCTCGACGACCCGTTCTTCGAGCCCGTCCTGGCCCGCGCGGCCGAGCTGCAGGCACCGATCTACCTGCATCCGACCATCCCGCCCGCGGGCGTCATCGAATCCAGCTACGCCGGCTTCGCCGAGCCCGTCACGTTCGCGCTGGCCACGGTGGGCTGGGGGTGGCACATCAACACCGCCACCCACGCGCTGCGCATGATCCTCGGCGGCGTGTTCGACCGGCACCCGTCGTTGCAGATGATCATCGGGCACATGGGCGAGGCGACGTCGTTCATGCTGCCGCGGTTCGACGCCACGCTGAAACCGGACCTGACCGGTCTGCAGCACCCCGTGAGTTCGTACCTGCGGGAGAACTTTCACTACACGTTCGCCAACTTCAACGACCCCGCGACGTACGCGAACCTGGTGGCGCAGGTGGGCATCGAGCGCGTGGCCTTCTCCGCGGATTACCCGTTCGGGTCGATGGTCGAGGCCCGCGCCTTCCTCGACGGCTTGCCGCTATCCGACGATGAGCGGGCCGCGATCAGCCACCGCAACGCCGAAAAGCTGTTGGGGCTGTAGCGCGCTGGTCCGACGGTCGGTCACGCGGTGATAAACCTGGGTCATCGGCTCGGTATCGATAGCTGCGCCAGGGCAGCGACTTTCGCTTCACGGTGCGTAACCTGAGTGCCGCTGATCGAATCGTCTGGGGAGCGGCGGGTGCGGTTTTCGGAGAATGCGCGGCGAAGCCTGGCCGGTGGTTCGCTGCTGCTTGTAGCCCTGGTGGGCGGTTCGGAACTGGTGTCGGGCTGCAGCTCGATCATCGGGGGCCGGCCGGTGGCCTCGCCCGGAGCGGGACCCACCGAACCTTCCTTCCCCACCCCAAGGTCCACACCGCCCTCGGCCACCGCCGCCCCGGCCCCGGGCCCGTCCGCCGCGCCGAGCAACCCGACCAATCCGGCGGGCGCCATCCCGCTGCCGCCCGACCAGAACGGTTACGTCTTCATCGAGACCAAATCCGGCGTCACGCGCTGCCAGATCAACAAGGACACCGTCGGCTGCGAGGCGCCGTTCACCAATTCCCCGCTGCAGGACGGTGAGCACGCCAACGGCGTCAGCATCAACACCGGCGGCAAGGTGCAGTGGGTGCTG
Organism: Mycobacterium colombiense; assembly: GCF_001665835.1. Taxonomy (GTDB): domain Bacteria; phylum Actinomycetota; class Actinomycetes; order Mycobacteriales; family Mycobacteriaceae; genus Mycobacterium; species Mycobacterium colombiense_A. Next base: position 20,083 of record NZ_LZSX01000057.1, on the reverse strand, counting down.
GGCAACCTGGGGGCCATCCCGACCGTCACCATCGACTACAAGACCTACGCGGCGCAGGGCTGGACGATTATCGCCAACGCCGACGGCACCCGCTTCACCAACGACCAGACCAAGCACGGCATGTTCGTCAGCGTCGAGAAGGTCAACACGTTCTAGGCCTGAACGCAATTGTCCCAGACCAGGTGGCCGTCGGGGCGGCGGCGGGCACCGTCGGCGGGGCGGTGAGGACTGAGCCGGCCGTCCGGCATGAGGTGGCGCACGGGCACCCCGCGCCCGAGCACCGCCACGTCGGCGATCAGCCGCCGGTGACAGCGCCACCAGACGCTCTCGCTGCACATCACCGCCGTGGCGCGCCGGCTCGCATCGGCCAGGACCTCGTCCAGCGCCGCGTCGAACTCCGGCGTCCGGGTGTATGCGGCGTACGCCCGAAACGCGGCCACCGTCCACCAGCTGTCCGGCTCCGGTTCTCCGGCCGCGACATGCCGCCGTCCGCCGAGGCGGGGCTCCCACCGGTAGTCGATGCCGGATTGCGGCAGCCAGCATTCCAGCGCCTCGCGCCGCACGTCCGGATTGGTCCGACTGGCCGGGTATCGCCGCACATCCACCACCAGCGCAACTCCCGCTCCGGCAAGCAACTGCGCCAGCCGCTCCCGGTCGGCCGCCCCGTGCCCCACGGTCAGCAGCACGCGCTCCATGAGGACAGCATGCCCGGGATAGGCGGTGGCGCCGCCGGAGTGCGCGGTGAATTGATTACCGAGCCCGCGTCAGTAATCTTGCCCATGAGCTCGGGAGGGGTGGCGATGCGAACGGGATTGATCAGCAGTCGGGCGAGCAGCTGACGATTCCATGCAGCTGCGATATCTCAGCATCCCGGCGCTGATCGGCGCGGCCGGCGGCGACCCCTGGGCAATCAATGCGAGCCTGCAGGCAGGCAGCCCGCTGCAGATTTCGAATCTGGCCGAAGCGTTTCGTCGCGCCGGCCGATGCACAAAAGAGGCCAACGACGCGTTCGAGCAGGCCCGCACCCGCTTCGAGGCCGCCTGGAACCACCAGAATGGCGATCATCCGATAACCGGCTCCGACGAAGTACAGCGGGTGACGAAAGCCCTTGGGGCGCAGTCGTTGCTGATACCGAAGATCGGTGCGGACCTGGAGAACATCGCCGCGACTTTGGCCGAGGCACAAAAAGCCGCGGCCGGGCAGATCGCGTCGCTGGAAGCAAAGCTGCAGAACCTCGACGATCTCATCGGCGAAGCCGACGAGATGGAAGACGACGACGATCTCAGCCAGGCCGACTTCGATGCGCTGGAAGCGCTTATCGCCAAATGTGAAGACGACGCCGTTGGTGACACCAAGGACGCCCTGACGCAGCTGCAGGCGACGCGAGACGGCTACTCGGGCTCGTTTCAGAACGCGATGGGGACCCTGCACGCAGACGGATATGACTCCGTCGGTCCCCAGGCGGGACCCGGCCCGGCAGGACCGGGCCAGGCGGGACCCGACCCGGCAGCGGGCGAGCCGCCCGGCGGGGGCCCCAAGTTGACCCCGACGCCGGGGGACGCGGCGATCGCGGGTGCGGGCGCGGTGGCCGGAGGTACCGCCGACGGTGTGCGTCAGGCGACGACCAACCTGATCGCCGAGTCTCCCGGCACGGGTCCCGGAAAGGCCGACCCGGGCTTGTTGAAGTGGCTGGAGGATCCAAAGGTCGGTGGAGTCGAGATCAAGGGATTCTCCCGTATCGGCGGGGTGGTTGCCGCGGCCAGCGCGGTGCCCGCCGTCATGTCCGACATCCATGACGGCAACTCCGTGCCGGAGGCCGTCACCCGGGACTGTGTGGGTGTCGCCGCCGGGCTATGGGCGGGTGCGGAGATCGGTGCAGCGGTCGGATCGGTCGTCCCGGGGGCGGGGACCGCGGTTGGCCTGGTGGTCGGCGCCGGTGCTGGAGCGGTCGCCAGCTACCTGGCATCCAAAGGCGTCGAAGCGGCCTGGCACCCGGTCGCGGATGCGGTCGGTAGTGCGGTGCACGGCGTGGAATCGGTCTTCGGGTTCGGATAGGTGCACGTTCGATGCGATTCGATGAGTTTGTGCAGGAGTCCGGCGTCTCGGTTTCCCCGGTCGACCGGTTTGTCGGGTTTGTGGTGGATGTGGGGGTACCGCCGGGCTGGGAACCCTTCGACTCGGCGGTCGGAGCCCGTGTGTGGGTCTGTCGCAGCGATCCGTGCATCGACGTGTTCTGCGCCAACGCGGTGTTGACGATGCATCGTGTCGAGGCCGCTTTGGACCCCGCCGAAGTGTTCGCGATGCTGGTTGAGCAGCAGATGCAGACGGTGCCGGGCTGTTGTGAGCTGCGCCGTGAACTCGCCGCGGCCACCGAGGGCGCCGGGAGCGCGGGGTTACTCGCGATGCAGATCGCGCACGAACTCGGCACCGTCGACAGCGTGTCACGATCGAGGATCATCACGGCTGAACAGGAGACCCTGATCGCGCAATTGACGGTGACCGCGCTGCACAATTCACCGGTGGACAGGGCACAGATCTGGCTGAAGGTCCGACCGGGTCCGGCGGCAGTCCCCGCGCCCGCCGGCCAGCACCGCGCCCCGGTAATCGCAAAGCGGGACAGTCACTGATGGCCGGCGGCGGGGCGAAGGGCGGTTGGGGGCGGGTGCTGCGCTACTCGTTCGCGGGTTTTCTGTGCCTGGTGGCGGGCATCAACGTGCTGGTCGGATCGACCTGGTATCTGCCTCTCGGCGTCGCCGTGACCGGAACCACCATCCTGGTCGGGGGGCAGCGCCGGATTTTCCGTGCCGGGGTCAGCCGGAACGGCGACGAGATCGTCTGCCGCTACATCCCGTGGTACGAGGGCAACGCGTACATCGCGCTCGTGCTCGTCCCGCTGCTGGGGGTCACCTCTCTTGCGGCGGGGTATGCGCCCGGCAATCCGGCGTGGCTTCGTTTCACCGGCATCCTCATCCTGGGCGTGACCCCGCTGACCGGATACGGCATCGTTCGCATGTGGCGTCGCTGCCTTCTCCGCATCACCCGGACGGCGTTGACCGTGCGGTTGGCCGAGCGAAAGAGCGAGTTGACCGAAATCCGGCGTGAGCTGGTCGAGTCGATCGAGCCCAAGCTCATCCCGCAGCCGCGGGGTGGTCACTCGCTGCAAGTCGGAATTGCCTACCGACCCGTGGATGCCGGCGGTGACACCGCCAAGACCGTGATGCTCGGCCTACGCCTGACTGTTCAGCCGGTCAACCTCGTCAACGCACTCATCGCCTGGAGAGACGGCGCCCGCGACGACCCGAGCGACCTGCTGGATCGGATCGAAGGGATTCTTCGAGCAAGTCCCACGACAGGCGTGTGACCGCGTCGATCAGAGTTTGGAGCCCAGCCCCGCGATCAGATTGATCGTCACCGCCAGGACCACCGCCCCGAGCAGGTAGGACACCAGCGCATGGCGCAAGACCGTGGCCCTGATCGACGCCAAGCCGATCTCGGTGTCCGACACTTGATAGGTCATGCCGACGGTGAAGGCGAGATAGGCGAAATCCCGGAAGCGGGGCGGCTCGGGGTCGTGAAAGTTGATGCCGCCCGGGTCATCCGAGTAGTACAGCCGCGCGTAGTGCACCGAGTACAGCGTGTGCACGGCCACCCAGGACGCCGCGACGGTCAGGACGCCGACGACGGCCGCCGCCAAGGCTTCATGGCCCGAGCGTGAACCCGCGGCCACCACGTAGCCGACGCCGCCCAGGCTCGCCACGCTCGCCGACAGAATGACCGCGTCCGCGACCCACCGGGTCGGATCCTCCCGCGTTGCCCATCGACACGTCTGCTCGGCGTCCATGCCGAGCAGGCTGAGGTGCGTCCACACCGCATACATTCCCGCGGTGGCGATCCAGCCGGCCAGCGCATAACGCCAACCGACCGTGTTGCCCACCACGACAGCGACGGCGACTCCGAGGGCCACGCAGACTGATATCCGGACCGCGACCGTATCTCGCAACAGCTTCACCAGGGAATCCACGACCTCGACCTAACCACCAACGCGTCGCGCAGGGTTGGCATCAACAGATTGGCAGGTGCGGTCAGTACCATCGGTGCCGTGGCATCCAATGGCCCACGCGACGACTTCCACAACCAGCCGACGCAGCATGGCGACTTCGGTGCGGCCGAACAGCCACCGACCGGCGAGATTCCGCCGGTCGGCACCGCGCCGAACCCGCCCGAGGGATCCGAGCAATCCGGCGACGTCGACCCGTTTGACCAGGAAGCCGAGCCGACCCCGTGGTATCGCAAGCCCAAAATGCTGATCGCCTGGCTGGTCTCCGTCGTCATCCTGATCGCGTTGATCATCTTCGGCATCATCGAGCTCATTCACGGACAGCAGACCGTCCCGCACGTTCCCAAAACGACGACGCCGACAAGCACCACCACCACGACGACGACCCCGACGACCACCACGACCACCACGTCCTCGCCCAGCAGCAGCGCCGAACAGCCGCCGGCGCAGCCGCCGACGCGGCAGCAGCCCACCGGGGGACAGACGCAGCAACCCACGCATCACCACCATGTGCCGCAGCTGCCGTCGGTGATCACCATTCCCGGGGTGCCGAATCCGGTCACGGTGCCGCCGGGCCTGCGTTAGCGATTCGGTGGCAGACCCGATCACGGTTCCACCGCGCACCGCCGGCGAAGCCCTACACTCGCTGCAATCCACGGTCGCTACGGTGAGGATCAGCGTGCGACGGCAACGGGACGACTGACACAGGGGTGTAGCAGATGAGCGAGTCGCTCGGGCTATCGATCGGGGTGGCCAACCTGGTTGCCGCCCGCGCGGGCAGCGCTCCGATAACCCGCAGCTCCGTGCTGACCCTGTTCGAACAGCGGCCCACCGAAGTTGGCCTGCCAGAAGAGAATCCGAACCTGACCGAACCCGGTCTGGTGCTGCGCGGATTCGTCGAACGCGTCGGCGACCGCGCGCCGTTGGTGGCGGCCGACGGCACCAAGTACCTCGGTGCGGCGCTGACGGTCGAGGCGATCGAGGCCATGGCCCGCGCGGTCGGCTACGGGACACCGATCACCATCGCGGTGCCCGCCTACTGGTCCGACGACCAGTTCGCGGCGCTGCGCGAGGAGTTCTTCGTCCAGTCCGACCTGGCGCGCGGTGGGGTGGCGCCGATGCTGGTGTCCGACGCCACGGCCGCGCTCGCCGCGCTGCGCGGCACGCCGGGATTCCGGGCCGACGGCGTTATCGCGCTCTGCGACTTCGGCGCGGGCGGCACCACCGTCACGTTGATGGACGCCAAGGCCGGCTTTGCGCCTGTCGCGCATGCCACGCGGTACACCGATTTCTCCGGTGACGCGATCGATCAGCTCATCCTGGATCACCTGCTCGCCTCCGACGTCAGCACCGCCATGCTTGGCGGCACCGCGCGGGTCGGTTCGCAGGCCCGCCTGCTCGGCGCCTGCCGGCGCGCCAAGGAGCAACTGTCGACGGCCGCGGTGGGCACCATCGCCGGGGCGTCCGGCGACGGTGCCCAGTTGTCCCGCACCGAATTCGAGCAACTCATCTCCGCTCCGCTGGACCGTTTCCTGTCGTCGGTTGATGAGTCGTTGCGGCGCAACGCAATTCCGAACGCCAGGCTGAGCGCCGTGGCGATCGCCGGCGGTGGCGCGAACATTCCACTGCTCAAGGCGCGGTTGGGGCAGCGCTTCGGGGTGCCGGTACACAGCACCGCCCAGCCGGCGCTCAGCGCCGCCCTGGGTGCGGCGGCGCTCGGCCCGCATTACGCGTCGGGGGCAGCCCCGACCGCTGCGGCCGCCGCCGTGGAGACACCGACCGAGATGGTCGGCACCACCGGGCTCGACATGACCCAGGCCGCCTGGGCGGCCCGGGCCACCGACGTGGATGACGCCCTGGCCTGGTCGCAGGACGCGGACAACGACGAGCCGGTGCCCTACACCGGCCGCGACGCCACGGGCGAGTACGCCAATGAGGCAAGGAAATTCGACGACGCGACCGGCAGCCGCTACGCCGCCGGCCAGGGGAAACTGCCCTGGTACAAACGCACGGCGCTGGTGTTGAGCGTGGCCGGAGCGGGCGCGGCGGTGCTGGTGGCCCTGATATTGGCGATCAACCTGCTGCTCACCAAGTCCACCCCGGTCGCTCCCACGTCGCCGCCCAGCCAACCGTCGCAGACGGTGACCATCACCGGACCGAACGACAGCACCACCGTCACCGTGCTCCCCGCACCGCCGCCACCGTCCAGCGAGGCGCCGGCCACCACCACGACGCCCGCGCCGGAGCCATCGACCACGACCACCACGGCACCGCCGACCACGACGACCACGACCGCCGCGCCCACCACGACGTCGCAGGCGACCACCACCGCGGCGCCGACGACCACGCGGTCGCGGCCCGTACCGCCCATCTTCCAACCGCCGTTCGGGCGCTGACGGGTCGAATTACCCCCCGGGTCGGCAAAGGGCTCCGCAAAAGGGTCATTTAACGAAATTTTGGTGGCGCTCATCACTCCGAGAAGCGTCACATCCGGTTAGCGGGTATTAACCAGCAGGCCAGAGGCACAGGCGAACGGCAAGTTAGGGCAGCCTTTCTCGCGCCGAAAGCCGCGAAGATGTAACTATGAGCGGGGCTTAAGCAGGCAAATAAGCACAGGCCGAATTATCTATGCATTGGGGAGACCTTCCGTGACAACGCAGATGCTCATCAGGCTGATCGTGGGCATGGGCATGACGCTGGTCGTGGCCGCACTCGCCGCACGGCGTGTCCTGTGGCTGTTCAAGCTGATCACGTCTGGCAAGCCGGCCCCAGGACACACCGACGAACCCGGCAAACGCGTCTGGGCCGAGATGTCCGAGGTCTTCGGTCAACGCAAGCTGCTGAAGTGGTCCATCCCCGGCCTGGCGCACTTCTTCACGATGTGGGGCTTCTTCATCCTGCTGACGGTCTACATCGAGGCCTACGGTCTGCTGTTCCAGGACAACTTCCACATCCCGATCATCGGGCGCTGGGACGCGCTGGGCTTCCTGCAGGACTTCTTCGCGACCGCGGTCTTCCTCGGCATCGTCACCTTCGCCATCATCCGTCTGATGCGCAGCCCGCGCGAGATCGGCCGCTCGTCACGGTTCTACGGCTCGCACACCGGCGGTGCGTGGCTGGTGCTGTTCATGATCTTCAACGTGGTCTTCACCTACGTGTTCGTGCGCGGAGCCGCCGTCAACAACGGCACGCTGCCCTACGGCAACGGCGCCTTCCTGTCGCAACTGTTCGGCGCCATCCTGCGACCACTGGGCGAGCCCGCCAACGAGATCATCGAAACGACCGCGCTGCTGCTGCACATCTTGGTCATGCTGGCGTTCCTCATCATCGTGCTGCACTCCAAGCACATGCACATCTTCACGGCCCCGATCAACGTCATCTTCAAACGACTGCCCGACGGGCTCGGCCCGCTGCTGCCGCTGGAATACGACGGCAAGCCGATCGACTTCGAAAACCCGCCCGACGACGCAACATTCGGTCGCGGCAAGGTCGAGGATTTCAGCTGGAAGGCCATGCTGGACTTCGCCACCTGTACCGAGTGTGGGCGCTGCCAGTCGCAGTGCCCGGCGTGGAACACCGGTAAGCCGCTGTCGCCCAAGCTCGTCATCATGGACCTGCGCGACCACTGGATGGCCAAGGCGCCCTACATCCTGGGCGATAAGGAAAGCCCCCTCGAGAACACGCCGGAAGGCGGAGTCGGCGAGGAACTGTCCGGCGAGAAGCACGCCGAGGCCCACCACGTTCCCGAGTCGGGCTTCGGCCGCGTCATGGGCTCCGGCCCGGAGCAGGCCACCCGACCGCTGGTCGGCACCGACGAACAGGGCGGCGTCATCGACCCTGACGTGCTGTGGTCCTGCGTGTCCTGCGGCGCCTGCGTCGAGCAGTGCCCGGTGGACATCGAGCACGTCGATCACATCATCGACATGCGCCGCTACCAGGTGATGATGGAGTCGGAGTTCCCCTCCGAACTGTCGGTGCTGTTCAAGAACCTGGAAACCAAGGGCAACCCGTGGGGCCAGAACGCGGCGGACCGCACCAACTGGATCGACGAGGTCGACTTCGACGTACCGGTCTACGGCGAGGACGTCGACAGCTTCGACGGGTTCGAGTACCTGTTCTGGGTGGGCTGCGCCGGCGCCTACGACGACAAGGCCAAGAAGACCACCAAGGCCGTCGCCGAGCTGCTGGCCATCGCCGGCGTGAAGTACCTGGTGCTCGGCACCGGCGAGTCCTGCAACGGCGACTCCGCACGCCGCTCGGGCAACGAGTTCCTGTTCCAGCAGCTGGCCGCCCAGGCCGTCGAGACCCTGGACGGGCTGTTCGAGGGCACCGAGACCGTCGACCGCAAGATCGTCGTCACCTGCCCGCACTGCTTCAACACCCTGGGCCGCGAGTACCGCCAGCTCGGCGCGAACTACTCGGTGCTGCACCACACCCAGCTGCTCAACCGGCTGATCCGGGACAACAAGCTGGTGCCGGTCACCCCGGTGTCGCAGGACATCACCTATCACGACCCCTGCTACCTGGGCCGGCACAACAAGGTCTACGAGGCGCCGCGCGAGCTGATCGGGGCCGCGGGGGCGAACCTGACCGAGATGCCGCGCAACGCCGAGCGCAGCTTCTGCTGCGGCGCCGGCGGCGCGCGGATGTGGATGGAAGAGCACATCGGCAAGCGGATCAACCACGAGCGCGTCGACGAGGCGCTGGCCACCGGGGCCGCGACCGTGGCCACCGCTTGCCCGTTCTGCCGGGTGATGGTCACCGACGGCGTCAACGACCGTCAGGAAGAGGCCGGCCGCAGCGGTGTCGAGGTGCTCGACGTCGCACAGATCCTGCTCGGGTCCCTCGAGTACGACAAGGCGACGCTGCCGGAGAAGGGCACGGCCGCCAAGGAGGCCTCCGAAAGGGCCGAAGCGCGGGCGGCTGCAGCGCCCAAGGCCTCGACCGCCACGGCGACCGCACCCGCCGAGGCGCCGGCCGAGGAGGCACCCGCTAAGGCCGAGGCGGCCCCGAAGTCCGAGGCCGCCGCAGCCCCGGTCAAGGGGCTGGGCATCGCCGGCGGCGCCAAGAGGCCCGGCGCGAAGAAGGCGGCGGCCGAACCGGCCGGCGAGGCCACCGCGCAGGCGGCCGCCCCGGTCAAGGGCCTGGGCATCGCCGGCGGCGCCAAGAGGCCCGGCGCGAAGAAGGCCGCACCAGCGGCTGAGACCGCCAAGGCCGAGACACCGGCCGAGGCCGGCGGCGAAGCGAAGTCACCCGCCGCACCGGTGAAGGGCCTGGGTCTGGCCGCGGGCGCCAAGCGTCCCGGCGCCAAGAAGTCCGCACCGGCGGCCGAGGCCCCCAAGGCCGAGGCGACCGCCGAAGCGGCCCCCGCCGCCGAAGCGGCCCCCGCCGCCGAGACCGAGGCCAAGGAAGAAGCCAAGGCACCCGCGGCTCCCGTCAAGGGACTGGGCATCGCCGCGGGAGCCAAGCGACCGGGCGCCAAGAAGGCGGCCCCGAAGGCCGAGGCACCCAAGGCCGAGGCCGCGCCCGCCGAACCGGCTGAGGCTCCCAAAGCCGAAGCCGAGCCGGCGCCGAAAGCGGAGCCGGCAAAGCAGACCGACGGCGACGACGCGCCGCCGCAGCCACCCGTCAAAGGCCTGGGCATTGCCCGTGGGGCGCGTCCGCCGGGCAAGCGCTGAGCTAACGATTTGGCGCCGACAGCAAATTTCAGTGGACAGTGATGGCACCATTAGTGGTGTGACCACCCATCAGCTGCCTCTGCACGCGTCGGCTCATCACCGGCCGCAGCGCAGTTTCGCGCAGTCGTCGAAGCTTCAGGACGTCCTGTACGAGATTCGCGGGCCGGTGCACGCGCAGGCCGCGCGGCTGGAGGCCGAGGGGCATCGCATCCTCAAGCTCAACATCGGCAACCCGGCCCCGTTCGGCTTCGAGGCGCCCGACGTGATCATGCGGGACATGATCCAGGCCCTGCCGTACGCCCAGGGCTACTCCGACTCGCAGGGCATCCTGCCCGCCCGCCGTGCGGTGGTGACCCGCTACGAGCTGGTCGACGGCTTCCCCCGGTTCGACGTCGACGACGTCTATCTGGGCAACGGGGTGTCCGAGCTGATCACCATGACGCTGCAGGCCCTGCTCGACAACGGCGACGAGGTGCTGATCCCGTCGCCGGACTACCCGCTGTGGACGGCGTCGACCTCGCTGGCGGGCGGCACGCCCGTGCACTACCTGTGCGACGAGACCCAGGGCTGGCAGCCGGACATCGCAGACATGGAGTCCAAGATCACCGACCGCACCAAGGCGCTGGTCGTGATCAACCCGAACAACCCGACCGGCGCGGTCTACACCAGCGAAGTCCTCACCCAGATCGTCGATCTCGCGCGCAAGCACGAGCTGCTGCTGCTCGCCGACGAGATCTACGACAAGATCCTTTACGACGACGCCAAACACATCAACCTGGCCACGCTGGCGCCAGACATGTTGTGCCTGACCTTCAACGGCCTGTCCAAGGCCTACCGGGTGGCGGGCTATCGGGCCGGCTGGCTGGCGATCACCGGGCCCAAGGACCACGCAAGCAGCTTCATCGAGGGCATCAACCTGCTGGCCAACATGCGGCTATGCCCCAACGTTCCGGCGCAGCACGCGATCCAGGTGGCCCTGGGCGGCCACCAGAGCATCGACGACCTGGTCCTGCCCGGCGGCCGGCTGCTCGAGCAGCGCGACGTCGCGTGGACCAAACTCAACGAGATCCCGGGGGTGTCCTGCGTCAAGCCGGACGGTGCGCTGTACACGTTCCCCCGGCTGGACCCCGAGGTCTACGACATCGACGACGACGAACAGCTCGTCCTCGACCTGCTGCTGCAGGAGAAGATCCTGGTCACCCAGGGCACCGGCTTCAATTGGCCGGCACCGGATCACCTGCGCATCGTCACGCTGCCGTGGGCCCGCGACCTGGCGGCCGCGATCGAGCGGTTGGGCAACTTCCTCGTCGGCTATCGAACGTAAGCCCGCGCGCGGCCGCCTCTACGGTGGACCGGGTGACGCACTCCCACTCGCACAGCAGGCCGTCGGGCCCGTCCGCCGTTGATCCATTGCCCGCCAGGATTGTCGTCGGGTTACTGGTCGCGATCGGCGTGGCGGTGGCCGTCGGCGCCATCGTGCTCTGGCCCAGCCGACAGCACGTCGACATCCCGATGCCGCTGCAGAACGCAGCCGGCGGCGCGGTGAGCACGCAGGCCGGGCACGTGCTGTCCAGCGAAACGGGCGACTGCGGCAGCCCGTCGGTCAGTCAGGTCCTCACCGGCGCGCCGCAGCAGGCCCCGCCGGGGGCGGGACGCTGCGTCTTGACCCAGGTCTCCATCGATTCCGGCCCCAACGCCGGGGCCCAGACGCTGCTGGAGTCCTCCCCCGGCCCCGGCCAGCCGAAATTCGCGGTGGGCGACCATATTCGGCTCGTCCGCCAGGTCGATGACCAGGGCGCCACCAGCTACGCGTTCTACGACTTCGAACGTGGCTGGGCGCTAACCGGTTTGGCGATCGCGTTCGCGGTTGTGGTCGTGGCGGTGGCGCGGTGGCGCGGGCTGCTCGCGCTGGTGGGCATCGTGGTCGCGTTCTTGGTGCTGGTGATGTTTTTGCTGCCGGCGCTGCGCGACGGCGCACCCGCGGTCCCAGTGGCGCTGGTTGCGTCGGCGGCCATTCTGTACGCGGTCATCTACCTCGCGCACGGGGTCAACCTGCGGACCAGCGCCGCGCTGCTGGGCACCCTGTCGGCCCTACTGCTGGCCGCCGGATTATCGTGGGCGGCAATACAACTGGCGCAGCTGACCGGGCTGTCGGACGAACAGAACAGCACCGTCAGCGCCTATCTGGGCAATGTGTCGATCGGCGGCCTGCTGCTCGCCGGGTTCATCATCGGGTCGCTGGGTGTGCTCAACGACGTGACGGTGACGCAGGCCTCGACGGTGTTCGAACTCGCCCATCTCGGCGGCTCGCGGCGGGCGATCTTTCTGGGCGCCATCCGGGTGGGCCGCGATCACATCGCCAGCACGGTCTACACGCTGGTGCTGGCTTACGCCGGCAGTTCGCTGCCGCTGCTGTTGCTGTTCAGTGTCGCCAACCGCTCGTTGACCGACGTGCTGACCAGCGAGAGCGTGGCCATCGAGATCGCCCGCTCGGCGGTGGGCGGCATGGCGCTGGCGCTGTCGGTGCCGCTGACGACGGCGATCGCCGCGGTGCTGGCCAAACCTACTGAAACCGGCTCCGCTCCAACAGATCCAGCAGATAGCCGCCGTAGCCGGACTTGAGTAGGCTGTGCGCACGCTCGGCCAGCTTGTCGTCGGTGATCCAGCCTCGCCGCCACGCCACTTCCTCGGGGACGCTGACCTTCAGGCCCTGCCGTCGCTCCAGGGTGCGCACGAAATCGCTGGCGTCCAGCAGCGAGTCGAACGTCCCGGTGTCCAGCCAGGCCGTGCCGCGGGCCATCACCTCGACCGAGAGCCGGCCCCGGTTCAGATAGATCTGGTTGACCTCGGTGATCTCGTACTCGCCGCGCGCCGATTTCTTGAGGCCCTTGGCGATTTCGATCACGTCGTTGTCGTAGAAGTACAGACCCGGCACCGCGTAGTTCGACTTCGGCGTCTTGGGCTTTTCCTCCAGCGACAGCGCCGTGCCGTCGTTGCTGAACTCGACGACACCGTATGCCGACGGGTTGGCCACCCAGTAGGCGAAAACCGCTCCCCCGCTGATGGATTGGAAGCGGCTCAGGCTGGTGCCCAGCCCCGGGCCGTAGAAGATGTTGTCCCCCAACACCAAAGCCACCGGCTCGTTGCCGATGTGGTCGGCACCGAGCACGAAAGCCTGGGCCAGACCATCGGGCCTTTCCTGCGCCACGTAGGTGATGTTGACGCCGAACTGCGAGCCGTCGGCCAGCAGCCGCTGGAATCCGGCCGCGTCGTGCGGGGTGGTGATCACCAGGATGTCGCGGATTCCCGCCATCATCAGGGTGGACAGAGGGTAGTAGACCATCGGTTTGTCGTATACCGGCAGCAGCTGCTTACTGATGCCCGTCGTGATCGGATGCAGGCGGGTGCCCGACCCGCCGGCCAGGATGATGCCGCGCATGGATAGCTCCTAATGCGTTGATGGGCCCTATTCGATGGCGTCGGACTCGGTGAGCTCGGTGGCCGCCAGCGCCGACGCCACGCTGTCGTGCCGGAACACCGACGTGACGTGGTCACGGACAACGCGGAACGCCAGCGCGTTGGTGGCCTCCCCCGGCACATCGGGGGTTCCCAGTTTTTGCTCGACGACGACGACGCCGTCGTGCACGTACATCTGACCGAGCTGCGTGTTCGCCCGGTGCGACGAGGCCCAGTTGCGCAGCGCTTCGTGGCCCTGCGCGGCGCCGTGCGCGTCGCCGATCTCGATGTCGTCGCTGGATAACGCCATCAACGTGTCGATGTCGGCGGTGTCGAGGGCGTCGTGCCATGCCAGAACGGTGGCGATCTCCGATGTGGTCATGGTGTGCAAGTTACCGTGCGGCCCCGCGGCTAGAGAGGCGTACGGTCCAACCAGCGCTCCCACACGGCGTCGTCGCCGAACAGCTCGACGCCCGTGTCGGCCACCGGCCGCCGGCGCAGGATCGCCAGCAGCAGCTCGGTGGCGCCACCGCGCAGCGCGGCGCTGCCCTTGCCGTGCTGGTGCGACCAGACGATCCGGCCCTCCTCGACGGCGATCGTCCACTCGCCCGCTTCACCCAGGCCGGGATCGGTGGCATGCAGGTGCAGGGTGTCGCCCTCCTCGAGCGGAAGCGGCGCCCCCTGGCCGCCCGCCTGGATCGCGACCCGCTCCAGCCATTCGGTGATGCCGTCGGCGGCCACGTCGGGGTCCAGGGTGAACTCGCTGCCCAACGCGATCGCGGCGTCGGCCCGATGCACCGCGACCTCGTGCAACCGGCGCCGGACCCACCAGTTCGCCGGGCGCGACCCCAGGAACGTCCAAACCGGTGTTTCGACCCCGGTCAGCTCGACGGCGTCGATCAGCCGCTGGGCGCCGCCGTGCAGCCAGGCGATCGCGCCGGCGGGATCGGGCGGCGGCTTGCCGCCCTCCACCGTGCGCGGGTCGAGGTAGCTGTCGAGTTTGTCGCGGACGATCTGCGCCGCCCAGCGGTCGCCGCGGCCGACATGGCGGAACAGTTGCCGCAAGGTCCAGTCCGGGCAGGTGGGCACCGGCGTGGACTCGTCGGCATCCTGAAAAAGCTCCGCGAAGGCCCGGTTCTCGTCGAGGAATGCTCCGGCATAGTCCACCCGCGTCAGGTTACCCGCCGGGACGGTCGCCCTCCGCTCCCACGTGCCTTGCGATGACGATTGTGCGCACTGCAGACTTGGATGTCGGGTTCGTCCAGGCATGCCGCCCGCCGGGGTCGCCGAATGCCCTTGTCTCCGAGAGGTGCTCATGCCCGATGACGATGCGAGCCTTCCGGTCGCCCGCACGGCGATCCGCGAGTTCTGGGAGCGTGAGGGGTTCGAGTACGACCAGCGGACCGCGCACGGCATCTCCTCGGAGCCCGAACGCCGACGGTGGGCGGAGGCCCTGAGCCCGATCCCCGCGGCGTCGCGGGTGCTCGATGTCGCCACGGGCACGGGGTTTGTGGCGCTGTTGCTGACCGGGCTCGGCCACGAGGTGACCGGCGTCGACGCGTCCGAGGCGATGCTGGCGCGTGCGCGCGCCAAGGCCGCCGAGGGCGGGATGGCCGTCAGGTTCGTGGAGGGCGTCACCGAGAAGCTGCCGTTCGCCGACGCGAGTTTCGACGCCGTGACGGCCCGACATTTCATCTGGACCGTACTCGAGCCGGAGCGGGCCTTCGCGGAATGGCGCCGGGTGTTGGCCCCGGGTGGGCTGTTGATCGCCGACGTTTCGCTCAACCCGCATGTGGCGGGGCATCACTACGCTGAGGACGTGGCGGCCAGCCTGCCCTTCCGCGAGATCCCCGACCCCGCACCGGTTGTCGACGCGCTGCGGTCAGCCGGATTCGACGAGGTTGACGTCGAGGTTTCCGACGACGGTGGCGAGTACCAGCGCGCGGTGTTGCGTGCCCGGGCGGGTCACACGCGGGGAGCCGACTAATCTCGTTGTGCCGCATTCTATTTCGCGCACCGTGTGCTGGCCGTCGACCGCCTGGGTAAAATCCCTTGCGTTCAATCTGATGTAACCGCCAGGAAGCGTTTGCAATCGGGCTGAAAGTAAGCCCGTAGTGGTTGACTTTGCGACTAGGGTCGCGGCGCGCCCAGGCGGTAGACCCGCCAGCCCGCCTGCTGCCAGCGGGCGACGTCCAGGCAATTGCGGCCGTCGACGATGACACGGGCGCGCACCCGGTCGGCCAGGTCGTCGGGGTCCATGTCGACGAACTGGCGCCACTCGGTGAGCACCAGCACCGCATCCGCGCGGTCGCAGGCCTCCTCGACCGAGACGGCATAGTTCAGCGTCGGGAACAGCCGCTGCGCGTTGTCCAGCGCCTTGGGGTCATAAACGTTGACCGCGGCGCCGTTGAGCTGCAGCTGACCCGCGACGTTCAGCGCGGGTGAGTCACGCACATCGTCGGATTCGGGCTTGAATGCCGCACCGAGCACCGCGATGTTGGCACCCAGCAGCGAGCCACCGCAGGCGGCGCTGGCCAGTTCCACCATTCGGGTGCGGCGGCGCATGTTGATGCTGTCCACCTCGCGCAAAAACGTCAGCGCCTGGTCGGCCCCCAGCTCGCCCGCGCGCGCCATGAACGCGCGAATGTCCTTGGGCAGGCATCCGCCGCCGAAACCCAAGCCGGCATTGAGGAATTGGCGTCCGATCCGGGGGTCGTAGCCGAGCGCATCGGCCAGCAGGCTGACGTCGGCGCCCGCGGCCTCGCATACCTCGGAAATGGCGTTGATGAACGAAATCTTGGTCGCCAGAAAGGCGTTGGCGGAAACCTTGACCAGCTCCGCGGTCTGCAGGTCCGTCACCAGGAACGGCACCCCGGCCTCGAGCAGCTGACCGTACAGCTCGCGCACGGCGGCCTCGGCGCGCGTCGAATCCTGCTTGACTCCCAGCACGATCCGGTCCGGGTGAAGGGTATCCTGCACGGCGTAGCCCTCGCGCAGAAACTCTGGGTTCCAGGCGATTTCGACGTCCACACCAGCCGGTGCCAGCGCGGCCGCTCGTTGGTTCAACTCGGCCGCGGTGCCCACCGGGACCGTCGACTTGCCAACCAGCACAGCCGACGTCGTCAGCCGCGGCACCAGCGAATCGATGACGGCGTAGACGTGGCGCAGATCCGCGCCGTACTCGCCCTTCTTCTGCGGTGTGCCCACCCCGAGGAAGTGCACGTCGGCGAAGTCGGCCGCCATGTCGTAGTCGGTGGTGAACCGCAGCCGACCCGCGGCCAGGTTCTCCTTCAACAGCTTTCGCAGGCCGGGCTCGTAGAAGGGGATGTCGCCCCCGGCGAGCTTGGCGACCTTACCCGGGTCGATATCGACCCCGAGCACGTCGTGTCCGAGTTCCGCCATCCCAACCGCATGGGTGGCACCGAGGTAACCCGTGCCAAACACCGTGCATCGCATACAACCGGTGTAGGTGGTCGCGATGAGCTAATTGCATCGCAGGGTTAAGCGGGAGGCAAACGGAAGATGACAGGTGACCGCCGTCGGGCCTCGTGGCGATCGCGAGCGCGGCGTAGCCGGGCGAAGCGGGTCACCACCATCACAACTCGTGGTGATCGCGAGCGCGGCGTAGCCGGGCGAAGCGGGTCGCCACCATCACAACTAGTGGCGACCGAACCCGCCGTGACCTCCGCCGAACCCGGGGAAGCCGCCGCCGCCATGGCCACCGCCACCGCCGGGGAACCCGGGGAAGCCGCCGCCGCCGTGTCCTCCCTCACCGCCGCCGTGGCCGCCTCCCGGGGGTCCACCGAAGCCCGGCCCACCACCAAGGCCCGGGATCGGCAGCGGAATGGGCACCGGGATTGGCGCAACCGCGGGCGGAGCAGGCGGCGGAGCCACCGGCGCCGGAGCGGGTGCCTCGGGCACTGGAATGGGAGCCGCCGGCACCGGGTCGGCGGCCCCCGGGGCCGGAGCCGCCGGCGCCGGAGCGGGTGCCTGCGGAGCGGCCTCGGGAGCCGGGGCGGGTGCCGCCGGCGCGGGTGCCTGCACGGGGGCCGGCGCCGCGGGAGCGGGAGCCGGCCGGGTGGGCGCGACCACGACGTTCTGGTTCGGGTTCGGCCGGACGCTGGCCGTCGGCCGGATGGCGATGGCCAACGACACCACCAGTGCCACGACGCCGATGACGAAGATTGCTGCCACCGTGCTTCCCACCAGCCGGAACGAGCTGCGCTCGTGGTAGTCGGCGTCGACCAGCTCGGTCGCGGCGGTCTGCGAACCAGTGAAGAACTCGTCCGGGTCGTCGGGCACGGCGCTGTACGCGAGACCGTCCGCGTCGGCCTCGCCCTGGACTGCCAAGTAGCCCGGCGCCAGGGCGAACGGGTTGATCGCACCGGTGCCGGGGTCCTGCGCGTACGCAAGTGCCGCGGTGGACGACGAGAACAGTGGGGCATTCGCCGACGCCAGCGCCGCGCCGCGGGCCAGCGCCGTGTCCGGTTCCTCGGGCGCCGTCAACGGCAGGGTGGTCGCCGCCTCCAGAGCGGGCTTGATCAGCGGGATGTCGACCCCGGATCCGACGACGAACACGGCGTCCGGGCGGGCCTCCAAGTTCTCCGCGCTGGAGACCATCGCGGCCAGCTGGGCGACCGCCGCCTCGTCGTCATCGGGGAGGGGCTGCCGTTGAACGTCGGCGATGGATCCGTCCGCGCTGTCGACGACCGCCAGCGTGGCGGTGTCGGGCTCGATGTAGAGCAGCGCGGTCTGCGCGTAGTTGGTCTGGTGGCCGACCGCCTGCGCCAGCGCCGCCGCGGCCAGGAAGGCCGAGACGAGCATCACATTTTCGACTTTGTGGGCGGCCAGCTTGTCGCGCAGCGCGGCGGCCTCGAGGGGGTCGGTGAACGTGACCCCGGTCGACGCCAGTTGGTAGCCGCCCTCTGCTGCGCCCTGACGCGTCCCCAAGATGGCCGAGATTACCTGGTCCGAGGCGGTTACCGTTGCTGCATCTGCGGCCGCGGCGACATCGAAATTGTCTTCATCGACGGTAGCACCGTCGCCGTTTTCCCCCTCGACCAGCACCATCCTGACTGCCGTCGGGGCCATCGACACGCCAAGTACGGTGTCCAAAGCTCCTCCAATAGTCGTTTGCTAGTCAATCACGGTGGGGGCGGGCTCGTCGCACGATGTGGTGGCGCGAAACGTCGCTTGAGTCCCCACCGGTATTCCCCTAACGACCCGATTTTACGCGCGTTCGCCGCCCGGGTGGCGGCCCGGGATGGGCCGCGAGCGGGCTACGGCGACGGAATTTGCGTACCCAGGTGGCGGTGCAGCCAGTCCTCCCAGCGTTGATGGTCACCGGAATGCGGCGAGGGCTGCGGCGACGGCGCGGGGGCCTGCGGCGGGGCCGACGGCGCGTCCGATGGCGGGGGCGGGCCCGGCGGACCGGCGTCCGGATTCTGCGGGGCGACGACGTTCGTGCTGACGTCGGGCTGCTGGTCTGGGTGCGGCCCAATGCCGACGGTCAGTGCCAGCGCCAATGCCACGAGGCCGCCAACGAAGACCGCGGCCACGGCGGCGATCGTCAAGATCGACTTGCGGCTGCGCCGCTGCCGCACGTCGGCGGCTGGGTGGGCGTCGGAGGCCGGGTCGTCTACAGCGCTGTAGGCGAGGTCGATCGCAGCGGCCGACGAAGTCTGCGCGGGCGGCATCGAGACAGTGCGCGGCGCTCCCAACTTCGCGTTCGCCGCGGCCAGCGAGGCGCCCCGCGCCAGCGCCATCTCGGGTTCCTCGGCCGTGGTCACCGACAGCGCGGTCGCGGCCTCGATCGTCGGCTTGATCGACGGGATGTCCACCTCCGAGCCGACCAGAAACACCCCATCGGGCCGCGCGCTCATCGACTCGGCGCCCGACACCATCGCGGTCAGCTTCGCCAGTGCGGCGTCCTCGCTGCCGGGTAGTGGGTGCCGGTGCACGTCGGTGACGGTCCCCTTCGAGGTGTCGACGACCGCCAGAGTCGCGCTGCCCGGCTCGACGAGCAGCAACACCGTGCGCGCCCAGTTGGTTGCGCTGCCCATGGCCTGCGCCAGCGCCGCGGCGGCCATGACCGCCGAGACCAGCATCACGTTCTCAATCTTGCGGGCCGCCAACACGTCTCGCAGCGCCGCCGCCTTGACGGGATCGGTCCAGCTCACCCCGCTGGATCGGAGCCGGTACCCACCCTGGGCCGCGCTCTCGCGGGTGCCGAGGATGGCTGAGACCACGTGATTCGCTGCGGCGATGGGGGTTTCGTTGCCGGCGACATCGAAACCGTCCTGATCGACCGTTACCCCGCCGGCAGCCTCACCTTCGATGAGCACCATGCGGACCGTCTCAGGTGCCATAGACACGCCGAGTACGACGTCCATCGCTCCTCCAAATCGTCCAATTGGTTGCTGCGCCATGCCAGGACAGCTGCGGTGCCACCACCTCGGGGCCTCGCGATTTGAGAGTCAGCCGGACGTACGAAGAGTTCTGGCCGCGGCCACACCCCAATACGCCAGCCTAGCGCGCCCCGTCCGACAGGCGGGTGAACCGCGACACGCTATCGGTGGCCGCCATGACCACCGCCGAAACCATGTCCCCCGCCGAAACCATGACCACCGCCGAAACCGTGGCCGCCGCCGAAGCCATGGCCCCCACCGAACGGCCCGTGACCGCCGCCGAACGGACCGTGGCCGCCGAAGGGCCCGTGGCCACCACCCAGCCCGGGCACCGGCAGCCGGGGCGGCGGAACGAACACGGGCGGCGGCAGGACCGGTAGGGCCGGGGCGGCGGGAGCCGGCGGCGCGATGGGGCGCGGCGCGGCCAGCGGCCGCGGCGGTTCGATCTTGGGCTGCGCCTGGACGGGCGGACCGGGGGTGGGCGG
>NZ_LZSX01000056.1 GCF_001665835.1 Mycobacterium colombiense | reverse complement strand
TTGGTGCATCTGGGCTTTTTTGTGCTGGACGCGTCGTTGCGTCCGGTGCCGGCCGGGGTGGTCGGGGAGTTGTATGTGGCCGGCGGCGGGCTGGCGTACGGCTATGTGGGCCGCGCTGGGTTGACGGCGTCTCGGTTTGTGGCGTGCCCGTTCGCCGGCGCGGAAGCGCCGGGACAACGTATGTATCGCACCGGAGACCTGGTGTGTTGGGGCGCCGATGGGCAGCTGGATTATCTGGGTCGCGCCGATGAGCAGGTGAAGATCCGCGGGTATCGCATTGAGCTAGGTGAAATCCGGGCGGCGCTGGCCCGGCTGGCCGGGGTGGAGCAGGCGGTGGTGATCGCCCGTGAGGACCGTCCCGGCGACAAGCGGCTGGTGGGCTATGTCACCGGGACCGCCGATCCGGCGGAGCTGCGTAGTGCGCTCGCCGAGCGGCTTCCGGCCTACATGGTCCCGGCGGCGGTGGTGGCGTTGGCGGCGCTGCCGTTGACGGTCAACGGCAAGCTGGATACCCGGGCCCTGCCGGCGCCCGAATACGCCTCGGGCGATGGCTATCGCGCCCCGGGTACGGCGACCGAGGAGATCCTGGCCGGCATCTACGCCCAGGTGCTCGGGCTCGAGCGGGTCGGTGTCGACGACTCCTTCTTCGATCTGGGTGGGGATTCGCTTTCCGCGATGCGGGTGATCGCGGCGGTCAACAGCGCCCTGGATGCTCACCTTGCGGTGCGTACGGTGTTCGAGGCGCCGACGGTGGCCCAGTTGGCGCCCCGCATCGGCGCGGATGGGGACGGGCGTAAGCCGTTGGTGGCCGGCGCGCGACCAACAGCGGTGCCGTTGTCGTTTGCGCAGAGCCGGTTGTGGTTCCTCGACCGGTTCGAGGGCGGGGTGGCGACCTACAACATGCCGACCGCGTTTCGGATCAACGGAGTCCTGGATGTCGAGGCGTTGGGCGCGGCCCTGGACGATGTGATCGCCCGCCACGAATCGCTGCGCACCATATTCCCCGACATCGACGGTATGCCGCTGCAGCAGGTGGTCCCGGCCGAAGCGGGGATGTGGCGGCGCGGGGACGCGGCGGTGGTGTCGTTAACCGAGCAGGATCTGTTCGGCGAGTTAGCGGCGCTGGCGGGGTACCGGTTTGATTTGTCGGCCGAGATCCCGATTCGTGCCCAGATCTATGCGGTGGGCCCCGAGCAGCATGTGGTGGGAATTGTGGTGCACCACATCGCTTTTGATGGCTGGTCGCTGGCTCCAATGGCCAGGGATATCGGCGAGGCGTATCGGGCGCGGCGGCAGGGCGCGGCCCCGGCGTGGGCGCCGTTGCCGGTGCAGTATGCGGATTACACGCTGTGGCAACGAGATTGGTTGGGCGTCGAGTCTGATCCCGACAGTGTGATCGCCGGGCAGCTGGCGTATTGGCGGCAGGAGTTGGCCGATCTGCCCGAGGTGGTGTCGCTGCCGGCGGATCGGGCGCGCCCGCCGGTACCCAGTTACCGCGGTGATGAGGTCGGCGTACACCTCGACCCCCGGCTGTGGGCGGGGATCAAGGCGTTGGCGGCGGCGCATAACGCGACCGCCTCGATGGTGTTGCAGGCAGCCATGGTGGTGGTGCTGCACCGGGCCGGGGCCGGCGAGGACGTCACGATGGGCACCCCGATCGCCGGGCGGATGGATCCGGCGCTCGATGAGCTGGTCGGGTTTTTCGTCAACACCTGGGTGTTGCGGGTGGGTGTCAACTCTGCACAGCGGTTCCATGAGGTGCTCGAGCAGGTGCGGCGGAAGGCGCTGGATGCCTACAGCAACCAGGATGTGCCGTTCGAGCTGCTGGTCGAGCAGCTCAACCCGGTGCGCTCGGCGTCGCATCATCCGCTGTTT
>NZ_LZSX01000055.1 GCF_001665835.1 Mycobacterium colombiense | reverse complement strand
TCGCCGCACACGACACCTACGCCGACGACGGCGCCATGATCGACAAGGGCGTCGCCTTCGCCTCCAGCCACCTCGGTACGGGCGGGCCGGCTCCGGTCGCGTCGGCGGCGAGCGGCGGCTTCGGCGGCTGAATAGCCGGGCGGCTAGTCAGCGTTAGAAGCGCGTCGGGCACTTAGCTCAACCGCGCACGTCAGCGGGTCGCGCCTTTGGAGTTCAGAAAGGCGACGACGCCCTGGGTGACCGCGGCGGCATATTTCGCCCGGCCGTCCGGACTTTCCATTCGCGCCAAGTCATCGGCGTTTTTCATGTTGCCCAGTTCGACCAGCACCGCCGGGTACTGCGCCAGGTTCAGCCCGGCGAGGTCGTCGCGCCCGTACAGGCCGTCCGAGCCGATGTAGGTGGCCGGCTGTAAACCCGACTGAACCAAGGCATCCCGCATCGCGTGCGCAAGCTGCACGGCGGGCCCGGATTGGACGTCGCCCAGCGGCGGGCTGGAGTAGTTGACGTGGAATCCGCTGCCGGACGGGGGTCCACCATCGGCGTGAATGCTCACGATCGCGTCCGGGTGCATGGCGTTGGCCGCCGCGGCGCGTTGGTCGATGCACGGGCCGACCCCGCTGTCGCTGTCGCGGGACAGCTGGGTGTGAACGCCCATCTGACTCAGCGAATCGTTGATCAACCCCACCACCGCCCAGGTGAAGGCGTGCTCGGGATAGCCGTCGTCAGCGGCGGCCCCCGAGGTCTGACAGGGCTTGGTGCCGCCCCGGCCGTTGGGGACCTGCTGGTTGATCGACGCGTCGTTCACGGCGTTGTGGCCCGGGTCGAGGAAGACCGACATCCCGGCCACAGTGGCCACCGCGCGCGAGGCGGGCAGCAATGCGCCGGCGGTGACGATCGCCGGCATGACACCGGCGATCTTCAGGACGTCGCGGCGTGCGACGGATCGCAGCCCGCCCGGCCGATCACTCACCGCGCGATGGTAGCAATCGGCATCGCGAGGACGCCCCGACGGCGGGTAAAAACGGTGCCGCCGAGAGTCATTCGCGGTGAGCCATCCGTCCAGATATCGACATACTAAAAAGTATGTTACGGTCACGGGCATGTCCGTGGTCGAGACCCGCCCGCTGCACGGCGTAACCGACGAATTCGTTGCGCGCCTGGCCGATCGCGCCGAGGAGGCCGAGCGATTGCGGCGCCTGCCCGCGGCCACGATCGACGACTTCCGGCAGACCGAGCTGTTCCGGTTGTTGCTGCCGGCCCGGTTCGGCGGCCTTCAAGCCTCCTTTCCCGAACTGCTGCAACCGATTCGGCGCATGGCACGCGGCTGCGCATCGAGCGCGTGGACGCTCGGTTTCTACGCGCTGCACAACTGGATGCTGTCGCTGTTCGATCCGCGCGTTCAGGACGAGGTTTTCGCGTCGGGACCCGTGCTGGCGCCCGCTCCCCTGGCCCCTACCGGCCGCGGCGTACCGGCCGACGGCGGAGTGCGGCTGACCGGACGCTGGTCCTGGGCGACGGGCGCGATGGATGCCGATTGGATGATCGTCGGCGTGCTGATCGAACGGCCGGACCGGATCGATCCGGCGCTTGCCGTGGTGCCCGCCGACCAGGTGGAGGTCGTGGACACCTGGCACACGGCCGGCATGCGCGGCACCGGCTCGCACGATCTCGTCATCACCGACGCCCTGGTGCCCGAGCATCGATTGGTCGCCGTGGCCGACATCTACGGCGGCACGGCACCGGGCGCGCGTGAGCACGGGGTCCCGACCTACCGATGGCCGATGGTTCCGGCGCTGGCCTTGACGGCGGCGATGCCCGTGCTCGGGACCGCGGAGCGGGTGACCGAACTCTTCGCCGAACGGCTCAGCGGGCGCGTGCTGGCCTATAGCGGGGTGGCGCAGAAAGATCAGCCCGCCGCGCAGATCCGGCTGGGCGAGGCCAGGGTGCGGCTGAGCTCGCTGCGGGCGCTGGTCGCCAAGACGGCCGACGATATCGAGACGATCGTGGTCAGCGGCGAACGGGTGAGCCGATCGGTACGGGCCGACGCACGGCTGGCGGCCGCGCGCACCGTGCACGAAAGCCGGGCGATCATCGCCGATCTCATGGAAGCCTCCGGTGCCGGCGCACATTTCTTGTCGAGCCCCATGCAGCGGGCCAAGCGCGACGTGGACATCGCGGCGGGGCATGTGGTGTTCGATTACGACACGAGTCGAGAGTTGGCCGGGGCGTTGGCGATTGGCGCGAAAATCTCACCCATCGCCATGGTCTGAGGGCGCTGTTTTCGGCTCCGTCAGCATGAGGTCGAGGAATCGTTCTCGTTGGGCCACCGCTTGGGCCTGCTCGGCGGAGTCGGTGAGGTGCAGCAGTCCGATGCCCGCGGCGAAGGTCGCCCCCGCGCGCAGCGTGGCATCCTCGGGGCTGAAACCGTAGTCGCGGTAGGCCTTTGTCACCGTGCGAAGCAGGCGACCGTCGGCTGCGCGGACATTGCCGGCGGCGATCGGGTCTAACCGAGCCCATTCGCGCATCGCCCGCTCCAGCATCCAGGCCTGGGGACTTACCAGGTTGATCATCATGGCCGACAAGCGTTCCCGGGGTGGCAGCACATCAAGTTCGGAGAGCGCCTGACGGCCGCGTTCAAGGAATTTGTTCCACGACTCGACCAGTGCGGCCCGATACTGCTCGATGTCCTCGAAGTGCCAGTAGAAGCTGCCGCGGGTGACGCCGGCCTGCTGGCAGAGGCGTTCGACCTTGAGTGCGCGCACTCCCTCTTCGGCAAGCACGGTGTAACCCACTTCGAGCCAGTCCTCGGCCGACAGGCGGGTCGACGGCTGCTTTCGCACCACCACCCCATGGACATTACGGGAGGCGTCCCTGGTCGGAGGGAAGATTAGGCAATCTCGATAACTACTTTTCCCTCACCGCGTCGGCGGGACGGGGAGTCGGGCCGTGTCGTCGAGGTCCACGTCGAGCGCGTTGAGCATCAGCGCCAGTCCGGAATATCGGCCGATGATCATCAGCGCTTCGACGGTGGCCTCCGAACCGAGGGCCTGGTGCACCTGGTCGAAAAGCGGGGCCGCAACGCGGCGGGTGGTCACCAGTTCCGTCGTCAGTCGCAGCACCGCCAGCTCGGTGGCGTCGAATGGCCCTGTTTGCCAATCGGACTCGGAGGTGATGACGTCGATGGTGGCGACGTCGACACCCACCGTTTGCGCGACGTCTTTGTGCTGGCCGAGTTCGTAGGCACAGTCCATGAGATACGCCGTGCGCAGCACGATCAGTTCGCGAAGTCTTTTGGGCAGCACCGCGCTGGTGAGGGCGGCGTCGCCGGCCACCATCCAGCCGGTGAACACCTTCTCGGCGTTGGCCAGTGCGCGGTAGACGTTGAGATTGCCCCGCCGCGCGGTCAATTCGCGGGCGAGTTCGGTCATGTCTTCGGGCCGGCGATACGGGATTCGGGTCACCTGGTCAGGCCCTCGTCGGGGCTGGAAGAGGTCGGGGTGTCGATCTCGAGGTCCACGGCGTTGAGCACCAGTGCCAGGCCGTAGTAGCAGCTGACGATCATCAACAGTTCGGTGAGCGCCTCGTCGCCGAGCAGGGTCTGGGCTTTTGCGAAAGAGTCGTCGCCGAGCCGGCGGGTGGTGCACAACTCGGTGACGGTGTCGATGACGGTGCGTTCGTCGCCGCTGAATCCGGCCGCGTCCAGATCCCCCTTGTCGAGCAGGGCGTCGATCTGTTGGTCGGTGAGCCCCGCGGTGCGGCCGAAGATCACGTGCTGGGCCAGTTCGTAGGGCGAGTCCTGCAAGTGGCCCACCCGCAGGATGATGATTTCGCGCAGCCGCGGGGTGAAGGTCGGGCTTTTGAATAGTTCGCCCGTCATCTGCGCCCATCCGTCGAAGATGTTGGGGGCGTTGGCGAGCAGTCGGATCACGTTGAGCGTGTCGGGGCGTGCGATGGGCTGTTGGATCCGCTCGGGTTGCCGGTCGGTGTTGACGAGAGGCATTCGCGTCATCCGCGCGAGTCCCTTTCTCTTCTAGGAAGGATTCCTCGACTGTAGTGAACACCGCTGTTCGGAGGTATAGAGCGTTGCCGAAACTGCTAGCTCATGTGCTATCGCTTTCGGGCTCTACCCGCGGACTCGACGGCGCTGTCACGGCTACCGATATGAGAGCTATTGCCCAGTGGGCCAACCATCGGCAGTTCTGGTATCCCGCCGGACCCGCAACCGTAATTCTTCGATTGCGTTTGATTGCAAGTTATTTCGCTTCGGGCCGCCGACCGTCACTTGGTGACGATAGCGGAGTTGTAGTTAGGGGCCCACGCCTGCTCGAAGACGGCGATAGGAACGTGCTCGTCGCGGCCGGTACTGATGCCGCTGTCGTTGAGATGCACCACACCGGCCTTGCTGTCAATGCCGGTGACCACCACGAAGTGGTTTGCAGAGTTCCGCTTCCCGGGCCGGTTCCAGATTGTTTCGGCATTGAGAATGACGATGACCTTGTGGTTTCCCCCCAGCTTGCGCGCCACGGCGGCGGTATCGGTCTGAATGTTCTCGGCTCTTATCCAGTAGTGCCACAGCAGTACCGGAAGGTCGGCGATCTCGGTGGTGCCCGTCGGCTTCCAAATCGGTTTGTGACCCGCTGTGCTCGGTGTGTTTTCGGCCAAAGTGATCATCTGCTGTTCGGTTGGCTCGCGTCCCGTAATCTGGCCGACCACATCGGCCACCGCCATTTCCCCACAGTCGGAAGCGTGTTGTTCGCGCCAGTAGGGCGCGGCGGCGACGGGATCGCCATACATTCCCAACTCATGGTCGGCGTCGGGGACGGGAGCGCCCGGGTTGGCGTGCACCCCGGCGGCCAATATCACCGGCGACGCTGCAACCGCGGACAACAAAACGACCCGGCCGAGCGTTCGTGCGACGCTGGTGACCTTTGTCCGCGAGGTGCTCGTCATGGGTGTCCGCTCCGGGGCCGCCGCGACGGCTTATAGATGTGAGGAAGAAGGCTTCAGTTTGTCGCCCTGGACGGAGATTTAACAGAAACTTGGCGAAAATACCGTACCGACACGCCGCATCGGCTTCCGGCGCGGGAGCGTTGGCAAGTAGTTGAAGCACGTTGAGCGTGTCGGGACGTGTCAGCAGCCGCCGGATCTGTTCCGGTTGCTCGTCTGCTTTGGGCAGGAGAATTCGCGTCATCCGCGCGAGTCCCTTTCTTGTCCAACAGGATTCCTCGACTGTAGTGAACGCCGCTGTTCTTAGGTATAGAGCATTGCCGGAAACCGCTAGCACATGGGCTAGCGCGTTCGGGGTTCACTCACGTACCTGGCGCCTCTGGAACTCAGCTCACCTTGTCCAGCCGGAAGGCCAGCGAGATCACCAACGCTTTGTTGATGCCGCAGGCACCGCTGTCGCCCGTGGTCTGCTACACACCGGACCTGGCTTCGAGCAAGAGGTTTCGCGGCTACTGGATCAACTGAAGCCGACGCTGCCGGTGTTCCTGGCCAACCTGTCCACCATCGGCCAGATCGGGTGACGTATCACCCGGCGCTGGAGCAGCTGCTGGTCCTGCTCCCCCCGTCAGTCGCGGCCTACGGGTCCTACCGCGTCACCAACAACCCGACCGGCCTGGCGGTCGGCGGCTTCACACTGACCATCGCCGATTCGCCGGCGTGCACGGTGGGGTTCCTGCCGCCGTCGCAATGGCGCTCGCCCGCCGACACGAGTGAGGCCGACACCCCCGACAATCTCTACTGCAAGCTTCCCCAGGATTCGCCGATCAGCGTGCGGGGCGCGCGAAACTACCCTGCATCGGCAAGCCCGGAAAGCGCGGGCTCCCACAGTCGAAATCTGCAATAGCGGCAAGGAGTACGTGCCTCTGGCGGAGAGGCAGCACGCTCTGGGACCGTATCCACTCGACCCGAACCTGCTGTCGCAGGGGCTGCCGCCGGATGACCGGGCTGGTATCGAGGACAGGACTTTTGGCCCGGTGGAGGGGACGCCCTTGCCGCCGGGCGCGGCGCCCGCTGGAACACCGCCAGGGCCGTCGGCGCCGGGTTCGCTCAACCAGCCGCCAACAGCGCCACAGCCGGGTGCCGTGCCAGCGGCGCCAAGTGCGTTCAACTCCAACAGTTCTGGTGCGTCGCCATCAGTTTGCGGTGCTGCATTACAACCCGCGTACTGGGCGGTATGTGGCGCCCGATGGGCAGATGTATCGGCAGTCGGATTTGGTGAGGTCGAAGGCGGCGAAGACGTGGAAGGACATGCTGGTGAGCCAGAGCTGAGGCGGACAGGCCCGGCTGAGCATCCACCGGTCAGGCCTAATCCTCCGTAGGGGCGCGTGGTGCGACAGTTGTGTTTGATTTACGCCATTTAAGCGAAGCTATGCAGCCTGGCAGCTTTAAAGTTCACCAAACGCATCATGGATCAGCTTCACCAAGGTCGCAGCATGTTCTCGGTCGAGCTGAATCGACTGTGACACTTTGTTGGGTATCTGACGCTCGTCAGAACCATACGTATCGAGTTGAAGAAAAGTCTGGCCGTCGACGATGAATGTCCGCCAACCACACAAGACTGGCTTGTGCACACCGTTCCTGTCAGAACCAACTTGCTGAAAATCGCCAATTAGCGCCATCGAGCCTCCCCTCCGTCGTGGGTACAACCTGACTATCGGCGAGCCAACTCGATGCTGCATCCGAATTAAAGGAGTGTCGCTTTTTCATTCCATATCTTGTTCGAGCATGGCTCCGTGTAGATCTGCCAGTGCATCCGCAGGGTGCAAGAAGCGTGTCACCGAGTACTTTAGGTGAGTTTCAAGAGACTCAATCAACGCTTCAGCCGCCTCAACCACCTCCGCAACTGAGTGATGCTTAATGGTTGCCTCGAAGGCTCGGCTGAGTAAGGGCAGCGCGCGCTTGGCGTCGATCTTCGCGCGGTGGGCCAATCCACGTCCGTCGCGGCGCTCGGCTGCCGTATAGCCGGCCGCGGCCATCTCTTCAGCTGATGCGATCGACTCGAAGTCGGTGACTGCACCCCGCGCGAGCCGATAAAACGAATTCTCGCGATCTCGGGTTTCAGGGTCTGGCGCCATAGACGGGTGCAGTTTGAGGAAGCGTCGAACCTGCCAGTCCGCCCATTTGGTCCTGGTCCATCTCTTGACGGTTTCGGCGCCCTCATTGACCTGCTCCCGGCCATGTTGGACCGCGCCCAACGTCAGGTCGGCAAGTTGGCGTGCTTTGATACCTCCAGCTTCCGTCCACCGCTGAAAAATCCCCATACATCAGACTTTATGTCTGTCGGCAGACGAAGCGGATCCTTCTCCTACAGGTTTCTACAAGGACGCTTGCAAGTACCTCACGAAACGCCTGCAAGGTGTCGTATCTCGGATGTATCGTCTCCTACGTTTAGAGAGGCTATGCAAAGCAAGGGGGAGCCCATGGACGCCTTCGGTGTCCTCGCAGAGGTTCTCGAGGACTACGAATCTTTCGTCAAAGGCTTCCTCGACATCAAAGACGACCAGATCCGGGACAAGGTCGAGAAGGAAATTGAGGGTGGCCTCCTCTGGCCAGAACCATGGCTAGCGCTTAACCCGGCGTTTGAATCCGGTGGCACGGTCAGCGAGCTCGTCGAGCAAGGGACGCTTCATCCGGACGCAACCGCCATTTTCCGCGCCAAGACCGAGCAAGATCCGACCGGTAAAGAGATAGCCTTCCACCGCCATCAGACGGACGCCTTCGAAATCGCCAACCGGCGCGAGTCCTACGTTCTCACCACCGGCACCGGCTCCGGCAAATCGATGTCCTACATCGTGCCGATCGTCGACCGCGTTTTGCGCGAGGAATCAGGCAAGGGCGTACGAGCGATCATCGTCTACCCGATGAATGCTCTAGCCAACAGCCAGCGCAACGAGCTGGAAAAATTTCTTGGAAAGACGAACCAGAAGGTCACCTTTGCCCGATACACGGGGCAGGAGAACCGGGAGGAGCGTGAGAAAACACTCGCGTCTCCCCCGGACATTCTGCTGACTAACTACGTCATGTTGGAACTCATGCTCACCCGCCCGAACGAGCGAAAGCGCCTGATCAACAGCGCGGAGAAACTCTCATTTCTTGTGCTGGATGAGCTTCACACCTACCGCGGGCGCCAGGGCGCTGATGTGGCGATGCTGGTCCGCCGTTTACGTGACGCGGTGAAGTCAGACGAAGTCCAATGCATCGGCACCAGCGCAACCCTTGCCGGCCCTGGAACAAAAGCCGAGCAGCGTCAGCAGGTGGCCGACCTGGCGACCAGAATCTTCGGTGTCGCCATCCCCGCCGGCAACATCGTCGGAGAGACACTGCGCCGCGCAACAACAGGCGAGGCTGATCCAAGTGCACTAAAGACACGGCTGACCACGGGTGCCCCCGCCGAATGGGAAGAACTAAAGAAAGATCAGCTGGCGATATGGACCGAGCAGCACTTCGGCCTGCACACCGACGACGAGGAAAAGCTCGCGCGGCGTTCTCCCTCCAAGCTGAGCGATGCCGCCAAGAAACTTCACGACGAAACGGGCGTCGATGAGGCGGTTTGTCGAGCGAAATTGCAGGCTCTACTGCTTGCCGGCTCCCGAGTACGAGATCCCCAAGGCCGCGCCCTATTCGCCTTCAAGCTTCATCAATTTATCGGCAAGGGCGACACCGTCTACACCACCCTCGAACCGCCAGCGAAGCGCTTCCTCACTACGCAGTATCAGCGCAGTGCACCCAACCGTCCTACGGGTCAACCGTTGTTCCCTCTGGCATTCTGCCGCGAGTGCGGCCAGGAATTCCTGGTTGTCAATCTGGAGCACGGCGGTGACAGCTTCAGCCCGCGCATCCCGAATTCCGACTTGGTCGAACACCCGGAGGCGGACGGCCTGCTCTTTCTGACCGAAACGCCGTGGCCGGATCCCCAGGACCCTGCGGTGCTCGAGCTGGTTCCTGAGGATTGGGTAGTCGCCAGCGGGAGCGGAGGAGTTCTAGATAAAGCCCGAATCCCCAAGCTGCCCAAATCGTTACACGTCGATCAATTCGGCACGATCACCGACGACGGCATGCCGGTGGCGTTCTTTGAGCGCCTCGAATTCTGTCCGTCGTGCAAGACGAGCTACGAGAGCAGCCGCCAGTCTCAGTTCTCCCGCGTCGCCAGCCTTGGGACAGAAGGCCGCGCGAGCGCCGTAACAGTTTTGTCCCAGTCGGTCGTCAGAGCGCTCAGAGAGGGTTTCGGGCTCGACGACGAAGCGCGAAAGTTCCTCGCGTTCAGCGATAACCGTCAGGACGCGAGCCTTCAAGCCGGGCACTTCAACGACTTCGTGCTGGTCGGACTCATCCGTTCGGCCCTTTATCGCGCAGCTTGCGAGTATCAGAAGCGGAATCCCGACGAACCGCTCACCGACGAAAATCTCGGACCCGAGGTGGTCAAGGCACTAAGCGGAGAGAGCCTGAAGTTCTTCGCCCGCGATGAGGACACCGCGGACGAACACATTCCACGAAAGAAGATCGCTCGCGCACTCCGCGATGTCGTCACCTACCGCTTATGGGCCGACCTTAAACGCGGTTGGCGCATCACCATGCCCAATCTGGAACAAACCGGACAGCTACGCCTGGCCTACGACGGCGTTGAGCAGCTGGCCGCCAACGACGCCAAATGGGCGAGCTGCGGGGAACCCCTCGCGAGCGCTAGCACCCAGACTCGGCAGCAGGTGATGAACGTCCTTCTCGACGAACTTCGCAGAAACCTATGCATCGATACGGAATTCCTCACAGACGAGAAATTCGATGCTGTCAGGCGTGCAAGCAAAGACTGGTTGAAGGATCCCTGGGCCATCTCCGATGACACTGGCACATACAGCGGCCTCGCTTACCCAGGCAGCCGACCGAAAGGCGTGGCCGGGATCGGGGCCGACCTCTACGTGTCCGGGCTGGGAGCGTACGGGCGCTGGCTGCGACGGCCGAACCGCTTTCCCGGCTTTCAGCATGTACTCAAAACGGCCGACGCCCAAGCTCTCATCGAAAGCCTGATGGAGGTCATGGCCAATGCTGGGGTCTTAGTACGTGTTCCAGTCCGCAAGCGGCCCACGGGCTATCAGCTCCGTGCCGACCTCATCGCCTGGCATCCCGGCACAGGAGAACATCGGGCGCCCGATCCGATCCGAAGCAATCAAGACAAGGGCAGGGTGAACCCCTACTTCCGTGCGCTCTATGCCGAGACCGCCAAGGCGCTCGTCGGCTTGCAGGCCCGCGAACACACCGCGCAAGTCGAACCGTCCAAACGTCAGAAGCGGGAAGAGGAGTTCAGTGAGGCCCGGCTTCCTGTGCTGTACTGCTCACCCACGATGGAGCTCGGCGTCGACATCAAGAGCCTCAATGTCGTTGGCATGCGCAATGTTCCGCCTACTCCCGCCAACTATGCGCAGCGTTCGGGACGTGCCGGCAGGTCGGGTCAACCGGCAATCGCCCTGACGTATTGCGCCACCGGGAACGCGCATGACGCGTACTACTTTCGCCGCAGCCAGGATATGGTCGCCGGAGCGGTAGCTCCGCCCCGGTTGGAACTCGGCAACCAGGATCTGGTGCGCGCACACGCCCACTCGATCTGGCTGGTGAAATGCGGTCTGGACCTCAAAGCCAGCATGGTCGACCTTTTGGAGATCGACCAGCCCGGCCAGCCATTGCGCGCCGAAGTACTCACGACGATCAGCTCCCCGTCGAGTCGCAGCGCCGCCATCGCCGCCATCACCGAAGTCTTGACGGCGACCACAGAGGTGACCACGGCTCCATGGTGGACTGATACCTGGATCGCCGACACCGTCGATCAGGCGCCGACTCGGTTCAACCACGCCGCGGACCGATGGCGGGGGCTGTACAACGAGGCGCAGACCGAGCTCGACCAGGCCAACACGACCCTGAAAACCATCGGCGCATCTGAAAGCTCGAAACAACGTGCCCGCGGCCGTATTTCAGAGGCCCGCGCAGCTCTCGACCTACTCAAGGGCCAGGTCGATGACGTGCTTCAGGGTGACTTCTACACCTACCGCTACTTCGCCTCGGAAGGCTTCCTGCCCGGCTACTCGTTCCCGCGGCTTCCACTCTCGGCCTTCATTCCGGCAGAGCGCCGCACCCGAAGTGGTGGTGAAGGCGACTTCATCCAGCGGCCCAGATTCATGGCGATCAGCGAGTTCGGTCCCGGAGCCTTTATCTACCACGAAGGCGCACGTTACGAGGTCAACCGTGTCAGCCTGCCCGCCCGTGACGATGGCACCGGCGTCAACATCACCGAGATCAAGCGCTGCAACGCCTGCGGGTATCTCCATGAATCCACCGAACCCGATCTCTGTCAGCACTGCGGTGCGCCGTTCGCACCGGAAAGCACGATGGCCAACTTGATGCGGCTACTGTCGGTCAAGACGCGCCGACGTGACCGGATCAGCGCCGACGAGGAGGAACGCCAGCGCGCCGGACACGAAATCGTCACCACCATTCGCTTTGTGCCACATGGCGTTCGGGCCGGACAACTCACCAGCACCATCACCGAGGGTGGGCACAAACTCGGCACGATGACTTATGGCGACACCGCGCTGATCCGTCGGATGAACGTTGGTTTGCGCCGCCGCAAGGACAAGGATGTCCGCGGTTACGTGCTCGACACCGTAGAAGGTCGCTGGTGCAAAGAGGCCGACCTGGCCAAGAACGTCCACGGCGAGGCACCGCGGTATCAGCGCGTGATCCCCCACGTCGAAGACCACCGCAACGCGCTGCTGCTGCACCTGGACCCCTCGATCGGAACAGATCAGCGGATGGCCGCAATGTATGCACTCAAACGCGGGATCGAGGCGGTCTACCAGTTGGAGGGCTCCGAGTTGGCGGTAGAAGCACTGCCGAGCAACACCGGTGACCACGCCTGGTCGCGGTTGCTGTTCTTCGAGGCCGCCGAGGGCGGCGCCGGCGTGTTACGCCGCCTCGCCACCGAAAAGGGACAGCTCACCCAAGTAGCCCGAAAAGCATTGGAAATTCTGCACTTCGACTCAGATACCGGCGAGGATCTGCGACGTGCACCACATGCGATCGAAGACTGTGCGCAGGCCTGCTATGACTGTCTGCTTTCCTACAGCAATCAATGGGATCACCAGCACCTCGACAGGCACTCGGTGAAGGATCTGCTTCGGCGACTAGCGGCCTCGAGCGTTGGGGTCGGAGCGGGCGGCGAAGAACGAGCCGAGCAACTCGCACGGCTAACGGGCGCTTGCGACAGCGAGCTGGAGAAAAAGTTCCTGGAGCTGCTCGAGCAGCACGGCTACCGGCTACCCGACGACGCACAAAAGATAGTCGAGGGCTATTACGTGCGGCCCGATTTTGCCTATCACACCGACGGGATGGACGTTGCAGTCTTCATCGATGGGCCGCTGCACGACTCCGAGCATCAGCGTGAGAAGGATGACCGGGTGCGCGTGAGGTTGGAAGACGAAGCCGGCTGGTTGGTCTTGCGCTTCCATCACGACGACACCGAATCCGGCTGGCTCAAGACATTCGCCGAAAACAGCGGCATATTCGGCGATGCGAAGGACACAGCATGACGACGGTCGCCTATCCCCCCGGGGCACTGGTCCACTCCCGCGGCCGGGACTGGCTCGTGCTACCCGGCTCGCCCGAAGGCACGCTCCTTGTCCGGCCCCTCGGCGGCCACGAGCACGAAACAACCGTGCTGCTACCCGATATCGACGACTTCAGCACAGCCACCTTCGA
The DNA here is from genome assembly GCF_001665835.1 of Mycobacterium colombiense. Lineage (GTDB taxonomy): Bacteria > Actinomycetota > Actinomycetes > Mycobacteriales > Mycobacteriaceae > Mycobacterium > Mycobacterium colombiense_A. Next base: position 2,323 of record NZ_LZSX01000055.1, on the reverse strand, counting down.
GCCCCCCACCGTCGACGACCGCGGCGACGCAGGCCGGGCCCGCTTACTACGCGACGCCCTGAGACTGTCCTTCACTGCCAGCGGCGGCCCCTTCCGGTCGTTCGCGCGCCTCGCTGTGACACCGCGTAACTACCAGCTGGTTCCGCTGATGATGGCGGCCAACCAGGACGTCACCCGGCTGTTGATCGCTGACGGCGTGGGCATCGGTAAGACGGTCGAGGCCGGACTGATCGCCGCCGAGCTGCTGGCCACCGGTGATGCCCAGCGCCTGGCCGTCTTGTGCTCACCCCAGCTGGCCCCACAGTGGCAAAGCGAGCTTCGGCACAAGTTCGGCATCGACGCCCAGCTGCTGCTGCCGTCTACCGTCAACCGGTTGATGCGTAGCGTTCCGTTTGGCTCCAACGTCTATCAGCATCATCGGTATCTGGTGATCTCCACCGACTTCATCAAGCAGAAGTCCCGCCGCGACGAATTCGCTTTGCACTGCCCGGAATCGGTGATTGTCGACGAGGCCCACACCTGTGTGACACCCGCCGGTGTCGGCAAGGCATCCCAGGCCCACTTGCGGTACGCATTGCTGCGCAAACTCGCCGACAAAGCCGACCGGCACCTGGTGCTGCTGACTGCGACACCGCACAGCGGAGACGACACCGCTTGGCAGTCGCTGATCGGCCTCCTCGACGATCGGCTCGGAAGCTTACCGGCCGACTTGTCAGGGCGTGACCGCGAAGACGACCGCAAACTGCTCGCCAAGTACATGATCCAACGCCAGCGCGCCGACATCCGCGAATACCTGAACGAGGACACCCCCTTTCCGGAACGGGAAACGACCGAAACCGCATACAAACTCACCGCCGGATACCGCCAACTGTTCGATGACGTGATGGACTACGTCCGTGAACAGGTAGCCGATCCCAAACTCAGCGCGGTGCGCCAACGCGTCCGATGGTGGTCGGCCATCGCGTTGCTGCGATGCTTGGCCTCCAGCCCGGCCGCCGCCGAACAGACGCTGCTTAACCGCTCCGCCGTCGCCGCCTCCGAAGATGAGAACGAGGTGGACGCCTATGCCGAACCTCGCGTGCTCGACACAGACCTCGACGACGCGCTAGAAGCCCAGGACGTCACCGTCGGCGCCGACACCGGCGACATCGACGAGCCCGACACGAAGGCACGAAAACGCCTGCGCGAGTTAGCGACAGCAGCGGCAGCCCTCAAGGGCCCCAGGTCCGACGCCAAGCTCAAGCGGCTCATTCCGTTGGTGAAGGAACTGCTCGACCGGGGCTACCACCCCATCGTCTTCTGCCGCTACATCCCCACCGCCGACTATCTCGCCGAGCACCTGGGCTCGGCTCTGGCGAAGGTCAAAGACCTCACGGTCGACGCCGTCACGGGCACCCTGCCACCCGAGGAACGCGAATCCCGCGTCCATACGCTCACCGCCCACGACGGCCCCCGGCTGCTCATCGCGACCGACTGTTTGTCCGAGGGCATCAACCTGCAGGACGGCTTCACCGCAGTCGTCCACTACGACCTTGCGTGGAACCCCACCCGCCACGAGCAACGCGAAGGCCGCGTCGACCGGTTCGGCCAGCAAGCCCCCACCGTGCGCACTGTGACCTACTACGGCGAGGACAACGGCATCGACGGCCTCGTCCTAGAGGTTCTCATCCGACGCCACGAGAACATCAAGCGCAGCATTGGGGTCGCGGTGCCGATCCCGGTGGATTCCACCACCGTGATGAAGGCGATCTGGGAGTCACTCCTATTGCGGGGCAAAGAAGCCGAACAGCTGACTCTGGACTTCGCCGAGGCGACCTCCAAGTCGCTAGCCGAACAGGTCGAGGTCGAATGGACCAACGCAGCCGAACGAGAGAAGGTGTCGCGGTCGCGGTTCCGTCAAGCCGGACTCAAACCCGACACCGTCGAACAGGCGCTGACCGACGTGCGACGCGCCCTGGGCGGCCCGGCCGACGTGGAAACCTTCACCCGCACAGCCCTATCGCTGATGAGCGCCTCCATCAGCGACACCGACGACGGGTTCACCGCGGTCATCGAAGCCCTGCCCGCTGCGGTGCGCGACCAACTCCCGCCCACCAAGGGCGGTCGGCTGCACTTCCACCGGTCACTGCCGGTCCCCATCGGTCACAGCGTGCTGACCCGAACCGACACCACGGTGGACGCCTTGTCCCGCTACGTCCTCGACGCTGCGCTCGACTCCCGGCTCGACCCGGCGGCCCGACCCGCACGCCGCGCCGGGGATGGTGATCTCCAGCCGGTACCGCACCATGAGCAATGTCGTGACCTTGCCGACCGCGCGGGTGCG
>NZ_LZSX01000054.1 GCF_001665835.1 Mycobacterium colombiense | reverse complement strand
GGTCTTCGGCCCAGTCGTCGCCGATGAAGATCACCAGCGTCACACCTGTGCGTGGAGGTTGGTGAACACGCGGGAGTAATTGTTTGATGGTGTGGGCGTTGAGTCAGATTCCGGCGGTTGGCTCGCCGAGTCGCAGTTCGCGTGCCGTGGTGGTCGCCTGGTCGGCGGCTTGGACGACACGTCGACCGAGGGTTTCCACCTCCTGGCCGCGCATGGGGCGCATCGAGCCAAGCACCATGAGTGAGGCGGCCACGGCCCCGTCCGCGTCGAACACCGGGGCCGACAGCTGAATGAGTTGGGTCTCTGTGTTGTGGTCGAGCTGGGTCGCGAGGTATTCGCTGTGGCGTAGCTGGTCGATCAACTCGTCGCGGGTGCGGCGGTAGGGTTCGGAGTCGGGGACTTCCAACAGATCTTCGAGGACGCGTCCGAAGGGAACTCCGGGGGTAGCGAAAACCGAGAAGCTGTAACCGTGTCGGCGGGCGAACTGCAGGGACTGACGCCATCGTTCCGCCTCGGCTTGGTGCGTTTCTGACCCGCCGCGTTTCAGCCAGTGCTCGCTTGTTGCCGAGTCCCATGCCACAAAGACCACTCCGAAGGGCGGAGCCAGTGGGATCGCCTGGCCGACGCGTGCCCGGAGCAAGGTGGCGGGTCCCCGGTCGAAGACGGCGACTGCCCTTGCCTCCCCATCAATGATGGTGGACACCACGACGCAGGCCTGGAGGTCTCGCGCGAGTCGGTCGGCCTGCCGGTTGGCCATGTTGAGCACGGGGTTAGTGGCCTGGGCCGCGCTGGCCAGCGCCAGGCAGGACGCACCCAGTTCGTAGCCCATATCGTGGTTGCGGCGATTCGCGAAGCCTTGTTGGGTCAGCGCCTGCAGGATCGAATCGCAGGTGGCCCGGGGGATGTTCAGGGTGCGTGACAGCTGGGAGACCGTGTGGGCTTCAGAGGGGTGCTCGGCCAGGTACCAGAGCACCTGAGCAGCTCGCTGTACCGCCGGTGACGGATTAATGGGCAAGCGAGCAACCTCCCGATGTCGAATGCGCCGAGCCGCAACCTCAAAACCCAGTGCCCAGCGATGCTGCTGAAATACTAGCGCATCTCGGGGGTTTGCGCTTGTCGACGATCAGTGGCTCCCGGCGGCCGAGGGCCTTTTTTCCAGCGCCCGCTGAGTCAGGTCCCTGCAGCGCTGCAGTGCGTACGCGGGGTTGAGTTCAAGCGCCTTAGCGAGTTCGGGATAGAGCATGTGGCCGGCTGGGAAGAAGTAGGCTTCGCCGGCGACCGCGACTTCGGCGGGCTCATTTGTGTCGGGTAAGTCCGCGCGGATCGACCCCTCGAAGACGTAGCCGTAATGCGGGCACTGGCAGACCTTGCCGGCAAAACCACCCAACTAGTACCGGGGGCGTCGCGTCAGCCGGTTCGTGGCAGACGATTTAGCCGATCTGCATGTCACCCCCCTTGCATCGAGTGCAAGTGGTCTGTGGTCATCGGCCACCGTCCACCCCGGCATTGGGGGGTCCGTGACTCCATGAGAGGCACCGGCAGCATCCTTTCTAGGTCACCATTGCGGCCGCGTGACGCAAAAGCCACGAACCGCCCTACCCTCCAATTCCTTGTACCGATGCCATAGTCTCGTCTACAGTGTCTAAATATCATCTAGAACGCTGAAATATCAGCAGATAGGGGAATTCTCGGGATGGTCGTTCACCTCGAGGTGGACCGGTTGCTGATCG
>NZ_LZSX01000053.1 GCF_001665835.1 Mycobacterium colombiense | reverse complement strand
TTGGCCCATCACCCGCTGGTTCAGGTGATGTTGGGCTGGAACAACTTCCCCGGACAGGTCAACGTCCCCGCGACGGGGTTGGCTTTGGGTGATCTTCAGGTGACTCCGCTGCTCGGGGATACGCAGACCGCGAAAATGGATCTGGTCTTCTTCCTCAAGGAGAACTGGACCGAGGCCGGTGCGCCCGCCGGGATTTCCGGACACGTGGAGTTTCGCACCGACGTGTTCGACGCGGACACCGTCCAGGTGTTGATCGCGCGGTTGCAGCGGGTGTTGATGGCGATGACCGCCGAGCCGACCCGACGGCTCTCGTCGGTGGATCTGCTCGGCGAGGGTGAACATGCCCGGTTGGATGAGATCGGTAACCGGGCGGTGTTGACCGAGTCGGTGAGCACGCCGGTGTCGATCCCCGCGCTGTTCGCCGAGTGGGTGGCCCGGACCCCGGACGCCGTGGCGCTGGTGTGCGAGGGCCTGTCGGTGACCTACCGAGAGCTGGATGAAGCCTCGAACCGGTTGGCGCATTGTCTCGCGGATGCGGGCGCGGGTCCGGGACAGACTGTGGCACTGCTGTTTTCGCGGTCTGCCGAGGCCATCGCGTCGATCCTGGCGGTGCTCAAGACGGGGGCGGCGTATCTGCCGATCGA
>NZ_LZSX01000052.1 GCF_001665835.1 Mycobacterium colombiense | reverse complement strand
CCCGTTCGACCGCGACCGCACCGGCTTCGTGTTCGGCGAGGCCGGCGCGTTGCTGGTCATCGAGACCGAGGAACACGCCAAGGCCCGCGGCGCCAACATCTTGGCCCGCATCATGGGCGCCAGCATCACCTCCGACGGCTACCACATGGTCGCCCCGGACCCCAACGGGTTGCGCGCCGGACACGCGATGAGCCGCGCCATCCAGCTCGCCGGGCTCAGCCCGTCCGACATCGGCCACGTCAACGCCCACGCCACCGGCACCTCGGTCGGTGACGTCGCCGAGAGCAAGGCCATCAACAACGCCCTGGGCCCCCACGGCGGCAACGCCGCCGTCTACGCCCCCAAGGCCGCCCTCGGCCACTCGGTAGGCGCCGTCGGCGCCGTGGAATCCATCCTGACCGTGCTCGCCCTGCGCGACCAGGTGGTCCCGCCCACGCTCAACCTGCAAAACCTCGACCCCGAAATCGACCTGGACGTCGTGGCCGGCAAGCCCCGCCCCGGCAACTACGAGTACGCGATCAACAACTCGTTCGGCTTCGGCGGACACAACGTGGCCATCGCCTTCGGGCGGTACTGAA
>NZ_LZSX01000051.1 GCF_001665835.1 Mycobacterium colombiense | reverse complement strand
GAGATCGGCAGATACGCCGCCCCCGTCTTGAGCACCGCCAGGATCGACGCGATGGCCTCGGCCGACCGCGAAAACAGCAGTGCCACAGTCTGTCCCGGACCCGCGCCCGCATCCGCGAGACAATGCGCCAACCGGTTCGAGGCTTCATCCAGCTCTCGGTAGGTCACCGACAGGCCCTCGCACACCAGCGCCACGGCGTCCGGGGTGCGGGTCACGTGCGTGGCGAACAATTCCGGCACCGACACCGAAACACTCGACGGGCTAGCCAAAACCGCTTTATTACCAAGCTCTTCCAGCCGGGCGTGCTCACCCGCATCCAGCAGATCCACCGACGAGAGCCGCCGGGTGGGGTCGGCGGTGAGCGCCATCAACACTCGGTGCAGCCGCGCGATCAACGCCTGGATGGTGTCCGCGTCGAACACGTCGGTGCGAAATTCCACGTGTCCGGAAATCCCGGCGGGCGCACCGGCCTCGGTCCAGTTTTCCTTGAGGAAGAAGACCAGATCCATTTTCGCGGTCTGGGTATCCGCGGCCAGCGGCTTGACCTGAAGATCGCCCACAGTCAGCCCGGTCGCGGGGACGTTGACCTGTCCGGGGAAGTTGTTCCAGCCCAACATCACCTGAACCAGCGGGTGATGGGCCAATGATCGGGTCGGGTTGAGCCGCTCCACGAGCACCTCGAAGGGCACATCCTGGTGCTCGTAGGCGGCCAGGCTGCGCCGTCGCACCTGGGCCAGCAGCTCGGCCATCGTGGGATCACCGGTCAGATCGACCCGCAGCACCAAGGTGTTGACAAAAAAGCCCACCAGCTCGTCGAGTGCGGGATCGCGCCGACCGGCGATCGCGAACCCCACCGCCACGTCGCTGCTGGCGCTGAGCTTGGACAGCAGCACCGCCAGCGCGGCCTGCATCACCATGAAACCCGTCGCGTTGTGCTCGCGGCCCACCCGAGCAATGTGCTGCTGCAACAGAGCGGGCCACTCCACCGCCACCCGGGCGCCGCGCTGATCGGCCACCGGCGGGTAGGGCCGGTCGGTGGGCAGCTGCAGTCGCTCGGGCATCCCGGCCAGCGTCTGCTCCCAGGCAGCCAGCTGCGCGGCGATGCGACTTTCACTGTCGTCGAGGTCGCCGAACTGCGCGCGCTGCCACAGCGTGTAGTCGACATACTGCACCGGCAATGGCGCCCAGCCGGGGGCCCGCCCCGCGCACCGGCTGGTGTAAGCCAGACCTAGGTCACGCAGTAGCTGCATCGTCGACCAGCCGTCGGCGGCGATTTCGTGCAGCACGGCCACCAGCACATGCTCGTCGTCGGCGACGCGGAAAAGCCGTGCCTGCAAAGGGATCTCGGTGGCCAGGTCAAACCGGTAGCGCACCGCGGCGACGATCGCTTCACCCAGCCGGTCTGCGGGCCAGCCGGTGGCATCAATGACGTCCCAGCCGAAGTCGGCCTGCTCGGCGGGCACCACCAGCTGTTGGGGCACCCCCTGGATTGCCGGGAACAGCGTGCGCAGGCTCTCGTGGCGGCCCACCACATCGGCCAGCGCCGCACCCAGCGCCTTGGCGTCCAGGCCCCCGCCCAGCCGCAACGGCACCACCACGTTGTAAACCGGTGACGGCCCCTGCAACTGGTCGGTAAACCACATCCGGCCCTGGGCAAACGACAACGGCACCACCGCCGGCCGCTCGACCGGCCTCAGCGGCTCCAGGCCCCCGCCCTTGCCGATGCGCGGCGCCAACTGGGCAACCGTGGGTGCCTCGAACACCGCACGCACCGAAATATCGGCATCCAGACCGGTGTTGACCGCCGCGATCAGACGCATCGCCGACAGCGAATCCCCACCCAAATCGAAGAACGAATCGTCGACCCCGACCCGGTCCAGCCCCAGCACCTGGGCGTAGATGCCGGCCAGGATCTCCTCGGTGGGGGTACTCGGGGCGCGGTAACTATCCGCACCCTGGTACACGGGTGCCGGCAAGGCTTTCCGGTCGATCTTGCCCGAGGACGTCATCGGGAACTCGTCGAGCACCACAATGTGCGTCGGCACCATGTATTCGGGCAACCACGCACTCAACTGCTGACGCACCGCGGTGACTTTGGCGTTGGTCTGCGGGTCATTGGCGTAACTAGTGACTTGGTGGGACCCGACAGGTGGCAGATACAGATCGGTCAGCGCCGAGGTGTGCTCAGCGTCAGCTGCAGCGATGAACACCGCATCCACAGTGCCGGGTTGAGCGCTCCAGGTGACCGCGACGCGATATCCGGCGGTCTCACCAAGGCGGTGCAGTTGTTCGGGGACAACGGCGTTGGCGTCGTCGGCGTGGGCCAATGCCTCGGCTAACGGTAGCCCGGCGGCCAGGCCGCGTTCGATGTCGACGTCGCTGCTCACTCCGGCGCGGGGAACACCGGTGACACGAACGGCGCCCGGACGCTCAGACATCAACCGGGTATGCAACCCGTCCAGGCCCGAGCAGTGGGCCCACGCCCAGCTGTCCGCGCCGGCCAGTGAGCGCACCGGTGCCGGGGACTTATAGACAACGAGGTCGTAGCGATACCGGTTGAGCTCGTTGTCGGCCATCCCGCGTTTGACTTCGATGCCGAGTCCGGCCGCCGACGGCTGGTCGGCAGCCCAGGTAGTGAAAAACTCTGGGGCCAACAGTAATTCGGGCTCGCCGAGCACAGCGCGCTGAACGCGTTGACGAATCTCGGCGGCATCGGCGGCCTCGGTGCGGGCCCGCGCGACGCCGGTCTGAAACGCGCCCTGCAGGCTGTGGTTACGCACGTCTCCGATGAACAATGCCCCACCCGGTGCCAGCAACCGCATCGCCACGGCCATCACGTCGCGCAGATATCCCGCACTCGGGAAGTACTGCACCACCGAATTGAGCACCACCACATCGAAATGGCCCTCCGGCAGCCCGTCGGCCAC
>NZ_LZSX01000050.1 GCF_001665835.1 Mycobacterium colombiense | reverse complement strand
GTCATCAACGCCCCACCAAACGACGTCCCCTCAAACACCACCGGCGCCAACTGCGCCCGCGCCGCATACAACGCCGCCGTATACCCAGCAGGACCCGAACCAATAACGATCACGTCGTGGATGTCGGAGGAGCTCATAAGCGGCCACACTACTGCGAACCCGAAAAGCGCCGGCCCAATCCCTCTGGCCGCCAAGGCAAGGACGTGAAGCGGCGCACACAACAGTGTGTTGTGCCTTCACAACACATGACCTCTACTGACGCCGCCGCAACTGGTGCACCATGGAAATCGCGACCCGTGGGTCCAACGACGAACTTGCGGGTGCCTACAGACCCAACATCATCGCGATGCCGCGGCCCGCCAGCCCGCCCTGCGGCCGCACCACGGCCGATCTGAGCCCACTCGGGCCGCCACGAGGAATGAGAACGCCACATGACCACCGCACGTCCCGTCAAGACCCGCAACGACGGTCAGTGGGCGCTGGGCGATCGCGAACCGCTCAACCACGCCGAGCAGTTCAAGAGCGACGACGCGCCGCTCAACGTGCGCGACCGCATCATCAACGTCTACTCCAAGCAGGGCTTCGACAGCATCGCCAAGGATGATCTGCGCGGGCGGTTCCGCTGGATGGGCCTCTACACCCAGCGTGAGCAGGGCTACGACGGCAGCTGGACCGGCGACGAGAACACCGACAAGATCGAAGCCAAGTACTTCATGATGCGGGTCCGCTCCGACGGCAAGGCGATGACCGCGCACACGATGCGCACGCTGGGCCAGATTTCGACCGAATTCGCGCGCGACACCGCCGACATCAGCGACCGGGAAAACCTGCAGCTGCACTGGGTCCGCATCGAGGACGTCCCCGAGATCTGGCGGCGGCTCGAATCCGTGGGCCTGCAGACCACCGAGGCCTGCGGCGACTGCCCCCGCGGCATCCACGGCTCGCCGCTGGCCGGCGACTCGCTCGACGAGATTCTCGACCCGTCACCCGCCATCGACGAGATCGTCCGCCGCGCGCTGAACAACCCCGAGTACGCCAACCTGCCGCGCAAGTACAAGACCGCGGTCTCCGGTCTGCAGGACGTCTCGCACGAGACGCATGACATCGCGTTCGTCGGCGTCAACCACCCCGAACACGGCCCCGGCCTGGACCTGTGGGTGGGCGGCGGCCTGTCGACCAACCCGATGCTGGCCCAGCGGCTGGGCGTGTGGGTGCCGCTGAACGAGGTCGCCGACGTCTGGGAGGGCGTCACCCAGCTGTTCCGCGACTACGGCTACCGCCGGCTGCGCGCCAAGGCCCGGCTGAAGTTCCTGGTCAAGGACTGGGGCATAGACAAATTCCGTGAAGTTCTCGAACAGGAGTACCTGAACCGCCGGCTGATCGATGGACCGGCGCCCGCTCCGGTCCAGCACACCATCGACCACGTCGGGGTGCAGAAAATCAAGAACGGCCTCAACGCCGTGGGCGTCGCGCCGATCGTCGGGCGCGTATCGGGCAGCACACTGTCGGCCGTGGCCGACCTGATGGAGCAGGCCGGCTCCGACCGGGCGCGGTGGACCCCGTTCCAGAAGCTGGTCATCCTCGACGTCGCCGACGACAAGGTCGACGACCTGGTCGCGGGTCTGGATGCGCTGGGCCTGCCGTCGCGGCCGTCGTCATGGCGCAAGAACACCATGGCGTGCACCGGAATTGAGTACTGCAAGCTGTCGTTCGCCGAAACCCGGGTTCGGGCACAGACTTTGGTGCCCGAGCTGGAGCAGCGTCTCGCCGACGTCGACTCCAAGCTCAACCTGCCGATCAGCGTGCACCTCAACGGATGCCCGAACTCGTGCGCCCGAATTCAGGTGGCCGACATCGGATTCAAGGGACAGTGGATCGACGACGGCGACGGCAACTCGGTCGAGGGTTTCCAGGTGCACCTCGGCGGCGGCCTGGGCGAGCAGAGCGGCTTCGGCCGAAAACTGCGCCAGCACAAGGTCACCAGCGCCGAACTGGGCGACTACATCGACCGGGTGACACGCAAGTACATCGACGGACGCCAGGACGGCGAGACGTTCGCCTCCTGGGCGCTGCGCGCCGACGAGGAAGAGCTCCGCTGAGGCCGCGATGACCACACTCGTACTCACCGCGCACGGCAGCCGCGACCCACGGTCGGGCGCCAACGCCGAGGCCGTGGCCGACCGGCTGGCACTGATGCGGCCCGACCTCGACGTGCGACTGGCATTCCTCGAGCTCAACACCCCCAACTTCGTCGACGTGCTGGCCGGGTTGCCGGACGCCCGCCGCGCGGTGGTCGCCCCGTTGCTGCTGGCCAGCGCCTATCACGCCCGCCTGGACATCCCCAAGCAGATCGCCGACGCCGGCGCCCACGGCATCCGGCAGGCCGACGTGCTCGGTGAAGACGAGCGCCTGGTGTCGGTGCTGCGCGAACGTCTCGTCGAGGTCGGGGTCTCCCCGCTCGACGACGATCTCGGGGTGATGGTGGTGGCGATCGGGTCGTCGAACCTCGCCGCGAATGCGCGCACCGCGAAGGTGGCGGCCAGGCTGGCCGCCGGCACCCAATGGGCCGGGGCCACAACGGCGTTCGCCACCCGGCCCGAGGCGTCGGTGGCCCGGGCCGCCGACCAGTTGCGCCGCCGCGGCGCGCGGCGTCTGGTCATCGCACCGTGGTTCTTGGCCCCGGGCTTCATCACCGACGGGGTGTCAAACTTCGCCCGCGACAACGGCATTCCCATGGCGGCACCGCTGGGGGCGCACCGGCTGGTGGCCGAGACGGTGCTCGACCGCTACGATGACGCGCTCACCGAGGACGCCGCTGCCTAGCTTTTCGCCGCCGCCGTGCTGAGGACATGACTCAGCAGGTCGCGGATCGCTCCGGGCGGCGGGGTCTTTCCGCCGACCCAGATGGCCCGAAACTTGCGGCGCAGGTCCAACTTCGGAATCTCCACCGCGTCTAGCCGGCCGAACGCCAGGTCGTCGGCGACGGCCAGCCGGCTCATGGTCGCCGGGCCCGCCCCGGCGAGCACGGCGGCGCGCATCGCCGCCGCGGAGGTCAATTCCAGCACGGGCGCGGCCTGTTGCATGTCCTCGCCGAGCACCTTGCGCAACGCGGCCGTCAGCGAATCGCGGATGCCCGAATGGAGTTCGCGGGCCACCAGCGGCGTCTGAGCGAGTTCGCGCGCGGTCACCACCCGCCCCCGTCGCGCCCACTTGTGGTCCGGCGGGACCACGATCACCAGCTCGTCTCCCCCCACCACGCAGCTACCCAACCCCTTTGGTGTGCCGGGGTTTTCGACAAAGCCCAGGTCGGCGCTGCCGTCGCGGACCGAGACGATGGCGTGGTCGCTGTTGGTGGCGGTCAGGATCACCTGGGGTGCGGTCTCGCCGCGCCGCGTGGCCTCGGCCTGCAGGGACAGCAGCCACTGCGGCATGAGTTGTTCCGAGATCGTCTGGCTGGCCGCTACCCGGATGCGTTCGCGCCCTTCCTTTCGCAGCGAGCCCAGGCCCGCGTCAATCTCGCCGGCGACCTCGAGCAAGCGGGTCGCCCAGTCCGCGACGATCAGGCCCGCGGGCGTCAGTTGCGAGCCGCGCGTCGTCCGGACGGCCAGGGTGACGCCGATCTGGGCCTCCATGGTGGCAAGCCGCCGGGATATCGCCTGCTGGGTCAGCCCGAGCTCGCGCGCGGCACGGCCCAGGCTGCCGGTCTCGGCGATCGCCAAAAACGCCTCGAACGACGCGAGTTCGGGCAACCGGGGGCTCAGGGGCATGGGCGGCAGCTCACAATCAAATCGTGTGACACAACTATAGCTTGTGACACCACAACGCCAAACCTCTACTCACGCCCCGCCCGAGCCGCAACGATGGGACACATGAGGCGTGCAGGCCGGTAGCCCGCGCGGGCGTCCTCGCGCTAAATTAGCCAGCCAGACCGTGTTTGACGGGCCGCAGCCGGCTGACCCCGCTAGCCCAGAAGGAAGGACAACACTCGTGGCCTACGTGATCGCCGAGCCCTGTGTCGACATCAAAGACAAGGCGTGCATCGAGGAATGCCCCGTCGACTGCATCTACGAGGGCGCCCGGATGCTTTACATCCACCCCGACGAGTGCGTCGACTGCGGTGCGTGCGAGCCGGTGTGCCCGGTCGAGTCCATCTACTACGAGGACGATCTGCCCGCCGAGCACACCCAATACCTGCAGATCAACGCCGATTTCTTCACCGAGCTCGGCTCGCCCGGCGGCGCGGCGAAGGTCGGGATGACCGAGAACGACCCCGCCCCGGTCAAGGAGCTGGAAAGCCGAGCAGAGGCGTCATAACCGCAGCGCGCCGCTAGTCCCACCCGGACAGCCCGAACGTATCGCTGGGCCGTCGCCCCGAAAGCTTCTGAACCACCCACTGGTTCATCGAAACCTGCTGTTCGGCGGCTTCGACGGCCAGGCGGCTGTGCAACTCCGGGGACGTCCTGATCACGATCGTGCCGCTGTAGTTGCGGTCCGCCATCGGCGTCGGTGGTGTCTCGCCGGCGTTCAGCATGATTTCGACGTGCCGGTCGACGGCCGTCTCGACCTCAACGACGGCCTCTTGGGCGGTCGCCGCTTCACGCCGCATGAACGGCAATTCGAGGCAGGTGCCGACGTATTGGCGGTGGTACGGCGACCACGCGACGCGGTAGGTGTAGTCTCTTATACACATC
>NZ_LZSX01000049.1 GCF_001665835.1 Mycobacterium colombiense | reverse complement strand
TCGGTGAGCCAAATTTGCAGGGCGGAAATCACCAGCGAGGCAACAACTGCCGGACGCAATGCGCTAATCTCTCCGGCTTCGATAGCGGCCTCCGCTGCGTGGCTGATCATCTCCATGCCGGTGCGCCACGCCTCGCGCTGTCCGCCGCGCCCGGCATCGATCAATGCCGACGCGGTACCCCAGCTCAGTCCTTCGTGAAGATGCAGGTGCAAGAAGTGAGGATGGGCGGCAAAGAACTCGATCTCAGCGCGCGCACCGAGGAGAATCTTCTCCAGCGGTGAGTCGATGGGCGCGGTGCGGGTCGACACGGCGTCGACGAACTCGGTCATGCGAAGGGCATTGAGCGCATCCCACAGTTGGTCCTTTCCCGTGAAGTGTTTGTAGACCGTCGCCAACGAAACCCCCGCTGTCTTCGCGATGGCGCTCACCTTGGCGTCGTTGAACCCGGTTCGCGCGAATTCATACTCGGCGGAAGCGAGGATCTGTTCGTGGTACATCGCGCGCCGTGCATCGTCGAGGCGGGCGATGGGTGCACCAGGTAGCGGCTGGTCCACGGGTTTGCCTCCTTTCGTTGCGAGATGCTTGTTGCCTCCGCGGAGACCATGTTACCTTGGCCGAGTAACGATGATTACTGATAGAAAAACGACAGTTACTCAAAGAGGGGGTACGCCCGTGACTACGTCCGAGGTCACCGAGCGGACGACTGCGGAACCAATTACCGCCAAGCTTCCGCCGTCCCGCACGCTGCGAGTGCTGTGGATCGTCGCGTTCGGTTCGTTGG
>NZ_LZSX01000048.1 GCF_001665835.1 Mycobacterium colombiense | reverse complement strand
GCCCCATACCCCGGCTGGTTATTGGTCAAAACCCCGGCCCGTTGAGAGCTTGTCCCGCAGGCTCTTCGGCCGAATATCGGGCCAATGCTGCTCGATGTACTCCAAACACGCAGCTCGGTCGGCTTCGCCGTGGACCACTCGCCAGCCAGCTGGAACATCGGCGAAGGCCGGCCACAAGCTGTGTTGCTCCTCGTCGTTCACCAAGACGAAAAAGCTGCCGTTGTCGTCGTCGAATGGGTTGATGCTCACAATTCTCCAGGATGCATAGTGGACATGAGTGGAACAGGTCCAAACCATAGTTGAGCCCTAGATCGCTCGCCCGCGGTTTGGACAAAGTTCCTGGTGTGACCTAGAAGGCGTTGACACCATCCAGTGATTGGTGCGCGACGGGGCCCCGATGCCCCGGAATGCGCTGCAGTGACCTGCATCAATGGCGTTGACTGCGAAATATCGCTATTGGGGCAGGCACGTCCTTCAGGCCGATGAAGTTTTTGTGCTTGTCGCCACAGAGCTTAGCCGAAGTCCTAGGGGCCGGGAAAATCACCAAGAGGCGAAACTGGCAGTGTGCTGGCAAGACTGCGCGGGATCGCCCACCCGGTGACACCGTGCAGCCGCTGTGCTTAGGTGAGTAGGCGGCCTTGCCGAAGAAGAGAAGTGGACGAAGAAGATTCGGACGCTCAGCAACATGCCGTTTACGCACGCGAGGGGCATTACGATCCCGCATCGCGTTGGCAAAGCACTGATACGGAAGCGACTGGCGTGGTTTACTCAACAAGACCTGGTCGCGCTCCCCGGGGGGCGGAGTTCGCATGAGGTGTCCGAGGCACGGCTGGCCGGCCACGTGCACCACATTCGACGCGCCGCAATCTGGCGTGTCGCGACGGGTGTGTAGTTGCATGTTCGAGCGGCGAGAACCGCCCGGGCATGAACACGGCTGAAGGGGGGTGCAGTGGTCGAATCGGAGGTCCGGGCCCGGCCCGACAACACCAGCGCGGAAGGACGAGTCATTAGCCAACGTCGTTTCCTAGGCTTTGGTCGTCGATCTTCAACGGAACCCGTGCAGCAAAGCGGCCCTCGGACGACTCGCGCCAAAAAGGGACCTGGGATTTTTGGCTTCCTGGGCAGGCTGTGGATCCCACTGGTCATCGTGGCCGTCGTCGTCGCCGGAGGGATGACGGTCTCGCGGTTGCACGGCGTCTTCGGCTCCGAGAAGCGCCCGAGCTACGCCGAATCCAGGCAGCAAGACACCAAACCGTTCAACCCCAAGCACGTGAAGTATGAGGTCTTCGGCCCCGCCGGGTCGATGGCCGACATCAGCTACTTTGACGCCAACGGCGAACCGAACCACATCAACGGTATCGAGCTGCCGTGGACGTTCGACATCTCGACGACGCTGCCCTCGATCGTGGGAAATGTGGTCGCACAGGGCAATAGCGATAGTCTCGGCTGCCGCATCGTGGTCGACGGTGTCGTCAAAGCCGAGAGGATCTCTCACGAGATGAACGCATTCACCTACTGCGTGTTGACGGCCACATGAGTGCGCCGCAACAACTGGAAACCCGGCCGGCCGAGCGACCACGTATCGCGCGGATCATCCATCGCCTGTCGGTTCCCATCATTTTGGGCTGGCTGGGCATCGCCGTCCTGCTCAGCGTCGCCGTCCCTTCGCTGGACAAGGTCGAGGCGGAGAATGCGGTCTCGCTGAGCCCGTTGGGCGCACCGTCCTTCAAGGCCATGGAGCGGCTTGGCCAGGACTTCCACGAGACCAACTCCGGCGCGTTGGCGATGATCCTGCTAGAGGGCCAGCAGCAACTCGGCGATGAGGCGCACAGGTATTACGACCGCTTGGTCCAGCGGCTGGAAGACGACCACGCGCACGTGCAGCACGTCCAGAATTTCTGGGGCGATCCGCTGACCCGCGGGGCCGCACAGAGCCAGGACGGTAAGGCCGCATATGTACAGGTGAACCTCAACGGTAACCAGGGTGCGGCCGCGGGTGACGCGTCCGTCGCGGCCGTTCGAAAGCTCGTGCAGGAGGCTTCGCCCCCAGCGGGATTAAAGGTCTACGTGACCGGGCCCGCACCCATCATCGCGGACATGAACATCGCCGGCCAGCAGAGCATCATGCTGGTTACGCTGGTGAGCCTTGGCGTGATTTTCCTGACGTTGCTGCTCGTCTACCGGTCGATTGTCACGGTCATTCTTTTGTTGCTGATCGTCGGCCTTGAATTGCAGATCGCGCGCGGAATGGTCGCGCTGATCGGCCATCTCGGGTTGGTCGGCCTTACCACTTTTGCCGTCAACCTTCTGGTCGCCGCTGTTATTGCGACGGGTACCGACTACGGCATCTTCTTCGTCGGCCGATATCAAGAGGCGCGGCACATGGGCGAAAGCCGAGAGGAGGCCTTCTACACCACATTCAACGGTGTAGCCAAGGTTGTGCTTGCATCGGGCCTGACGATCGCCGGTGCGGTGCTCTGCCTCAGTTTCACCCGACTTCCTTTTTTCCAGCCGCTGGGTATCCCCTGCGCCGTCGGCATTTCCATCGCGGTCCTGGTCGCGATAACGCTGGGCCCCGCCCTTCTGGCCGCCGGAGCCCGGTTCGGTCTGTTCGACCCACGGCGTGCACTCTCGACCCGCAGGTGGCGACGGATCGGTACGGCCATCGTGCGGTGGCCGGCGCCCATCCTCATCGCCTCGTTGGCCGTCTCGCTGATCGGGCTGTTGACGCTGCCGAATTACAAGCCCAGCTACGACGACCAGAAATTCATTCCGGAACGCATTCCCGCCAACGTGGGGTATGCGGCCGCGGCAAGGCACTTCCCCGGCCAGCGCATGTCGATGCCCGAAATTCTGTTGATCGAGACCGATCATGACTTGCGTAATCCGACGGACATGCTCGTCATCAATAAACTCGCCAAGGGCGTTCTGGCGGTGCCCGGAATCGCGACGGTGCAGACCGTGACCCGCCCGGAGGGTACGCCACTGCAACACACGACGATTCCCTGGATCATCAGCATGGGTCAGGCCAGCCAGATGCAGAACATGGCTTTCCAAAAAGACCGCATGAACGACATGCTCACCCAAGCCAATGAGCTGGGGAAGATGATCGGCCTCATGCAGCACATGCTGGGCCTGATGCGGGAACTCGTCGCCACAACGCACCACATGGTCGGGACGACGCATGAAATGCAGGACATCACTTCGGATTTGCGAGACAAAGTCTCGGATTTCGAGGACTTCTGGCGCCCGATCCGCAGCTACTTCTACTGGGAAAAGCACTGCTACGACATCCCGATCTGCTTCTCCCTGCGATCCATCTTCGACGCGATCGACGGCGTTGACGAGGTCACCGACAAATTGGGCGACCTGGTGAAGGACCTGGACCAGCTGGATGCGATCCTGCCGCAGCTGGTCATGCAGATCCCGCCCATGATCGAAACCATGTCGGGCATGCGCACCATGATGCTGACCATGCACAGCACCATGTCCGGCGTCATGGGCCAAATGGATTCGAGCGCAAAGGATCCCAGCGCCATGGGGCAGGCGTTCGATGCCTCCAAGAATGACGATTCCTTCTACCTGCCACCCGGGATCATCAACGGGTCCGAGTCGTTCAAGCGGATCGAGAAGGTGTTCATGTCGCCGGACGGCAAGGACGTCCGTCTGCTGATCTCCCAGCGGGGCGACCCGTCGACGCCCGAAGGCCTCTCCCGGGTCGAACAGATCAAGACGGCGGCCGAGGAATCGCTCAAGGGCACTCCCCTGGAAAACGCCAAGATCTACTTGACCGGTACCGCGGCAATTACCAAAGATCTGGTGGACGGATCCATGTTCGACCTTTTGATCGCCGGCGTATCCGCGATCTGCCTCATTTTCATCATCATGCTGATCATGACGCGAAGCTTCATTGCCGCCATGGTCATCGTCGGCACGGTTCTGCTTTCACTCGGCGCGTCCTTCGGGTTGTCCGTGCTGGTCTGGCAGTACTTGCTGCACATGCAACTGCACTGGAGTGTGCTTTCCACCTCCGTGATCGTGCTGTTGGCGGTGGGCTCCGACTACAACTTGCTATTGGTTTCCCGAATGAAGGAGGAGTTGGCTGCCGGGATCCACACGGGCATCATCCGCGCCATGGCCGGTACCGGAAAGGTCGTGACGAACGCCGGTCTGGTGTTCGCCTTCACCATGGCCTCGATGGGGGTCAGCGAGCTGCGCAGCATCGGCCAGGTGGGCACGACGATCGGCATCGGCTTGATATTCGACACGCTGATCGTGCGGGCATTCATGACACCGTCCGTCGCCGCATTGCTGGGACGCTGGTTCTGGTGGCCACAGTTGGTGCGCCCCCGCCCGGCCAGCACGATGCTGCGGCACACCGGCCCCCGTCCGTTGGTGCGTTCACTGCTCCTGAAGCAGCCGCAATAAGTGGCGGATTTCCGCTTCAAAATGGGAACAGCGACCTTGGGGAACACTGTGACACTGGGCAATAGCGTCGTCGACCTGTCGAGGGCCTTATGACCACGCACGCAGCCCGGCCGTCGCGCGTCGCGCGGTCAATTCGCCACCTTGCGGTGTTCATCATCATCGGGTGGGTGGCGCTGACCCTGCTGGTGACGTTCGGCGTGCCACGCCTCGAGATTGTGGGCCAACAGCATTCGGTGCCACTCGCCCCTCAAGACGCGCCGGCGGTGCAGGCCATGCAGCGCATGGGCCGGGACTTCAAGGAATCCGATTCGGACAGCTTCGCGATGCTGGTCCTGGAGGGACAGCAGCCGCTTGGCGACCAGGCACATGCCTACTACGACAAACTGGTTGCTGAATTAAAAAGCGACACAAAGCATATCGAGCATGTGCAGGATCTGTGGGGCGATCGCCTCACCGCGGCGGGCGCCCAGAGCCCCGACGGCAAGGCCGTCTATGTGCAGTTGAATCTGGCGGGCAACCAAGGCACGACCCTGGGCCAGGAATCCGTGTCCTCGATCCGCGACGTGATCGCGCGGACACCACCGCCCCCCGGGATCAACGCCTACGTCACCGGTCCGTCGGCGCTGTTCTCCGATATGCAGCTCGCCGGAGACCGATCCATTCTGAAAATGACGATGATCGGTGCCTTGATCATCTTCATCGTGCTGCTCCTGGTGTACCGCTCGATCACGACCGTCATCTTGTTGTTGATCACCGTCGGGATCGAGGTCTTCGCCGCTCGCGGTGTTATCGCCTTCATCGCCAACAACAATTGGATGGCACTCTCCACGTTTGCCGTCAACCTGCTGGTGGCCCTGGCAATGGCCGCCGGCACGGACTACGCGATCTTCTTCTTCGGCCGCTATCAGGAGGCGCGCCAGGCCGGCGAAGACCGGCACACGGCGTATTTCACCACCTATCGCAGCGTCGCCCCCGTCGTCTTGGGTTCCGGTCTGACGATCGCCGGGGCGATGTTGTGCCTGAGCTTCACCCGCATGCCCATCTTCCAGACCATGGGCATGCCCTGCTCCGTGGGCATGCTCATCTCCGTGGTGATCGCCCTGACGCTGGTTCCGGCGGTGCTGACTGTCGGGAGTGGCTTCGGGTTGTTCGATCCGAAGCGCGCGATCGGGTTCGGCCGTTGGCGGCGGATCGGTACGGCGATCGTTCGTTGGCCCGCGCCAATCCTGTGCGCGACGATCGCCGTCGCCCTGGTGGGCCT
Source organism: Mycobacterium colombiense (assembly GCF_001665835.1). GTDB lineage: Bacteria > Actinomycetota > Actinomycetes > Mycobacteriales > Mycobacteriaceae > Mycobacterium > Mycobacterium colombiense_A. Next base: position 23,407 of record NZ_LZSX01000048.1, on the reverse strand, counting down.
GGTGACCTTGCCCGGCTACCAGACGAGCTACAACAACCGGCTCTACATGCCCGACAACGTTCCCGCCAACGTCGGTTACGCGGCAGCAGACCGCCACTTCAATCAATCGCGCATGATGCCCGAGATTTTGATGATCGAATCCGATCACGACATGCGGAACTCAGCAGACTTTCTGTTGCTGCACCGACTTGCGAAGGCGATCTTCCAAGTTCACGGGATCTCTCGCGTGCAGGGCATAACGCGACCCGAGGGAACACCGATCCAGCACACCTCGATTCCGTTCCTGCTCAGCATGCAACAGTCGATAATGGGTCAAGACCTGAAGTACATGCGGGCGCGCATGGACGACATGCTTGTCCAAGCCGACATGATGGCCAAGCAGATCGAGATCATGAAGCGCATCTACTCGCTGCAAAGCCGTATGACCGACATCACGCACGACTCAATCACGAAGACCAAAGAAATGGCCGTCGTTCTCGCTGAATTAAATGGCAAGATGGCCGATTTCGAGGATTTCTTTCGGCCGCTGCGCAGCTATTTCTATTGGGAAAAGCACTGCTACGACATCCCGATCTGCTGGTCGTTGCGGAATATCTTCGAAGTCCTCGACGGCGTCGATACGCTCAGCGACAAACTGACGGATCTGCTCAAAGATCTCGATCACATGGACAAGCTGATGCCCCAGCTGCTCGAGCAGTATCCGCCGATGATCGCGATGTCCGAGGACATGCGGAACATGATGCTCACCAACCACAGCACCATGGCCGGCATCTTCGGCCAGATGGACAGCAACAACAAGGACGCCACCGCCATGGGGCAGGCGTTCGACGATTCGAAGAACGATGATTCGTTCTATCTGCCGCCCGAGATTTTCGACAACGCGGACTTCAAGAAAGCGATGGCCCAGTTCTTGTCGCCGGACGGGAAGGCCGCTCGCTTCATCATTTCGCACCGAGGCGACCCCGCGACGTCTGAAAGCGTCAACCGCATCGACAAGATCAGGCAGGCGGCCGAAGAGTCGCTCAAGAACACCCCGTTGGAAAACGCCAAGATCAACATCGCGGGTACCGCGTCGACGTTCAAGGACTTCCGGGACGGCTCCACGTACGACCTCTTTATCGCCGGCATTGGTGCGCTGTGCCTGATTTTCATCATCATGCTGATCCTGACCCGAAGTTTTGTGGCCGCCCTGGTCATCGTCGGCACGGTGACGCTTTCGTTGGGCGCATCGTTCGGGATCTCGGTGCTGATCTGGCAGTACATCTTTGGCATCAAGTTGTACTGGATGGTGCTGCCGATGTCGGTGATCGTCTTGTTGGCGGTCGGTTCTGACTACAACCTGCTGCTGGTATCTCGAATGAAAGAGGAACTAGCCGGCGGCATCAATACGGGCATCATTCGCGCGATGGGCGGCACCGGTAAGGTCGTGACGAATGCTGGCCTGGTGTTCGCATTCACCATGGCGTCGATGGTGGTCAGCGACCTGCGCATCATCGGTCAGGTCGGTACCACGATTGGCCTGGGCCTGATGTTCGACACCTTGATCGTGCGCTCGTTCATGACGCCCACCATCGCTGCGCTGCTCGGGCGGTGGTTCTGGTGGCCGCAATTGGTTCGGCCGAGGCCGGCCAGTCTGCTGCTTCGCTCCGTGGGAACGCGTCCGTCGGTACGCACCTTGCTCCACCACGACGAGGTCGACATGGACGCTCCCACGGCCGAGATCCCGATCGCCAGGCCGACCGTCTAGGTGGTCCTCGTCGTTTCGATGCCCGGATAGCGAGGCATCAACGCCTTCCGCGAAAAGCGCGACGAGAAAGATTGGACGCCAAATGATTTTGCCCTGCATGCTCGGAACTCCCCCGCCGCGAACAGGTTTGGGCCGCGTCGGGGAAATCTGCGGCCACCGTCGAGGAAAGGCCTGGGCCATCTCCCCTATTGCTATCTACCTATACCGTCAGCACGCCACACCGCACCGTGAAATACTCGTACCGTGAGTCCACTTGCGATCGAGGTTGTAGGCCTCACAAAGACATTCGGGCGAAACACGCTCGCGTTGAATGGCGTGGACTTCTCGGTTCCGGCCGGGACGGTGTGCGGGGTGCTCGGCCATAACGGAGCCGGCAAGACCACCACGATCAACATTCTTTCCACGCTGATCCGTCCCACCTCGGGGCGCGCCAGCGTCGCCGGGTATGACATCATCCGCCGGCCGTCCGAGGTACGTGCCAGCATCGGGATGGCCGGACAGTTCACCGGGATGGACCCCATGCTGACCGGCCGGGAGAACCTGGTGCTGTTCGGCAGGCTGCGCGGATTGAATCGCAAGCGCGCGAAGGCCCGCGCAGATGAACTGCTCGAACAGTTCGATCTCGTCGCCGCCGCCGACCGGCGGCTGTCGACCTACTCCGGAGGCATGTTCCGGCGCGTCGACTTGGCCAGCGCGCTGGTGGTGCCGCCACAGGTGCTCTTCCTCGACGAGCCCACCACCGGGCTGGACCCACGCAGCCGCCGCGACGTGTGGGCCCTGGTGAGTTCGCTGACCGTTCAGGGCATCACCGTGCTGTTGACCACGCAGTACCTGGAAGAGGCCGACGTGCTCAGCGATTCGATCGTCGTCATCGATCACGGGCAGGTAATCGCCAGCGGCACTTCCGAGGAGCTCAAGCGCGCCGTGGGTACCAGCTACTGCCAGGTGACCCCCGCCAATCCCGCCGACCTGCCTCAGGTCGCGGCGGCGCTGAACGGACTCGAGGGCGTCGATATCGACGGCGACACGAACTCGGTGTCGGTGTTCGCACCCGATGGGGTGGCCACGCTGGTCGATGTGTTCCGCCGGGTCGATGCGCTGGGACTCGAGCTCGCCGACATCTCACTGCGTAAGCCCTCGCTCGACGAGGCATTCCTGCATCTGACCGAGCGGACCGCCGCCCGGTCATGAGCGCCCTGTCCGCCCTCACCGAACGTTCGCTGATGTCGGCGGCTCGCGACGGCGAGATGATTTTTGAGATCCTCTCGCCGGCGGCCTATTTGGCGGGGTTCAGTGTGGCGTTGCACGGTCTGATCGACACCGGGCACATCAGCTACACGCAATATTTCCTACCCGCGGTGGTCGCGCAATCGATGATTTTCGTCGGGCTGCTTACCGCGGACCGGGCCGCGCGTGACCACGTGTCCGGGTTCGGCGAGCGGATGCGGACGCTACCGGTGGCCGCGGCAGCCACCGTGACCGCCCGCACGGCGGCCACCCTGATGCGCGGGGTGCTGTCCCTGGTGGTGGCGCTGATTGCCGGCTATGCCTTCGGTTTCCGGATCACCGGCGGACTCGGCTACGCGGCGGCGTTCCTGCTCATCTCCTTGCTGCTGTGCCTGGCGGTGGCGCTTGGCGCCGATGCCCTGGGATCGAGCGCCAAGACTGTTCAAGGCGCAAGCCACCTCTTGTTCGTCCCCCAGTTGCTGCTGTTCATGTTGTCCACCGGAATTGCCCCCGAAAAGACCTTTCCGGAATGGTTGCGCCCGTACGTCCGCAACCAGCCGGTGTCACAGTTCGCCGAGACCCTCCGCGGCCTGGCTACCGGCCACGTGATCCTCAGCAATCTGGTGGCCACCCTTGCTTGGTGCCTGGGCATGGTCCTGGTGTTCGGGGCGATCACGTTGCGGATGCAGAGGCGCGGCTAATGAGTCATCGGCTCGAGCCGCAAGGGTCGCTGTGGACCCAAAGCTCGGTGCAGGCCGGCCGGCTCCTACTCCGCTGGCGGCGCGACCAAGCGGTGCTGATGGGGTCGTTGCTGCTACCCGTCTTTCTGCTGTTCATCTACAAAATCGTGCTGGGCGAGCAGGTGCAGAAGGTCACGGGCGTGGACAGCATCTACGGCATCGTTCCCATGTGCGCGGTGATCTCCGGGCTGTTCGGGTCCCTGGGCAATTCGGTCGGCATCACCATGGACCGCGAGTCGCGCGTACTCAGCCGGATGTGGGTGCTGCCGATTCACCGGGCGAGCGCGATCACCGGCTGGATCATCGCCGAGGTGGTGCGCACATTCATGGGCACCATCCTGATCACCGCCCTCGGACTGGCGATGGGGCTGCGCTTCCTCCAAGGTTGGCCCGCCGCAGCGCTTTTCCTGCTGATTCCGTCAATCGTGGTCACCGGCTTCACCGCTCTGGTGATGGCGATGGCCATCCGCAACAACGGCCGCACCGCGATGACCTGGGTGCTGGGCGTCACTTTTGCCCTGGCGTTCGTCAATCCCGGTGCCACTCCGATCAAGCTGTTTCCGGATTGGGCTCAGCCATTGATCCGCGTACAACCGATTTCGCCGCCTATCGAGACCATGCGGTCCTTGGCGCACGGCGGCCCGATCATGTGGCCTCTTGTGACCACGTTGATTTGGGCGGTCGCCTTACTCGCGGTGTTCATCCCGGTGGCCGTGCGCGGCTACCGGCTGGCCGCCGAGGCCAACGCGTGACTCACGCTGACCAAGCACCGGCCAACCCCCTGATCTCGGTGTGCGTGCCGATGTACAACAACGGCGCGACCATCGAGCGCTGTCTGCGCAGCATCCTGGATCAGGACGGCGTCGAGTTCGAAATCCTCGTCGTCGATGACCAGTCGTCGGATGACGGCGCACGCATAGCCGCATCGCTGCTGCGTGAGCGAGACCGCCTGATACGCAACGAGTCTCGACTCGGGCTGAACGGAAACCACAACAAGTGCCTGGAACTCGCCCACGGCGAATACATCCAGTTCTTGCACGGCGATGACTGGTTGCTCCCAGAAGCGCTGCGGACGCTTGCCCGCTGTTTCGACGATCCCGACGTCGGGCTGACCTTCGCACCCCGTCAGGTGCAGACCGACAACCTCCCCTGGAACGAGCGACGAAAAGCGCCGGGCAAGCTCCATGTCTACTTTGCGAAGCTGCGCGAGCACAACCGCGGGTCGTCACTGGTCCTGCAGTTGGTGGCCTTGTGGGGTGCGAGCGCCAATTTGATCGGCGAACCGAGCTGCGTGATGTTCCGGCGCCGGCTGGCACTGGCCGCGGGCGGCTTGCGCGACGATGTCTATCAGACCGTCGACTTGGATTTTTGGTTGCGCCTTATGCTGCGAGGCGCGGTTTGTTTTGTGCCACAGGAACTCTCGGTGCGGCATCACACCGCGACCACCGAGTCGGCGAATATCACGAAGGCCCACCGACACTGGCTCGACCAGCTGCGCATTCTGACCTGGATGGTCGTGGATCCGGCGTCTACCGGTCTCGTCCGCGCCGCCGCGACACCATGGTGGTTACTCGCATGGCTAGGGCTGCTCATCAAGGTGACGCTGTTTGGGCCCCAGCGGGCTTCCCGCCTGAAGACCCTGCTGGGAGCACCCGTTAATGAGTTTGAGCGGGCGAGACGATTCCGTGCTGGGCTGACGTTTCCATCGCACGGGTGACACCACTGCCCGACCTCGCCGAGGACCCAAACTTGATCCAGGATCCCTCGGGCCTTCTCGCTGTTGGGGTGTCAGTCACTTGGCGCCCGCCAATTTTCAGGTTGTGGACATTGCCGCATCTTTGGGGGCTATGGTTTATGGGCCGCACACAAGAGTGGCCTGGCGGCCCTAATCCCGACGTAAGCCCAAGGTAGTCGGATCACGGAGAGGGTCAACCAAATTGGCGGAATCGTTGACAACGAGCCGTCAGCGGCGGATTAGAGAACGTATCCGATCCCGAAGCACTCCTTCGCCAGTGTCGAATAACGACAGCAAGTTTTCCGATCCAGGGTCGCATCCGGAGCGCACGGCATTTCGCCCGGACATCGAGGGGTTGCGTGGCATCGCGGTGCTGGCCGTGGTCCTCTTTCACTGCAGCGCACCCGGGTTGGGTGGCGGATTCGTCGGCGTGGACGTTTTCTTCGTCATCTCGGGTTTTCTGATCACCGGGCTGCTCTGGCGTGAGGCGTCCGCCGCCGGGACCGTCCGGCTGGGCCGGTTCTACGGGGCCCGGGCGCGTCGCCTGCTTCCGGCGTCGGCGACCGTAGGCGTCATCACCGCGGTTGCCTCGGCCGCGCTGCTATCGCCGCTAGAGGCCAAGAACGTGATCGGTGACGGCATCGCAAGCGCACTTTATTTCGGCAACTATCGATTCGCTCAACAAGGCGTCGACTACTTCCACATCAGCAAGAACACGATCTCACCGTTCCAGCACTACTGGTCGCTGGGCGTCGAGGAACAGTTCTACCTGGTATGGCCGGCCCTGATTATCGGCACGGCATGGCTGATCCGGCGTGCACGCCGACGCACCCGGGCCGACCATGCCACCTCGACGGTGACCCCGTACCTGTTGGTGCTCGCGCTGGTCGGCGCCGTGTCGTTTGCCTTGTCGTGGTCGGCAACTCGCGCGGCGCCTCCCGTGGCGTTCTTCTCGTTGCACACCCGGGCATGGGAGCTGGCCATCGGGGGGCTGGTGGCGCTCACGACCAACCAGTGGCGCCGGCTACCGCCATTCGCCGCAGCGATCGTGGGTTGGACTGGTCTGGCCTTGATTTTGCTGGCCTGCAACCAGTTGGACGCGACCACGCCCTTTCCCGGCACCGCCGCGCTGTTGCCGGTGGTCGGCACGGCGCTGGTGATCGGCGCCGGCTGCGCCGCAGCTTCTCGCGGGTGCGGCCGTGTTTTGGGGTTGCGGCCGATGCGAGCGGTCGGCCGGGTGTCGTACTCGTGGTACCTGTGGCACTGGCCGGTGCTGCTGCTCGCGACGCCCTTGCTGGGCCGGCCGCTGGGTCCGATAGACGGCGTGGCGGCGCTTGTCATCTCGTTCGGGCTAGCCGTGCTGACCCTGCGGCTCATCGAGAACCCCTTCCGGTACTCCGATTGGGTGCGCCGGTCGGCCGCCCGCAGCCTCGCGCTCGGTGGCGCCGCCACCGCGGTGGCGGTCTGTGTGGGCGTGGCGCTACTGGTATTCGTGCCCACCCCGGTCGGCCGAGGCCCGGCTGCCCCGGCGCTGCGCGTCACCGCGGGGCCCCCGCCCACCGGCGCAGACCTTCAGACGTACGACGCGGCGATTCAGCACCTCTTCGCACAGGTGCAGGCCGCGGTCGCGGCATCCGTCGACCTAAAGGCCGTGCCGTCAAACCTCGATCCGCCCCTGGTCGACGTGGCACGCGAAAAAGCACCGGCCGGCCTGGCGGCTTGTCTTCGCAACCTCTTGGAGGTCGACCAACCCGAGTGCGCGACGGGCGACACCGCTTCGAAAACCACGGTGGCCCTGGTCGGCGACTCGAATGCCTTCAGTTGGAGCCCCGCATTCCAGCAAGTCGCCTCCCAGCGGCGGTGGCGGCTGGAGGTCCTGACCAAGGGCGCCTGCCCGATGCTGGACCTGCCCCTCAAAGTTTTCGTGCAGCGCGACTACACCGAGTGCGGGCAGTGGCGCAGTCGAGTCATCGCCCGCCTGCAAACCGAGCACCCCCGGTTGGTGGTGCTGGGCATGCTGCGCCATGACAGCGGCTCGGGCTCCCCGCCCTACAGTCCGGGGTGGATCGACAGCCTGACCCGCCTAGTGCGTCAGCTCCGGGGGACGGGCGCAGACGTGCTCGTGCTGGGGCCCACCCCGGATCTGCACTCAGCTGTGCCGGACTGCCTGTCTGAAAACCTCGACGACGCGACGGCCTGCTCGTCGGCGAGGTCGACGGCCGTCAACACAACGGGCATCGCGGCGGAGAGCGCCGCTGCCAAAGCCGGTGGAGGGCAATACGACGACCTCACCGAGCTGTTCTGCGCCACCAATCGCTGCCCGGCCATAGTGGGCAACACCCTGGTGTACGGGGACGAATTCCATCTGACGCCCGAATATGCCCGGGTGTTAGCCCCGGCAATCGGTGCGCTGGCGGACCGTGCCCTCGTCCCCGGCTGACATCGCTGTTTGTGGGCTATACGCCGCCGCCCTGTGGATGCGGCTCGTCGTGAAATGAGGTGACGATGCTCGGGTCTCAGCGAGCCCGGGCCTCGAGACCCTACTGGCCTCACCCGATTAGTGAGTGCGCCAGGGCCAGACAGTTTCATGCGGAGCTGCCCCGTTCATCGCGGTAACTTGCGCGCAAGGAGGACACGACGGCCCTCCTCCGTCACCCGAATTTGCGGTCCTTGTTGGCGTAGTAGCGGATGCACTGCCCCGGGTAGCCGCGCCTAGCCAACTCATCGACGAAGTAATCCACGTCGTAAGGAACCGACTCGAACTCAATCTCGCCCGTCGCCGTGTTCAGGACCAGAAAGTCCGCCGAGTCGATCCATTTGCGGTTCTGGCCAATGCTGCCGGGGTTGACGATCGTGAATCCGCTGCGCTCGATACGGTATTGGTGATGCGTGTGGCCGATCATGTAATGACGATCGATCTCGATTTCCGTATCGGGATAGACCCTTCGGTCATCGATGGTGTGTACGCAGCGGTAGATACCGAGGTCGACTTGCTCGAGGAGCTGAGTGAGGAAGACGTCACGCGAAAAGAGCGGGCGAGAATGCCGATAAAAGTCTTGAACTAGCGGGATCTCCTGGTTGACGGTCTCGTCGCCGCGGAACAGCCGTTCATGATTGCCTTCAAGTACTTGGATGCCGGGCAGGCTCAACACCAAATCGATACATTCGTCATTCCATGGGCCGTAGTTGACCACATCACCCAAACACAGGTAGGCGTCGGCGCGCCCAGCCGTCGCCTCGACAAACTGTTGCAGTGCAACGAGATTGCCGTGCACGTCGCTGAACACCGCGACTCTCATGCGATCACACCCTGCGCGAGCAGATGATCTCGATATTCGCGCAATCCGGTCGCGAGCGGACGCGGCGCGAATTGCCAGGTCTGGCGCGCCTTCTCGATCGAGAGGGGCGCAAACCCGGTAAAGGCGCCGGACACAACGGGTTCGATGTCCAGCGTCGTCCCTCCATTACCATTGAGTGCGACAATCTGCTGTGCGAGCTCTAGGACGCTGGTGTGCTCGCCGGACGCGATGTTGTAAATCCCGCCGGCCCCACCGCCCATCGCGTTCAGCACGCTGCTGGCCACGTCGCCCACATGTACATAGCTGAACCGCGCGGCACCGGAGTTGACCATGCGCAGCGGTTTGCCCTCGGCCGCCATCCGCAGGAAGGTGGGAATGACCTTGTTGGCAGGCTCGCCCGGGCCGTACGGCGTCGCGATGCGCAGGATCAATGCTTCAATGCCGGTGCGCCCCGCGATGTGCGATAGGTACACCTCGCCGGCGAACTTACTGACGAAGTATGGCGTGCCCAGCTGCGCCGGGAATACCGGATCTTCTTCAGAACGTGGGCTGTTCGCTTCTGCGTAGAGATTGGCAGTGGAAAGCTGAATAAACCGCCCAACGCCGCGCTGCGCTGCGGCTTCAGCGAGATCCAGCACGGCGAGCGCGTTGATTTGGTTGCATAAGTCCGCTTCCCGGAGGTCATCCATCCGCGCAGGAATGTATGCGGACAGGTGACAGACCGCGCTCACCCCGTCCAGCGCTGCCTCGCGAACGCGAGCGTCCCGGATGTCGCCGGAAGTTACCCGCTCGCAGAGCGCCGCCAGGTCCGCGGGCAGCGGCGTCCGATGCTGCAGTGCCGCCAGGCGATAACCGGCGTCGGCGAGGATGCGTAGCACGTGTCTGCCGGTGAAACCGGCGGCACCAGTCACCAGCACAAGGCCGGTCGGCTTGGCATCGACGCCTGTCACAGGTGCGTTCCATCACCGCGCAGGAAGCCGTCCTGGCGCAGTTGGTCGATGTTGCCGTTGGGCACCACCAGCTCCTGCCAATAGCGAAGAATGGTCACCTCGTTGACCGAATATGTTGGCTCGACACCGTTGAGCAGATAGTCCGCGATGATTTGCGGCTCGTTGAACCCCGCCAGCGCACGCGCGGCCGTCGTGCCCGAGCACCGTGCGTTGATCTCGAAAACGTAGGCCTGACCATCCTTGACACGAAGTTGAATGTTGCAGGCGCCAAATGGCTTCAGCGCCTCCACAATCGTCCGTACCGTCGCCTCCAGCGCAGGGTTGTGCTCGACGAATGCCTTGTAGGTATCACCGTCGCGCAGGATGCGGCGCATAACGATCATGCCCAAACACTTACCATCCAAAGTTACACTGCCACAGGTGTATTCGTCACCGTCAATGTATTCCTGGGCGACGCAATTGTCCTGGTCGACGAGCTGACGGTACAGGTCAAGGTCCTTCTCCGTTCTCACCACGTAAGTGCCGCGGGACCGCGCGCCGCCACGTTGTGGCTTCAAGACGATTGGACGTTCGAAAGCTCTGACGTCACTGAGTTTCTTAGTCTCCGGCGCCGGCAGTCCCAATGAGTTGAGAAATTCGGTGGTCGCGAGTTTGTCGTCGCACGAACGGATGATCTCCGGTGAGCTGACAACCGGCACAATGCCATGGGCTTTGAACCTTTCCACGTTTTCCGAAAGGGGAAGTAGCTCAACGTCGTGGCCGGCGAAGATCAACCCACACTGCTCGCTGAGGCATATCTCCAGCAGGCGATCGACGAACTGCGGATCCGACGCGTAGCGACCCAGGTACGCCTTGGGCGCGGCATGAAGACCGGCCGCCAGCGCTTCAGAGTCGGTGGCGACAACGTCGTAAGGCGTCTGCGCCAACGCCTTGAGCACGCTCTGGCCAACCCCACCGCCAACGCCGGTGACCAGAATATTCTTCATTCGGTCGCTCCAGGCTGCCAATCAGACATCCCCCATACCGACATGAGCGGCATCGTACCTGCCACACTGTGGATCGATCTCGGCTTCCGCGGCACCCGTGGTCACCAACGGCCGAGGCCGACGAACGAACACTATGCAGCGCCAGCGCATCGATCCATCGGACGCACGGGACATGACAAACGCTCACGCATGTCGGGGACATGGGCCGAAAATACGAACCGCGCCCAGTGCGCGACTTACTGTGTCGGTCAGCACGAAGTCACGAAAGTAGGTGGGTTTCGGAATGCACGGCACGATCGAACATCCGCTTCGCCCAAAGCGGGGCGGCGCCGCGAATGGTCACGGACGGCATGGGTGGCTTCATGCCTGCTGAGATCCCGTTTATCCGGCCGAGTTTTCCTGTGCCGGCCGTGCTCGCCGAGGATTTCGAGGCGATTGTGCAGGCCAACTGGTACACAAACTTTGGGCCGAAAGAGCGGGAGTTTGCTCGTGCCCTTAGCGATTACCTAGGCCGGGACCTGCACGTCGCCACCCTCGCCAACGGGACACTAGCGCTCATCGCTGCGCTGCAGGTCACGCTAGGTTCGGGCACACGGGACCGCTACCTGCTGATGCCCTCATTCACCTTCGTCGCCGTCGCTCAGGCCGCCCAATGGACCGGACATCGCCCGTGGTTCATCGACATCGACCCCGAGACGTGGCAGCCAAGCATCGCCTCTGCAGGCGCCGTCTTGGAAAGCTCCCGCGAGCACGTTGCCGGAATCTTGCTTCCCAACGTATTCGGTGTCGGCAATCCGGACATCGACGCGTGGGAGAAGCTTGCTGCCGAATGGGAGCTACCGATCGTGATCGACTCCGCGGCCGGCTTCGGTTCGGCATACACCGACGGCAGCCGCGTCGGCGGACGCGGAACCTGTGAGATTTTCTCCTTCCATGCGACCAAGCCTTTCGCAGTCGGCGAGGGGGGTGCGCTGGTCTCGCGCGACCCAGCGCTCGTCGAGCGGACCCACCGGTTTCAAAACTTCGGTTTCGAAGCGTCACGAGACTGCACGCAGCTTGGGATGAACGGAAAGCTGCAGGAGATCAGCGCCGCTATCGGCCTGCGGCAGCTTGTCGGGCTCGATCGCCGCCTGGCGAGCCGACGGAAGGTCTTCGAATGCTATCGCTCCGAATTGAGCAGCTCGGGTGTGCAATTCCAGCCCAATGCCGAGGCGTCGTCGCTCTGCTTCGTGAGCGCCTGCTGCATCTCAGCAGACCATAAGGCCGCGGTGCTGGACAGCCTCGGCGAACACGCGGTCCAGGCCCGCGACTACTACAACCCGCCGTTACATCGGCAGAAGTATTTCGTGTCAGACTCCGAGCTGCGGTCGGCCGATCTGCCTGCTACGGAGGACATCTGCTCCCGGATTGTGTCGCTGCCAGTTCACGACGACATGGCCCCCGGCGATGTCGAGCGCGTCGTCGCCGCGGTCCAGAAAGGAACCCGCTAGTGGGCGAAATTCCTAACGCGGAGCACCCGAAGGTGAGCGTGGTATCGGTCAGCTATAACCACGAGGCCTTCATTCGGGAGACTCTCGACGGCATCGTCGCGCAGAAAACAGAGTTCCCGGTGGAGGTCATCATCTCCGACGATGCCTCGACCGACGCCACACCGGCGATCATCCGCGACTACGCCGACCGCTATCCGCATTTATTTCGGCCGAACCTGCGATCGGAAAATGTGGGCATCTATACGAACGTCTCCGAGGCCCTGTCGGCCGCCCGCGGCGAGTACCTCGCGATATGCGAGGGGGACGACTACTGGACCGATCCGATGAAGCTCAGCAAGCAGGTAGCGTTTCTCGATCAACACCCGGAGACGTCGTTGTGCTTCCACCCGGTGCAGGTTCTTTGGACCGACGGCCGTAAGGGCTCAGAGTTTCCACCGGTCGGCTGGCGCCGGGACTTGAGCGTCGATGCGCTGATCAGACGGAACTTTATCCAGACCAACTCAGTCCTGTACCGCCGCCAGGAGCGCTATGACGATATCCCGGTCGACGTCATGCCCATGGACTGGTATCTGCACGTCCGGCACGCGGCGCGGGGCGGTATCGCGATGCTGCCCGAAACCATGGCGGTCTATCGCCGTCACCCGCAGAGTTTCTGGTACGGCGCGGATGTCGATCGCGCGAAGTTCTGGGTGTCGCACGGCCGCGGGCATGCAGCCATGTTCGAGGCGATGCTCGACTTCTTCCCTCACGATCCGACCCGGGAGGAACTCATCGCTGGACGGGCTGACTGGATCCTGCGCGAGATCGGCAGGATCCCGGGCCCCGAGGGCCGAGTCGCACTCTTGGACACGATTACGAACCATCCCCGGTCCGCAATGTTGGCATTGCAGCATCGCTGGATGCCGCCGACGCGGCGTCTCAAAGCCCTATGGCGGAGAATCGCGCCGGCGCGGAGAGCCAAATAGCGCTCGACGCAGGCACTTACGTCTGCAAGTTTAGATTTTCACCGCGAGGCGATTGGTGAAGTTCACCCGGCTGAGCAGCACACGCCTGCTCGGTTCCGCGAAATACTCATCGACAGCCCGTCGGGCGCCGAAGGCATGGCCATAATCATCGACGATCAGGATGCCACCAGAGACCAGCTTCGGGTAGAAGTGCTCTAGCTCGGCCTTAGTGCTGTAGTAAGTATCCGTGTCGAGGCGCAAAAGGGCTATATCGCCGTTCGTATTTTCCGCCGCCGTCTTTTCTACATCCCCCTTCACCAGGTGCAGCTTTTCCCGCGGATAGCCGGTCGACGCGATATTGTTCTCAGCGATGCCGTCAAAATCAGCGTAACGATCCTTGATTGAATCGCCATACCAAGTGATATCGTCTTTCGCCTGTTCGCCTATGAACCCTTGAAAACTGTCATACAGCCACAATTCACGCGACGTATCTTCCAGCGACAGCAGGGTCTTGGCAATCAGCATGGAAGCGCCGCCGAACAATACGCCGCACTCGACGATGTCGCCTTGGACCTCCCTGGCAGCAAGGTAGCGGACCGCCTCGTAGAGACTCCACATTGGTTCGACGGGGAGTTGGGTGAAGTTATAAACTTCGGGAACGATTTGCCAGAATATGTCATCTTGAAGTTCGTGAAATTGTTTGTGAAGCCTTTTTTCAGAATAGACCGGCTTGCAAATCTCAAAGTCGCGCTGCGGCAACGAAACCTGCTGCCCGTAGGGCAGCGGTGCGCCGCCTTTCCCCGCCCCACCAAAGATGTCGCGGATGGCATGGCCAAACTGTGTAAGCATGGCCGCGAAGTTTAGCAGTTAACCCAAGAGCAAGCTGCGTTTGGGGTCCCGTATTTGGGCGGGTCCGCGTCAGGCTATTTCTCGAGTCAAGCCGCAGCTTCTGAGCTCACAACGCGACCGATGCGACCAACCGTCAGATGACATCTACTTCGGGCTTGCGCACGATATACAGCACCGACCCGAGATCGATGGCGTGCCGGTTAAACGCCTCTTCGCCGAATGTCTGCGAGTCGAGGGCGGAAACCTCAAATCCGCTCTTGCGGATCCGCGAGCACAACGTGGAGCGGTCGTAGAGCCGCACGTGGTCACCCTGGGCGAAGCGGCGCCAGCGCTCGCTTTCGTCGGTGACCGCGGGATCTTCGTCGAAGCTGCCCTCGGGCGCCACCGGAGTCATGATGATGCCGCGGCCGCCCGGCGCCAGTATTCGGTACAGCTCGCGTAGCGCGCGGGCGTCATCCGAAACGTGCTCGAGCACGTGGGAACAGATGAAGAAATCAACCGAGCCGTCCCCATAGATCGGCATATCGGTGATGTCAACGACGTCGTCAACGCCGCTCATCATTAAATCGGCGCTGCGGTAACGGAAATCGTCGCGGCTTTTCAAGCAGCCCGACAGTGGTGCCGAGGGCGCAAACTCCAGCACACTCCGCACACCATCGGGCGGCAGAAACCTATCGACATAGAGCTTGTAAAGGCGGTCTCGGTCGACCGAGCCACACACCGGACAGACGTACCTCCGGTGATTAATCGTCTCCATCTGGTCGAGCGAGTAGGGAAACCCGTACGTGGCGAGCTCGCCGCCCAGCCTGCGCGTCACGCTCAGGAACCGAATCCGGCTCCCGCATATGTTGCATTGACCTGGGCCCGCGTAGCAGACGCGACGGATGAAGCGGCCGGCACGTTGACCGGTGTCGGAAAGCGGCATGGGTGTCATTCAATAACAGCCGGGCAGCCGACGACACCAATTGCGGTAGATGGCGCAGGCGTAACGAGGTCTTGCTGGTCGACGCATCTCTGTTGAAGCTCCGCTCGCCACACTCGGCCGACCGCGGGAATGGAACTGGTTAGACGCGGCCGTGGCTTCGATCTCAATGGCACAGAACGACGACCTGAGGCCAAGCATTGCAGAGAGCCTTTTGCGGCTCCTACCAAGCGGATCTTCGGGGCGCATTCATCGGCATCAAGACTCACAATCAGAGCTGACCAGGCCGTCCGCACTCTGGGCGGCCACACGACCGCATTCTGACCACCGGCAATGGCGAAACGCCACCCAGCGCTTGAACAACTAGAGATAATGACCTCTGCGAATGCCCGCACACACACGACCACCGAAAGGATTCGTGGTGAAATTCGCCCTGGCCAGCTATGGAACTCGCGGCGATGTCGAGCCCTGCACGGCTGTGGGTCGCGAACTGCAGCGTCGCGGGCACGAGGTCCGCATGGCCGTTCCGCCCAACTTGGTGCCCCTCGTCGAGTCGGCCGGCCTTTCGGCGGCAGGCTACGGGCCCGATCAGCAGGAGGGCTTCTGGGACACCGACTTCCTCGGCAAGTTCTGGAATGTGCCCCAGGCGAGGAGACGGTGGCGGAAAGCCCAGGACCTGCTTACCCAGTCCTGGGCGGAGATGAGCGCGACCCTGACATCGCTCTCCGACGGTGCCGACCTGGTGTTCACCGGCCCCGGCTTTCCGGGGGTCGCGGCGAACGTGGCCGAATACCTCGACGTGCCTTTGGCCACGATGCACTACTTTCCCATGCGACCCAACGGGCAGCTCGCGCCTCATCTGCCGGCGCCGGCGGTGCGTACCGTGATGACGGCGCTGGACTGGGTGCAGTGGCGATTGACGAAGAAGGCCGAGGACGCCCAGCGCCGCGAACTCGGCCTGCCAAATGCGAAAGACCCTGCACCGCAACGGATGTCCGCGCGCGGCGCCCTGGAGATCCAGGCGTACGACGAGGTGTGCTTCCCCGGGCTGGCCGACGAATGGGCCAAATGGGACGACCGACGCCCCTTTGTCGGCACGCTGACGATGGAGATGACGACGGACGCCGACGACGACGTCGCGGCGTGGATCGCCGCGGGAACGCCGCCGATCTGCTTCGGCTTCGGCAGCACATCGGTTGACTCTCCGGCCAATACAATCAACATGATTGCTAAGGCCTGCGCGCTGTTGGGCGAGCGCGCGCTCTTGTGCTCCGGCAAAACGGATTTCAGCGGTGCGCCACAATTCGACCACGTCAAGGTGGTGGGCCCGGTGAATTACGCGGCGGTCTTTCCCGCCTGTCGCGCGGTGGTCCACCACAGCGGCGCGGGCACCACGGCGGCAGGACTACGCGCGGGAGTCCCGACCTTGAGCCTCTGGAGTTTGAGCGATCAAAAGATCTGGGCCGGCCAGGTTCAGCGCTTGAAAGTTGGCCTGGCACGGCACTTTTCGAGTACCACGCAAGATTCGTTGGTCGCCGACCTGGGACAGATCCTGACTCCGGAGTACGCCATCCGCGCCCGCGCGGTCGCGGCGCGAATGACCAAACCTGCCGAGAGTATCGCGATCACCGCCAACCTCTTGGAGAAATTTGCCGCGTAAGATGTCGCTGGTTGCCACCCACATCGCCACCGACAGCAACGGGTAAGTTCACCAGGCGTTCTCGGTGCTCAAAGGCGCTCGAAATCATTTGCTGGGCGCCCCGCCAAATCCGGAAATGTGTCGCGTGTACCGCTCGCTCGACAGGAAACTCCGGTTCCGCGCTGTCTATAATTGACCAAGCTGTCAGTAGCCGTACTTTGTCGCGCCCACGGGTCGCTCGGTACGCAACCGCTCGGGGGGAACGGCATCTCTTCGCAACTGCTTTGTTCACTGGTCAATGACAAGGTACTTCTCGACCGCACAGACGGAGCCGCCGCGCAACAGAGAGGGTCGCAGTGACCACACGGAAAACAGTCGGCCTGCCCAAGGTCAGCGTGGTCTCGACCACCCACAACCACCAGGCCTACGTCCGCGACACGTTGGACGGCTTCCTCGCCCAGCAGATCGACTTTCCGATGGAGATCATCGTCGCCGACGATGCCTCGACCGACGCCACACCCCGAATAATCCAGGAGTACGCCGGCCGCCACCCGCACCTGTTCCGGCCCATCCTGCGGTCCAAGAACGTCGGCCTCAACGCGAACCTGACCGGCGCGCTGTCCGCAGCGCGTGGTGAGTACATCGCGCTGTGCGAGGGTGACGACTACTGGGTCGACCCGTTGAAACTGAGCAAACAAGTGGCATTACTGGACGGGGATCCCGACACTGCGTTGTGTTTCCACCCGGTGCAGGTGGTCTGGACCAACGAATGCGCAGAGGACGAGAAACTCGTACACACCTTGTACCGCAAGTTCGAAGAAGTCTTCCTTCCCAAATTTCCGCCACCCTTTCGGGCCGGCGACCTCAGCTTCGAGACCTTGATCTCCCGGAACTTCATCCAGACCAACTCGGTCATGTACCGCCGCCTCCCCCGCTACGACGACATCCCTGCCGATGTCATGCCCCTGGATTGGTACCTGCACGTCCGTCATGCCGCCGAAGGCGAAATCGCTATGCTGCCAGAGACGATGGCCGTCTACCGCCGCCATCCGCGCGGCATGTGGTACAAGTCGATCACCGATCCCGCAACCTTCTGGCGCACGCAGGGCCCCGCGCATGCGGCCACATTGGACGCCATGCTCGATGTCGTCTCCGGTGACCCGCTGCACGAGTCGATCGTTGCCAAAAACGCCAACTGGGTGCTCAGCGCGATCGCCAAACAGGTCCCCGATCCCGAGGGTCAGGCACTCCTGGTGCAAACCACGGCCGAGTACCCGCGCATCGCGACGCTGGCGCTGCGCAACCGCTGGACAAAAACGCTCGGCGGGCGCGTGAAGAGGTTGCGGCGCAAGCTCACCCGCAACGCCGCTCAACCGGAGGACGGTGCTGGAGACCGAGTCGACGAGCGACTGAGCGCGTGACGATGAATGTTACCGGCGACCCTACGGTCGCTTACCTGGGCTGGCATGGGCTGGGCAACCTTGGCGACGACGCGATCTACGACGCGGTTCGGGGCCAGTTGCGTGGGGCAACCTTTCTCGATCTGCCGCGCCTCCCACACCAACTCATCTATGCAACCGCCACGGCGGCAATCGGTTTGAACCGATCGCTGCGGCGCAGCAGGCAGGTCGTGGGTGGCGGCACGCTCGTCGGAAGAAGCCAGTGGCGGCTCTTGGTCAATCGAGGGTTGGCGCTCACCAAACACAACGGAAGCTACGCGATTGGCGTCGGCGTCGAAGATCCGGTATTCGGCGGACGCCATAGCGGCTCGGGCAAAGGCGAGCTGAAACGCTGGGCGCCGATACTTTCCAAGTTCCGTACCGTGTCCGTCCGAGGGCCGCGCAGCGCCGAACTTCTGGCCGACATCGGGTTGGACGTCGAGGTATCCGGCGATCCGGCGCTACTTCTCCCCCGGCCCGACGTCACTCCCGAAGACGGCCTGATCGGAGTGAATCTCGGCTTCGGCGACGACCTTTGGGGACACGACCCGAAGCAGCTGGCGGACGAGATAGCCGTGTCCGTCAAGCAACTGTCATCCCACGGCTACCGTTTCGTCGGGATACTGATGAATCCCGAAGACAGACGCTGGACCGAGGTGGCGCTGAGAGACATCCCGGGAGCAGAGATGGTGCTCCCGGCCGACCCCGATGCGGCGGCGCAGGAATTGGCCCGCTGTTCCGCCGCCATCGTCACCCGCCTTCACGCGAGCGTCCTGGCTTCTCTATCCGATACACCTGTCGTTTCGCTTGAGTATCAACCGAAATGCCGCGACTTCGCGCTTGCGATCGATGATGACCGGTCACTGCTTCGCACCGACGAGGTGAGCGGCGCCGCCGTTGTCGACCGGGTGCTCGACGCGATCGCGAACTCGTCAAACATCCGGAGCAGGAAGCGCACCGCCGTCGCACGCCTGAAACAGCGCCTCGAGGGCGAGTACGCGGATCTGGCACGCGAGTTGGGTCTCGCCTCGTGATGCGGCTGCGAAAAGCATTGGAGCTGAAGTGGGTCAAACGCGGTGGACGCATCGCCGGCCTTCCCCGACGATTGCCCCCCGCGGCGCGTAAAACCGAGATCGAATCTTCAGCACGGGCAACAGAGCAGCTCGGCGCCCTGCCTCTGGCCGAAGCCTATGGACAGCCGGGTGCAACCCGGAAACCCAAGCAGGTCCGGGCGGCGTCGTGGCAGGGTGACTTGTATGCCTATCTGGTGAGCTCGCACGACCCCAGGATCGTCGTGGAGTTCGGATCGGCGTTCGGGGTGTCCGGGATGTACCTGTCCTCGGCGCTTCGGCAGGGCTGGATGTATTCGTTCGAGATCAACCCCTCCTGGGCTGACATCGCTGAGCGCAACATCAGATCCGTCACCGATCGTTACACCCTGACGCGGGGCGCCTTCGAAGACCACGTCGGCGACATCCCCGACTCGATCGATCTGGCCTTGGTGGACGGGATCCACACCCGAGATTTCGTGACCCGGCAATGGCAGATCCTGAAACCCCGCATGGCCCCGGGTGCCTTGGTGCTGTTCGATGACATCGACTTCAACCGCGGGATGGGCGAGGCCTGGCGCGACATCTGCGCCGATACCCACGTGGTGGGGGCGGTCGAGGTGTCCAAACGGCTGGGCCTTGTCGAATTGGCGTCCTAGCGCCCTGGCCCCTGCCCGGCCGACCAGCCGACCCGCGCACAATGGCGATCCCCTGACGGCCGGTCCATACAACCGGCGATAATGGCCCCGACGTTGCCGACAGGCGGGACGACTCGGAAGGCAGGATGTGTCGTGAAGTTTGCCTTGGCGAGTTACGGAACTCGCGGCGACATCGAACCGTCCGCGGCCGTTGGCCTCGAACTGCTGCGCCGGGGGCACGAAGTACGGATGGCCGTCCCACCCGAACTTGTCAGCTTCGTCGAGGCGGTCGGGCTCGCTGCGGTTCCCTACGGACCAAAAGTGCAGGAGTTCTTGGACGAGGAATTCCTTCGCAACATGTGGACGGACTTCTTCCGCAATCCGATCAGGCAAGTGCTCAAAGTCTGGGATCCGCTGATCAAGTACTGGGGCGACGTCAGCGCGACGTTGAAGTCGCTGGCGGACGGCGCCGACCTGCTTTCCACCGGGCTGAATTTCGAGCAGGCCGCGGCCAATGTCGCCGAGCATTACGACATCCCCCTGGCCGCGCTGCACCACTTTCCCATGCGGGCCAATGGCCGGCTCATACCGAGCATGCCCCCGCCGCTGGTGCGTTCCACGATGACGACGCTCGAATGGCTGTTTTGGCGCGCGACGAAGGACGTCGACAACGCGCAGCGCGGCGAGCTCGGCCTGCCGAAGGCAACGCATCGCTCGCAACGACGCATAGCCGAACGCCGATCACTGGAGATTCAGGCCTACGACGACATCTTCTTTCCCGGCCTGGCCGCCGAATGGGCGCGCTGGGGCGACCGGCGCCCCTTTGTCGGGGCACTGACGATGGAGTTGCCGACGGAGGCCGACGAGGACGTCGCATCCTGGATCGCCTCGGGAACACCACCGATCTGCTTCGGTTCCGGCAGCATCGCGCTCGAATCTGCTGCCGGCACGGTCAACATGATCGGCGCGGCGTGCGCGCAGTTGGGCGAGCGCGCGCTGATCTGCTTCGGCGGCACCGACTTCAGCGACGTACCGCACTTCGACCACGTCAAGGCCGTCGGTGTGGTGAATTACGCGACCATCTTTCCTGGCTGCCGAGTGATTGTCCACCACGGCGGCTCGGGCACCACGGCGGCGGGTCTGCGCGCCGGCGTTCCCACGCTGATCCTGTGGACGGCGGGTGATCAGCCGATGTGGGGATCTCGCGTCAAGCAGCTAAAGGTGGGCACGTCCCGGCGGTTCTCGGCCACCACGCCCGAAACGCTGGTAGCAGACCTGCGAAAGATCCTGGCGCCGGAGTGCCTCACTCGTGCGCGTGAGCTCGCCACCCGGATGAGCAAACCCGCCGAGAGCGCAGGTCACGCCGTCGATCTGCTGGAAGAATTCGCCCGCTCGGGTCGGTGCGTCCCGGGCGTTCCAGCAGAGCGAAGTCGCTGAGCGGGCGGTGGATACACTGCGAAACGCATTAACGGCGTCCACGTGGCGTCTAGGCTCTACCGGTACTACTGGCTTGCGGATTAAGGGGCAGTTTTGGCCGTGACTGATCACGACACGCGGTTGGCATACCTCGACCTGCTCCGGCGTGACCTCACCAGGTATGGCAGCGACGAGCTGGTGCCGGTCGGGTTGTATCGCCTGGGTCGTCCCCTCTTCAGTACCCGCAACTTGATGCTCGTGCGGAAACGTCCGTTCAACAAGCAGGCGCGTGATCTCGGCCTGGACTGGCCCGCGGATGCCCTGACGATGATCGGCATGAAGCGGCTGACCAGCTTGCAGAACTGCGTCGAGACGGTGCTGGAAGAGGATGTGCCCGGCGACCTGGTCGAGTGCGGTGTGTGGCGCGGTGGCGCCTCCAT
Organism: Mycobacterium colombiense; assembly: GCF_001665835.1. Lineage (GTDB taxonomy): Bacteria > Actinomycetota > Actinomycetes > Mycobacteriales > Mycobacteriaceae > Mycobacterium > Mycobacterium colombiense_A. The sequence continues at coordinate 1,897 of NZ_LZSX01000048.1, read as the reverse complement.
CCTGATGCGCGCCGTGCTGGCGGCCCACGGGGACGAGAAGCGAACGGTGTGGCTGTGCGATTCCTTCGCCGGAGTGCCGCCGCCGGACACCGTCAATTACAAGGCAGACAAAGGGATACGGCTGCACCGCCACGCCCGCATCCTGGGCGTGCCGCAAGATCACGTCAAGGCGAATTTCGAGCGATACGGGTTGCTCGATGACCAGGTTCGTTTTGTTCCGGGCTGGTTCAAGGACACCCTGCAGGATGCCCCGATCGATCGCATTTCGGTGCTGCGGCTCGATGGCGATCTTTATGAGTCGACGATTCAGGCGCTCGATGCGCTCTACCCGCGGCTGTCGCCCGGGGGCTTTTGCATCGTCGACGATTACCACGCGATCAAGGCGTGCGCGCAGGCCGTGACCGACTACCGCACGCAGCACAATGTGACCGGCGAGATCGTTGAGATCGACGGCACCGGCGTGCTGTGGCGCAAGTGAGATAGCTGAAACTCTAAGTGTACGAAACGGTTTCCCCTTTAGCGGGGGATGGTCGAAACACGATCACGGCGCTCCCATCGCGTCTCCCCGGGACGCTGTGCGCGCCGATGTTATGGTTGCCGCCGTGGCAACAGGGCTGACAACTGGCACCCGCCTCAGGATGTGGTGGGTGCGCACCGAGTACTGGCTCGCACGTACGCTGCTGCCTGACGTCTACGCCAACGACGCGTTGATCACGTTCAACAATTTTCACGGCTTCCTCGATGATCCCGACTTCCAGCGCGCCTACCAGCGCGGCGCTAAATCTCTCGGCAACGAGGACTGGTACCAGTGGCAATGGCGCGTGCACGTGGGGCTGTGGGCCGCGGCGAGCGCCAGCCAGCTCGAGGGCGATTTCGTCGAGTGTGGCGTCAGTTACGGCTTTTTGAGCAGCGCCATCATGGAGTACCTGGACTGGGATCGCCTGGGCAAGACCTTCTACCTGCTCGACACGTTCGCCGGGCTTGACCCGCGGTTCGTCACCGAGAAGGAGCGACAGGCGGGGGCGCTGGAGACGAGCGACGGGCACCTTCGCAACGGGATGTACGTCGACGGGGTTGACAGCGTCCGCGCCAATTTCGCGCAATGGAAAAACCAGCGCATCATCGTGGGCGCCGTCCCGGAAACACTCGAGCAGGTGGAGGCGACGTCGGTGGCCTACCTGCACATCGACATGAACTGCGCGCCCCCCGAAGTCGCTGCGCTGCGCTTCTTTTGGCCGCGCCTCACGCCCGGCGCCTTTGTGCTGCTGGACGACTACGCGAATCGGGGACGCGACGAGCAGCGCGTCGCCATGGATGAGGTCGCCGGCGAGCTGGGTGTGAAAATCTGCACATTGCCCACCGGCCAGGGCCTGCTCATCAAACCGGCCCGCTGAGCTCAGCGCCTGTAACCGCGAGAGGCACTGTCCCTCAATAATTTTGGCTGGCGGAAGCCGCTCGGGCTGGCGGCGAAATGGACTCGCGTCGGCGATGACCGCACCGTTTCGGTCAGGCACTTGGCCGGCGGGCGGCGGCTTCCAGCAGGTCGGCGGCGCGCTCGATGCTCGCGGCGGGTGTGCTCATGCGGGCGGCGAACTCCCGGGTCCGGGTGGCGTAGTCCGGCGCGAGTATCTGGCGCAGGTCCGCGAACAGCGTTTCTCGAGATGTGGCCGAAAAGCGCCGCGCCGTACCCAATTTCAGGCGTTTGATCGCAGCGGCCCAATACGGTTGGTCCGCGGAGCTCCACAGGGCCAGGGTGGGGATTCCCGCGCGCAGACTCGCGGCCGTGGTGCCCGAGCCGCCGTGGTGGACAATCACTCGGCAGCCAGGAAAGATGGTCGCGTAATTCACCACACCGACGGCCTTGACGTGGTCGAAGTGCGGTACGTCGCTGAAGTCG
>NZ_LZSX01000047.1 GCF_001665835.1 Mycobacterium colombiense | reverse complement strand
CCCCTCCGCCCTACGGCCCGGCAATCGACACCCCGACTGCGCCCCTACCCCCGGAGAACGGCCAACCGTGAAAACCGACACCCTTGGCGCCGCCTGGCGATTCGCAATAGTCGCGACCGTGTGCCTGCTGGCGGCCTTCGGAATGATCGCCGTATTCGGTCAGCTGCGCTTCGACCGCGAGACGATCTACCGCGCCGAATTCACCAACGTAAGCGGGCTGAAGGTCGGCAACTTCGTTCGCGTCGCGGGTGTGGAGATCGGCAAGGTCCGCAACATCGCGATCCGGGACAGCAAGATCGCCGTCGTCGACTTCGGCGTCAGCAAAGACGTCGCGCTCACGTTGGGAACCAAGGCCGTCGTTCGCTACCAAAACCTCACGGGTGAGCGCTATCTCGCGCTGCAGGAAGGCGCCGGTAGGCTGGCCGCGCTGCCACGCGGCGGCACGATTCCCATCGACCGGACCGCGCCGGCCTTGGACCTGGACGCGCTGATCGGCGGACTCAAGCCGTTGTTCCGCGCTCTGAACCCCGATCAGGTCAACACGTTGACACAGCAGCTCATCGGCGCCTTGCAAGGCGAAGGGCCGACGGTCGGCTCGTTTTTGCGCCAGACGGCGGTGTTCACAAGCACGCTGGCCGATCGCGACGCGCTGATCGGAGACGTCATCACCAACCTCAACACCGTACTAGGCTCGGTGAGCGATCAGAGTCGGCAGTTGGATACGGCAGTGAGCACGCTGTCCGATCTAGTTGGTGCGCTGGCGGCACGCAAGACCGACGTCATGGATTCGCTGTCGGCACTCAACACGTCGTCGGCGACCTTGGCAGACCTGTTCACCCAGATTCGCCCGCCCCTGACGAAGTCGGTGACCCAGGCCGACCGAGCGGCGGCAATCGTGGTGGCCGACCACGACTTCTTCCAAGACTTCCTGTCTCGATTACTGCCCACGTATAAACTGCTGTCCCGCCAGGGACTCTACGGCGACTTCTTCAACGCGTATATGTGCGAGCTGGTGCTCAAAGTCAACGGCAAGGGCGGTCAACCGACCTATGTTCGGGTGGCCAGTCAGACCACCGGGCGGTGTGCACCGAAGTGAAGAGGCCATCTGAGTACAACCCCAAAATAATCGGCGTGATCGGCACATTGACCGTGGCCGCCCTTGTCGCTCTGGCACTAGGCTTCAAGCACCTTCCGTTCGTGGACTCTGATCGGCGCTACACGGCCTACTTCGCCGAGGCAGCGGGACTGACCCCGGGCTCGCCGGTGCAGGTCGCCGGGTTCCGAGTCGGCGAGGTCACCGACGTCAGACTCGACGGACCCCGGGTGCTGGTCGAGTTCACCATGGAGGACAGCATCCATCCCGGTGATCGCACCGCGGCTGCGATCAAGACCGAGACCCTGCTGGGCACTCGGTTGGTCGAGGTGACCACACACGGCGACGGCCGCCTCGACGGTCCGATTCCTTTGCAGCGCACGACATCTCCCTATGAGCTTCCGCAGGCGCTCGGTGACCTATCTCAAACCATCGCGGGCCTCGACACCAACAAACTCAACGAGTCGCTGACCACACTGGCCGAGACGTTCAAGAACACTCCGGCTGACTTGCGGACGGCCGTCGAGGGCATCTCTCGATTCTCCGACACGCTCAACAAGCGCGACGAACGACTTCGAAACCTGTTCGCCGACGCCAACAAGGTCACCGGCGTGCTCCGAGAACGCAGTGATCAGATCGTGGGCTTGGTGAACGACACCAACTCGCTACTCGGCGAATTAAGCGGCGAAGCCACCACCCTGACTCAGTTGTCTGGGAATATCTCCGCACTGGCCCAACAGATTTCGGGGTTGGTGGCAGACAATAAGTCCACGTTGCGTCCGGCGTTGGAGAAGGTAAATGGTGTGCTGACGATGATCGACAACCGCCGCGACGACCTCATCAAATCGATTCACCTGATCAGACGATTCAGTTTGTCGCTCGGGGAGTCAGTGTCCGCAGGGCCATTTTTCCGCGAATATCTGGCGAACCTGGTGCCGGGTCAATTCTTTCAGCCGTTCATCGACGCCGCATTCTCCGACCTCGGGCTGGATCCCCACACGCTGCTGCCCTCCCAGCTGACCGATCCCCAGGTGGGCCAGCCGGCGACGCCGGCGCTGCCGGTCCCCTTTCCTCGCACCGGTCAGGGCGGGCCTCCGCGACTGACGGTGCCTGACGCCATCACCGGTAACCCGGGCGATCCGGGATGCGGTCCACCAGGTTTGCCCCTGCCGGGACCGAGCGGCTGTTACCCCTACCGCGAACCGATGCCCGCGCCGCCACCCGGGGGGCCGCCGCCGGGGCCGCCAGCTGGCTATGATCCCGCGGCACCGGCGGAGAACCTTCCGCCGCCCACGCCGGTCGAGGTCAATTCCCCGAATATGATTCCCGACTTCCCGCGACCGGGACCGACGCCATGACCCGACACAACGTCAGCCGCCCAACGGTCCGCATCGCTTTGGCCGTCACGCTGGTCTGCGCGTTGGTCGGCGGTGTCTGGCTGACCTTCACGGCAGTCCAACGCAGCGAGCGGATCCACGTAACGGCTTACTTCGCCAACACCAACGGCCTGTACGTCGGCGACCAGGTGCGCATTCTGGGAGTACCGGTCGGCGAGATCGAGAGCATCACCCCGAGCCCAAATCGCGCCCGGGTTACGTTCTGGTACGACGCCAAGTACACCGTCCCGGCCGGGGCCGGCGCGGCGATACTGTCACCTGGATTAGTCAGTGCACGCGTTATCCAGCTGACGCCGCCGTACACCGGCGGCCCCAAAATGGCTGACAACGCGACCATCGCCCAGAGTCGCACCGCCGTTCCGGTCGAGTACGACGACCTCCGAGAGCAACTGGCCAAACTCAACCAGACACTGCAACCCACGCAAACCGGCGGCGTCGCTCCCGCTGGGCAGCTGATCAACACCGCCGCCGACAATCTGCGCGGGCAGGGCGCCCAGATCCGCGATGCGCTTACCAAACTCTCCGAAGCGATCTCAGCAGTCGGAGATCACAGCGGAGACATTGGGGGCACGGTCAAGAATCTGTCGGTGCTGGTCTCCGCGCTGCAGTCGAGCAGTGACGTGCTGGCGCGCCTCAACGGCAACCTAGCGACTGTCACCGGCTACATCGCCCAGGATCCCAAGGCGATCGGCAACGCGGTCCGTGATCTGAACACCGCACTGGCGGACGTGCAGACATTCGTCGCCGATAACCGCGAGACCCTTGGCACGACAGTCGACAAGTTGACCTCGCTGACGTCCGCGGTAAAGACCAGCCTTCCCGATCTGAAGGAAGTGCTGCATGTTGGGCCCAACGCATTGGCGAACTTTGCCAACATCTACCGCCCAGCAGCCGCCGCGATAGGAGGCAGCTTCGCGTTGGCCAACTTCGCCAGCCCCATCCAGTTCATCTGCGGCGCCATTCAAGCCGCATCCAAACTCAACTACCAACAATCGGCCAAGCTGTGCGTGCAATACCTGGCACCGATACTCAAGAACCGGCAGTACAACTTTGCCCCGATCGGCACCACGTTCGGCCTTGGCGTGATCCCGATCCCGTTGGGTCCCCTCATTCTGCCGATCCCGGTTCCCATCGTCGGGGCGGCAGCACGTCCGAACGAGATCACCTACAGCGAGGACTGGCTACGACCCGATTATCGTCCGGCTACCCCGCCGCAAGCGGTGCCCCAGCCGGACGGCGCCGCGCCACTGGCCGCCGAACAGACCCAACCCGGGGCCGCTCGGTCAGGGCCACCGGCCGCAACACCTGGGGCCGTGGCCGACGAACCCGCCGCCCAGACCCCCGCGGCTCCATCCGCAGCTGGAGCCGGATCATGATGCCGCTGCGGACACTTCACCGTCTCGCGGCCAGTCTGCTCACCGTCGTGACGGTGTCGGGGTGTGCGTGGCACGGCCTGAACTCGCTGCCACTGCCAGGTACGGCCGGCGGCGGACCGGGCTCCTTCGAGATCAAAGCCCAGATACCCGACATCACCAACATCGAGCCCAACTCCAGAGTCCGGGTGGGTGATGTCACGGTGGGAAACGTCACCAACGTCGCGGTCCAAGGCTGGCATGCGTTGGTGACGATGCGCATCGACGGCGACGTCGACCTCCCCGCCAACGCCACGGCGAAGGTCGGGCAGACCAGCTTGCTCGGCTCCCTGCACATCGAGCTGGCGCCCCCCACAAATGCGACACCGCAGGGCAAGCTCACCAACGGCGCTGTGATCCCGCTGTCGCGAGCAGGAAGCTACCCGACGACAGAACAGACGCTATCGTCGTTGTCGCTCTTGCTCAACGGCGGCGGTCTTGGCCAGCTGCAGGACATCAACGAAGCACTGACCACGGCATATGCAAACGGGCGCGATGCCGATATGCGTCAGCTGTTCGAGCAACTCGACAGGTTCACCGCCAACCTCAACGACCAGACCGGTGACATCATCCGGGCCTCTGAAAGTATCAACGGCCTGGCCAATCAGTACGCCAATCAAAAGCCGGTGATCGAGAACGCACTGCGAACGATTCCCGGCGCTTTCAAAGTACTCGCCGACGAGCGCGACAAACTCGTCGAAACTCTCGACAAGACCGGCAAATTGGCCGATCTCATGAACGCCACCATCGGGCCGACGAAAGACGCTCTGGTGCGAGAGTTGCAGGACATCGGGCCGGTGCTGGAATCCTTGGCCAACGCCGGCCCCTCGCTGACCCGGTCTCTGGTCCAGTTGGGTGCGTATCCATTCAACATCTACAAGCTGCCCAAGACCCTGCGCGGTGACTACGCCAACCTGTCAGTGATCCTCGACCTGACCTTGAACCGCATCGACACCAGTCTCCTTACGGGAACCCGATTCGAGGGCAACCTCACCGAGCTAGAGATGCAGTGGGGCCGCACCATCGGCCAGATCCCAGCCCCGTACACCTCGGGCAATCCGCTAGTCGTTCCCTACCACCTGAATCAGGGGTCATAGCGTGCACCTGGAACGATCGATCAAGATCAGGTTCGCGGTGTTCGCGGTCATCGCGGCGATCTCCATGACGGTCCTGACCGTGGGATACGGCCGCGTCGGCACATCGTTGTTCGGGGCCGACCAATACACGGTCATCGTGCACTTACCGGAGGCAGCGGGCCTCTACGCACGTGCCAACGTGACGTATTCGGGCAGCACCATCGGACAGGTGGAAGACGTCACGCTGACGCCGACGGGCGTCGAAGCTCGCTTGCGGCTCAAATCGACATACCAGGTCCCCGCACAGTCGACCGCGCAGGTTCACAGCCAATCGGCCATCGGTGAGCAGTTCGTGGCCCTGGTGCCCCGCAATCCGGACTCGCGGCCGCTGCGCGACGGCGACGTCATCACCGATGTGACCATCCCCCCCGACATCAACGCTCAACTCGACCTGACCAACCGGGCACTTCTTGCGGTGCCGAAAGGAAATCTGAAGACCCTGGTCGACGAAAGTTACACCGCACTAGGGGGCTTGAGTCCCGAGCTGTCTCGTATCGTCGACGGAGCGAACAATCTCGCCATAGACACGCGCAACAACCTGGCCGACCTGACCAACATCATCGACAACTCCGGCCCACTATTGGCTTCGCAGGTGCAGTCCTCGGATGCAATCACCGCCTGGGCCGCCCACCTTGCCACCATCACTGGTCAGCTCAAGGACCACGACGACGCGCTGTCCGGTGTACTCCGGAAAGGTGGCCCGGCAGCTGACGAGGCACGAGCCCTGCTCGACCGGATCAAACCGTCAGTGCCGGTGCTCTTGGCCAACCTGGTCAGCCTCGCAGACGTGGGGATCGTGTTCAACCCGAACATCGAACAAACGCTCGTCCTCTTCCCCCAGGCGACGGCCCAAATCGGCGCGGTCGCCGTGCCCAACCTAAATACCAAGCAGCCCTACCACGGCGCCATGGAGCAGTTTGCGCTCAACCTGAACCTGCCACCGCCATGCAGCACCGGGTACCTGCCGCCCAGTCAGCGCCGCACTCCCGCTGAAGTGGATGCGCCACCGCGGCCCGAAGGCGACCTGTACTGCCGGATACCGCAGGATGCGCCGTTCAATGTCCGTGGGGCCCGGAATATTCCATGTGAAACCAAGCCGTGGAAGAGGGCGCCGACGGAGTGGATGTGTGAAAGCGATCAGGAATACGTGCCCCTCAACGACGGCAATAACTGGAAGGGCGATCCGAACGCGACAATGTCCGGCCAAGACGTCCCCCAGTTCCCGCCCGGGGTGGTATCCCCCAATCGGCAGGTACCCGTCTCTCCCGGCGGCGCTCCCCCACCGGCGACACCACCGACGGCGTTGGGGATCGCCGACTACAACCCCGTCGACGGAACGTACCTCGGTCCCGACGGTCAGGTGTACACCCAGACCGACCTCGCCGTGGGAGCCCGGGCCCCCACGCTGCGGTCACTGCTAGCTCCCGCCGCTCCCTGAAAGTTGAAGAGTCACAACATGAGCACCCGACGACGACTGGGAGCGGCCGCATCCAAGCCATTGACCGCGGTCGGAGAATTCTTCGCCATGTCGGCCGAAACCCTGTTGCTGATGTTTCGGCCACCATTCGCCTGGCATGAACTGATCCGGCAGGCGTGGTTCGTGTCTCGGGTGGCGATCGTTCCGACCATCATGCTCGCGATCCCCTTCACGGTCATGGCGGTGTTCGTGATCAACATCCTGTTGATCGAGATCGGCGCCCAAGACGCAGCTGGCAGCGGGGCTGCACTCGGCGCTGTCACCCAGATCGGCCCTATGGTTACGGTTTTGGTCGTAGCCGGTGCAGGTGCCACGGCAATGTGCGCCGATCTCGGCGCCCGCACGATTCGCGAAGAGATCGATGCGATGCGCGTGCTGGGCATCGACCCCCTCCAACGGCTCGTCGTCCCGCGGGTGGCCGCGGCAACGATTGTCGCGATCCTGCTCTCCCCATTGGTGACAACCGTCGGGCTCGTCGGAGGATTCGCCTTCTCGGTATTTCTACAGAACGCCACCCCGGGAGCCTTCGCCGGCGGACTCACACTCCTAGTGGGACTTCCCGAGGTGATCATCTCGATCGTCAAATCGGCATTGTTCGGTGTCACCGCCGGGTTGATCGCGTGCTATAAGGGGTTGTCGGTAGGTGGAGGTCCCTCGGGCGTCGGTAACGCCGTCAACGAGACAGTCGTGTACTCCTTCGTCGGTCTGTTCGTCATCAACCTCATCGTCACCGCGGTCGGCGTTTCGGTGACGGCATGACGGTCAGCCACCCCAGCCGCCTGTGGCCGCGGGCCGCCCGGGCCCGGTCGCGAGTGACCCAGAGTTGGCAGCGGCTGGGCACACAGGCGGAATTCTATGCAAAGACACTGCTATCCATCGGTGACGTATTCAGACGCTACCCCGCTGAACTGATCCGCGTCATCGCCCAAATGGGTTTGGGTACGGGCGCACTCGCACTGATCGGCGGCACAGTAGCGATCGTCAGCATTCTGACGTTCTCAGCCGGCGCGCTGATCGCCGTCCAGGGTTACCACTCGCTGTCCAACATCGGCATCGAAGCGTTGACCGGCTTCGTTTCCGCCTACGTCAACGTCCGGCTCATCGCTCCCCTCATTGCCGGCATCGGCCTGGCCGCCACGATCGGAGCTGGCGCCACCGCTCAACTCGGCGCGATGCGAATCAACGAAGAGATCGATGCGCTCGACGTCATCGGAATCCGCTCCATCGCCTACTTAGCGTCGACCCGTGTGGTCGGAGGCGTCATCGTCGTACTTCCCTTATATTGCCTCGCCGTGTTGATGGCGTTCCTTGCCGCACGCCTGGGCACGACCGCGATTTACGGCCAGTCCAGCGGGGTGTACGACCACTACTTCTATACCTTCCTCAACCCGGTGGATCTCGCGTGGTCGTGTATGACCGCCGTGGTCATGGCAATAGTGATCATGTTGGTCCACACCTACTACGGGTTCAACGCGTCCGGCGGCCCGGCGGGGGTCGGTGAGGCCGTCGGACGCGCAGTGCGTACATCCATGATCACCTCCGTAACAGTGGTGCTCGGTGTCACGCTGGCTATCTACGGCCAGTCGCCGGCGATCAACCTGTCCGGCTAGACCCGATGCCCGAATCCGACCCAGACCAAAGGACCGTCTTTGCCCGCACCGACCACGCCGAGGAGCCCGCTGATGCACTTCCAGCCCGACGACATTCCAAGCCTCACCCCGGATCACGGCAGTGGTGGTATGCGCTCGATCCGCGCTGGCGCCACCAACATGGAGATCGGGTACAGCTGGTGTCGCACCCCGGTCGACACCGGACCGTTCTACAAGGGCCTTCCCGACGACACCTGCCCCTGCGATCACTACGGCTACGTGAAGTCTGGGTCTTTTCGGGTGATTTATACCGACGGCTCACAGGAACTGATCGAGGACGGCTCCGTGTACTTCATCCCGAAGGGACATCACTTCATCTATGACGAGGCGTGCGAACTGATCGAGTTCAACCCCCACGACCAGTTGCAGCAGTTAATGCAGCACTTCAACGTCGAGCTCGCCAAGGTCGCCGAGGAAGGCGACGTGGACTCCTACAAACCGAAGCGGTGACAGGCCCGGCGAGAGAGCGTGGCGCGCTCAGTAATGGCCCACCGGGGCCTCGGTGCTCAACGCTAATTGCCATCTCCACCGACGAGCCATCGTCGCCGTGATGTACGACGCAGCCCGCCGATTGTCGACACGAGGTAGGCATCAGTCACACTGAGCACTCCCATGCTGATGCGGCGCCACGTAAGTCTCTGAATGACACCGCAAGTCATTCAATTCGAGCGTGATTTCGAATTCATATACAACAGTCCGGTCTGAACGAAGGGAGCCCTAGGTGATCCTCGATCGGTTGCGATCGTGATCGGCGCAGGAAGAGGAATCGGTCGAGGCGTCGCCGTCGCCCTCGCCCCCTAGCCCGCGCAACTGGATGCAGGCTTCGAGCAACGCTGTGTAACCGTGTACCCGTCCGCCCGACAGTTGGCCTCCGCCGGTACTGATCGGCAGCTCACCGTCCAGGGCAATGCGCTGCCCCCCTTGCAGGAACAGTCCCGCTTCGTTGCGCGGTACGAGCCGGAGCGCCTCGAGCCACCGGACCGCGTAGATACTGAAACCGTCATACACTTCAGCGATATCAACGTCACCGGGTGTCAAATCCAAACGTTCCCACATTATCTCGGCGCATGCTTGGAATCCGCTGGCGGTCCCAATGGCCTCGATCCGCACCGCGCCGGGCCACGCACAAGGACGCGCGCGAGAGATGACGACGGCCATCGCACCGTCCACTGGTACATCACAGTCGTAGATGCATAGTGGGTCGGAAATCGTCCTCGACAGTCATCGGCTCCCGATACACCCGGATTGGCGGCCGCGTTCGACCGCCCGACAACCGCAATTTGCGCGAATTGGTCACGACTGGAACCGCTCTCATGCATGTAGCGTTGCATGGCCAACGCACCGTAGGTCGAGCACCCGGCACCGTAGGGCTTGCCCCACGACATCGCATCACGGGTGGAGGCGCTTACTAAGGATTGACGGTCACCGGCTATCTTCTGGGTAGTCGACTCCCACACACAGCGAAAACATGAAACGTGCGAAGCTAGTCCGGCGGCGACCGCCAAGACGGCGCTGGCGACCGTTCCCAATTGCCCCGGCATCTCGTTACCCGCGTTGTGCCATCGCAGATTCAATCCCAGCATCGTTCTGAGGTCCTCGGTGCCGGCGCCGGCGATAGCCGGCGTCGAACCGACTGCGCCTAGATAGCTGGAAACCCTGTCGATGTCCGCCCGGTTCAACCCGGCATCGTCAATGGCCTCGAGGGGCAGCGTCGAGCGCGAGCCGGCGGGGATCGATATCAAGACGGCGACCAATCGAGGACCGACCGATACCTGAAATTACCGCAAGGTCCTCAGCCTTCATTGAGTGAACACCGGTGCTCAGGCTTCGCCTGCTGGTTCGAACGCGACGTGAACCTCCATCCCGACCGTCGGATTCTGACAACCGACTAATGCGCTAAGCAACCGGAGTCCGGGCTGTTCTTCCAGTTCGATCAGCGCCAACACGTAGGGCGGCTCGCGCTGCGGGCCCACTGGTAGCGATTGATGGTAAACGAATGGACAACACCGCGCCCGCTGATCGGCGCCCCACGATATGGCCACTCAAGCATCGAGGACATACCAGCGGCGGCGGATGATGCCATGTCCGGCAATCCTCACAGCGTGCAATCCTCAGTTCTTGTACCGGTCCTCACTCCCAGAAGTCGCACGAACTATCAGTGACCGTCGGAGCCGGACGGGTTGTCATTTGTCGTCTTTCGCAGGGCTGAAGAACCCACGCGCAGAAAGTAATTCGACGACGTGGTCGGCCTCGGTGTGGAACAGGTGGGCGAACTCCCGCTCGGCGGTTTCTCCTGCGCGTATTGCGATAGCGTGCATGACTGCACGCATACCCCGCTTGTGTATACGATCGGAGCCGGGAACTTCTGCGAAGTAGTTCCCAGGAATGATGCTGCCCGTAATTACGCGTGCCATCGAGACGACGCGGCGAGAACCTGCGGCCAGCACCAAGTGCCGCAAGAACACGTTGTTGCAATCCCATAGTTCATCGGGGTCACTGGTTTTCTGAAGCGCCTTATTGACTTCGGCGAGCTGAGCGATCTGTTCGTCGGAACCACGTTCCACTGCGCGACGTGCGCAGAAGCCATAGAACATCCCGATCAACTCGAAATGATCGTACGTCGAGTTCTCGTCGAGACCGATGACGAAGGCTCCCCGGTGCGGTTCGGCGGCCAACCAACCCTCGCTGGCTAACGCGATGACAGCCTCCCGCACGGGCACCCGGCTCACCCCGAGGTGCGCTGCGATCTCGTCTTGAGGAACACGGTCGCCCGCTTCGAGTTGGCGCTCAAAGATCATTCGCCGTATGTGCTCTGCCACCTGGTGGGCGCTTGTGAACCGTAGGGGCGCGGCTGAACGCGTCTGAGCGAGCGTAGTTATCGCGCTTTCCTTCTCCTTAACGTGACCTCCTGCGAAACGCACGTTGGCGGGCCTTAAATGCATCGACGGCATTCGCGTCGTCGCGCATAGACCCTGCGGCAAGATTATATACTTGATACATCATTTGTTGAACCACGAAATGACATGCGGCCACGCATGCTTACCGACAGACCCTACGCCCAGCGTATCGTCGCCGAGACGGCCAACAGGCGAACGGCCAACCGCGGCACAGGACCCGGTAGTGGGAATAGCGGACCCCTGAGTCGTGTGGGCAGCGGTGCGCGCGCAGCCCTAGACCACTGGAGCCGATAGTGACACGGTTGCCGCGCCGCGGCTCCGAAGCTGGCGCGCGACACCATACTCAGGCCGGCTCAGCCGGGGGACGGCTGATCCCGAATTTGGGCACCGGTTCCGCTGTGATCCCGTCAGTCGGCGATGACGGCCAGGCCGTCGGTGAGTACCACGTCGGTGCCACGGGTGGTCTGAAATCCAAAGGTTTTCTGTCCGTTGCCTGGTCACTGCAGGATGCCCACCGGACAGACCAAGCCAGCCCCCCGGCGTACTCAAGAGGAGCGCAGCGCACACACTCGCGCGCTACTGCTTGATGCCGCCATCGACTGCATCGTCGACTACGGCTACGCAGGAACGACCACGCCTCGAGTGGCCGAGCGTGCCGGCGTGACGCTGGGCGCCCGCGGGCATCACTTCGGATCGAAATCCAGCGTGCTCGTCGCGGCGATCCAACACATTGCGGATCGGCGGATCGAGGAGGCGCTGCTCGAGGCTCCACGTGTGCCCTGGTGTTAGAAAGCTCTGCGCGGCACCCGGGTTTGCATGCCACCTATCTTCCCGAGAACGTCGCGCTAGACCATTGAGCGGCCGCAATGTCTCACGCACATTCAGCGCTTGGATGGCTGGCGCCACGACCGAGATACCCTTGCCGGCCACGGTGTTCATCGGGTCACCCGCGGTGACCCACTTGCTGACGTCCGAGGCAGCTCGAAGGGATCCAGCAGATAGCCCTGGTGGGGCCCGCCAGCTAAGAACGCCAACGGGATATCGTGGCCCATCGCGGCCGACGGAGCCATTAGGTTCTCATAACCCGCGGTGGTAACCCCTATCGTCGCCGTTGCCCAGGTCAGTCCGGACGATGGTCCGACAATCCAAACCACCGCACTAGCGTCGACAGAACCCTGGTGAGCCTCATGTCCAGCCTCGATCGTCCAGTTGCCGTGTGATCAAACCTGCACACATTCGTAGGCCCGACAAGCGGCATCCCGCTAGCCCGGTGGGGGTTGGTAGCCTGCGGCTGAGTTGCGCAGCTGCCATATCTCGGCAGGGCACAGAAGGTTAATCGCATACGAGACAAGGTAATTGGCCGCAAACTCGTCGTTGGGAATCACGTCGCGTTTCACATCGCCCATTACTTGACCGTAGCTCTGGCCTCCGCTGACCTTGTCACAGATACGGTGGCCGTACTCGATGGCTTGGTCAGGGTTGTCAAAGTTGTAGTGGCGCCGCACCATTACGTCATAGGTGTATTCCACTTCCGGCGCTGGCGCGGCATGCGCCCGTGCGGCTAGCGCCGGTGTGGTATCGCCGAGTCCAGCGGCAACGACGACAAAGCCGATGAGCCACTTTCGACGCTTGGCCGCTGATGCCCGAGTGCGCTTGCACCGGTGTAGCAGACGCGCGCCGATCGGTGTCCTATCTCTACACGTGCCGTGCGTACGCTCGAGGCCGTCGCACGGCTTCGAGCCAGGGTTGGAGTTCATGTCATGTTCGCTAAACATGAAGCGATGCTTAGGTTCAACGGCTTCGTCTATTGCGGCGGGTAGGCGGGTGGCGGGCTTACCCCGCGCAGGATCCAGGGCAGCCAGTCGAGGCCGTGTTCGAGCTCGTCGCTGACGTCGTAGTCGGGGCTGGGACCAACGGGAACGTTCTCACCCTGGGTGTTGACCGGCTGCGCTGGCCGCCCGTAGACGGCGACCACGACGGTGCGATCCAGGCTGTTCAATGACCACACGCCGATTTGGCTGTTGGCGCAGTTGGACATGATCGCGAAATCTGCGGGGTCGTGATACCAGCGGTTGATCAACTCGATGCCGCTGATGGCCAATGCGGGGTTGACCGCCACGGTTTCGGCCACCTGACCGTGGTAGCCGGCCGCATTGGCGCGGTCTTGCGGAGTCGACCCGTCTGAGCCGATATCACCGTCGAGGGCCCGGTTGTTCAACACATCTTCGGTGTGGCGCTGGGCGGCGAGCTGCAGTTGCGGGTTGGGCCTTACGTCGTTAGTGCAACCCGCCTGATGCTGCATAGTGAAGACATTGGAGACCACGCCGTCATTGAGGCGCTTGTTGTTCGGTATGAGCGTGTTGTTGTCGTTATCCGCATGTGCCGGCGTGCCCAGTAGCGCGCCTGCGCCGACGATCACCGAAGCAGCAACGGCCAGCCCTCGACACTTCACGATCGTCTCCCCTATGTCGGTCCGTGACGGCCGACGGCTGGTAGTGGATGCAGCTGCCAAATCAGTGCGGGGCACACTTCGCTCACCGCTTGGTTGACCAGATACTGTGCCTGGAATTCATGGTCGTGTTGAAATTGGTCTTCACGGCGCCGACAAGCTGCGCACAGGGGCGAGATACCGCAACATCGGCGGTGGGAAAGTTGAAGCCTGGCAGCACGGCCCGGAACTAACTGTCCACCGATCAGCAACCGGTCCACCTCGAGGTGAACGACCATCCCGAGAATTCCCCTATCTGCTGATATTTCAGCGTTCTAG
>NZ_LZSX01000046.1 GCF_001665835.1 Mycobacterium colombiense | reverse complement strand
GGTGACGGCCCCTGCAACTGGTCGATAAACCACAACCGGCCCTGGGCAAACGACAACGGCACCACCGCCGGCCGCTCGACCGGCTTCAGCGGCTCCAGGCCCCCGCCCTTACCGATACGCGGTGCCAACTGGGCAACCGTGGGCGCCTCGAACACCGCACGCACCGAAAGATCGGCATCCAGACCGGTGTTGACCGCCGCGATCAGACGCATCGCCGACAGCGAATCCCCACCCAGATCGAAGAAGGAGTCGTCGACCCCGACCCGGTCCAGCCCCAGCACCTCGGCGAACACGGCGGCGACGATTTTTTCGGTCTCGGTCTGAGGCGCCCGGAAGGCTGTGGCGGCAAACACCGGTGCCGGCAAGGCTTTCCGGTCAAGCTTGCCCGAGGACGTCAACGGGAACTCGTCGAGCACCACAATGTGCGTCGGCACCATGTATTCGGGCAACCACGCGCTCAACTGCTGACGCACCGCGGCGATCTTGGTGTTGGTCTGCGGGTCATTGGCGTGGGTGCCGCGTTGGTGAGCCCCGTCGGATGGCACATACAGATCGGTCAGCGGTGGGGTGGGGCGCTGGGGATCGACGGGGTTGATGAAGACGGCGTCCAGGGTGCCGGGTTGAGCGCCCCAGGTGACCGCGACGCGATATCCGGCGGCCTCACCAAGGCGGTGCAATTGTTCGGGGACAACGGCATCGGCGCCGTCGGCGCGAGCCAATGCGTCGGCTAACGGTAGCTCGGCGGCGAGGGCGTGTTCGATTTGGACGTCGGTGATCAGTCCGGCGCGGGGGATCTCGGTGACGCGGACAGTGTTGGGACGTTGGGATATCAACCGGTCGTGCAGCCCGCCCAGGCCAGCGCAGTGGGCCCACGCCCAGCTGTCTGCGGTGGCCAGTGAGCGAACCGGTGCCGGGGCTTTGTGGATGCTGACGTCGTAGCGGTACCGGTTGAGTTCGTTGTCGGCCATCCCGCGTTTGACTTCAATATCCAGCCCGACCGCCGACGGCTGGTCGGCCGCCCAGGTGGTGAAAAAGTCTGGGGCCAGCAGTAATTCGGCTTCGCCAAGCATGGCGCGCTGAACTCGTTGACGAATCTCGGCGGCATCGGTGGCGGCGGTGCGGGCCAGTGCGATGCCGGTCTGAAACGCGCCCTGCAGACTGTGGTTACGCACGTCTCCGATGAACAGTGCTCCGCCCGGTGCCAGCAACCGCATCGCCACTGACATCACGTCACGCAGATACCCCGCACTCGGGAAGTACTGCACCACCGAATTGAGCACCACCACATCGAAATGGCCCTCCGGCAGCCCGTCGGCCAC
>NZ_LZSX01000045.1 GCF_001665835.1 Mycobacterium colombiense | reverse complement strand
ACCCACACGCCAACGAGTTCCAGGTCCGGCCGGCGCCCGATGGCATCGATCGCGTTCGAGCCGACTCCCCCGGTCGACCATACGACAACACGCATGGGCACTCTCCTCACTGGTCGTCTGCAAAGGCGGCCGCGGCACGCTCGAGATAGGGCCACGCCACCTCCGGTGCGACGCCGCCGCAGACCGGGTGCAAGGGCAGCAGCTGTCCGCCGCGCACGTAGTCGACCGCCTCGCCGGGGGTGAAGATGCGGTACGGGCCACCCTTTCGCAGCTCCGCCACGCTGTCTGCGCGGGTGATGCTGGCGACCGAGTCGTCGTGCGGCCGGTAGGACGCCGCCGTTTTCGCGTCGTGCAGTAGGTGCGGCCCCAGCTCATCCCAGGCCTCGTCGACGTTGTCGGCTACGAAAACCGCTGTCGGAGCGCCGGGTTGGGGAAACTGGATGATTCCGGGTTCGTGCCCGTGCGCACGGCACTGCTCCTCGTAGTAATCCTTCAGGCCGGGCGACGCGGTCTGCGAGATGAACCCCAGGCCGTGGCGACCGGCCCGCCGCGCCGCGGCCTTGCTACCGCCTGCGATCAGCACCATCGGCCCGGTGGGCGAGCCGCACGGTGGGGTGACGCGGACCGTGCGCCCCCGATATTCGACGGGGTCACCGCGCACCAGCGGCCCAAGGACGTCCAGCATCTCGTCGGCCGCGCGACCGCGCGTGCTCATGTCGATGCCGAAGTGCTCGTATTCCTCGCGGCGATGTCCCACGCCGAACGCGTAGGACACCCGTCCGCGACTGATCAAGTCCAGCACGCTGATCTCCTCGGCGAGCCGGACGGGATCCCACAACGGAATCGGCACCGCGGCCAGCAGGATCGCCAACGTGCGCGTCCTGGCCGCTATCGCCGAAGCCAAGGTGAGCGGTACCGGCAGATGACCGTCGTCGGCGCCGTGGTGCTCGGAGAGCACCGCCAGCACGGCACCCCGCGTTTCGGCCCACTCGCACATGTCGATGGCCGCGGCGTACAGATCGGTGGCCGGCGCGCCCCCATGCGGGGCGCGCATGTCGAACCTGAGCGTGAACATCAGCGCCAGCCGCCCCGAATTGTCGCTCGGAGACGGGCAAAACGCTGGTGGGCCGTCACAGCTGCACCCTAACCTAAAATTTGTTCGTTAAGATAGTGCCCGCTTTCTTAAATCCTTGACCGCGTAGATCCGCGGCGGTAGTTTCCAAGTCGAACGTCGGGTCACAACGGCCGCCGCCGTTGACGTAAGGGCAACGGCCGCCCAGGCTTTCGTCGCGCACGCACTCGAGGAGGAACAAGATGACGGCTCATCGCGTGGTGGTGTGGGCGACAGGTGGCATCGGCTCGATCGCCATCCGCGCGATCCAGCGGCGCCCCAATCTGGACCTGGTCGGGGTGTGGGTGCACTCGGACGCCAAGGTCGGCAAGGACGCGGGCGAGCTGGCCGGCGGTGAGCCGATCGGCCTGAAAGCCACCAACGACGCCGACGCGCTGATCGCGCTCAAGCCCGACTGTGTCATCTATGCGGCCAGCGGCCCGGAGCGGGACGCGCTGGCCATCCCGGACTACGTGCGTCCTGTCTCTTATACACATC
>NZ_LZSX01000044.1 GCF_001665835.1 Mycobacterium colombiense | reverse complement strand
GCCGGAGAGATTAGCGCATTGCGTCCGGCAGTTGTTGCCTCGCTGGTGATTTCCGCCCTGCAAATCTGGCTCACCGACTGGATCGCCACCGACCGCGCGCTGCCCATCGACAAGGTTGCCGACGAGGTTGTCGATCACCTCCGGTGCTGCCTGACGCGCCAACCGCGTGTGACCTCCAAGTCGTAGCAAAGAGTGCCAGCGTCGGTGAACCGAGCAGAAAGAATGACCATGGCAGTTGTCCCCGGCGCGCAAGCGCCTGCCCGATACACCTATATGGACTGAGCGCATGAGCAATGCTTCAGGACACGACGATGCGCCGCCGCCGATCTTTCGGTTGACCGAACCCGGAGCCGGATTTAGCCACTTCGTGGCCGGGATGCGCACACTGCAAGACCTGGCCGTCAGCGCAGCCCCAGAAGACGGCGTCTTCGTCCACGCGGCGCAACGAGTCGACGAACTCATCGACCTGTTGGGTCCTTATGAAGCAGCCGAGGGGGCGAGCCTGGCCGGTCGCGTGCCAAGCCTGCCCGGTGCAGGCAGCCTGCTCATGCCACCGTGGACAATCACGCGTTTCGAACCCGACGGTGTCGACATCGCCGTCGAGTACAGCCGCTTCTACGTTGGCGCTCGCTC
>NZ_LZSX01000043.1 GCF_001665835.1 Mycobacterium colombiense | reverse complement strand
CCGGACACTGGGCCGAGGCGGAGGGGATAACGGAAGTGGACAAGGCCGACACGGCCACGCCCGACGCTGCGAGAACTACTGCTGAACCGAGGGAACGAACGATGTGACGTGCGATCATGGCGTCCGAAATGCCCATGGTAGCCCCTCCCGAAACTGTCAAGTTGCCAACTATTTGGTGATGTTTTCCTGTAGACCGGGGCGCAGCGACAGGCGGTCGATAGCGGCGGCGTCGCCGCCATCGGACCGACGCAGCCATTGCGTGTCGGGTTGCCTACAAAAAACACTTTAAGCCGTCGTTTGGTGTTGTCCATTCAGGGTAGCCGGAGACGGCGAGTACCAGATCTGGCGCTCACTGTCAGAAGGGTGGCGACATGGCAACGGGTGAAACGGGTTTCGACGACGTGACCTTCGATCTTATTTCCCTTCAGTATCACTCACTCAAAGCGGGGCACGATTACGGCCAGTACGTGCGCGACGCGAAGAACGCCGGCCTCGATGACGTCGCGTCGTTCTTCAGCGATGTGATGGCGCAAGACTCCGACCGCGCCCGGCGATGCCACGAATTGCTGGGCAAATTGCAGGAAACGCGTACAGCCGGGCCGGCCACAAGATAAGAACCCCGCCAGCTGTCATGGCTTCGGTCCGAGCAAATCCGACCGGCTTGATCGCGACCCAGGGTCGCTCAAGACTTGGTCGTTTCGGCGTTTGCACAGTTGGGCGCGGGGCCATCGCGTCTGATAGAGCCGCCAATGATTACCGCGAAGGTGTCGGCAAGGTCACATACTGGCAAAGCTCGAGTGCGCCTGTCGGCGGAGCCTATTAGAGTTGCGTATCTTAGTGAAAGCTTATTATTCGTTAAGTATGGGAACAGGTAGCACGGAGCAAGGCTGTGAGCACAGACCGTTTCGACGCCATCATCGTGGGTGCGGGTTTTGGCGGCATCGGCGCCGCAATTCAGCTCAAGCGCCTCGGGTTTGACAACTTCGTCATGTTTGACCGCGAGGACGACTTGGGCGGAACCTGGCATATCAACCACTACCCGGGCATCGCCGTCGACATCCCGTCGACCACTTACTCGTACTGGTTCGAACCCAAACCGGACTGGTCACGGCTGTTCGCGCCGGGCGCCGAGGTCAAGCAGTACGCCGCGGAGGTAGCCGACAAGTACGACGTGCGCCGCCACATGCGGTTCAACACGACCGTGGAAGGCGCCCAGTGGGACGAGGAAGCCGCGGTGTGGCGGGTGTCGCTGGCAGGCGGCGAAACGCTGACGACCCGCTTCCTGATCACGGCGACCGGATTCCTGTCTCAGCCGCGGATGCCGGATATCCCGGGCGTCGCGAGCTTCGAAGGCAAGGTGGTCCACACCACCGCGTGGGACCACGACTACCGCTACGACGGGCGGCGTATCGCGGTCATCGGGACCGGCGCATCCGCCGTGCAGGTCATCCCGGAGCTGGCCAAAGAGGCCGCGGAGCTGACCGTCTACCAGCGCACCGCGACCCACGTGATTCCCAAGTTCGATTTCCCGATCTCCCCGCCGATGCGACGCCTATTCGCGCGGGTGCCGGCCGCGCAGCGGGCGCTGCGGTGGGTGAGCGACGTCATCCTCGAGATCATCATGGTCGTCATGGCGCTGCATTTTCGGGAGTCGCGGGGGCGGGGGAACATTTCCGCCTCCGACCTGGCCAAGATCAACCGATTCCGGTGGATCCGGGACAAGGAACTGCGCGCCAGGTTGACGCCGGACTACGACCTCGGCTGCAAGCGGCCGACCTTTTCCAACACCTTCTACCGCGTCTTCAGCGCGCCCCACGTGCATTTGGAGACCAACTCGATCGCGCGGATCGAGGCGGACGGCATCGTCACCGTCGACGGGCGTAAGACCCTCATCGACACCCTGGTGTTGGCGACCGGTTTTGACCTGTGGGAGGCCAACTTCCCGGCCATCGAGGTGGTTGGCCGCAAGGGGCGAAACCTGGGCAAGTGGTGGCGGGAGACCCGGTTCCAGGCATACCAGGGCTTGTCCATGCCGTACTTCCCCAATTACTTGAGTCTGGCCAGTCCGTTCGCCTTCTCCGGACTGTCCTTCTTCCACACCATCGAATACCAGATGCGCCACATAGGCCGACTGCTCGGCGAGGTCAAACGCCGCGGTGCGACGACCTTCGAGGTGACCGAAGAGGCCAACGACCGGTTCATGGAGCGGATGACCAAGCGGCTGGACAGCTCCGTGTTCTACTCCGGCAACTGCGCCACGTCGCGCTCGTACTACTTCAGTCCCAGCGGTGAGGCGTCGCTGCTGCGGCCGACGTCGACGCTGAACTCGGTGCGGGAAGCCGTGACGTTCCCGTTCAGCGACTACGTGATCGCCTAGGCGCCTCAGTGGTGCGCTGATCCGATCAACGTTTGCCCGTTGGCGGACTGCACTAGGCAGATGACGGTGCTCGGGGTGGGATTGGCGCCGGTGCGGTCCTGGTTCGAGTCGATGAGATAGGTGATCGAAAACCGGCCGCGGTCAACGGGTTGGCCGGTGTACGGGGCGAATCCGGCCGCGCAATCGCGATTGGCGACGGTGGCGATGGCTGAGTCGACGGCCATCGGAGCGCGCAGATACACCTCGGCTGAATGCGCTGTCGCACAATCGACTACGGTGACGTTGACTCGGCTCCCGTCGGCAGGCGGCAGATCGGTCACGCATTCGCCGGCCCGCAGGTCGATCCACTTCTCGGTGTGCGAGCCCGGTGGTAATGGCGCGGCGGTGGCCATCGCGCAGGAACCCAACATGGCCACGGCGGTGACGCCGCAGACCGTGTGAAGGCTTGAAAACCGCATCGCAGCCTCCCTCGCTCCGTCCCTTAGCGGTGGAGTTTAGGGGGTGTTGGTCAGCGCCGGGTCCGGTTTTTCCGACGACATCGACAAGAACCCGCGAAGGCACCGCGCGGCCAGCCACCAGTTCGCCGGCTTCTTCATGTCCAGTCCGCCCAGGAGCTGCTTGATCATGGTCAGCGTGTCGAAGTAAATGCGTTCGCAGACAAGGGTTTCGGTGTCATCGAAGACGAAGTATGCGGTCATGCGGACGCGGAATCGGCTGCCGGTGGGCGGGACCTTGCCCAAGTAGCCGCGGTGCGTGCCCATCAGCCAGAATTCGACGATCACCGCGTCGGCGCTGTGGCGCAGCGCGATGATTTCGTGGTCCTGGTCGGGAAATGCGGTTCGCGTATAGGCGTAGTAGTCGCGCACCGCCGCATCGCCGTCGTGCACCAGCATCTGGGGGATCAGCTCGTAGCGCGGATGCGGGAAGGTCGCCAAGACGTCATCCCAGGCCTGGCGGACCTCGTCATGGAAGTGGTCGAGGACGAGTTTCTGGCGGGCGGCCAGCACCTCGGCGGCGGGAAACGCGGGAATGGTCACGGGGTCAGCGTAATCCCGGAATCCGCTAGCGCATGCGCTTGCGGATTCGACACAGCGATACACCCTCCGGCAGAGTCGATTCCGGATGCGGCGCTACCGCGGCGGGCTCCAGGCCACCGGCAGGGTTTTGATGCCGTGGATGAACTGCGACAGCAGCCGCGCGGGTTCATCCGTCGCGACGATGTCGGGTATCTCGCGGCGCAATTCGTCGAAGACGACCCTGATCTCGCGACGAGCGAGGTTGGCGCCCAGGCAGAAATGGGCACCGCCGCCGCCGAAGCCGAAGTGCGGGTTGGGGGTACGCGCCACGTCGAAAACCCAGGGATTCTCAAACGTCGACTCGTCGCGATTGGCCGAGTTGTACCACAGCGTGGCCTTGTCGCCGGCCTTCATCCTGGTGCCGCTGAGCTTGAAGTCCCGGGTCAGGGTGCGCCGCATGTAGACCACCGGGGACGCCCACCGCACGATCTCCTCGACGGCGGTGGGGGTCAGGCGGTCGAAGTTGGACCACCACTTCTCCCGCTCGGCGGGGTAGCGCGACAGCGCCAGCACACCGTGGCTGATCGCATTGCGCGTCGTCTCGTTGCCAGCCACCACCAGCAGGATGAAGAACGACGCGATCTCAGTCGACGACAGCCGTTCGCCGTCGACCTCGGCTTCCACCAGGCTGGTGGTCAGGTCGTCGTGGTGATTGGACCGCCGGTCCTCGGCCAGCGCGCTGGCGTAGGCGCCGATATCCATCGAGACCTGGAGGAACTCATTGAAATCCGTCGCCAGATCCGGGTCGCCGAACCCGAGAATGACGTTGGTCCAATGGAATATGCGCTGATGGTCCTCTTCGGGGATGCCCATCATGTCGCAGATGACCTGCAACGGCAGCGGACCGGCGAGCTCGTTGACCAGCTCCGCCTCCCCCGCGGGATGATTGGCGATCAGCGACGCGACCAGCCGCCGGGCCCGCTCGCGGACCGAGGCCTCGATGCGCGCCACGACCTTCGGGGTGAACGCGCGGCTGACGATCGAGCGCAGCCGCTGGTGACGCGGATCGTCGAGCACGATCATCGAGCCGAAGTACTCGCTGATCTCCGGGGTGTTGTCGTTGATCGTGATGTTGGGGCTGGAGCTGAAGATGTCCGGGTGACGGCTGGCGAAATGCACGTCGTCGTGTTTGGTCAGCGCCCAATGCCCGTCGCCCGGCTCGAAACCCTCGTACTCGACCGCGGGCCAGAACGAGATCGGTGCCTCGCGGCGCAGGGTGGCGAACGCGCCGTCACGGAAGTCGTCGTCCAACGCCCAGAAGTCCAGCGAGTCGAGATGGACGTCGGCGAGCGTAATGTCGGGCGGTGGCGCCCCGTTCGTCCGCGGCGCCAGGCCCTTCTTGTGACCCGTCTTGAGGCTCACCGAGACCTCCTTACGTCGTGCAAATGGGGAGTGCTGGGTCAGTGCGTGCAGACGGTTCTGGCGGGCGCACCGGTGGTGGCCGTCGCGGCACTCACCACGTTGCCGTCGAGCAAGATCTTGCAGGAGATGGGGCCCGGTCCCTGCGCGCTGATGGTGAACACCTCGCCGCCATAGCCGGTGAACTCCGTCGACCAGGGCAGCGGTGCATTCGCCTGATGCAGCTGCCCGGTGTCGGTTTGGTAGTAGATGAACTCGGCGACAGCGGGCCCGTTGATCTCGTAGCGGACCTTCGGCATCTGGGGAAGGGCGTGCGCTACGCCGCATGCGTTCGCGAACCCGAAACCGACGGCCAACAGGACCGACGGTCCGGCGAGGTGCTTCGTCATGAATTGCATCGTGTCACCACGAGCGACGGTAGGGAAGCTTATGGTGAAGCCCGAAGCAGGGGGCTGGTGACCGGAAAGGTGGCGTCAAGGCATGTCCGAACGCGGCTCAAAGCGTGTGGTGGTGTACGGAACCGGCTTCGTCGGCAAGATGGTGATCGCCGAGATCGTGAAGCATCCGTTGTTCGAGTTGGTGGGCGTCGGCGTCAGCAATCCCGCCAAGGTCGGCCGCGACGTCGGCGAGATCTGCGGGCTGCCCGACCCGGTCGGCATCGCCGCCACCGACGACATCGACGCCCTGATCGCATTGAAACCCGACGCGCTGGTGCACTACGGCCCGACGGCGATGCACGCCAAGGAGAACATCTCGCTGATCACCCGGTTCCTGCGGGCCGGCATCGACGTGTGTTCGACCGCGATGACCCCGTGGGTCTGGCCGACCATGAGCCTCAACCCGCCGAACTGGATCCAGCCCATCACCGAGGCCTGCGAGCTGGGGGAGTCGTCCTGCTTCACCACCGGCATCGACCCCGGATTCGCCAACGACCTGTTCCCGATGACGCTGATGGGGCTGTGCTCCGAGGTGCGCCGGGTACGCGCCTCCGAGCTGCTGGACTACACCAACTACGAGGGCGACTACGAATTCGAGATGGGCATCGGCCGCGAGCCGGAGTTCAAGCCGATGCTGGAAGACCGCGACATGCTGATCTTCGCGTGGGGCGCCACGGTCCCGATGATCGCGCACGCCGCCGGCATCATGCTCGACGAAATCACC
Organism: Mycobacterium colombiense; assembly: GCF_001665835.1. GTDB lineage: Bacteria > Actinomycetota > Actinomycetes > Mycobacteriales > Mycobacteriaceae > Mycobacterium > Mycobacterium colombiense_A. Next base: position 16,926 of record NZ_LZSX01000043.1, on the reverse strand, counting down.
ACCACCTGGGACAAGTGGGTGACACCCACCGAGCGCAATTCGGCCAGGGGGGTCATCAAACCAGGGCACGTGGCCGCCGTCCGGTTCACCATCAACGGCGTCTACCAGGGTGAGACGCGCATTCAGCTCGAACACGTCAACCGGATCGGGCTGGACGCCGCCCCGGACTGGCCGACCGGCCACGACAACGACGTCTACCGCGTGGACATCGAGGGGACCCCGAGCATCTTCCAGGAGACCGCGTTCCGGTTCACCGACGGCTCGGGCCGGGATGCGGCCGCGGCCGGATGCCTGGCGACCGGCCTGCGGGCGCTCAACGCGGTTCCGGCGGTCAACGACCTGCGACCGGGCTGGGTCACCCCGCTCGACCTTCCGCTGATCGCCGGCGAAGGCAGCATCCGATGACCGGCGCACAGCGGGCGCATAGCTGCCGCTGACACGGAATACAGGTTTTGGCGGCACAATAACGGCTAGCCGGATGCGAGTCGGCGCGGCGGAGACGGGGATCGGGATATGGCCAATGGAGTCGGGACCGCGCTGGGCTTATCGATAGGCGCCACCAACCTGGCGGCCGTCACCGCCGACAACGCCATCACCCGCAAACCCGTTCTGACGCTGTACCCGGAGCGTCCCGCCGAGATCGGCATCCCCGCGGAGAACCCACGATTGCAGGGTCCCGGCGTGGTGATCACCGGCTTCGTCAACCGGGTCGGAGACCCGCGTGGCGTCGTGGCGGTCGACGGCTCGGTGCACCGCAGCGAGGTCTTGGTCGCCGACGGGTTGCGTGCGCTCGCGTATGCCGCCACCGGCGGACGCGCCCTGCCCGACGACATCGCGGTCACCTATCCGGCCCACTGGGAGTCACCCGCGGTGGAGGCCCTCGGCGCCGCCCTGAGCGAGATCCCCGAATGGTCGCGACGCACGCGCCCGATCCTGCTGATCCCCGACGCCGCGGCCACGCTGCTCGCCGTGCGGACCAGCCCGGGCATTCCGCCGCGCGGAACCGTCGCGGTCTGCGATTTCGGCGGCAGCGGCACCAACATCACCTTGATGCACGCCGACGGCGACTACCGGGCGTTGGCCCCGACCGTTCGGCACCGCGATTTCTCCGGCGACCTGATCGACCAGGCGTTGCTGGGCGCCGTCATCGCCAACATGCCGACCACCGGTGCGTTCCCGTCCGGCAACGCGGCGATCGGCTCGCTGAGCCGGCTGCGCAGCGCATGCCGGATCGCCAAGGAACAGCTCTCCTCGGGCACGGTCGCGACGCTGACCGACGGGCTGACCGGGACGAGCGGCGAAATCCGGCTCACCCGGCACGAACTTGACGACGCGATCCGCCCCTCGCTGGACAGCGCGATCTCGGCATTGGATGAAGCCTTGGCGCGCAACGGAATCCGTGATCTCGTCGCGGTGGTCTCGACGGGCGGCGGGGCGAACCTGCCGACCGTCACCACCGCGCTGTCGCGGCACTTTCGCGTGCCCGTCGCCACGACGCCGCGCCCGCAATTCACGCCCGCGCTAGGCGCCGCGTTGCGGGTCGCGCACGGTCCCGGCGATGCCGGCGCGACGCTCTCAGCGCCCGCCGCGCCGGCCATGCCCGCGACGCTCTCGGCGCCGGCCGCGCCCGCGACGGCTCGGGCATCGGTGCGGCCGGCATCGCGCCCCGAAGCGACCGCGACCACGCAGGCGCCGCCGGCCGACCCGACACAGGCCGAGCTGGCCCGGGCCTGGTCGGCCACCGGGCACAACTCGCGGGTCACCGCCGCCGGGTATTCCGGGCCGGACCCCGATGCGGCGACCGGGGCGGCCGAACCCGCAGCTGGATCGGTTGAGGCCGCGCCCGAAGCCGTCACACGCAAGCGGCTGGTGTCGCGCTGGCATCTGCTGCCGGCGGCGGCGATCATCATCACCGTCGCGGCGGTGCTGCTGGTGGGAACCGCCGTGGCAATCGGGCTGACCGCGCAGAATAAGTCGGCGACCACGCCAACGCCGGCGTTGAGTGCGACGCCGGCGGCCCCGCCCCCGGCACCCCACAGCGCGACTGCCGAGCCCGCCCCACCGCCACCGGACGTTCCGGTGCCGTCAACCTCCGATACCACCCCGCCGGCCGAGACCGAGACGCCGATGACCACCACGCCCCGGGCGACTCCTCAGGCGGCGCCACCGCCCGCGCCCGCCCGTCCGGCGGCTCCACGCAAAGTGGCGGCCCCGCCGATCCCACCCGTTCCAGGCGTCAACGAACCCATTCCCGGGCTCGACCGCGTCAACCAGATCATTCAGGAGATCGAGGGCAACCTGGGCATCACCGCATTGGGGCCGATACCCGCTCACTGAGTCCCACGTTGTCAATTCGGGTTCAGCTCAACCCTTTTCGCCCTTTTCGCCCTTTTTACCCTTTTCGCCCTTGTTCTCCTCCTGGGCGGCTTCTCTCAGCTTCTCGTTGAGGGCTTTGTCCTTTTCGATCTGCTCCTTCAGCGCCTCTTCGTCGCGCTGGCCGTCGCCCTTCTCTTGGGCATCAGAGTCCTGGGCATCAGAGTCCTGGGCATCCGAGTCCCGGGCATCCGAGCCCTCGGGTTCTTCGTGTCTGGGATTGCCGTCCTCGTCCAGCCACTCGTTGACCGCGGTGCCGGACACGCTGCCGCCGGTGCCGGGCAGCACGATCGTCGGCTTTTCTTTGTAGGCATCCATCATCTCGGAGGCCTTCTTTTTGTCGTCCTCGTCCGGCTCGGGCTTCTCGGTCAGCGGTTGCTCATCATCCTTTCCGCCAGTTTGATCAGCTCGTTCGGCTCGAGCACTCGCCCTATCGTCCTTAGGCTCCTTGTCGTCCTCAGTAGCCTTGTCGCCCTCAGTCCCTTTATCGTCCTGCACGCTCATGCGTCTACCCCCTTGCAGTCGCAGGTTGACGATTGCAAGGGGTTACCCGCTGCGCGGATGTGCCGAAACTCTCATCAGCGCCGTGCGTCGCGCTTTACCAGCACGACCACGGCCTGCGGAATCCGCATCGGCTCGGGAGCGCTGGACAGACGTTCGGCCACCGCGGGCGCCAGCCGCTCGACGAATTGCGCCGCCCGCTCGTCGTGGAACCCACCGTCGAGCGCGGCCACCAGGGAGGGAAACAGCGCGAACCGGGCGAAGGCCGCCCACTGCGCGCCGAAAGCCTCTGCGTCGTGGTCTAACTGGTAGCGCGCCCAGAACCGGTCCTCGGCGTTGAACATCTCGAGGTGCTCGATCATCAGGCCTTCGAACCGACCCTTCGGCGCGAACGGGGCACGAAAATCCTTCTCGCCACGGGCAAAGGTGGGAATCGCCATGCGCCGCAACTCATCCGAGTTCAGCAGACCCTCGCGCGCCTGATCGTCCAGCGCCTCCCGGATGGCGTCGAGCAGCGGGGCGAAGCCCGCGGTGTTGTCTTCGTCGGCGGCCAGCGTAAGCGCCACCAGGCGGCCCTCGGGGGCCAACTCCCGGCCGCGGAAGGCGACGAAGTTATGCCAGTCCAGCGCCGCCTGGTCGGCGTAGGCCGAGTGCGCGGCGGCGTCCCTGCTGCGCGAGACGTGCACGTGATCGTGCACCTCGCAGGGAGTTCGGCTCAGCCACTGCGTCGCCCACGACGTCCAGCCCAGGTTGACCGTCTTGGACGGCACGATCTGGTCATAAAACGAACGGCCGACCGCCGAGGTGAACGTCGCCGTGTCGGAGTGCAGGTAGCTTTCCGGGTCGTCGTGCACCGTCTCGAACAGCGCAGCGAAGTCATTGCCCGGTACATCGGTGTGCGCCACCAGGATTGCGTGATCGTGGCGGGTACGGCGACGCAGCACCGCGATGCCCGCCGACAGCGGCCTGAGTGAATTGTGGCCGTTGGCCGCGCCGTAGTCGGCGATGACGATCGGCTGCGGAGCCCTGGGCAGCGTCACCTGTTCGGCGGCTCGCTCGAACGCCGCTATCGCCTGCGCCAACCCGGCGGCCCGCAGCCGCGACGCCTCGGTGTAGTCAGGCTCGGGCCGCACCACAATGCTCGATTCGGGCATCCGGGGTTCAGGCGGCATGGGTCAACGATAGAGGCCGAACCGGTTGGCAGTTCGGCGTGGACGAGTCAGTGGCCGCGGGCCACCCATTCCTCGTAGTGCACGATTTCGTCGCCGATGGTGGTGCTGTCGCCGTGGCCGGTATGCACCACGGTGTCGCCGGGCAACGTCCCGAGCCGGCCGGAGATCGACTGCAGGATGGTCGGGAAGTCCGAGTAGGAGCGCCCGGTGGCGCCCGGGCCGCCGGAGAACAGGGTGTCCCCGCTGAACACGACGCCTGTGGGGCCCAGCTCCGGGGCGTACCAGCACACCGATCCGGGGGAGTGGCCCGGCGTGTGCAGGGCCAGCAGCTCGGTGCCGGCGACGTCGAGCGTGTCACCGTCGGCGATGGTGCGGAAGTCCTTGTCCGGGTGAGTCATTCGCCACAGCACGTCGTCGCCGGGATGCAACAGCACCGGGGCGTCCAGCGCCGCGCCCAGTTCGGGTGCCACGGTGACGTGGTCGTTGTGGCCGTGGGTGCACACCACCGCGACCACATTGCGCCTACCCACCGCCTGCAGGATCGGCTCGGCGGAATGCGCGGCGTCGAACACCACCACGTCGGAGTCGTCACCCACGATCCAGATGTTGTTGTCGACTTCCCAACTGCCACCGTCGAGTTCGAAGGTGCCGTGGGTGACCAGCCGTTCGATGCCCGCCATCAGAGCACCACCACCGACCGCAGCACCTCGCCGCCGTGCATCCGGTGGAACGCCTCTTCCACGTCGCCGAGCCCGATGCGCTCGGAGACGAACTGCTCCAGCGGCAGCCGGCCCTGCAGATACAGGTCGATCAAGGTGGGGAAGTCGCGTTCGGGCAGGCAATCGCCGTACCACGACGACTTCAACGCACCGCCGTGGCTGAAGAAGTCCACCAGCGGCATGTCCAAGCGCATGTCGGGGGTCGGAACACCCACCAGCACAACGGTTCCGGCGAGGTCGCGGGCGTAGAAGGCCTGCTTCCAGGTTTCGGGCCGGCCCACCGCGTCGATCACCACGTTGGCGCCGAAACCGTCGGTGAGGTCCTGAATGGTCTTGACCACGTCGAGTTCGCGGGCGTTGACGGTGTGCGTGGCGCCGAACTTGCGGGCCCAGTCCAGTTTGGTGTTGTCGGTGTCGACGGCGATGATGCGCCGGGCGCCCACCAGCGCCGCGCCGGCGATCGCGGCGTCGCCGACTCCGCCACAACCGATTACCGCGACGGTGTCGTCGCGGGTGACCGCGCCGGTGTTGATCGCCGCGCCCAGCCCGGCCATCACCCCGCATCCGAGCAGGCCCGCGACCGCGGGATCGGCCTCGGGATTGACCTTGGTGCACTGGCCTGCGGCCACCAGCGTCTTGTCGGCGAACGCGCCAATGCCCAGCGCGGGCGTGAGCTCGGTGCCGTCGGTCAGCGTCATCTTCTGTGTGGCGTTGAAGGTGTCGAAGCACAGGTGCGGCCTGCCGCGCTTGCACGCCCGGCACTGCCCGCAGACCGCGCGCCAGTTCAGGATCACGAGGTCGCCCGGCGCGACGGCGGTCACGTCCGGGCCGACGGCCTCGACCCGGCCGGCGGCCTCGTGGCCGAGCAGGAAGGGATACTCGTCGTTGATGCCGCCCTCGCGGTAGGTCAGGTCGGTGTGGCACACCCCGCAGGCGATGACGTCGACCAGAGCCTCCCCGGGCCCGGGATCCGGGACGACGATGTCCACCAATTCAACGGGTTCGCCCTTCTTGCGTGAAATCACGCCGCGCACTGTCTGACTCATGGGCTCCAACCTACTGACCGCCGCCATACATCTCGCGGCGGGTTGTCCACCCATCCGCTGTTGGCAACCGGCCGGCCATCGACCGGGTGTAGCGTCCCTGGGCGTGACGGCTTTGGAGACCACCGAAGAATTCACCGAACGAATCACCGCGGCCATCGACGGCGCCAGCCTGACGCTATTGCTCAGCATCGGGCATCAGACCGGGCTGCTGGACACGATGGCCGGGCAGGCGCCGGCCACCAGCGAACAGATCGCCGCGGCGGCCGGACTCAACGAACGCTACGTCCGGGAGTGGCTGGCCGGCATGACCACCGGACGCGTCGTCGACTACGACCCTGACACCGCGACCTACTCGTTGCCCGCGCAGCGCGCCAAGGTGCTGACGCGCGAAGCCGGACCGGACAACCTGGCCCTGGTGACCCTGCTCGTTCCGGTGCTCGCCGAGGTCGAACAAAAGATCATCGGTTGCTTCCGCGCCGGGGGCGGGTTGCCGTACAGCGAGTTTCCCCGCTTTCACGCGTTGATGGCCGAGCAGAGTGGCGTCGTGTACGACACGGCGTTGGTCGACGTGGTGCTGCCGTTGGCGGACGGCCTCGTGGAGCGGCTGCGGTCCGGAGCCGACGTGGCGGATTTCGGCTGCGGCAGCGGACACGCCATCAACGTGATGGCACAAGCGTTTCCGGCCAGCCGCTTCACCGGTATCGACTTTTCCGAGCAGGCCATCGCCACCGGGATCGCGGAGGCCGCCGAGCGGGGCCTGTCCAACGCGGGCTTCGAAAGCCACAATCTCGCTGATTTGGACAAGGCGGATGCCTACGACGTCATCACCGTCTTCGACGCCATCCACGATCAGGCGCAGCCGGCGCGGGTCCTGGAGAACATCTACCGGGCGCTGCGGCCCGGCGGTGTGCTGCTGATGGCCGACATCAAGGCGTCGAGCCGACTCGAGGAGAACGTCGGCGTCCCGATGAGCACCTACCTGTACACGACGTCGCTGATGCACTGCATGACGGTGTCACTGGCGCTGGACGGCGCCGGACTGGGCACCGCCTGGGGGACGCAACTCGCGGTCTCGATGCTGGGCGATGCCGGGTTCGGCGACGTGAGCGTGGCCGAGATCGAGTCGGACCCGATCAACAACTACTACATCGCCCGGAAGTGATGGCGGCCCTCGATGCCCTGAACGACTGGCCGGTCGGGGCCGCCGCCGCAGCGGTGGTTGGTCCGGGCGGCGCGCTGGCCAGCCACGGCGACACCGAGCGGGTGTTCGAGCTGGCCTCGGTGACCAAGCCGCTGGCGGCCCGGGCCGTGCAGGTCGCCATCGAGGAAGGCGCGGTCGAGCTCGACGCGCCGGCCGGCCCGCCCGGCGCGACCGTCCGCCACCTGCTCGCCCACACCTCGGGTCTGTCGATGCACGACGACCGGGTGCTGGCCGCGCCCGGCGCCCGGCGGATCTACTCCAACCAGGGCTTCACCGTGCTGGGCCAGACCGTGGAGCGCGAGACCGGCATCGAGTTTGCGCGCTACCTGACCGAGGCGGTGTGCGAGCCGCTGGGCATGGCGGCGACCCGGCTGCACGGCGGCGCGGTGGCCGCCGGATTCGGGGCGAGGTCGACGGTGGCCGACCTGGCGGCGTTCGCCGGGGACCTGCTGCGCCCGGCGACGGTCTCGCAGGGCATGCATGCCGAGGCGACGACGGTGCAGTTTCCCGGTCTGGACGGCGTTCTGCCCGGTTACGGGGTGCAGCGACCCAACGATTGGGGGCTGGGTTTCGAGCTCCGGGACACGAAATCGCCGCACTGGACGGGCGCGCAGAATTCCGCGCGGACGTACGGCCATTTTGGCCAGGCAGGCGGTTTCATCTGGGCAGATCCCGAAAAAGACCTGGCGCTGGTGGTCCTCACGGACCGGGATTTCGGCGAGTGGGCGCTGCGGCCGTGGCCGGCGATTTCGGACGCCGTGATAGCCGATTACAGCTAGTGGGAAATGCACACTAGCGCAACAGGGGTACCACAAGGCACAATAGACACGCAGGACACACAAAAAATCGAAGATTTCAAGCAAGCTGCCCTGTTTGTCGGGTCCGCAGGTCGTTGGGGAAGACGTCCCTGGTGGAACCGAAGGAGCAGGAAATGCGAGCGTCGAATCAATTCGCCGACGTCACGACCGGCGTGGTGTACGTGCACGCGTCGCCGGCGGCGGTTTGCCCGCATGTCGAGTGGGCGTTGTCGTCGTCTCTGGGTGCCAAGGCGAATCTGACCTGGACGCCCCAGCCGGCGATGCCCGGACAGCTGCGCGCGGTCACCAACTGGGTCGGGCCGGTGGGTACCGGTGCCAAACTGGCCAACGCGCTGCGGTCCTGGTCCGTGCTGCGGTTCGAGGTCACCGAGGACCCCAGCCCCGGCGTCGACGGCCACCGGTTCAGCCACACCCCGCAGCTCGGCCTGTGGAGCGGGGCGATGAGCGCCAACGGCGACATCATGGTCGGGGAGATGCGGCTGCGGGCGATGATGGCCCAGGGCGCCGACACCCTGGCCGCGGAATTGGACTCGGTGCTCGGCACGGCCTGGGACGAGGCGCTCGAGGCCTACCGCGACGGCGGCGACGCCGGCGAGGTGACCTGGCTCAGCCGGGGCGTGGGTTAGTCGATCGGCTTGCGGCAGGCTCGCGCCGCCTCCCCGGAAGAAATGAGCGACTCTCGAACGCGGTGATGGTCCCTGGGGACCGGGGCTATGGCTTGGCCGGGCGCAGAATCTGCAGAGCGCGCGGAACCACCGAGATCTCGGCCGGTAGCGCGCAGGCGAAGTCGCCGTCGGCGTAGACGTTGATGCCGGGGCACTCGACGTGGATGGATTTGGCCCGCACCGTGCTTACCTCGTCGAGGTTGATGTGGGTGCCCTTCATCACGGTGGGGAACAGGCGGACCAGCTTGGTGCGCGAGGCCTCGTGCACCAAGGTGATGTCGAGCAGGCCGTCGGTGTGGTCGGCGCCGGGGCAGATCTGCAGCCCGCCGCCGTAGCTGCGGGTGTTGCCGAAGGCGGCGAGCGTGATATCCGCGTCGATCTCTTTGGTGCCGTCGAGCACCATCCGGAACGGCAGGAGTCGCAGCTGTGACAGCTCGGCGAGCATCGCGACGTAATAGCGCAGCCGGCCGTGCGGCCAGCTCATCCGGTTGGCGCGATCGGTGACCAGGGAATCGAAGCCGGTGGCGGCCACGGTGCCGAACCATTTCTGGCCCCCACCGCTGTCCCGAATCAGGCCCAGGTCAATGGATTCCGTGCAGCCGTCGACAACGATGTCCGCGGCGGCCTCGGCGTCCCTGGTGGGGATGCCGAATTCGCGGGCGTGGTCGTTGCCGGTCCCGGCCGGAATCACGCCCAGGGGAATGTCGGTGCCCGCCAACACCTGCAGGGCGTTGGAGACGACGCCGTCGCCTCCGGTCACCATGACCGCATCGGTGCCCTTTTCCAGGGCCGCGCCCACCAGGTGGCGGGCGTCTTGCGCGTTGTCGCCGATGATTTCGACGACCTCCACGCCGCGGCGGTGCAGCCGGGCGATCGCGAGCTGGGCGGCTTGGATCGCGGCGCCGTGGCCCGACACCGGGTTGGTCAGCGCGATCACCTTGCCGATCTCTCGGCGGCGCAGCTCGGCTGTCACGGAATCAGCTTGCCGGGATTGAGAATTCCGGCCGGATCCAGTGTCGCCTTGACCGCGCGTAGCACCTGCACTCCCAGCTCGCCTATCTCGTCGCGCATCCACGGCCGGTGGTCGGCGCCGACCGCATGGTGGTGGGTGATGGTCCCGCCGGTGGCCATGATGGCATCCGACGCGGCCTTTTTGGCGGCTTTCCATTGCTCGATCGGGTTGCCCCGCTGCCCGGCGACGACGGTGAAGTACAACGATGCGCCGGTGGGGTAGACGTGGGAGATGTGACACATCACCAGCGCGGGCGTGCCGGTCGCGCCGAGCGCCTCGGTAAGTGCTTGGGTGACAGCGGCTTTCAGCGCACAGACATTGGACCAGTCGGTCGCGGTCTCCAGCGTTTCGCACAGCGCGCCCGCCGCGAGCAGCGAATCGCGCAGGTACGGTGCGCCGAATCGGCCGCGCTCCCAGGCCTGCGCCGGACCGTCGCCCAATGAGGTTCCGCCCCGGGCGGCGAGCAGCGCGCTGGTTTCGGCCTGCCGGCTTTCGACGTGTTCCCTGGTGCCCTCGAACATGGTGATGGCCAGGCATCCGCCGGTGATCTGGGATTCGCCGATCGCCTCGGTGGTGGCCAGGTTGACTCCGGTCTCGGCCTCATCGGAGAGCCGAATGACGGTGGGGCCGGTGGCGTTTTGGGTGACGGCGCGCATGGCCGCGGCCCCGGTCTCGAAGTCGGGGAACGACCACGCCTCGTAGCGGACGGCTTCCGCCGCGCGGTGCACGCGCAGCCGCACCTGGGTGATGACGCCCAGGGTGCCCTCCGAGCCGATCAACAGCTGGCGCAGGTCGGGGCCCGCGGCGGATTCCGGCGCGCGGCCCAGATCCAGGGTGCCCACCGGAGTGACCACGCGCAGGCCGCGCACCATGTCGTTGAACCGGCCGTAGCCCGCCGAGTCCTGACCGGACGAGCGGGTCGCGGCGAAGCCGCCGATGGTGGCGTACTCAAAACTCTGCGGGAAATGGCCGAGCGAAAAGCCTTGTGCGCCAAGGAGGCGCTCGGCCTCCGGTCCCGTGACCCCGGCCCCGAAAACGGCCTGCCCGGACACGTCGTCCAGTGAGATCAGTTGGTCGAAGCGGCGCAGATCAAGCGAGACGACGGCGGCGAACTCCCCGCGGTCGGGGTCGAGCCCACCGACCACGCTGGTGCCCCCGCCGAACGGGACGACGGCGATGCGATGCTGCGAGCAGTGGCGCAGGATCGCGGCAACGGAGTCGTCATCGCCGGGAAGCAACACGGCGTCGGGCGCGTCCTGGACCCCTTGGTCGTTGCGACGCAGCAGGTCGATGGTGGATTTGCCGCCCGCATGCAACAACCGATCGGGGTCCGTCGTGCGGCAGTATCCGGCGCCGACGATGGCGGCCAGCGCGTCCCGATCGGACCGCGACAACGCCGACGGGCGCAATTGCACCTGGTCGGATCGCAGTTCGGCCGCGCGGGACCCCTCGACCCCCACGGCCTGCTGCAGCAATGACCGGATCCCCTCCGACAGTGGCTTGGCCGCGGCGGGGTCTCCCCACGCGTTCCATTTCATCGGCGGCAACAACCCCTGGGGATCGGTCATGCGTTACAGTATTACATATGTTGTCAATCCGTAACGAGAAGTTGGATACCGCCGAGCGCATCCTCGCGGCGGCCGCCAGCTGCGTGGTGGATTTTGGCGTCGACCGGGTGACCCTCGCCGAGATAGCCCGGCGCGCGGGCGTCAGCAGGCCGACGGTGTACCGGCGGTGGCCGGACACGCCGTCGATCGTGGCGGCGCTGCTGACCCAGCACATCACCGAGGTGATGCGCAACGCCCCATTGCTCGGGAACGATCGGGAATCGCTTGTGCGACAGATAGTTACAGTGACCGATCTGTTGCGGGCGGACCGATTGGTGATGTCGGTGCTGCACTCGGATCTCGCGTCGACCTACATCACCGAACGCTTGGGGACCAGCCAGCGCATGTTGATCGACGCCCTCGCCGCCCGACTGCGGGTGGCTCAGCGGCACGGCAGCGTCCGGCTCGGCGACCCGGTCCAGATGGCGACCATGGTGCTGCTGATCGCCCAATCGACCATCCAGTCGGCGCGGATCGTCGAACCGATGCTCGACGCCGACGCGCTGGCCACCGAGCTCGCCTACTCACTGAACGGATACCTGTCGTGATCCCCGATCCGACCGCCCTGAACGGCGCCCGCCGCGCCGCCGACCTGACCGCGCTCGCCGACGGTGAGGCGCTGGACGTCGTGGTGATCGGCGGTGGCATCACCGGCGCCGGGATCGCCTTGGATGCCGCGGCCCGCGGCCTGCGCGTGGCGCTGGTGGAAAAACACGACCTGGCGTTCGGCACCAGCCGCTGGAGTTCCAAACTCGTGCACGGCGGGCTGCGCTACCTGGCGACCGGCAACGTGGGCATCGCCCGGCGCAGTGCCATCGAGCGCGGAATCTTGATGGCGCGCAACGCTCCCCACCTGGTTCACGCGATGCCCCAGCTGGTGCCGCTGCTGCCGTCGATGAGCCCGGGCAAGCGGGTGCTGGTGCGCGGCGGGTTCCTGGCCGGTGACGCGCTACGGTTCCTCGCCGGCACGCCGGCATCGACCCTGCCCCGCTCGCGCCGGGTTTCGGCCGAGCGCGTCGTGGAGATGGCGCCGACCGTGCGACGCGAGGGGCTGGATGGCGGCATCCTCGCCTACGACGGTCAATTGATCGACGACGCCCGACTCGTCACCGCGGTTGCGCGCACCGCGGCGCAGCACGGCGCGCGGATCCTGACCCGGGTGTCGGCATCGGGGGCCACGGGCACCTCGGTTCGACTGACCGACCTGCGCGCGGGGGAATCGTTCGACGTGTCGGCGGGCGCGGTCATCAACGCGGCCGGGGTGTGGGCGGGTGAGGTCGACGGCGCGTTGCGGCTGCGGCCCAGTCGCGGCACGCATCTGGTTTTCGATGCCCAGGCCTTCGGCAATCCGACTGCGGCGCTGACGATTCCGATTCCCGGCGAGCTCAACCGCTTCGTCTTCGCCATGCCCGAACAACTGGGCCGGATTTATCTGGGGCTGACCGACGAAGCGGCCCCCGGTCCCATCCCGGATGTGCCCGAGCCGTCGGTCGAAGAGATCACGTTCCTACTGGACACGGTGAACACCGCATTGGGCACCGGGCTCACCGCCACCGACGTGATCGGCGCCTACGCCGGGCTGCGGCCGCTGATCGACACCGGCGAAGGCCGCACCGCCGACGTGTCCCGGGAGCATGCGGTCGTGGAATCGGCGTCCGGGGTGATCAGCGTGATCGGCGGCAAGCTGACCGAATACCGCTACATGGCACAGGATGTGCTGGATCGCGCGATTCGGGCGCGGCGCCTGCGGGGCGGAAAATGCCGGACCCGCAACCTGCCGCTGATCGGGGCCCCGGCCAATCCCGGGGTGATCGCCACGACGGATACGGAGCTGCCGGTGTCGCTGGTGCAGCGGTACGGCGCCGAGGCCCCCAAGGTTGTCGCCGTCGCGGCCTGCGACCGGCCGACCGAGTCGGTCGTGGACGGAATCGATGTCAGCAGAGCGGAATTCGCGTATGCGATAACCCATGAGGGTGCGCTGGATGCCTCCGACATCCTGGACCGGCGGACCCGGATCGGGTTGGTCGCGCGCGATCGGGAGCGGGCCGTGGCTGTCGCGGAGGAGTTCCTGGCGCGCTTCGGCTAGAGACCGTTCGCGCGTGCAGACCGCACCTAGTTCGACGACTTCTCGGAGTCCTCGGTGTCCTTGTTGTCCTCGGACTTCTTGCTGTCTTTGGAGTCCTCAGTGTCTTCGGAGTCCTCGGAGTCCTCGGAGTCCTCGGTGTCTTCCGAGTCTTCGGTGTCCTCGCTGTCTTCGGACTTCTTGCTCTCTTCGGTGTCCTTGCTGTCTTTGGAGTCCTTGCTGTCTTCGGACTTCTCGGTGTCTTCGGTGTCCTTGGAGTCGTCCTTCGTGTCGGAATCCGCGGCCTCTTCGAGCTTGGCTGCGAACTTCGTCAACAGGCCGGCGAGATCACGGGCCTCTTCAGCTGATATCGAATCGTCGAATATCCGTTTGTCGCTTTCAGAGATGCGTGCCAGGTAAACCGCGTTGTTCTGGATGCCGACGTCCCACCGGCCCCCTTCTTCACGAACCATCCGATGCCGCCTTCTGTCTAAGACCTGATCCACTGACGCCGCCCTGGTGCGTTGTTTACCCACTCTTGCTGACACGCAACGGCCCTCGGCTGGCATTTCCGTAACAAGCCAGGCAGATTATGACAGTCAATGCATAATGGTAGTCTCTACCACAATTGTGGTCTGTCTAGGCGCGGAGGTGATTGCGCTGGCTACGCGTGTCCCGGTGCTCATCGTCGGAGCCGGCGTCGGTGGGCTGGCCACGTCGGCGCTGCTGGCCCAGCATGGGGTCCGCTCGATACTGGTCGAAAAGCGACGGGAATTCTTCCTCTATCCGAAGGCCCGCAATCTGAGTTTCCGCAGCTCGGAAGTGCTGCGCGGCCTGGGGTTCGGCGACGAGGTGCGCGCGGTCGCCGAGCACGTCTCGGCGATGGTGGTCAGGCCCACGCTGAACAGCGCCGCGGAAGAACCGGCGCTCGACGTCGAGGCGATCTTCGCCGGCCTGGACAAGCTCAGCCCCGAGCCGGCGGCACAGTATTGCCCGCAGAGCCGGCTCGAGCCGATCCTGCGCGATGCGGCGCGACGAGGCGGCAGCGACGTGCGCTACGGCACGGAGCTGTCCTCGATCGAGATGGACGAAGCCGGTGTGACCGCGGTGGTGCGCGACGCGGAGTCGGGGGAGTCGGAGACCATCCGCGCCGACTATCTCGTCGGCGCCGACGGCGTGCACAGCCCGATCCGTAATTGGCTGGGCATCACCACATCCGGATACGGTGCGCTGCCGATCTACGTCGTCTTCATCTACTTCCGCGCGCCGTGGCGACGGTTCATCCCGGAGTTGCACGACGGCGATGGCGTGCAGGTGAAGAACGACGAGGTGGACGGCATCTTCCTGGTCGCCCAGGGCGATCTCGGCATGTTCATCACCACGTACTTTCCCGGCGCCGGCGAGTCGGCCGAGCAGTTCACCCCGCAGCGCTGCCGCGAGGTGCTCACCCAGGCGATCGGCGAGCCGATGGACATCGACATCATCGAGGTCGCGGCGTGGCAGCCCTACGAGCGGGTGGCCGACCAATTCGATTGCGGGCGAGCATTTCTCGTCGGTGACTCGGCGCACACCATGCCGCCGTTCAAGGCTGGGGGAGCCAACACCGCCATTCAAAGCGCGCACAACCTGGCGTGGAAACTCGCCGCCGTCCTGCACGGTGTGGCCGCGCCCGAGCTGTTGGCGACCTACCACGCCGAGCGTCATCCGGTGGGCCGATTCGCCGCGCGCCAGTCGCTCACCGGGCCGACGGTATCCCTGTTGCGGACTGGTGGTGACGCTCCGCGACTGCCGGCCGACGAAGAGTGCTCGATGTTCGCCCTGCTCATCGGATACCGATACCGTTCGGCCGCGGTCGTGACACGCGATGCGGACGGCGACGGCCTGGTGGACGAATTGCGCGCCCAACCCGGCACCCGGGTGCCGCACGTCTGGGTGCGCGAGGGCGTCTCGACGCTCGACCTGCTGGGACCCCGATTCACCGTGCTGTCCGGGGACGAGCGATGGTGTGCGGCAGCGGCTTCGGCGTCGCTGGCCGCGCATCGCTTCTACAGCGACGAGTGGGCGGCGGTCACCGGACTGCCGCCGGACGGGGCGCTGCTGATCCGCCCGGACGATTTCGTCGGGTGGCGCGCCGACGAACTTCCCGCCGACCCCGAAGGGGAGCTGCGGCAAGCGCTTTCGGCGATCTTGGGCCCGCTACCTCCGCAAGCGTAAGCGGACTTACAGCGGGATGTTCTTGTGGCGGCCGCGGCGGGCGGGCGCCTGGGCCAGCGCCTCGGTGAGCTTGCTGCGGGTGTGCGACGGGTCGATCTTCTCGTCAACCACGCCGATCTCGATGGCGCTGTCCACGCCGCCCGCGATCCGCTCGTGCTCGGCGGCCAGCTGGTCGTGCAGCGCTTCGCGCTCGTGATCGGGCGCGGCGGCCAGCTTCTTCTTGTGCAGAATGCCGACGGCGGCCTTCGCGCCCATCACCGCAACCTCGGCGTCCGGCCAGGCGTACACCTTGGTCGCGTTCAGCGACCGCGAGTTCATCGCAATGTAGGCCCCGCCGTAGGTCTTTCGGGTGACCAGCGTGACGCGCGGAACCGTGCACTCGCCGAACGCGTGCAGCAGCTTGGCGCCGCGCCGCACCACGCCGCCCCACTCCTGGTCGACACCGGGCAGATAGCCGGGCACGTCGACGACCACCACCAGCGGAATGCCGAAGGCGTCACACAGCCGCACGAAACGTGCTGCCTTCTCGGCGCTTTCGGAGTTCAGGCAACCGCCCAGACGCAGCGGGTTGTTGGCCAGCACGCCGACCGTGCGGCCGGACAGCCGGCCCAGACCGATCACCATCGACGGCGCCCAGTTGGCCTGGAACTCGTCGAACGGCGTCTCGTCGTCGAGGATCGCGGTCACGATCGGGCGCACGTCATAGGCCCGCCGCGCCGACTCGGGCAGCAGCGCGTGGATGTCGGTGTCACCGGCCTCGGCCTTGTTGCGGTCGAAATGCCCCTGCTGGCAGAACAACCCGACCAACCGGCGACCACGCTCGTACGCGTCGAGCTCGTCGTCGGCGACGATGTGGCACACCCCGGACTTCTTGTGGTGGGTCTCCGGGCCACCGAGCGAGCACATGTCCACGTCCTCGCCGGTGACGCTGCGCACCACGTCGGGCCCGGTGACGAATACCCGGCTGTCCGGGGCCATCACGATCACGTCGGTCAGGGCCGGCCCGTAGGCGGCGCCGCCGGCCGCGAAGCCGACGACCACCGAGATCTGCGGGATGTAGCCGGACGCCCGGATCATCGCCTCGAAGACCAGGCCCACCGCGTGGAGCGCCTTCACACCCTCGGCCAGCCGCGCCCCGCCGGAGTGCCAGATACCCACGATCGGGCTCTGCTCCTCGATGGCGGTGTCGTAGGCGTTGACGATGTGCGTGCAGCCCTCGATGCCCATCGCGCCGCCCATGACGGTGCCGTCGGTGCAGAACGCGATGGTGCGCACACCGTTCACGGTCCCCGCGGCGGCAAGGACGCCGGAACGATCGCGCTCGTGCAGCAGCTCGACGGTGTCATCGTCGAAGAAGGTGCTCAAGCGCAACAGCGGGTCGCGAGGGTCGAGCGACTCGCCAACCGTCTCGGGGGCCGTGATAGTCATCGCAGGTCTCCTGATATTCGGTGTTGCTCGGTTCAGTACCGCCCGAAGGCGATGGCCACGTTGTGTCCGCCGAAGCCGAACGAGTTGTTGATCGCGTACTCGTAGTTG
>NZ_LZSX01000042.1 GCF_001665835.1 Mycobacterium colombiense | reverse complement strand
CTGCAGTCTCGTGGGCTCGGAGATGTGTATAAGAGACAGCTGTTGCGGGGCGGGGCCGGACGGGCGCGGCGCCGGGGTGCTGGGTCGCCCGGGCTGCAGACGGTCCCGGAGGAATTCGTCGCGCTCGTTCATGGGCTCCTCGCGTGCCGGGCGGTCGTTCGTCGCGCCGATAGGCCGGCCGCGACGAACGTATTACGTGATAAGCGCCACGGTCCAACCTGCGGCGCCGGGTGTGACCAATTCCGTCCAGTATCTCCTGCCGCGCCCCGTGCGCGAACCTGCAAACTCGGTAGCGCGCGGCTGCGCGCCGCGGCTATGCATTTGGCTGGGCGCTGAGCACGCTCATATCCGCACCCAGCAACTTCTGCAACCCACTGGCAGCGCACGTCAGCAAACTCTTTACGCGGGGCCGCGCCGGAACCGGAACCCACGGAATACGCGCAGCTATGGGAAGAATTCGCGGCACGGGACAAGGGGCTGGCAGAATTGAGGATCAATGGCAGCAGCGAAATTTACGACGCTGCCAGCTGGCGGTTAGACTTGACGAAGTTGGCATGTCAGGCGGGTATTGTCATATCGTTTTACGACTTGTTGAGACCGGTTCCAGGCCACCGTTCAGAGCTGCACGGACATCCCTGACAGGATCATCTCCGCCTGGGGCACAGCCCATCGAGACAAGACCGACGGGGTTTTAGCCCGCAACCTCCGGGTGCGGACCTCGGTGGGGCCGCTGCTAACGGCCGCGCAGAACGTTCAGGTGAAGGGTCAGGTGCATATGACGCCCAAGCGCGTCGGGTTATACAACCCCGCGTTCGAGCACGACGCGTGCGGGGTTGCCATGGTCGTCGATATGCACGGCCGTCGTAGCCGCGACATCGTGGATAAGGCAATCACTGCGCTGCTGAACCTCGAACACCGGGGTGCCCAGGGCGCCGAGCCGCGCAGTGGTGACGGTGCCGGCATCATGCTTCAGGTCCCGGACGCCTTCCTGCGCCAGGTCGTGGACTTCGAGCTGCCCCCGGAGGGCAGCTACGCCACCGGCATCGCGTTCCTGCCGCAGTCGTCCAAGGACGCGGCGACGGCGTGTGCCGCGGTGGAGAAGATCGCCGAAGCCGAGGGCCTGACGGTGCTGGGCTGGCGCAACGTGCCCATCGACGACTCGTCGCTGGGAGCGTTGTCCCGCGACGCGATGCCGACCTTCCGCCAGGTGTTCATGGCGGGCGCGTCCGGCATGACGCTGGAGCGCCGCGCCTACGTGGTGCGCAAGCGCGCCGAACACGAGTTGGGCACCAAGGGCCCGGGCCAGGACGGTCCCGGCCGCGAAACCGTGTATTTCCCAAGCCTTTCCGGCCGCACGTTCGTCTACAAGGGCATGCTGACCACGCCTCAGCTCAAGGCGTTTTACCTTGACCTGCAAGACGATCGGTTGACCAGCGCGCTGGGCATCGTGCACTCGCGGTTCTCCACCAACACTTTCCCGTCGTGGCCGCTGGCGCATCCGTTCCGCCGCGTGGCACACAACGGCGAGATCAACACCGTCACCGGTAACGAGAACTGGATGCGCGCCCGCGAGGCTTTGATGAAGACCGACGTTTTCGGAGCGGAAGCCGACGTCGAGAAGTTGTTCCCGATCTGTACGCCGGGGGCATCCGACACCGCGCGCTTCGATGAGGCGCTCGAACTGCTCCACCTGGGCGGGCGCAGCCTGGCCCACGCGGTGTTGATGATGATCCCCGAGGCCTGGGAACGCAACGAGTCGATGGACCCCGCGCGCCGGGCGTTCTACCAGTACCACGCCTCGTTGATGGAGCCGTGGGACGGCCCCGCGTCGATCACGTTCTCCGACGGAACCATCATCGGCGCCGTGCTCGACCGTAATGGCTTGCGTCCCTCGCGAATCTGGGTCACCGATGACGGCCTGGTGGTCATGGCGTCCGAGGCCGGTGTGCTGGACCTGGACCCGGCCAAGGTGGTCCGCCGGATGAGGTTGCAGCCCGGCCGCATGTTCCTGGTGGACACCGCGCAGGGCCGCATCGTCGCCGACGAGGAGATCAAGGCGGAGCTGTCCGCCGAGCACCCCTACCAGGAGTGGCTGGACCGGAACCTGGTGCCGCTCGACGACCTGCCGCAGGGCAACTACAAGCGGATGCCGCACGACCGACTGGTCAAGCGGCAGCAGACATTCGGCTACACCTACGAGGAACTCAACCTCTTGGTCGCGCCGATGGTGCGCAGCGGCGCCGAGCCGATCGGGTCGATGGGCACCGACACCCCGGTGGCGGTGCTCTCGCAGCGGCCCCGGATGCTCTACGACTACTTCCAGCAGCTCTTCGCGCAGGTGACGAACCCGCCGCTGGACGCCATCCGCGAGGAGGTGGTGACCAGCCTGCAGGGCACCACCGGCGGTGAGCGCGACCTACTCACGCCGACCGAGCGCTCGTGTCACCAGATCGCGCTGTCGCAGCCGATTCTGCGTAACCGGGAGCTGGCGAAGCTGGTCAACCTCGATCCGGACGCCGAGGTCAACGGTCGCCCGCATGGCATGCGTTCCAAGGTGATTCGCTGCCTGTACCCGGTCGCCGAGGGCGGCGCCGGGTTGGCTGCGGCGCTCGAGGACATCCGCGCGCAGGCGTCGGCGGCGATCGCTGACGGCGCGCGCGTCATCATCCTGTCCGACCGCGAATCCGACGAGAAGATGGCGCCCATCCCGTCGCTGCTCGCGGTGGCGGGGGTGCACCACCATCTGGTGCGCGACCGGACCCGGACCCACGTCGGGCTGGTGGTGGAAACCGGTGACGCCCGCGAGGTGCACCACATGGCCGCGTTGGTCGGCTTCGGTGCGGCGGCGATCAACCCGTACATGGCGTTCGAGTCCATCGAGGACATGCTCGATCGCGGCGTCATCGAGGGCATCGACCGCAAGACGGCGCTGAGCAACTACATCAAGGCCGCCGGTAAGGGCGTACTGAAAGTCATGTCCAAGATGGGCATTTCGACGCTCGCGTCCTACACGGGCGCCCAGTTGTTCCAGGCGGTCGGCATTTCCGAGGACGTGCTCAGCGAGTACTTCACCGGCTTGAGCTGCCCCATCGGTGGCATCACCCTGGACGACATCGCCGCCGACGTCGCCGCGCGGCACGCGCTGGCCTACCTGGATCGGCCCGACGAGCGGGCCCACCGCGAGCTCGAGGTCGGCGGGGAATACCAGTGGCGCCGCGAGGGCGAGTACCACCTGTTCAACCCCGAGACCGTTTTCAAGCTGCAGCACGCCACGCGCACCGGCCAGTACAAGGTGTTCAAGGACTACACCCGCCTGGTCGACGACCAGAGCGAGCGGATGGCGTCCCTGCGTGGGTTGCTCAAGTTCCGGGCCGGGATCAACCCCCCGATCCCCCTCGACGAGGTCGAGCCCGCCAGCGAGATCGTCAAGCGCTTCTCGACCGGCGCGATGAGCTATGGCTCGATCTCCGCCGAGGCGCACGAGACGCTGGCCATCGCGATGAACCGGCTGGGTGGCCGGTCCAACTGTGGTGAGGGCGGCGAAGACGTCAAGCGGTTCGACCGCGATCCCAACGGCGATTGGCGGCGCAGCGCGATCAAGCAGGTCGCCTCCGGGCGGTTCGGTGTCACGTCGCACTACCTGACGAACTGCACCGACATCCAGATCAAGATGGCCCAGGGTGCGAAACCCGGTGAGGGCGGCCAGCTTCCGGGGCACAAGGTGTACCCGTGGGTCGCCGACGTTCGCCACTCCACCCCGGGTGTCGGCCTGATCTCTCCGCCGCCACACCACGACATCTATTCCATCGAGGATCTGGCGCAGCTGATCCACGATCTGAAGAACGCCAACCCGTCCGCGCGGGTGCACGTGAAGCTGGTCTCCGAGAACGGCGTCGGCACGGTGGCCGCGGGGGTGTCCAAGGCCCACGCCGACGTGGTGCTGATCTCCGGGCACGACGGCGGCACCGGTGCGACGCCGCTGACTTCGATGAAGCATGCCGGGGCTCCGTGGGAGCTGGGGCTGGCCGAGACGCAGCAGACGTTGCTGCTGAACGGATTACGCGACCGGATCGTGGTTCAGGTCGACGGTCAGCTCAAGACGGGGCGCGACGTGATGATCGCGGCGCTGCTCGGCGCCGAGGAATTCGGCTTCGCCACTGCGCCGCTAGTGGTCTCCGGCTGCATCATGATGCGGGTCTGCCACCTGGACACCTGCCCCGTCGGGGTGGCCACCCAGAACCCGGTGCTGCGCGAACGCTTTACCGGCAAGCCAGAGTTCGTCGAGAACTTCTTCATGTTCATCGCCGAAGAGGTCCGCGAATACATGGCGCAGTTGGGATTCCGCACGATCAATGAGGCCGTCGGCCAGGTGAAGTCCTTGGACATGACGCTGGCGCGGGCCCACTGGAAGGCGCACCGGCTGGATCTGGCTCCGGTTCTGCACGAGCCGGAATCGGCGTTCATGAACCAGGACCTGTACTGCAGCTCGCGCCAGGACCACGGCCTGGACAAGGCGCTGGACCAGCAGTTGATCGTGATGAGCCGCGAGGCGCTGGACTCCGGAAAGCCGGTGCGATTCTCCACGACCATCAGCAACGTCAACCGCACGGTGGGCACCATGCTCGGCCACGAAGTCACCAAAGCCTATGGCGGAAAAGGGTTGCCGGACGGAACCATCGACATCACCTTCGACGGGTCGGCGGGCAACAGCTTCGGCGCGTTCGTACCGCGAGGCATCACGCTGCGCGTCTACGGCGACGCGAACGACTACGTCGGTAAGGGCCTGTCGGGTGGGCGGATCGTGGTTCGGCCGTCGGACGACGCGCCCCAGGACTACGTTGCCGAGGACAACATCATCGGCGGCAACGTGATCCTGTTCGGCGCGACCAGCGGCGAGGCGTACCTGCGCGGCGTCGTCGGCGAGCGGTTCGCGGTCCGTAACTCCGGGGCGCACGCCGTCGTCGAGGGCGTCGGCGACCACGGTTGCGAGTACATGACCGGCGGCAAGGTTGTCGTCCTCGGTCGCACCGGCCGTAACTTCGCGGCGGGCATGTCCGGCGGCGTGGCCTACATTTACGATCCGCAGGGCGAATTCCCAGGCAATCTCAACGCGGAGATGGTCGAGCTCGATAGCTTGGATGAAGATGACTACGAGTGGTTGCACGGCATGATTCAGGCACACGTTGATGCCACCGATTCCGCTGTCGGCCAGCGCATTCTGGGTGACTGGCCGCAACACCAGCGGCACTTCGCCAAGGTGATGCCGCGGGACTACAAGCGGGTGTTGCAGGCCATCGCCGAAGCGGAACGCGACGGCATGGATGTCGACAAGGCGATCATGGCGGCCGCGCATGGCTGATCCGAGCGGCTTCCTGAAATACACGCATCGGGAACTGCCGAAGCGCCGGCCTGTCCCGATCCGGTTGCGCGACTGGCGCGAGGTCTACGAAGAATTCGACAACGAGACCTTGCGCGAGCAGGCGACCCGCTGCATGGACTGCGGTATTCCCTTCTGCCACAACGGTTGCCCGCTGGGCAACCTGATTCCGGAGTGGAACGACCTGGTGCGCACGGACCGGTGGCGCGACGCCATCGAGCGGCTGCACGCCACCAACAACTTCCCGGACTTCACCGGGCGCCTGTGTCCCGCCCCCTGCGAGCCGGCCTGCGTGCTCGGCATCAACCAGGATCCGGTGACGATCAAGCAGATCGAGCTGGAGATCATCGACAAGGCCTTCGACGAGGGCTGGGTCCGGCCGTTGCCGCCGGACACGAAGACCGGAAAAAAGGTCGCCGTGGTCGGTTCCGGTCCCGCGGGTCTGGCCGCCGCGCAGCAGTTGACTCGCGCCGGCCACGCCGTCACGGTGTTCGAGCGGGCCGATCGCATCGGTGGACTGCTGCGCTACGGCATCCCGGAATTCAAGATGGAAAAGCGCGTGCTCGACCGCCGGCTGGACCAAATGCGGGCCGAGGGAACCGAATTCCGGACCGGGGTCAACGTCGGAGTCGACATCACCGCCGAGCAACTGCGCGCCGACTTCGACGCCGTGGTGCTGGCCGGAGGTGCCACCGCCGCGCGCGATCTGCCGATCCCGGGCCGTGAACTGGACGGGATCCACCAGGCCATGGAGTACCTGCCGTGGGGTAACCGCGTGCAGGAGGGCGACGACGTGCTGGGGCCCGACGGGGAGCCGCCGATCACCGCCAAGGACAAGAAGGTCGTCATCATCGGTGGCGGCGACACCGGGGCCGACTGCCTGGGCACCGCGCACCGCCAGGGTGCGACGATCATCCACCAGTTCGAGATCATGCCGCGCCCGCCGGAGACGCGCGCCCCGTCCACCCCGTGGCCGACCTACCCGCTGATGTACCGGGTCTCCGCGGCGCACGAAGAGGGCGGCGAGCGGGTGTACTCGGTCAACACCGAGCAATTCGTCGGCGAAGACGGTCGCGTGACGGCGCTCAGGGCGCACGAGGTGACCATGCAGGACGGCAAGTTCGTCAAGGTGGAGGGGTCCGAGTTCGAACTCGAGGTCGACCTGGTGTTGCTGGCGATGGGATTCGTCGGGCCCGAGAAGGAGGGCCTGCTCACCGACCTCGAGGTGAAGCTCACCGAGCGCGGCAACGTCGCCCGCGGCGCCGATTTCGACACGTCGGTGTCGGGCGTCTTCGTCGCCGGTGACATGGGCCGCGGCCAGTCGCTGATCGTCTGGGCGATAGCTGAGGGCAGGGCCGCCGCGGCCGCGGCGGACCGATTCCTGATGGGGTCGACCGCGCTGCCAGCGCCGGTCAAGCCCACCGCGGTGCCGCTTCAGTAGTAACACCAGTCACACCAGAAACACGGCCGACTTCGCCCGGCGAGTCTCCCCCTGTTTGCCAGACGGTGGGTGTCTAATAACCCGTTGTGAGCCCGCTCACATGGGGGTCACGCCGGTTTTCCGGTTGAACGGCCGATCGCAGGAGAGATTCTTGTGCATATTCACCCATTACCTCGGACACGGATGGGGCGAATCGCCTGGTCATGGTTGCGTCACCCGGTCAAAAGCCGTGAGTTTCCGGCCAAGCACGAACGTCTGGTAACCGCCCAGGACTTGCTGCTCTTCGGTGCGTGATCGCCCGGCCGGCGCCCTTACCGGCGTGCGGTGGGTTTGCTCAAGAGTGTGCCCGCCGGATCTTCGCCCGGGATGCGTCCCAAAAGCGGCCTCACCGCTCCCATAGACCCGAATCGCGGATCGCCTCGGCGAGCGGCTCCAGCACGACCGGGTCGTGCGGCGGCGGCAGGTAGACAATGCCCAGAT
The DNA here is from genome assembly GCF_001665835.1 of Mycobacterium colombiense. Classification (GTDB taxonomy): domain Bacteria; phylum Actinomycetota; class Actinomycetes; order Mycobacteriales; family Mycobacteriaceae; genus Mycobacterium; species Mycobacterium colombiense_A. The sequence continues at coordinate 19,117 of NZ_LZSX01000042.1, read as the reverse complement.
CCAAGCCTTCGGCGGCCAGCCCGGCCGCGTCCGCGATGACCTTCCCGTAGTCGAGATCCGGCTCCAGCCGCAGGTGGGCCGAGAGCGTGATCTCCTTGGGGTCGCGGCCGATGTCCGCGCAATGCGAGGCCAGCACGTCCCGCTTGTGGGCGAACACGTCGGGCGGACCGCCCACGAAATTCCAGTGCTGGGCGTAGCGGGCGGTGATCCGCAGCGTGCGCTTCTCCCCACTGCCGCCGATGCAGATCGGCGGGTGCGGCCGCTGCGGACCCTTGGGCTCGTTGCGGGCGCCTTTGAGCTGGTAGAACTTGCCGTCGAAGTCGGTGGTCTCCTGGCTGAGCAGGCTGGTCAGCACCTCGCACGCCTCCTCGAACCGGTCGAAGCGTTCCTTGATGCTGCCCAGCTCGATGCCGTAGGCGCCGGACTCCTCCTCGTTCCAGCCGGCGCCGATCCCCAGTTCGAGCCGCCCGTTCGAAATGATGTCGACGGCGGCCGCCATGTTGGCCAGCACCGCGGGATGGCGGTAGTGGATCCCGGTCACCAAGGTGCCCACCCGCAGCCGTTTGGTGGCCTGCGCGAGCGCGGTCAACGTCGTCCAGCCCTCCAGGCAGGGCCCGCTGCTGTCGGAGAAGATCGGATAGAAGTGGTCGAAGGTCCACCCGGACTCGTAGACCTCGATGTCATCGGCCGCTTGCCAGACGGCCAGCATCTGTGCCCACGTGGTGTTCTGCGGAGAAGTCTTGAAGGCGAATCGCATGCCACCGACGTTAGCCGGTGTTTATGAAGGGCAACTAAACTCAAGCCCGCGATGACTTGTGGCTCCCTCGGAATAGATACCAAGATCACCCTGCTGGCGGCGGGCCTGATCTTCTTGCTCGCGCTGATTCTGGGCGTGTGGAAATACCGCGAGATGATGACGTCCGAGAACCACCTTGCGCATCCCTACGTCGACATCGCCCACCGGGCGGCGCTGCTGTATTCGTTCGCGACGCTGCTGCTCGCGGTCTTCGTGCAACTGAGCGCCTGGCCGGTGTGGGTGAACCTGACGGCTGCGGGCGTGGTCGTCTTCTTTTTCGTGGCGGCCATCCTGGCCTACATCAGCCACGGGGCGCGACGCGACACCGTCAACCAGTTCGAAAACACCGACGGGCGAATGGCGGTGGCGATGGCGTTGCTGATCGCCGGGGAGATCGGCGGGTTCAGCGTGCTGCTCGCCGGGTTCGTCGCCGGCCAGCTGTGGTGAGCCGCGGAGGTTTGGTGGTGACCTGTGGCGCCCGGCTTCGCCGCGCTTGCAGTCACCGCGCGGGCACACTGGAGTCATGGATCCGGTAACGGCGTTGCGGCAGATCGCCTACTTCAAGGACCGGAGCCGCCACGATCCCAGGCGCGTGATGGCGTATCGCAACGCGGCCGACATCATCGAGGGCCTCGACGAGGCGACCCGGGAGCGGCACGGCCAGGCCAACAGCTGGCAGTCGCTGCCGGGAATCGGTCCCAAGACGGCCAAGGTGATCGACCAGGCGTGGTCCGGCCGCGAGCCCGACCTGCTGGTCGAACTCCGCTCCACCGCCGAGGATCTCGGTGGCGGCGACATTCGTTCCGCGCTGCGCGGCGACCTGCATCTGCACTCCAACTGGTCCGACGGCTCGGCGCCGATCGACGAGATGATGGCGTCCGCGGCGGCGCTGGGGCACGAGTATTGCGCGCTGACCGACCACTCACCGCGGCTGACCATCGCCAACGGCCTCTCGCCGGAGCGGTTACGCAAACAGCTCGACGTGATCGACGGCCTGCGGGAGAAGTTCGCACCCATGCGCATCCTGACCGGAATCGAGGTCGACATCCTCGACGACGGCAGCCTTGATCAGGAACCCGAGTTGCTGGAGCGCCTCGACGTGGTGGTGGCCAGCGTGCATTCCAAGCTGTCGATGGATGCCCCGGCGATGACCCGGCGCATGCTGCGCGCGGTGGCCAACCCGCACGCCGATGTGCTGGGTCACTGCACCGGCCGGCTGGTGTCGGGGAATCGCGGCATCCGGCCCGAATCCAAGTTCGACGCCGAGGCGGTGTTCACCGCGTGCCGCGACCACGGCACCGCGGTGGAGATCAACTCCCGGCCCGAGCGCCGCGATCCGCCGACCCGGCTGCTGAACCTGGCGCTGGAGATCGGGTGCGTGTTCACCATCGATACCGACGCCCACGCGCCCGGCCAGCTCGATTTCCTGGGTTACGGCGCCCAGCGCGCGTTGGACGCGGGCGTGCCCGTCGACCGGATCGTGAACACCTGGCCGGCCGAGCGGCTGCTGGAGTGGACCGGCGCCAATTAGTCTGGCAGATGCGGCATTTCGAAGCCCGGGTCGCGGCCCAGCAGCACCGCGGGCGTGAGGGCCGACTTGCCGTAGCGGCGGCGCACCCGGTCGATGGCCGCGTCGATGTCGTCGCCGGGCACGCGTTGTTTCTGCTCGCCGAAGGGCAGCATCAGCTGCTGGGAGCCGCTGCGGTCGATGCCCGACACCGCGAACCCGACCAGCGTCAGGCCGCGCTGCGCGATGAGCGGTGCCGCGTCCGCGACCAGCCGGCGCGCGGCGGCCAGCAGCGGCGAGGTGGACGACGTGGCCCACGGCAACGTGTGCGACCGGGTCGCGCGGGTGAAGTCGGCGAAGCGCAGCCGCAGCACCACCGTGCGACCGGTGCGCCCGGCGGCGCGCATGCGACCGGTGATGCGGTCGATCAGGTTGACCACCACGGCGTCGATCTCGTTGGGCGACATGGTGTTTCCGGCGCGGCCCAGCGCCCGCTGCGCGCCGACGGACCGGCGACGGACGCCGGTGGTGACCCGTCGGCGGTCGATATTGCGGGACAGCGCGTACAGCTGGCGACCCATCGCGCCGCCCACCATGGAACCCAGCGCGGACTCGCTGAGCTCGGCAACGTCGGCGACCGTCACGATGCCGTGCGCGCGCAGCTTCTCTGCGGTCACCGCGCCCACACCCCAGAGCCGGCGCACCGGCAGCGGCCGCAGGAAGGTCAGCTCCTGATCCGGCGGCACCAGCAGCAGCCCGTCCGGCTTGGCCTCCTGGCTGGCGACCTTGGCGAGGAACTTCGTGCGGGCGACGCCGACGGTGATCGGCAGCCCGACGCGGTCGCGCACGTCCGCCCGCAGTCGCTCGGCGATCGCGACCGGAGTGCCGCTGACCCGGCGCAGCCCGCCGACATCGAGGAAGGCCTCGTCCACCGACAGCGCCTCGACAATCGGGGAGCAATCCCGGAACACCTCGAAGACGGCGTCACTGGCGCGCGAGTAGGCGCTCATCCGCGGGGGCACCACGACGGCCTGCGGGCACAACCGCCGGGCTTGGGACCCGCCCATGGCGGTGCGCACGCCGAAGGCCTTGGCCTCGTAGCTGGCGGCCAGCACCACGCCGCCGCCCACGATCACCGGGCGGCCCCGCAAGGTCGGGTCGTCGCGCTGTTCGACGGACGCGTAGAAGGAGTCGAGGTCCGCGTGCAGGATGGACGCATCGCACCGCACGAACATATGTTCGCATACGGCGCCGACAAGCGGCCGTCAGCAGGCCTCGCCGTAGACGCTGCTGACCCAGATGTGCACCAGTGTGTCGAGCAGTTGCTCGCTGGGCACCGACGGTCGCCCGCCGGCGAACGCGCTGAGCATGACCTTTTCGTTGAGCAGGTTCAGCGCCGCGGACAGGTTGTGGGCCGGCAGCGTCACCGGTGCGGCGCCGCGGGCGCGTTCGGCTTCGATCACGGTGGTGATGTGGTCGACCCATTTCTGCATGAAGCGCGACCACAGGTCGTCGACATCCTTGTTGCTGCGTGCGGCGTCGGCGGCCAGTGACACCGCGCGATGCGCCCCGAAGGTCTCGACGAACACGTTGATCCCGATGCGCCACAGCGCCTTCAGGTCGGCGGGTGGGTTAGCGACCATGGTCTCCAGGGCGGAGTCGGCCTCCATGATCACGCGCTCGAACAGGGTGAGCAGCACGGCGTCCTTGGACGGGAAATAGAAGTAGAACGTTGGCCGGGACAGGCCGGCACCTTTGGCCAGGTCATCGACGGAGATGTCGGCGAGCGGGCGTTCCCGCAGCAGCTGCTCGGCGGTGGAACAAATGGCCAGTTCACGCTCGTCGCCGGACGGGCGCGCCGAACGCCTGCCCCGGTGAGTGCGGGCGGAACCGACGCTAGTCACGGACGCTACTTTACACGCTGTCGAAAGTTTCGACACGGTGTTGACTGGTTCAACACGCTGTTGATAGCGTTGCGTTTATGACTGAGCATCTTGACGTCCTCATCGTGGGCGCCGGTATCTCCGGCGTGAGCGCGGCCTGGCACCTGCAGGAACGCTGCCCGACAAAGAGCTACGCCATCCTCGAACGCCGCGCCGACCTGGGCGGGACCTGGGACCTGTTCAAGTACCCGGGCATCCGGTCGGACTCGGACATGTTCACCCTGGGCTTCCGGTTCAAGCCCTGGCGTTCGGCGAAGTCGATCGCCGACGGGGCCTCGATCAAGGCCTACATCAGGGAGACCGCGGTCGAGAACAAGATCGAGCCGAATATCCGCTACCGGCACCGGGTGGTGGCCGCCGACTGGTCCGACACCGACAACCGTTGGACCGTGACGGTCGAGAGCGACGGCCAGCAGAGCGAGATCACGTGTTCGTTCCTGTTCGCCTGCACCGGCTACTACAACTACGACGAGGGGTTCTCGCCGACCTTCCCGGGCTCGGACGACTTCGGCGGAACCATCGTCCACCCGCAGCACTGGCCCGAGGACCTCGACTACGCGGGCAAGCGGATCGTCGTCATCGGGTCCGGCGCCACCGCGATCACCCTGATCCCCGCGCTGGTGAACTCGGGCGCGGGTCACGTGACGATGCTGCAGCGCTCGCCGACCTACATCGGCTCGCTGCCGGGTGTCGATCCCTTCGCCGAGAAGGCCAACCGGCTGCTGCCCGAGCGCCTGGCGCACATGGCCAACCGCTGGAAAGCCATCGCGTTCAGCACCTTCCAGTACCAGCTGTCCCGCAAGGCCCCGGGCTACATGCGCAAGACGTTGATGACGATGGCGCAGCGGCGGCTACCGGAGGGCTATGACGTCGAAAAGCACTTCGGCCCCCGCTACAACGTCTGGGACGAGCGGTTGTGCCTGGCCCCCGACGGCGACTTCTTCCGGACCATCCGGCACGGCAAGGCCGACGTCGTCACCGACACCATCGACCGGTTCACCAAGACCGGCATCAAGCTCACCTCGGGTGAGGAACTGGCCGCCGACATCATCATCACGGCAACGGGATTGAACATGCAGCTGCTGGGCGGCGTGAAGCCGACCCGCAACGGTGAGGACATCGATCTGACCTCACTGATGACCTACAAGGGCCTGATGTTCTCCGGCGTGCCGAACTTCGCCATCACCTTCGGCTACACCAACGCGTCCTGGACGCTGAAGGCCGACCTGGTCTCCGAGTTCGTCTGCCGGTTGCTGAACCACATGGACGCCAACGGTTTTGACTTCGTGGAGCCGCAGCACCCGGGCAAGGACGTCGACGAGCTGCCGTTCATGGACTTCACCCCCGGCTACTTCCGGCGTTCGATGCACCTGCTGCCCAAGTCGGGGTCGCGTGCGCCGTGGCGGCTCAAGCAGAACTACTTCTTCGACATGCGCACGATCCGGCGCGGCAAGGTCGACGACGAAGGCTTGAAGTTCGCGAAAAAGCCTGCCCCGGTAGCGGTTTAGTGGATCATTGACCCGCGGCGGCGACGACGATACCGTCGTCGTCGCTGTAGGCGATCTCGCCCGGCACGAACGTCACCCCGCCGAGGGTGACCTCGACGTCGCGCACGCCGGCACCGGTCTTGGTGCTCTTGCGGGGATTGGTGCCCAACGCCTTGATGCCGATGTCCATGCCGCGCAACGTGGCCGAGTCGCGCACCGCGCCGTTGACGATGAGCCCCGCCCAGCCGTTGGACCGGGCCAGCTCGGCGATGACGTCACCGACCAGCGCGGTGTGCAGGGAGCCGTCGCCGTCGATGACCAGGACCCCGCCGCCGCCCGGTTCCGAGAGCACCGACTTCAGCAGCGCGTTGTCCTGAAAGCACCGCACGGTGCTGATCGGCCCGGCGAATTCGGCCCGCCCGCCCAACTGGCGGAATTGCACGTCGCAGCTGCGTACGTCGGGCCCGATGCTGTCTACGAGGTCGGCCGTCGGCCGGAAAGACACCGTCACTTCTGACACGTTAGACGCTGGCCGCTCAGCGGCGACGCAGCTGGCGGATGAGCAGGATGGCCAACAGGCTGACGGCCAGGGCAACGATCAGCGGCACCGGAGATTGGCCCACCGCCGGGCCCGGCACCGCGGGAGAGACCGGGTTGTTGGCGGTCTCTACGGTGGATTTCGCCTGTGCGGCAGCATCTTTGGCGGCGGCGGTCAGGTCGCCGTTGCTTTCGGCCCGCTGCTGCACGTCGACCGGTTGAGCGGCCGGCTGCTCGGGTGGTTTCGGGGGCGCGGGCTCGGCGTTTTTTGCCGGCACCTTCTTGGCGGGTGCCTTTTTGGCCGGCACCTTTTTGGCGGGCGCCTTTTTCGCAGGTGCCTTTTTGGCCGGCGCTTTTGCGATCTTCTTCGCCGCCTTGGCGGGCGGCTTCTTCTCCGGCGGGGCGCCGGCGCCGTCGGGTGCGCTGTTGGTTGGGTCCTGCGGGTCTGCCATGCGGCCGCTCCTCGAGCTTCCTCGGTCGTCTTTCCCTAGCTCTGCGGGTTCAAGGTCCCATCATGCCAGGACGCGTTGCGGCGCCTCCGTCACCGGTCGCCGGCCCCGCTCTCACCGCCTGCGCCGCGCCGCCCACCACCCGCCGCCGGCGACGAGGGCCACCGCGACCGCCACGAATGGCCAGACCGGGAGCGCGCCGCCGCCGTCCGGGCCGGCCGCGGGTGGACCGGGCGTACCGGTGCCGGGCACCGTGAGCCGAAACGACCACGATCCGGACACCACGTGGCCGTCGGCGGACGTCACCCGGTAGTTCACCGTGTACGTCCCGGCCGGCCCGAGTGCACGCAGGCCGATGCCGACCACCGCGCCCTGCACCGCGGGCTCTCCGGTGGACCACACGTTGCCGTCGGGCCCCACTACCGTCATGGCCGCGAACGTGGTTTGCAACTGCTCGTTGAACGTGGCGCTCACCCGCTGCGGGCCGGCGGCCAGCACCGCATCGGCCGCGGGATCGGTGGAGACGCGGGTGGCGTGCGCGCCCGCGGCCGGCGCGGTCAGTGTGGCGATCACGAACATGACGCCCACGCACGCACCGAGCGCCAGGCGCCTCATGTCCGTCGGCGGATCAGCGCGATCGCGACGCCGGCGGCGGCGACCACCAGGGCCGCGCCGCCCAGCAGCCGGGCGGCGTTGTCGGCCGCGTTCGACCGTGCGGCGGCGGGCGCGGACGCGGGTGACCCGTGGTGGAGGCCCGGGGCGCCGGTGGCAAGGGTGAGCATGGGCACCGGGTGCTCCGGCTCGCCCCCGTCGGGCAGCGGCGGCTGGTCCCATTTCACGACGGTTCCGTCGGCGTAGGTCTGCGCGGCGGGGAAGCTGACGGTATCGGTATCGGGCAGCTTCACCGACAGCCGAAACAGCCCGAATTGATCTGGCCCGATCCCACCGGTGAGGTTGGCCGTCCACGTCACCGAACGCACGGTGCCGGACGCGGCGTCCCGGTCGAGCTTGGCCGTCCAGCCCGGCACGCTTTCGGTGCGCGCCGATGCGACGTTGGGAAGCGTGATGGTCAGCGCGGTGGTGAGCGCTCCGGTGTTCGATTCGTTGGGCACCTGGAACGTGACGATCGCCATGGCCCCGCGTACCGCGTTGTCGCTGCTGGCGTGCACGTGTGCCCAGGCAGCGGGGGTCTGGGCCGCCGATCCGAGATAGAGGGCGGCGGCCGCGGTGAGCGCGATCAGTGTGCGCGAGATCCACCTGCTGGGGATTGCCATGCGGGGGCGCTGCCTTCCGTGCGGGTGATCAGCTCAGGCCGAGGCGGGCCATCAGGTCCGCCTCGATCCCGTCGAGCTGCGACGAGATCGCCGCGGCGGCCGCGCGGCGCCGCGCGGCCGGCATGTTCTCCGCGGCGGTGATCGCCGCCGACAGGTCGGTGAGCCGTTCGGCGATGGCGGAGACGAACTGCTTCGTTTCGGCGTCCTTGGGCTTCTTGTCCTGCACCATCCGCAGCGACTTCTCGGCCCCGGCGATGCGGGCCGACAGCTGGGCCCCGTGACCGGAGAACTGGCCGATCTGGGCCAGCGGAATGCCGAGTTGATCGGCCCGGCGCTGATCGATCATCGCGCGGGCCGCGACGGCCGCCCGGTAGATGACCGGGGCGAGGATCGGCGCAAGCAGCCGAGACACCGTCAACATCCGCCGGATTCGTGTCGGTGAGAAGATCTTGCCCTCCCGCGCTGCTTTGAGTTCGGCCTCAGCGACTTTCAGTGCGTTGCGGTCGCTGTCGCGTTGGGCCTTGATCTGCGCGCGCAGCGCCTTGTTTTCCGCCCGCTGTGCGGACTTGGCGCGGCGGACCTCGTTTTTGGCGGCCAGCTTGGCCTCGAGCTTCGCACGGGCCTTGATTGCGCGGGCTTCAGCGCGACGCGTCGCGCGGCTCTTTCGCTTGCGGAACAGGCCCATTCCCGGCCGCCTCCCGGTTATCTCGTGGACTATCGCTCTCGCGGTTGCGCGATCCGCTGAGCCAACCCTAATCGGAATGGGCGGGCGGCAGCCCTCCAGGGCAGGCCCGGCGGCCGGTGCCGGCGCGTACGTCAGGCGTCTAAGTGCTCGGCCCGACGCAACTCGTTGACCCGCTCCATGACCTCACGCTGCGCCTCGGGGGACAGCTCGGCCGTGCGCACCGCGATGCGGCGCACATTGTCGTCGCGCGTCGTGGCCAGCCATGACAATTCCTTGTCGAGCTTCTCGTAGTACTCGTCGTCGGTGAAGTACGCCGACTTGATCCGGAAGAAGTTGGCCAGGGCGGCCATGGTCGCCGTCGACGGGTTGGTGCGGTTGCCGGAACGCAGCTGGGAGAGGTAGGGAGCAGACATCGTTATGCCCTCGGCCTTGAGCGCCGCGATCACTTCCGCGGAGGTGTGCGGCCCGCGTCCGGGGGGATACACCGTGTCGAACAGGCGGTTCAGGCGAGCAGCGAACGTCGTGCTCATTGATATGACCTCCACTGGGCTGTAGAAGTGAACTATTACCTAGGTGTATTTGCTGATCATGGTAGCGAGGCTTGGTGACCGTAACCAGGTGCAAACCCCAGGGGATTCCCGACCGGCATAGCTGACGCGCGCCACCTCCCCACTTGACGAGCGTCTAACTGATTCGCTGGGGTGTCCACTAAATCAGTGAAACTCACAGGTTATCCGCAGAATTGGACATCCGTTCCGAAGTGGCGGGCGGATGGCCTGCTGACGGCCGCGATAATATGCCGGGCTGTGCTGGGAAATCACACCGCAACGGGTCGGCGAGCCGGGACGATTTAGTATCCCCTTTGCTGCCGAGCGCGAAAACGGCCCCGTTTTCTGCCGCGCTGCCCGGCGGACGGCTCCCGGACACCGGCGGTCGAGGCGTCGTTAACTTCGCCGGTTTGCGGTGGTCCGGCGCCAATTTGCCGTGACGGTCCTGCGGCGCCGCCGCATCTGCGCGACCGCGATTGCGGCAACGGTCGTCGCCACGGCGACGGTCGCGGCGGCGGCCACCCAGCGCCAGCCCAGGGCGCTGTCGAACAGCATCCACAACCCGAACGTCAGGAACAGCAGGCTGGCGGCGACGTGCAGCAGTTTCTCCGGGAGGCGCCGGTGCAGCAGCCGTCCCGCGGCGATCGCCAAACCGTCGGCCAGCACCATGCCCAGCGTGGAGCCGATCCACACTCCGACCCAGTCGTGGTGGCTGGCCAACGTCACCGTCGCCAGGGCGGTCTTGTCGCTCATCTCCGCGAGCGCGAACGACGACACCACGGTGAGGAAGGCGAATCGCGGTTCGCGCGGCTGCGACACGGTCTCGTCGGTGGCCGTGCCTTCCCGCCAGGCCCACACCGCGAATGCGAGGAAGGCGAGGGCCGATGCGAAGGCCAGCGGCCGCGCCGGCAGGGCAGCGCCCAGGAAGTGACCGATTGTCACCGAAACCCCGTGCACCGTGAACGCGGCGAGCGCCACCCCGGTCAGCACCACCCACCACCGGTAGCGCAGGGCGTAGGTCATGGTGATCAGCTGGGATCTGTCGCCGAGTTCTGCGACGAACACCACTCCCAGGGTCAACAGGGTGGCGGCGAGCATGTCGGGTGACCTTTCGACGCGTCGTCGACGACTGCGGAAGTCGTCGAACTCCGGTCGAAGGTCTCGCCCACCGGGTGAACCGGTTCGCCGGCCGGGCTGTGTGCCAGTATGTCGACTCGACGATTGGGGGCTACTCCCCTTCGCTAACGGTCCCAGATTAATGGGCCCATTCGGCGTCCGCCAGCGCGGCAACCGAGTTCGGCCAGCCGCATTTCTGGGATTCGAGACCCGAACTGCCTTCGGGCATTTCGTTTATGCGGCGAGCAGCATTGCCAGTATTGCCGTATCGGGATGGCTGATCGGGTCGACACCGACCCGGCTCACCATCGAGGTGATGGTGCCGTCGGCTTCCGCTTCCACCCACGCCGCCCGATGCTCGAGTCCGAGGTAGGGCAATCCGGGCAGCAATACGCATCCCGATGCCGCCCCGTTGCATTCCGGCAGTGACGGCGTGGTTTCCGAGGGCGGGTGCAACATGAGTAATGCCGGCGGCTGATGTTCTGCGAAATAGCCCGGCTGAATGGCAGTTTCACCGAAAACCGTCCCCTCGGCGAGCACCAGTCCCACCGTGCCCGGCTCGGGCTCGTCCGGCAATTCCTCGCGGGCCCCGAAGACCGTTGTGGTGGAGAGCAATCCGGGCAAGGACGCGACCCTTACCGCGACCATGAGCAGCTGGGCCCATTCTTTGGTCGAATCGGGCCAGCGCCCGGAGATCACGAATCCTTTCAAGGCACCACGAGAATGGAACGGGGAAACCCCGATAGGCCGATCCGCCCCAGTTTCCATTTCGACCTCCGCGCGACGCCTCCGCTTGGAATAACCACACTGGTAGTCCGAATAATTAAGCATGCCTGGGGTTTATGCGCCGTGCAACATTGACACGGTCGGTGGCGCTAAACGTTGCCGCGCGGCCGAACGAGGGTCAGACAAACGACTGGGGCGCCGCGCAACCGCGCGACGCCCCCGCCGATCGAAATGAAAGTCAGCCGAAAATCAGGCCCTGGGTTTTCGAGGTCGCGGCCGCGTACCGCTTCTGCACGTCCGCCCAGTTGACGACGTTCCAGAACGCCTTGACGTAATCCGCCTTGACATTCTTGTACTGCAGGTAGAAGGCGTGCTCCCACATGTCGACCTGCAGCAAGGGGATGATGCCGAGCGGAACGTTGGCCTGCTGGTCGTAGAGCTGGAAGGTCAGCAGTCGGCTGCCGAGGGTGTCGTAGCCCAGGACCGCCCAGCCCGAGCCCTGCAGGCCGTTGGCGGCCGCGCTGAACTGCGCGCGGAATCGGTCGAAGGATCCGAATGCGTCGTCGATCGCTGCGGCCAATTCGCCGGTCGGCTTGTCGCCGCCGTCCGGCGACAGGTTCTTCCACCAGATCGAGTGGTTCACGTGGCCGCCCAAGTGGAAGGCGAGGTTCTTTTCGTTCAGGAAGATCGCAGCGTGGTCCTCGTTGGCGCGGGCCTCTTCGAGCTTGGACAGAGCGTCGTTCACGCCTTTGACGTACGTGGCGTGGTGCTTAGTGTGGTGGATCTCGTTGATCTGCCCGGAGATGTGCGGTTCCAACGCTGCATAGTCCCAGTCCAAGTCGGGCAGGGTGTATTCAGCCACGGCATTCCTTTCTTCGATTATCGTCTTGACGCTCAGTCGTGCGGGGTCGCCTCACGGGCGGCCAGCCGTTATCAACCCTGCTCCATGACTGCGCGCTCCGCAAGAACGACCCTTGTGAGCCGGAACGCGGATACCCGCTCAGCGGCGTTTCAAGACAAGACGATGACCGCGAGCACCGCGAGCAACGCCAAGGCGATCAACCCGGCGCGCAGCGCGGCGATGCTATAGCTGTGATTCCACGCCGGCGAGCCGCAATACGACTTCGACGGGGCCGGTGAACCCGGACCGAACGAATGCGTGGCCATCAATCGCCTTTCACCCCCCGGTCACCTCGCGTCAGTGAGGTGAGTCACAAACACTTTTCGCGAACGCGATCATAGCGCTTTGTGGCGAGCTTGAGAAATAACGTGCTGAGCTGGGGGTTGGCGATACGGCTAGACGCTGGCGCCCGAGGCGGCCGGGGCATGGATCGTCGGGCGGGCGCGCGGCCGGTGTAGGTGTTCGGCAAGACAATCCATTTCGCTCAACGACCGGTTTCGGGCTGTCGATTGCGTGCCTGCGATCCCGGGTGTTATCCACAGTCACACCACGGTCAGCCGCCAGAGGCTGTAGTGATGCTTTCTATACCCACTGGGTGTATGTGGATAAACCTGTGGAAACTGTGGATAGTCTTTGCCGCCTCCGTCGGTTGCCGAGCTCGCTCGAACGGTCGCCGATCGAGGCCCCGGGGCGGTGTCCCTCGGCGCGCGTCGCGACGGCGTTAGTCTGGTCCGGTGATCCAGGTGTGCTCCCAGTGCGGCACGCGCTGGAACGTGCGTGACCGACAACGAGAATGGTGTCCGCGCTGCCGCGGAGCGTTGATGGCGCCCACGCCGGATGCCCCGCCGGCCGACCCACGATGGGGTGCGCCCGGCGCCCCGACACAGGTTCGCCGCTCGGCGACGCCGGGGTGGCAGCGCACCCCGCCGCGACTGCCGCCCGGCTACCGCTGGATAGCGGTGCGGCCCGGCGCCGCGCCGCCGGCGCGACGCGGCCGCCGTCCCCTCGGGCCCACGCCGCGCTACACCGTCATACCGCGGTGGGGCTTGGCCGACCGCGTCGAGCAGGCGCCCGCGGCCGCGGAAGCACCCGCGCAGCCGGGGCCGCCGGCGCAGATCGTCCGCACCACATCGTTCGTCAGCGTGCTGGTGCTCGGCATCGCCGCCCTGGTGTACGTGGTGCGGTACGTGTTGCTGGTGGTCAACCGGAACAGCTTGCTGAACACGTGGGTAGCCCTCGGAGCCGACTGGCTCGGCGTGCTCGCCAGCGTGGGCGCGGGTGCCGCGGTGATCGCCTCCGGCGTGGTGCTGATCCGCTGGATGATCGCCCGCCGCGCCGCCGTGTTCGCCCATCATGGCCTGCCCGAGCAGCGCTCCACGCGGGCGCTGTGGGCCGGCTGCGTGGTGCCGCTGGCCAACCTGCTGTGGGCTCCGGTGTACGTGATCGAGCTGGCGCTCCTCGAAGAGCACTACGCCCGGCTGCGGGGCACCATCCTTCAGTGGTGGGGCGCGTGGGTGTGCAGCTACGCCGTCTCAATCGCGGCCATCGCGACAAGCTTCGCCACCGACGCCCAGGGCATCGCCAACAACACCGTCCTGATGGTCTTCGCGTATCTGTTCGCGGCCGCCACGCTGGCCGCCGCCACCCGCGTCTTCGAGGGATTCCAGCGCAAACCCGTCGCCCGGCCCGCACATCGCTGGGTCGCGGTTCCCGACGACGGGTCCGCGGCCCCGGCATCGGCCGCCCCAGTTGAGTTGAAGGGGCAGGAACCGGCAGCATAGGGGTATGACGTGGGCCGACGAGGTGCTCGCCGGGCATCCATATGTCGTCGCCCACCGCGGCGCGTCGGCCGCGCGGCCCGAACACACACTGGCCGCCTACGACCTTGCGCTGAAAGAAGGCGCCGACGGCGTGGAATGCGATGTGCGCTTGACCCGCGACGGGCATCTGGTGTGTGTGCACGACCGCCGGCTGGACCGGACCTCGACCGGCGCCGGCTTGGTCAGCACGATGAGCCTCGCCGAATTGCGCGAGCTCGAGTACGGGGCGTGGCACGGCAGCTGGCGAGAAGACGGCGCGCACGGAGACACCAGTCTGTTGACGCTGGACGCGCTGGTATCGCTGGTGCTGGATTGGCGTCGGCCGGTGAAGCTGTTCATCGAAACCAAGCACCCGGTCCGGTACGGCTCGCTGGTGGAAACCAAGCTGCTCGCGGCGCTGCATCGGTTCGGCATCGCCGCGCCCGCCTCGGCGGACCGGTCCCGCGCGGTGGTGATGTCGTTCTCGGCGTCCGCGGTCTGGCGGATCCGGCGGGCTGCGCCGCTGCTGCCGACGGTGCTGCTCGGAAAGACCGGGCGCTATCTGACCAGCGGTGCGCCCACCGCCGTCGGCGCCACCGCCGTCGGGCCCTCGCTCACCACGCTGAAGGAATATCCCCAACTCGCCGACCGCGCCATCGCCCAGGGCAGGGCGGTCTACTGCTGGAACGTCGACGACTACCAAGACATCGATTTCTGCCGCGACGTCGGGGTGGCCTGGCTCGCCACGCACCACCCGGGCCGCACCAAGGCGTGGCTGCAGGGCAACCGCGGGGGCGAGGGCAGCGGTTAGGCCGGCCGCTATTGCTGTTCGTCCGATGTGGCCGGGGGTAGGGGCGCGTCGGACGCCAACGACTCGAACAACCGCGCGGCCTCGTCGTGATTCCACACCACGACCGACCCGGCGTCACCGCTGGTGAACTGGCCGATCGGGACGGTGACGGTGGTGGTCGACCCGTGTAATGCCCAGCCGAGCCGGGCCAGATCCCAGACGTGGTCACCCCGGTCGACCGTCAGGGCGTCGGCCGCCGCGCGCGGCACCGAGAACCAGCGCCACGGATTGAGCCAGACGGCGGGACTGGCGGCCCGATGCAGCAGCGCCGCCACGAACTGCCGTTGATTGACCATCCGGTCCAAATCCGCCCGCGGGGTGTCGCGCGACCTGACGTAGCCGAGCGCGTTGCGGCCGTTGAGGGTCTGGCAGCCCGCCGGCAGCTCGATGCCGGCCAACGGATCGTTGAACGCCGTCTTCGGGCACACCGTCACCCCACCGAGCGCATCGACCAGTGCGGCGAACCCGCCGAACCCGATCTCGGCGTAATGGTCGAGGCGCAGCCCGGTGGCCTGCTCCACCGTCTGGGCCAGCAACTTTGCGCCGCCCATCGCGAACGCGGCGTTGATTTTGTCCTTGCCCTGGCCCGGGATCGGCACGTAGGAATCGCGCGGTATCGACACCATGGTCGTCGGCACTCCGGCCCCGACGCCCGGCACGTGAACCAGCAGGATCGTGTCGGTACGGCCGTTACCGATGTCGCCGCCGGTGGCCAGATCCTGCTGCTGCTCGGCGCTGAGCCCCTGGCGGCTGTCCGACCCGACGATCAGCCAGTTGGTGCCCCGGCCGGCCGCGGGGCGGTCGGCGTAGTCGGTGAGTACCTGCTCGCGATGCAGCTTGTTGTCGAACCAGGCCGCCCCCGCGACGATGCCCGCGCCGATCAGCAGGAGGCCCACCAGCAGGATCGACACGACCGTGCGGACCCAGCGGAGCCTGCGCCGCCTGCGCGAGGCGCGCGGCGCCTGCGGTCGGGGCGGCGGAACCCGGGCTGCCGGCGCGGCGGCGGGTGGCGGGGGCGGCGGTTGGTGCAGCGGCTGGGTCTCCGCGGTGGGCGATGGCGGCGGGCCGGCCGGGCGGCGGATGACTTGCGGCGGCTCGGGACGCGGTTGGGTGGGACGCGGTTGGCCGGGACGCGGCTGTGCGGGCGGGCTCCCCCCGGGAGGCCGCCGGCGTTGCGGTGAGCGGTCGCCGTTCACCCGGTTAACGTACGTGCCCGGCGCCCCGCCGCGCCGGTACGGCGCGATCTGGGGGCTAGGCCAATTGCCCTACTCCTCCTCACCCCGCTACGCGGGCTGCATCGTCGCAGGGCTAGCCGCGCGCGCGAAGTCCGTTGATGAACGGGCATCCCATCAGCACCCGGATGGCCTGGCTCAGGCCGGTCATGTCGTCGACCGGTTTGTGGAACGGCAGCCGGACGTCGTGATCGCGGTCGTCGCCCTCGACGCGGAACCGGACGCCGTAGCGGTCCAGGCCCAGCGGTCGCACTTGGCCGCGCCGCAATGGCGCCGGAAGCCTGGACACCAGTCGCGCCAGGACGTCGCTGTGGGCGGTGTCCAGGTGCCACAGCAGGCTCGACTCGAGCGCGCAGAACGGGTCGGGCCGGGCACCCAGCAGGTCGCCGACACTGACCGGCTCCGCGCCGGTGGCGTCGGTGACGACCACCGAGGCGATCTCGAGCCGCAGCAGCGTGGAGCGCGGTTCCTCGCCGGCGGCGGGCGCACAACGCGGGGTGTCGACGCCCAGCAGCGCCGGATTCGGGCACTCGGCGGCGATCAGGTCGAGCGTGTCGAGGATCTCGCTCGGGTGCACCTCCTGGAGGTGCCCGCGCACCCAGACCAGCGAGCGGACCGGTTCGCGCAGCGGAAGCGGCGCGTAGTCGGTCAGCTCCAGCAGCGCCTGGGATCCTGAGATGGGGCGCGCGAGCTCGCGTGCCCGTTCGACGGGGACCGCCAGCGCGACGGATCCGTCGTCCATCAGGTGATGCAGCGGGGTGGGGACGGGGTCGTCATGCTCGATGGCCAGCAGCGCGCCACTGGCACGGGCACACGCGCTGCGAATCCGTTCGGCGGTGGTCGGGGCGGAGCAGCTCATCGGTAACACCATTCTCATCCTTTGATTAGGTAAGCCTAAGTTAACTTACGCGCGGCGGCGTCGCAAGGGTTTTCTGGCCTGCACGCCGCTAGGGTTGGGACGTGGCCCGCATCGCTTACCTCGGTCCGGAGGGGACGTTCACCGAGGCGGCGCTGCGACAGATCACCGCCGCCGGCCTGGTACCCGGGCAAGGCGGAGGGGTGGAACCCTCGCCCGTCGACAGCACCTCCGCCGCGCTGGACGCCGTGCGCGATGGCGCCGCCGACTACGCCTGCGTCCCGATCGAGAATTCGATCGACGGTTCGGTGACGCCCACCTTGGACAGCCTGGCCATCGGATCACCCGTGCAGGTGTTCGCCGAAACCACGCTGGACGTCGCGTTCAGCATCGTCGTCAAACCGGGCTGCAGCGCGGCGGACGTGCGGACGCTGGCGGCCTTCGGTGTGGCGGCGGCCCAGGTGCGACAGTGGGTGGCCGCCAATCTGGCCGACGCCAAGCTGCGACCCGCGTACTCCAATGCCGACGCCGCCCAGCAGGTGGCCGAGGGACACGTCGACGCCGCGGTGACCTCGCCGCTGGCCGCCACCCGCTGGGGGCTGGACACCCTGGCCGAGGGTGTCGTCGACGAATCCAATGCCCGTACCCGCTTCCTTCTCGTCGGCCGGCCGGGGCCACCGCCGGCCCGCACCGGAGCCGACCGCACCTCGGTGGTGCTGCGCATCGACAACGCGCCCGGCGCGCTGCTGGCCGCGCTCGCCGAATTCGCCGTCCGGGGCATCGACCTGACGCGCATCGAATCCCGGCCGACCAGAACCGGACTCGGCACCTACCGGTTTTTCGCCGACTGTGTGGGCCACATCGAGGACGATGCCGTCGCCGAGGCACTCAAAGCGCTGCACCGTCGTTGTGCTGATGTGCGATACCTGGGATCCTGGCCCACCGGCTCACCCGCCGGGGCGTTGCCACCGTCGGCCGACGATGACGCACGCTGGCTGGCGCAGCTGCGGGACGGAAAGCCCGACGAGCGGGGGTCGCAGGGGTGAGCGGTCGGTTGATCCTGGTGCGGCACGGCCAGTCATTCGGAAACGTCGAACGCCGGCTCGACACGCGCCCGCCCGGGGCGGAGCTGACGCCGTTGGGCCGAGACCAGGCCCGCGCGTTCGCCCGCGGGTCGGGGCGGCCGGCGATGCTCGCGCACTCGGTGGCCACCCGGGCCTTGCAGACCGCCGCCGTGATCGGTGGCCAGGTCGAGGTGCCGCCCATCGAGGTGCCGGGCGTCCACGAGGTCCAGGTCGGGCGGCTGGAAAACCGCAATGACGACGACGCGGTCGCTGAGTTCAATGCGATCTACGAGCGTTGGCACCGCGGCGAACTCGACGTCGCGCTCCCCGGTGGCGAAACCGGTAACGACGTGCTGGACCGGTACGTCCCGGTGCTTACCGACCTGCGCCTGCGCTATCTCGATGACCACGACTTCCACGGCGACATCGTTCTTGTCAGCCACGGCGCGGCGATCCGGCTGGCCGCCGCCGTGCTGGCCGGCGTGGAAGCCGACTTCGCGCTGGACCATCACCTGGACAACGCCGAATCAGTGGCTTTGACGCCGATCACCGACGGCCGCTGGAGCTGCGTGCGCTGGGGAACCTTGACGCCGCCGTTCTACCCGGAGCAAGCTGCGACCCCGGTCGCGGACGCGGTGCGGTCAAGCAGCGACCCGATGGGCTGACCTCTCGGTCAGACCGCCAGCGCGATTACCTCGGTGCAGGTGCAGCCGACGGCGTCGCAGTCGATGACGAAGGCGTGCGGCAACAACTCGGGGGTGAAGCAGTCCGGCTCCGTGCATTCCGACCGGTGCAGTGCGTGGCGAATGATGGTGCCGTGACAGTGATCTAAGCCTGCCCGGCAGTCGCGGCAGTCAATGCTCATAGCTGAGTTCATAGCACCCGGCGCGGACAAATCCGGGATGCCGCGCCCGGGAATCCGGGGGCGTGTGAGGCGTCAGGCCCAACCGAGCTCGTGCAGCCGGTCGTCATCGATGCCGAAGTGGTGAGCGATCTCATGGATCACCGTGATGGCCACCTGCTCGACGACCTCGTCCTCGGATTCGCACACGTCCAGCAGCGCCTGGCGATAGATGGTGATGGCATCCGGCAACGAGCCGAAGTAATCGGAGTCGCGGTCGGTCAGCGCCACCCCCTCGTACAGTCCGAGCAGCTCGGCGTCCTCGGGATGGCGGTCTTCGACCAGCACGACGACGTTGTCCATCGCGGCCGCCAGCTCGGTCGGGATCAGGTCGAGGGCGTCGGAGACCAGTTCGTCGAAGCGCTGCGGATCCATCCGCACGGACACCCGGCCTAGCCTCCCGGCGGGCTGTCTCTTATACACATCTCCGAGCCCACGAGACTGCA
>NZ_LZSX01000041.1 GCF_001665835.1 Mycobacterium colombiense | reverse complement strand
CCGACCACACGTGACCTGGCAACCGCGCTGGGAATCGACCTGTGGGGCATCGCCGACGATTCGCGGTGTGGCCTGCTGGTGGTGGGCGCCGGACCGGCGGGGCTGGCCGCTGCTGTGTACGGGGCGTCGGAGGGACTGGACGTGGTCGTCGTCGAGGACGTCGCCATCGGCGGCCAGGCCGGCAGCTCGTCACGGATCGAGAATTACCTCGGCTTCTACCGCGGCGTGTCCGGGGTTGAACTGGCACGGGCGGCGATGCTGCAGGCGGTCAAGTTCGGGGCCAGGCTTCTATCACCCCGCTCAGTCACTGGGCTGTCGGAGGTGCCCGGCGGGTTTCGGGTGCGGCTCGACGACGAGTACGACCTCCTCGCCTCAGCGGTGATCATCGCCAGCGGCGTTCGCTACCGGCGCCTGGACCTGCCTGGCCTGGCCGATCTGGAGGGCCGTGGCGTCTACTACGCCGCAAGCCAACTGGAGGCCAACTTGGTCTCCGGGCGGAACGCCGTCGTGGTCGGGGGCGCCAACTCCGCCGGCCAGGCTGCCCTGTTTCTCGCGCGAAACGCCGGCCACGTCCACGTCCTGATCCGCCGCGATGACCTGCGCGACACCATGTCGAACTACCTGGCGCAGCGCCTGACCCACCACGAGCGGATCACCGTGCACCCTCGCTGCGAACTGTCCGCGGTCCATGGCAGCGGCCGGCTCAGCGGGCTGACCTGGCACGACCGCGCCCGCGACCGGGACGTACGACTCGACGCGGCCGCACTGTTCCTGATGATCGGCGCGGACCCCTGCACCACCTGGCTGCACGACATCGGTGTCGGCCTCGACGCCAAGGGCTTCGTGCTCACCCATGACAGCTTCGCCACGTCGATACCCGGGCTGTTCGCCGTCGGTGACGTGCGCGCAGACTCCGTCAAGCGGGTGGCATCGGCCGTCGGCGAGGGATCCGTGGTCATCTCCGCAGTCCACTCCTACCTCGCCAGCAGAAGGACGTTCTGACCCGAGCCTTTACGGCAGCCATGGTTGAACAGCTCCGGCCCTCGGTGTCGAGGACGCCGTCATGCGGATCAACCCCGCTAGTACCAACCTGGTTGAGATCCGCCCCAAACGAACATAACCGTTCTACTACGGAATTTTAACGTTCTATTCCGGACAGACTAGGATCACGTCGTGTCGACAAAGCAGCTCTCGGGTGTGCAAACGCGCACCAGAGCCGCGATCCTGGCTGCTACGGCTTCTGCGCTGGCCGCGAACCGGACGGCCACCATGCCGGAGATCGCTACGGTGGCCGGGGTGGGCCGCACCACGCTGCATCGCTACTTCGCCGACCGCGAGACGCTGATCTACGAAGCGACCCTGGATGCGATTCGCGTGGTCACTGAAGCGGCGGACGAGGCGGCCACCGACGACGGACCAGCTCTCGAGGCGATGCGGCGATTCATTACCGCAGCCGTCTCCATCGGTGAACGACTGGTCTTCCTCTTCGGTGACCCGGCGGTGCTGCGCGATATCCGACCGGCCCAGGCCCCGACGTATGAGTTGGTGCTCAACCTGATCACACGCGGACAACACGAGGGCGTGTTCGACCCGGACCTCAGCCCAATATGGATCCGGCACGCGCTCTACGGATTGATCCTGCAAGGCTGTGAGCAAGCCATGGCCGGCGCACTGCCGCGACACACCGTCGCACCACTGATCACCCGGACCTTCGAGCGCGGCATCTGTCCGGCTGGCTAGCGCAGCCGGAATGCGACGAGGTCCGGCACAGCAGCCCCGCCCGCGGCGATAAGCCGCTCGCCTCTGCATGTGACGCGTCGGACTCGAACCCGCCAAGCACCGTGGCCTGGCGGTGATATATCCAATTCCGTTGCCACACTAATCAATTGGCCCGCAAACACCTTTGTGATCCCGCTGGGGCGTCTGGCCGATCCGTCGGAGTTCTATAAGCGCGTTTTCCCAATTGAAGATGAAGAACAGAAGGCCACGGCCGACGTTCTATTCAATCGCTTCACAAATTACCGTGTCCCACTGGTAACTCTCGGGGACATGTCGCTGAAAGACGTTGCACCCGTGTTTGAGCGGATCAACTCTACTGGCACGCGGCTCACGATTTTCGACCTCATGCGCGCCGCCACATGGAGTACTGATTTCGATCTCGGCCGCGCCGTCGACGACATCCGCGTCGCAATCGAGCCGAAGCAATTCTCAGGCCTTGATGAGAAGGTGTTTCTTCGTGCCCTCAGCTCGGCTGCCGGCGGCAACTTCACCGTCGAGAGCATCGACGATCTTCGGAAACATACCGAAGAGAAGTTGCAGCAGGCCGTTGCGGCAACACTGGAATCGTCCAAACGAGCATGCGACTTCCTAGCCACTGAAGTCGGGGTGCCACGCTACGAGGCGCTCCCCTACGCGAATCAGTTTGCAGTGCTCTGCGAGATCTATCGCAGAGCACCGGCCCCTGACGGAGCTCAACTAGCTGAGATCCGAAAGTGGTTCTGGCGCACCACATTGGCCGGATACTTTGGCGGTTGGAACACCGGTCAGATGGCCAGAGACTTGACGGCAATCGCGGACTGGGCAAGCGGCCATCATGCAAAGATCGACATCAGCACGACGACTTCTAACGAAAAGCTATGGCGCGTAAAACTTTTCCGATCAAACTCAGCGGCCGCAAAGATGGTGGCCCTGATGCTCTCGCAGACTGATCCGCGAGACATTCTGAACGGGCAACGCATCGACCCAGGCAAGTCCCTCGCTTGGGCCAATGATAAGGAATTCCACCACTTCTTCCCGCAGGCATACCTTGCACGAGAAATTCCAGGGGCACAACCGAATCTGGTTGCCAACATCGTGTTGCTCACATCTGTAAGCAACATAGCGATCAAGGACTCTTCGCCGAAGGACTATCTCAGCAAGATCATCGCGACCGACGGCCGCGAGGAGCTCCTGTCGCGCCTCGAATCTTGTCTTGTTTCGGAAGAAGCCCTTGATGCAGCGCTCAGCAACGATTACGAGCGCTTCCTTACCGCGAGGTCCAAGACGCTGCAGGACCATGCATTGAGGCTGTGCGGCGAGATCGAAAGCGGTGAGACGAAGGATCCAGACGAGGTCGAAGACTCCGACGATGACCCCTACGAATAGTTTCGCATACGAATTACGTTCTCCGGCAACAACCTTACGTCGATAGCGTCTAGCGCTGCCATCGGGCCGACAGATCAACCAAGCGCGGGAGGGCGTGGGTTGAAATCCCTAAGCCGCGACCACCCACGCGACCGTTCCGGGGGTAAGGTTGTTGAGCCACGTTTTCCAAAAATGTGTCGGCCTACACAGACCCAGAGGTCTACGCTTGACCAATGACACCGAAGTCCCTGTTTGTCATCATGCCGTTCGGCGTCCGAGCACTGGAAAACGGCGAACTGCACAACTTCGATAGCTTTTATTATGAACTACTCCGTCCTTTGGCGATTGACGCAGGCTACGCTGCGTTACGAGTTGACGAAGTTGTTGAGACCGGTGATATCACTGACCAAGCGTTCAAATATTTAATGAACTCTGATGTCGTCGTAGCGGACGTTAGCAGCCCCAATGGAAATGTTTACTACGAGCTAGGGGTTCGCCAAGCGATATCCCCAGGTCGGACGATACTGGTGGCCATAAGAGGAACCGTCCTACCTTTCGATATTGCGGCTCAGCGTGTACTCTTCTACGAGCGACAATATCATAATGATGAGCGATTTCGAATGTTGCTGACTAGCGCACTTTCGGCTGAACAGCCGGAACCAATTAGTCGTCTACGTAAGACACTCGAGTCGATGGGTCTGTCCCTCAACCCCACCACCGATCAAGCGACATTTGAACAGGAATTCAATCACAAGATCGAACGAGCAAGCAGTGTAGAACAACTTGTGGCGGTATGGCATTGGGCAAAAAACTTCCCATCTCCACCCACATCTGGGCTCTTAAAACTTTCATCTAAGCTTGCCGATGTCGGCGACTTCGCGTCGGCAGCGGATGCACTTCAAGCCGGCTATCCGCGGGCTGAAGACGACTATGAGGTTCACCGTCAGCGCGGATTCTATCTCCGAAAGCTTGGCGATCATGGCGCAGCAATAGACGAACTCAATCGTGCTTTGACGCTGAATCCGAACGATCCCGAGGCGCTTGGCATGTTAGGCGGCATCTATAAAAGAGAGCGAAAGTATGTGGAAGCTCTGAGTTGTTATCAACGCGGACTTGTCTCGTCTCCTGCTAGCTTGTACCTGCGCGTTGCTTATGCAGGCACCCTGCTGATCGCTAATGCAACCGATAATCGCGACGCCGGGCTAGCCCTCTATAAAGAGCTATACGAATTACTACCGAGCGACCCCTCTCTTGTCGGGGATTTTTGGGCCGAGCTCGTTCTTGCTGAGGCCTCGTTCGCGTTGGGATACGAAAGCTCTGCTTATGAACATGCCAGGCGTGCAATCGATAGTGGGGCGGGGCCGGTCGAACTTGAGTCAACGGCTGACCAAGTACTTCTACTCGGCGCCGCTGGCATAAATTCAGAAATTGCCGATCGATTAAGCAAAGTACTTTTCGACGCAGCTGGCAGCTCTCGGGCGCTATTAAACATTGAATCACCGAGACTGAGCGGTGCTAACCTTCGATTTGCTAACGCCGTTGGCGGGCCGAAGCTGATATTTCACTTGTCAGACATACACTTCGGCTCTAAGCCGGGCAAAGGGTCGAAACCTGTAGAGATGCATAGGTTTGAAGACAGTGAGAACTCGCGACGGCTGAGCCTAGAGATGATAGACGAGATGAATCGAGCCATGGAACGTGGCAGCTGCTCCTCCGACGACATAGTTGTCGTGATCTCAGGTGATCTGACCTACACGGCAACACAAAATGAGTTCAAGCTTTTCGGCGCTTTTCTTTCTGAAACATGTAGCACTCTCGGAATCCGGCCGGATCAAGTAGTGATGGTACCCGGTAATCATGACGTTAATTGGGCTGCCGCCAAGCAAGACCCGACTCATCGCTTTGATGATTATTTGGCCTTTGCGCGGGAGTTTTACGGTGAAGAGCTATTCCGTAACAGATTTCCGCTGATCAAATGGAATTTTCAAATAAACGGGGTAAGACCAAAAGCCAACGAGATAATCTACTTCGCAAAGCATCGCGATGTCACATTTGTGGGTCTTAATAGCTGTGTTTTTGAGGATGATCAGCACCACTACGGATTCGTCGGACGGGCTCAGCTCGAACACGTTACATCCCTTTTGAAAGGGTCAACCGGACTACTATTCGCTGTAATGCATCACCATCTGCTGCCTTATCCGGAGCCATTAGCGGCGCGAAGTGCTGGTGACGTATTCCTTGACATGTCAACCGTTCGTGACGCCGGTCTGGTCGAAAAGCGCCTCGAGAAATTTGGTGTCTCGTTGGTTATGCACGGGCACAAACATATGCCGCAATTCAGAGAATCGCTCATTTTAGATCGCTTCGACGAAAGTGATGCGCCACGGCCGCTGTTTATTTCTGGATGCGGCAGTACTGGCGTCTCAAAGGAGGAGCTGTATCATTCGCAATCAAATCACTACGCGATAATTGAATTGCTCCGCCAACTTCGACAGCCGGCTACCGAATTTCTGCGGATCGAATGGCGCGAACTCTCGTTTGCTCCGGACGCCGAGTGGGCAACTATCGCTCGCCGGACAGTAAAAGGCTAGTCCGACTCAGCCAGCTCTCATGTTCAAAACAGTCTTGCTCCTACTTACGCTATGGCATAGACCGCACCCGTGCTGTTTTCGGGTGTCATCCTGGCGTCGGCGTGTTAATCGCCGTAGATGACCCCGTCTTGGGGCTGTAATGGTCGAACAGTTCGCACGTACCCCGGGCCCCCACCCGGTACTGCAGCTACTCGCCTACAGCCGGGTTCAGCTTCATAACGTTGGTCGCTGGAGCGGTGGGTCGCGGCGGCAAGGGTGGCGTGTTCACGGCAGGCTGCGCCTCCAAGCGGCAACCGATCGTAGATTCATCCCGAAGGTCGACCACAGTCGGCGTAGATACATCGTTCGGATGAACTGCTCCCGACAGCCGCTACCGTAGATCTTCGGCATGTTCTCGTTGAGTCCCGAAATGACTGGTGCGCGAACGACGCGACAGTGGGATCGTCCTCAATCCAGCCGAGCCCTACGTGGAATCTTTGCCGACGTTTCTGCCCCTCGATCGTGTGTGGGCGAGCGCCATCCAAACGCATTGCGCGGGCGGCGCACCAGCAAAACATCAAATCGAAGCTGGCTCGTTCCAGATAATAGACCAGCAGCTTTCTGCACTGTTCCATTCTTCTAGCTTGAATACCTTGGGACTGCCCACCACGCCCACCTGTAATCCCCCTCCGGGAAGCTCGGGGTGATCTTGGGTCTTCAGTTCGACAAAGTATCCAACGAATTTATATATTTTCTTATACTTGCGGCACCACCGTAACCGGCGAAACAAATTTCTGTTAGACGCTTGGTCGGTATACTCAGTGTCGCCATTAAATGCGACAAAAACAGAATCATCGAGGCCTTTTGTCGGCAGGGTGGCTCGAAGAGTGCAGTCGTTGCCATACTCCTGCAGAATCTGAAGCGCGGAGGCCGTAGCCGACGGGCTGTCATACCGTTCATAGGAGCACCAATGGATCTTGGGCTTGGCCCTCAGGATCAGTCCCGTCAGGGAAGGCGCGGGAGGGAGCCTGCCCTCACGCGAAATGAACTCTCGTATGGGCTCTTTCGTCGGGTAAACGACAGCCTTCGAGTCCATTGCTCGGTACAGGGTCGGCGTTATTTTGTCAATGTCGAGGACTGGCAACTGCGGAAAGGCCGGCAACGAACCCAGCTGCGGATCGTTGATGAGGACGGGGTAATCCTGTTCGAACTTTTGTAAGCTTCCGACGAAATCGAGCAGCTTTTCCAAACTTCGGCGCAGGGCGACTCTTCCCACCGCTGATTCGGTGCAGAAGACAGCAGCGAGTTCCTCAGTTCGCTCATAATTGCCAAACGAATCAACGAATCGACCTGAAATTACTAAGAAGCCGTCACGAGCCTTTTCAGACCATTGGTCACCAAGTAGTTCTCTGACGATTTCCGCCTGTGCAGCAGTAATTGGGTCATTCACGAAATCAAATGCATCCACCACACCGCCAAACGACACGATAGGCTCAGTAAATACCAGCGCAACAATAGCAGAACGAAGCGCAACAGACGAGGCAATTGCGTAAAGGATTTCACAATCCCACAAATCTTCGTCAGCTGCTCGGCGGTCGGTTCGTAGCCCGGCGTGGGGGGCGGCTGATCAGCCTGTGCCGAACTCGACCACCGTGAGTCACCCTAGTCGCGCTACAGAATCTTGCTCCCGAGGTTACCAAGAAGTAGAAATAGCTAGCGCAGGTCGCAAAACTCAACGATTTCATGTCACTTCCCGTCTGCGATGACGATGAGGAGAACAGGCGCAATGGACGAATCTGAGGCACGCTTCCGGTCGCCGATCGTCGACAGCCTCAAACTTCCCCCGGACGGCCGAGGCGAGGACAAGCACGGCCGCCGAATCGAGCCCGAGGAGAAGGTCCCCATCCTGCTCGAGATCAATGTGACCTACCCCGGCGGATTGCGCGCTGTGCGCGAAGCCCTCGCACGACTCTGGGCGGATTTCGCTGCGCGCGCCGGCACCCACTGGGAAGACCCCGTGCCGGTCCTTGTCGATCCACCCCTTCCCCCTGGCCTCACCTACATCTCGGCGAAGCTGTATCAATGCGTGCTCTCCCGCGCGGATCTTCGCGAGCTGATAGCGCGCGATCAGCGGAACGTCGTCGAGACCGGCGGGCCACCAGTAATCTTCAGGGCCTGGCCGGACTACACACTGGACCCCCAGATCGATCGTTCCGCGCCGACCGTCAAGGCGGACGCGGCCTGGCGCGCATATGACGCGCGTGGACGCAAAATCGTGTGGGCGGTGATCGACAGCGGGATCGACGCGTGTCACCCCCATTTTCGTGAACTGGAACTTTACAAAGAAGGTCGCGGCGAGGCGCTGCCCTACGGGCTGACCAGCAACCTGCACCGAGACTTCAGCTACCTCGTACTCCCGCCCGGCGTTCCCCCGGGACCCGGCGAGTCGACGGGGACGAGCACGCCGAGCCAGGCACTCGTCGACGAGAACGGACACGGCACCCACGTCGCAGGCATCATCTCGGGCTGCAACCCGGCGGACAGCCACCCGCGGGTCGCGCTATCCAAGGATCCGCAAGACGGCGGATTCGTGACACGATCCCGGGTCGGCACGATGTCCGGGATGGCCCCTGGGTGTGAACTAGTGAGCCTTAAAGTCATGCGCCGCACCCCC
Source organism: Mycobacterium colombiense (assembly GCF_001665835.1). Taxonomy (GTDB): domain Bacteria; phylum Actinomycetota; class Actinomycetes; order Mycobacteriales; family Mycobacteriaceae; genus Mycobacterium; species Mycobacterium colombiense_A. The sequence continues at coordinate 25,365 of NZ_LZSX01000041.1, read as the reverse complement.
CAGAACACCTGGGTAACGTCATGCAGCGCGGTCATCCGAGCCCTCACCTATCTGCGCACCGAGGTCAACCTGGACCCCGCGGTTCTGCGCGTGCACGGGGTCAACATGAGCCTGGGCTGTGAGTGGCACCCCGAGCAGTACGCGGCCGGCCAGTCCCCGCTCTGCCAGGCCGTCAACCAGCTCGTCGCTACCGGGGTGGTAGTGGTCGTCTCCGCAGGCAACTTCGGGGCACGCACCACCACCGCTGACTCCGCCAACACCTCAGCCGTCATGGGTTCAATTACCGAGCCTGCACACGCCGAAGACTGCATCGCCGTGGGATCGACCCACCGCGATGCACCGCACGCCTTCGGCGTCACCTGGACCTCGGGCAAAGGCCCGACCCTAGACGGGAGGATCAAACCCGACGTCGTGGCCCCAGGTGAGTGGATCGCCTCAGCGGCGACCGGTCTGGTCCGCGCCAACGCGGGACTAAACCAGCCGACGTCACCCGCGGGCGGCACCGACGACCTCCTGACCTACGCCGAACAGTCGGGTACATCGATGGCGGCCGCCCACGTCTCCGGCGTCATCGCTGCGTTTCTGTCTGTCCGCCCGGAATTTATCGGCCGGCCGCGCCACGTCAAGCACCTGCTCACCGAAAGCGCAACCGACCTCGGCCGGGAACGGTACGCGCAGGGTGCCGGCCTGGTTGATGCGATGCGGATGCTGGCCAACGTCTAACGAAGGGAGCCGCCAGCATGGACCAACTAGCAACAGGAGAGCCGGTGTGGGACCTCGTGTTCAACGAAAAGGGCAAGCTCACGACACCCGACTGCGCCACATTCCTTGGCGAACTCGCTGATAAGGGCATCACCGACCTGTTCATCTTCAGCCACGGTTGGGGCACGTCGGAGACCAGCGCCCGAGAACTCTACAACGCGATGTTCCCACTGATCCAACAAGCAGCCAACGGCGTCGACGGCATGGGCAAGTTGGGGTTCGCAGGCATCTACTGGCCCTCACTGTGGTTCCCGGACACACCGGCGACACCCGCCCAGCAGGCTGGATCAACCCAGGCCGGGAACGGCGCAATCGAGGATGCCAGTTCCGGTGCAGCGGTGCTGTCCGGAGCGCAGATCGCCAGGTCGCTGCTCCCAGGCTTCGAGAACGCACAGCAGGAAACGGTGACGAAGATCGGCCGGCTGATCGACGAGGGTGTGGCAGTGGTCGGCACGGGCGAGTCCGACACCGCCAAGGAGTCACGACTACAGGAGCTCAACGGGCTACTGCAGTCGCTGCTGCCGCCCGAACCCGACGGCGAGGTCGAGGACCAGGGTGAAACTGCGTTGCTGCGGACCACCGACCCCAAGCGCGACTACCAGGCAGTGGCCGAAATCTTCGGCAGCGCGCCGCCGGGCTCGGCGACCCAAGGACTCGGGGACTGGTTCGCCACGGCCATCAACGGCGCCAAGGACGTCGTGCGAATCTTCTCGTACACAGTCATGAAAGCGCGGGCCGGCGAAATCGGTCGGAGCGGGCTAGGACCGCTGCTTGACCAACTGCACCAAAATTCATCTGGTGTCCGGGTCCACCTGATCGGCCACAGCTTTGGTGCCCGCCTGGTCTCCTTCGCTCTGGCCGGCATTGACAGCTCAGACGCGAGCCCCATCGCGTCACTACTCCTAGTCCAAGGCGCGTTCTCCCACTGGTCATTCGCCCACGCAAAGGACAACCCATTCGGTAAATCGGGCGCACTGCACGAGTTCGCCGATCGGGTCCACGGCCCCTTGGTGGCCACCTTCAGTGTCTATGACTGGGCCGTGTGCCGCTGGTATCCAAAAGCCTCGTTCCTATCCGGACAAGACACGCAAGCCGAGACAGCGGGCCGCTGGGGGGGCATGGGCTCCGACGGCTACCAAGCCGTGAACCCCTATGTCGATCTGATCATGCCCGAGGAAGGCGGCTTGGACTATCAGCTCGCGGCCGGGACCTTCCATCGGGTGAATGCCGCCAACGTCATCAACGACGTGACGGGCGGGCTCTTCGCCGGCGCCCACTCCGACATCCGCAAACTGGCCCTCGCCCAACTCGCGGTCGCCGCCGCAGCTGTTCACGTCTAGGCAGGGATTACGAAAAGTCAGTTCAGAGGGTAGCCGAACTGCCGCACGCGGTACCCGGTCCGTACCCCGAATTGAGGCGTACCGCGCCCGTACTGTAGCCGTACCTGAGTAGTGCGCTAGCCGTACCTAAATTGCAGCTAGCCTTGCTATCTGGGTTAGCTAGCCGGGGCTTCTACCAGGCGTTTTCGTTCACCAGTTCGGACCCGGAAATAGCTTCCCAAGCTGAATACGCGGGTTCGATTCCCGTCATCGGCTCCACATTTACCAGCGCAAACGCCGTGCTAAGGCGTTCGAAACACCACTAGTGACACGAGGTTGACACAACCCGGTCCAACGTCGCCCCGCAGCCTTTAGCGCGCCGGCCTGGCTGTGGGCGTAGCGCCGCGTGGTCAGGCTGGCGTCCTTATGCCCGATCCACGCCGCGATCACCGCCACAGGGACATCCCGCAAGTGCATCAACGTCGCGCACGTGTGCCGGGCGGCATGCAATTTGATATGCCGCACCCCTCCCTCTTTGACGACATCGCGCCAGTACCGGGACAGCACTGCGGGCGAGTAGGTTGTAGCCGTTCAGTAGCTCGAAGCCGTTCATCCAGCAGCTCATCCGCCACGTCTATCGACGGCAGCGGCCTGTCCCGCTCCCGAGCCGAGCAGTGGGTGCTGCGCCCGGGTGCGCCTCTTATCTGGAGGTGTAAAGGGCGCACGTTGGTGGGCACCCTCACTTTTGGGGGGCTCACAGCAAAGATGGAGCGAAATGAGCGCCTATCAGACCCTCGTGGTCGGCACTGATGGCTCGGACACATCGTTTTGTGCGGTGGACCACGCCGCCGCGTTCGCCGCGAAAAATAACGCGAAGTTGATTATCGCCATGGCGCACTTGTCTTATCTGGAAAAGGGAGACAAGGGAGGCTGGGGAAGACCAGCCCGGCCGGATCGTGTACTTGATGGCCGCGCTGAGGTCGCCCTCGGGAACGAGGGGGACTACAAAGTGCACGGGATGGCAGCCATCTATGCGATCCTGCGGGAGGCCCGGGAGCGGGCCAGGGCGGCTGGGGCGAAGGATATCGAGGCGCGACCCATTAGGGGTGATCCGGTGCATGCGCTGTTCCACCTCGCCAAGGACGTGAAGGCCGATCTGTTGGTGGTTGGCAACGTGGGACTAGGCACGCGCAGCGACAAGTGGCTTGGCTCGGTGCCCGGAAACGTCTTGCGCAGGGCGAAGACCGACGTGCTGCTCGTCCATACCACCGACTGAGGCATCGTTAAGAATCGTTTCAGCCAGCCATTGCGCGCAGCCCAACTTCGCCTCAGGGCTTGTCTCCGTTGGCGGCAGTTTGGTTCCAGCGACACGAGGGTCAGTCTTGGGGGCAAATAGGGCGACCGATGTCGAGTAGCCCGGGAACTCCCCCGCCCAAACCGCCCCGAACGCTAGCAACCTATTGAAGACTGCTACAGCCGCATCGTCGCAGGTCACTGCGGTGTTTAATTACATTGCAGCCAACCGCCAGCGGACCCCAGTATCCGCGTTGAATCGACTTCCCAAGCTGAATACGCGGGTTCGATTCCCGTCATCGGCTCCACAACTCAGGTTCACGTGATGCCGAAACCTCGCCCACAGCAATCGATTTCACTGCATCACCCAGCCGCCTGCAACCGTGTTATCCGCTGGTAGCTTTACCCCATGGGTGCCTTGGACGGACGCGTGGCCTTTATCACCGGCGGAGCTCGAGGCCAGGGCCGCGCGCACGCGTTGGCGCTGGCGGGCGAAGGAGCCGACATCGTGGTCGCCGACGCCCCAGCTGCAATGACTGACCTGACCTATCCGCTGGGCACCGAGGATGACTTAAGAGAAACAAGCAAGCTGGTCGAAGAGCTGGGCCGGCGCTGCGTTCCCCTCACGCTGGACGTGCGCGACGCGACCGCGGTCAACGCCGCGATCAAGCAGACGGTCGCCGACATGGGCAGCCTCGACATCGTGGTGGCCAACGCCGGAATCGTCAGCACCGGGCTACTGGAAGACGTCAGCGACGTGGTGTGGCAGCAGCTGATCGACACGAACCTGACCGGCGCGTTTCACGTCCTGCGGGCCGCTATCCCGGTGATGCGGCAGCAGCGGTTCGGCAGGATCGTGGTGACCTCCTCGATGGGCGGCCGAATGGGCATCCCCGAGCTGGCCGCGTACAACGCCACCAAGTGGGGTGTCATCGGCCTGGCGAAGTCGGCCGCACTGGAGGTCGCCAAGGAGGGCATCACGATCAATGTGGTCTGTCCGACCACAACCCAGACACCGATGGTGCAGCCCACCGGAAGCGACGACGTCCCCGACGACCTGGTGCGGCGGATGACGAAGGCCAATCCGATACCCCAGCCCTGGCTGCAACCCGAGGACGTCAGCCGCGGCGTGCTGTATCTGGTCACCGACCCCGGGGTCATCACCGGAAGCGTGCTCGAGATCGGCCTCGGCGGCAGCGCGCGCATCCATTGACGAACGGCTGAGAACGGCGCCCACGCGGCCCAGGCGGGCGCCCCGTCGCGGCCGTCCGATGATCGTCGCCTGAACCGCACTGACGGCGGCCCGATGTTCGCTACGCTTGACCCCGATTGATACGTCGCCTGGGAAGTTGGGGCCAGGTAATGGCTGAAAGACCCAAGGCTCGCGGCGGGGCGCCGGGACCGAGCGAGATCGTGGCGGAGTTAGCCGCTGCCGGTTTCGACAATGCGCGCCAAATCGCCCGAGGCGCCGCCGGAGTGGTGTACTGCTGTCGCGAGACCGCCTTGGGTCGAAACGTGGCGGTCAAGGTGCTACCGACGTTCATCGACGACGCGGGCCGGGAGCGCTTTCTCCGTGAGGGCTACGCGATGGGCGGACTCTCGGGGCACCCGAACATCGTCAATATCCTGCGGGTCGGCCTGACCGCGGGGGGCCGCCCGTACATCGTGATGTCGTATTGCCCCGCGGGTTCGCTGGGGCTGCGCGTGCAGCGGGAGGGCCCGATCGCCTGGCCGGAAGCCGTGCGGATCGGCGTGAAGTTGTGCGGGGCGCTGGAAACCGCGCACCTCAGCGGCACCCTGCACCGCGATATCAAGCCGGCGAACGTCCTCGTCAACGACTACGGCGAACCGCAACTGACCGACTTCGGGACCGCCCACGTCCCCGGCGGGTACGAGACGGCGGCCGGATTGTTCTCCGGCACAATCGATTACCTGGCGCCGGAGGTGATGACAGGCGATCCCGCGACGGTCGGCAGCGATGTCTATTCGCTCGGCGCAACGATCTATGCGCTCATTGCCGGCAACGCCGCGTACGAGCGCCGCGGCAGCGACGACCTGCTGGCGCACTACACAAGGATCAACAGCACGCCGGTCCCCGACCTGCGCCACAGCGGAATCCCGGATGCGGTGTGCTCGGCCATCGAGATGGCGATGGCGCCCGACTCGGCTGAAAGGCCGGCGTCCGCGGCGGATTTCGGCCGCGGGTTGCAGGAAAGCCAGCGCCGCAACGGCTTGAAAGCCGACGCGATGGCCATCACCGCCGGTTCGGCGCGGACGGTGGGCGCCCCGGCGGGTCCGTCGCAGGCGCGGACCCTGTCGCCGGGCGGACGCGGCGGGAAGGCGGGCGCAGCGACCCCGCGACCGCCCAGGATCGCCAAACCGGGCCCACGCGGTGCCGACTCGGACAGCGCCACCTCGCTGATCAGTCCGCTGAACGATCGTCGAACGGTCTCGCCGCCGTCCCGGCCCGCCGGTTCGCGAAACTCCGGCCGACGCGGGCCAATCCCGGCTACCCCCAACACATCTGACCCGACCCAAGCGATCGCCCAGCACACCAGCGTCACCGACGCGATCGCGCCGTCGAACCCTTCCGACCCGCCTGCGGCCGCACGCCGCGGGCCGGCCACCGGAGCGGTGGCGTGGTTGAGCCCGTCGGGGAAGAAGCCCAACCGCGTCGTGGCGGCGTTGATCGCGGTGGGGATCGTCGTGGCCGTGCTGGTGCTGGGCACCGGTGTCTATGTACTGCTGACCCAGGGCAGCAGGCAGCACAGCGCCGCTTCGAATCAACCGAACACCCAGGCAACGGTGAGGTGGCAGCCGATCACGAACGCCCGCATCGCGCGCCAGGCGGCGGCAACCACGCAAGCCGACGGCACGATCTGGATCTTCGGCGGAATGGGCAGCAACCGCGCACTCGTCGCAAACCACGAGGGCTATGACCCGATCATCGACAGCTGGAAAAGCGGTGACGACCTCCCGGTCCCGGTTCAGCACGCAATGGCGGTGACGTGGCAGGGAAACCCGATCGTGCTCGGGGGCTGGCGCGCGGTGGGCCCGCAAAAGGTTGCCAGCGACCAGGTTTGGCGCGTGGTCAACAGCCACTGGGTGGAGCTGCCCCATCTGCTGCAGCCCCGCGCGGCAGCGGCGGCGGCGGTGGTGGGTGGGCGCATCATCGTCGCGGGCGGCGTCGACTCGAACGGCGCGCTGCTGAACACCGTCGAGATCTTCGACGGCAATTCCTGGACCCTCGGAACCCCGATACCGACCCCCCGGCAGATGCTGGCCGCGGCGTCGGACGGGAAGGTGGTGTACACGGTGGGCGGCAACAACGGGCCCACCGACCTGGCGACGGTCGAGGCGTATGACCCTGCCACGAAAAGCTGGACGCGGTTGCCCGACCTTCCCCAGCCGCGCGGCGACCTCGGCGTGGCACTGGCCGACCGGCGCCTGGTCGCCGTCGGGGGGCAGTCGGCGGGCCAGGTCCTCAAGAGCGTGTCGGTGCTCGATCTGACGACGAACACGTGGGCGGGCTTGCCGGACATGGCGATAGCGCGGCATGGCATGGCGGTCGACGCGATTGGGCAGGCCGTGTACTCAATCGGCGGGTCCAGTGATGTCGGCGACGGCCAGGCGACCTCGTCGGCGGAGGCGCTGCAACTACCGGCGCGCCGAACGCAGCCGGCCGCGCAGTGGCGTTCCCTGCCGGACGCGCCGACGGCGCGGTTGATGACCGCATGGACCGTGCTCGACGACAAGATCTGGATCATGGGCGGCCTGCGCGACGGAGCCGCGCTGCAGACGGTCGAAAGCTATGACCCGCGGACCGGCGTCTGGCAACCGCAACCCGCATTGCCGATCCCGCTGCACCACGCCGCGGCGGCGACCTATCGCGGCGAGGTGGTGGTGCTCGGGGGCGCCAGCAGCGACCTCACCCAGGCGTCGGCCAAGGTGTTCGCGTTGCGCGGCGGCAAGTGGGTCGAGTTGCCCAACCTCATCCACGCCCGCGCCGCGCTGGCGGCCGCTGTGGTCGGTGACAAACTCGTGATCGTCGGCGGGCAGAACGCCAAGCAGCTCGTCCCGCAGACCGAGATCTTCGACGGCAACGCGTGGCACGACGCGGCCAACCTGCCCACCCCGCGTGAGCATCTGGCCGCGGCGTCCGACGGCAGCTATGTGTACGCAGTCGGCGGGAGGTTCCTGTCGGCCGACAAGAACTCCGCGGCGTTCGAACGGTTCGACCCGCAGTCCGGGACGTGGACGAAGTTGGTCGACATGCCTACCCCTCGCGGCAGCTACGGCGCCGCGTTCATCGATGGCCGAATTGTGGCGGTCGGTGGTGAGGAACCGACCCAGGTGGTGGGGGTGGCCGAGATGTACGACATCGCCGACGGAACGTGGACGACGTTGCGCCCCATGCCAACCCCGCGCCACGCCGCGGTGGTCGCGGCGGTGGGCAACACCGTCTACTGCATCGGCGGCGCGAACCGGCCCACCCACGAGGGTCCTGTCGCCACGGTCGAGGCCTTGGACTTCATCTAGCGGATCAATGCCGCTTCAGCCGGCTGCGCCACCCGACGAATCCCGCGTACACGACCGTCAACAACGCGAGCATGCCCACATCGAACAGCCAGGTTTTCGCCGTGTGCTTGAAGTGGCTGTCCTTCGGGGCGAGGGGCCCGGGCTCGATCGTCCACAAGTCGACGGTCGAGGCCTGCGCCGCATAGCCCCAACGCGAGGGCACCGCCCACGACATCTGGTCGAGACCGATGCGGTTGGTGACGGGGACCATCCCGCCGCAGAGCACCAACTGCAGCATGAGCGAAACCACCAGCAGCGGCATGATCTGCTCGTTGGAGCGAGCGAGGGAGGACAGGACCAGGCCGACCATCGCCGCGGCGACGCACATCGCGGCGGTGGCGACGTACAGCTCGAGCGTGGCGCTGCCGAGCAGCAGCGCCGGCCGCGTCGGGGCTCCCTTCCCCAGGATCGTGATGGTCGTCGCGATCGCCGACTGAATGACGGCGAAGACGAAGAACACGGCCATCTTCGCGAGCAGATACGCCTTGGTGGACAGGCCGACCGCCTGTTCCCGGCGGAAGATGGAGCGCTCGCCGATGAGGTCGCGGATCGTCAGCGCGGTGCCCATGAAGACGGCGGCCATGGTGAGCAACATCAAGACCGAGCCGGGTTCGTCGGAGCCGTCGCCGTTCGGATCGGCGACACGGAATCCCGTCGAGCCCGGAACGGTCAGCGACAGCGCGCCCATCACAAACGGCAGCACCGCCAGGAATACGAAGTAGGCACGGTCGGCCACGATCAGCCGGATCTGGCGGCGCGCGATCGTGGCGAACTGGCGACGCGTGTTGGAGCGCGCCGGAGCGCCCAGATCGGCCGGCTTCTCCGCCTCGGCTCCGGCCGGCGGTGGTTTGAGCTGGGCCAGGAATCGACGGTTGGCTTCGTCGGGGTCCGCACCCACCATGCCAAAGATCTTGGCCCAGTTGGTGGTTCCCATCGTCGCTTCGATTTCGCCGGGCGGGCCACAGTAGGCCGTCTTGCCGCCGGGCGCCATCAGCAGCACCTGGTCGCAGAGATCGAGGTAGCTCAGCGAGTGCGTCACCACCAGCACCACCCGACCGGCGTCGGCCAACTGCCGCAACATCGTCATGACTTGCAGGTCCAGCGCCGGATCCAGGCCCGAGGTCGGCTCGTCGAGGATCAGCAGCGACGGTCCGGTGAGCAGCTCGAGTGCCACCGACGCGCGCTTGCGCTGTCCACCGGACAGCTTGTCCACCCGGGTATCGGCGTGCTTGGTCAGCCCGAGTTCCTCGATCACCTGCGCGACGACCTGCGCGCGGTCTTGCTTGCTGGTATCGGGCGGCAGCCGCAGCTCGGCCGCGTAGCTCAGCGCCTGGCTCACCGTCAGCTGGCGATGCACGACGTCGTCCTGGGGCACCATCCCGATCCGGCTCCGCAGCGAGGCGAAGCTGGCGTGAATGTCGTGCCCCTCGAAGGTGATTGAACCGGAACTGGGGCAGGTGGCCCCGGCGATCAGCCGGGACAGCGTGCTCTTCCCGGCGCCGGACCCACCGATCAGGGCGGTCAGCGTGCCTGGCCTGGCGGTCAGCGAGACCTTCTGGATCAGCCGTTTGCTGTCGATTTCGAAGTCGACCTCGCGCACCTCCAGCCCTCCGGTGCGGGTTGCAGCTTCGGCACGGCGAAGCAGGATTTCACCGTTGAACACCAGGTCGACGTTGCCGATCGTGATCACGTCGCCCTCGGTCAGCGGCGCCGACAAGATTCGCGTCCCGTTGACGAAAGTCCCGTTGATGCTGTGCGCGTCGTGGATCTCCGTGCCGGCCGGGCCGGGAACCAGGTAGGCGTGGTGGCGCGACGCCAAGACGTCCGAGATGACGACGTCGCTGTCTTCGGCACGGCCGATCACGGTCGCTCCCGTGGGCGCCGCCGCGAGGCCCGACCGAGAGCGCTGCACCGCGCGCCGCAGGTTGGTGCTGTCGAACTGCGCGGCTTCGAGTGCTTCGGCGCCGATCTCGGTCAGCGGCTGGCCTTTTGCCGCCGACCAGGCAGGCCTTTCGGGCGGCGGTGCCGGTTGGGGACGGCGGGGCGGCGACGGTGGGCTGGGATAGCCGACGGCCCGGCGCGGGCCGCCGGCCGGCTGCGGTGACGGTGGCGGCGGGCCGGCAGGGGTGTAACGCGGCGGCGGGGGTTGCGGTCGCGCGATGCGGGGCGGCGAGCCGTTGGCCTGCTTTGGGTGGTCCGGACGAGACGGCCGCGGGACGCCGGGGCGCGCGATGGCCTGCATCCCCTCGACCGTCGGCGGCAGCTGGCCCACCGCCCTGTCGTCACGTCCGATCAGGAAACTCAACCGCGGCCCATCGGGGCTGCCGACGTTGATGCTCTGGCCGTCGCGGATATCGACGACAGCGACCCGGCCACCGTTGACGAACATCCCCGTCGGCGATCCGTTGTCGATTGCTATCCATTTGCCCCGGTCGAAACGCAGCAGCAGGTGCGAGCGGGAGATCAGCGGATGGGCTACGCGCATGTCGGCACGCAGGTCACTGCCCACGACGACATCGTTGCCAGCGGCAAAACTGCGCCGTGACCAGTTGGATTGAACCGTAAGCACGGGCGATGCGGGCCTGCTCATCCACTCAGTATTCGACCCGTCGTCAGCAAACGCCAGCGGTTTCGCCATATTGGTCCGTCGCCCGCGATCGCATTTGCTGGGCCACGCCGGAGAAGTGTTCGAGGCCGGCGGGGTCACGGCCCGGTCACAACACGATCGCGATTCACTTCACCCGGCCCGTCAGACTGGCGTATTCATCGGGGTTCCTATGCACCTGGTCACGGCACCACGATCAGAGGCCCTCACTAAACCCCCTTGATCAAATCGTGACCGCCGCGTGACCAAATATCAACGCGCCCTTACGCTTCCGCAGGTCAGCGCGCATTTATCATCCCTATTACAACTATGTCAGTTAAAAGGAATTGGAGCCATGCGGACGGGTGTTCGGTGTGTTCTTGCGGTGATTGGGGCCGCTGCGAGTGTCGTCGTGACGCCGGCCGGCGTGAGCTTTGCGGCGGCTAACCAGTCGCATGGATTCGCGATAGCGTCGATTTCCCCGGGCCGCGACGAAGTGGTCGGGGTGGCGCACCCCATCCAGGTGAAATTCACTGCGCCCATTACCAACTCAGCCGGCCGGCGGGCGGCCGAACGTGCCGTTGACGTCAAATCGACGCCCGCGATGACCGGCAAGTTCGAATGGCTCGACAACAAGGTTGTCCAGTGGGTTCCAGACCGATACTGGCCGGCGCACAGCACAATTGCGTTGACGGTGGGCGGCGCGGCCGCGGAGATCAAAACGGGTCCTGCCGTGATCGGCGTGGCCAGCGTCTCCGAACACACCTTCACCGTGAGCATCGACGGTGCGGAAGCCGGACCGCCGACCTCACTGCCGGCGCCACACCACCGGCCGCACTTCGGCGAGCAGGGCGTGATGCCCGCGTCGCTGGGTAGGCCGGAATACCCGACGCCCGTCGGCTCGTACACCGTCCTGTCCAAAGAGGAAGCGGTGACGATGGATTCGAGCAGCGTCGGCATCCCGGTCGACGACCCCAACGGTTACCTGCTGACGGTCAATTACGCGGTCCGTATCACCGGCCGCGGGCTGTTCGTGCATTCGGCTCCGTGGGCCGTCCCCGCTTTGGGGCTGGAGAACGTCAGCCACGGCTGCATCAGCCTGAGCCCCGACGACGCCGAGTGGTACTACGACCACGTCCACGTCGGCGACCCGGTGATCGTCCAGGAGTAGTCCCGCATTTCACGAAGCTCCGCACCCAGGCGCAAGGCGGGTGCGGAGCTTCAATCGTCTTGACGGCGTGGGTCTCTCAGCGCCACTGGGGTTATCGCAGGGTTGCCGCCGATGGCCAACAACGAAACGGGCCCGCTGGTGATACACCAGCGGGCCCGGCCCGTTCACTGGAAATCAATTGGGTCTCAGCTCGCGCCCGAGGGACCGGGACGAACCGGCTTACCGTCCACCGGCCCGCCGGTGGGAGCCGGACCGGTCGGCGCGTCTTTCACCCCGGACATGTCAATGATCGGCGCGGCCGCCTCCAAAGGAGCACCGGCCAGTGGCCCACCAAGGGCAATCAGCGGTGCACCGGCCGGAACCACCGGCACCGGAGGCACCAGGGGCACCGGCGGTGCGAGGGGCAACGGCGGCACGATCGGCAGCGGCGCACCGATCGGCAGCGGTCCCGGCACAGCCATTGGCACACCGGACATATCAGTCATTGGCGCCGCGCACATGCCCCCGGCGGCCGGCGCGCCCGCGGCCACGGTGCCGGCGGCTGCACCCGGCCCGCCCGCGGCGGGTGCCACCTCGCCCGACTGCCCCTCGATGCACGCGTGGCCGCCCGTAATCAGCGGGGCGGCCGCCGCGTGGGGGCTCAACGCGATAGCAGCTCCGCACAATCCAGCGCCGGCAACTACTTTGATGTTGAACCGATCGACGATCGCCATCAGCGCCAACTCTCCTTTATCACGCTCAGCCATTTCCCATTTGGTGCAGCAGGCCCGCCTAGCCGTACCGAGGCCGCTTTCACGACCGCGCCAATTGTCAGCAGGCGACACGCGACACGCGCCACGCCGCACCGCGCCGTTTCCAAATGGTGACGTCACAACGGTGTCACGAATCGGAACACCGCCGGCGGATGCCGATCGACCTGCACGAATGCGCTTGCGCCCTAGGCTTACTGATCGATTCGGGCCGGAATGTGGTGCGGGCGAACGCCGATCACAGGGTGGAGACCCAGCTCGATGCCGGCTCTCCTCGTCCGCCCGGCAAACGCTCCTGACATCAGAACGGGGAAACGCCACTACGGCTCGCGGGTCCACGGCTGCCGGAACCGACTTTCAATCTCACGGATTTTATTTTTCCGCAGGTCATTCACAGGGAACTGTTGGTGAACAGTGACTGTTGTTTAGGTTACGTAGAAGTTAACATCGAGATTACAACTGTTGACGTCAAGAGGAGAAGGGGCTATGTCACCACGTCGTCTCGCCACCGGGTTCATCGGTTCTGCCCTGCTCGGCGGCCCACTTCTCGCCGGCCTCGTCTGGGCCGGCCCAGCGCAGGCCGACGCCGCCGGTTTCCTCAACGACATGCACAGGGACGGGGTTCACGCCGTCACCGGTGGTGACGAGGCGCTGTTGCAGGCGGGCCTGAACGTCTGCCAGCAGCTGTCTTGGGGCGCGCCTCCCGCGCAGCTCGAGGGTTTGGCGCTGCAGCGTTCCGACGATCGACAGGGCTCTGGCGGGCTCAGTCCCCAGCAGGCCAACGACATCGTCGGTTACGCCCAGCGCGATCTGTGCCCGGGCGCCTAGCGCCCATCTGACCTTTCGCAGTTCGCTGTTCTGACGGCGCGGTCCGGGTTGGCCGCGCGCCGGTACGCCGGTGATGGCGCGTCCGCCGACCGTTCTTTGCCGACTGTTCACTCTGCCGAATTGTTTGCGCAGCGGGTCTTCGTACTTTTGTGTCAAAGTGCATCATCCGCATCGGGCACAGACAAAGGAGACGGTTGGATGGCGGCACGCAGGCTTTATGGCCGGTTGATGGGCGCGGCGCTGGCAAGTGGACCACTTTTGCTCGCCGGGGTCCTCTGCGCGGGCCCGGCGCGGGCCGACCAGGCCGCCTTTGTCAACGACCTGCACAACGCCGGTATCCACGCCGTCAACGGCGGCGACCCGGAGTTGCTGCAAATGGGTGCGGACCTATGCCAGCAGCTTTCCTGGGGCGCGTCACCCCAGCAGCTCGAGAATCTGGCGGTGCAACGCTCGGACGCCGATCAGGGCACCGGCGGCATCAACGGCCGACAGGCCGCAGACGTGGTGATCTTCGCCCTGCGCGATCTGTGCCCCAACGCCTGACGGCGAATTAACCCTCCGCGCTGCGCGGTCCGCGCTAAGGTGACACTCGAGTGAAGCTGAACGCACGGAACCTGGCCGGCCTCGCGATCCCGGTCCCGAAGTATGACCGCGGCCAAATCGGCATCGGCATAGCGCATTTCGGTGTCGGTGGTTTCCACCGATCGCACCAGGCCATGTACATCGACCGGTTGCTCAGCGAAGGGTTCGCCCGCGAGTTCGGCATCTGCGGCATCGGCGTACTGCCGGGCGATGAGCGCATGCGCGACGCGCTGCGCGGCCAGGACCACCTCTACACGCTGATCCTCGAGCACCCCGACGGCACCCGGCAACCGCGGGTCATCGGCTCCATCGTCGATTACCGTTATGCGCCTGACGATCCCGAATCGGTGATCGAGCTGCTGGCCGATCCGGCCACCCGGATCATCTCGCTCACCATCACCGAGGGCGGTTATCAGCCACCGCTGAGCGCGGTGTTCGGGTTGGTGACCGAGGCGTGTGACCGGCGGCGCGAGCGCGACCTGCCCTCCCCCACGATCGTCTCCTGCGACAACATCGCCGGGAACGGAGACGTGGCACGACGCGTGTTCACGTCGTACGCCGAGCGAATCAATCCCGAACTCGCGCAATGGATGCGTGAGAAGACCACCTTCCCCAATTCGATGGTTGACCGGATTACACCGGTGACCACGCCCGACGTGCTGACGCGGCTGGATTCCGAATTCGGGGTCGCCGACGCCTGGCCCGTGATCGCGGAACCCTTCGCCATGTGGGTGGTCGAGGACAACTTCGCCGACGGGCGACCACCGCTGGATCAAGCCGGGGTGCAACTCGTCGACGACGTGGCGCCCTACGAGGCGATGAAGTTGCGGTTGCTCAACGCCGGGCATCAGGGCCTGTGCTATTTCGCCTACCTCTGCGGGTACCGGCTGGTGCACGACGCCGCCGGCGATCCGTTGATCGCCGAATTCCTTGCCCGCTATATGGATTCGGAGGCCACACCGACGCTGCAGCGCGTCCCGGGGCTGGACGAATTCCGGGGCGGGCTGCTGCCTCGCTTCGCCAACGCCTACATCCGCGACACCGTGGCCAGGCTGTGCGCCGAATCCTCGGACCGCATCCCGAAGTGGTTGTTGCCCGTGGTGCGCGACAATCTGCGCTCTGGCGGCCCAGTGCGGCTGTCCGCAGCGATCGTCGCGAGCTGGGCACGCTACGCCGAGGGCGTCGACGAAGAGGGCCAACCGATCGAGGTGGTGGACCGGTTCGCCGACAGCCTGGTCCCGATCGCCCGCTCGCAACGCGACGACCCGGTAGCGTTCCTGGCCAACCGTTCCGTATTCGGCGACCTCGTCGACCACGAGCGTTTCCGCGAGGCCTATCTGTGGGCGCTGGACTCGCTGCACCGAAACGGCGCGCGCGCCACGCTGCGGGCGCTGCTCGGGGCCGACGCACGATGACCCTGGTCGCCGGCATCGATTCGTCGACACAGTCCTGCAAGGTGCTGGTGTGCGACGCCGCCACCGGCCGGGTGGTCCGCGAGGGACACGCCGGTCACCCGGCCGGCACCGAAATCGACCCGGCGGCATGGGAAACCGCCGCTCGAGAAGCGATCGCGAAGGCGGGCGGGCTGGACGGCGTCGACGCGATCTCGGTCGGCGCCCAGCAGCACGGAATGGTGTGCCTGGACGGAGCCGGACAGGTGGTGCGCCCCGCGCTGCTGTGGAACGACGTGCGATCGGCCGAGGCCGCGCGCGCACTCGTCGACGAGCTGGGTGGTGCGCGGGGCTGGGCCCGGGCCGTCGGCGTGGTGCCGCTGGCCGCGATCACGGTGGCGAAATTGCGCTGGCTGGCCGACCACGAGCCACAGCACGCCGACCGCACCGCGGCGGTCGGCCTGCCCCACGATTGGCTGACCTGGCGGCTGCGCGGCGAGACGGACATCGCGGCGCTGACCACCGACCGCAGCGACGCCAGCGGCACCGGCTACTACGACGCCGCAACGGGCGCTTACCGTTTCGATCTGGTGGAACTGGCGCTGCGCGGCCGCCGGCCCCAACTGCCGACCGTACTGAGCCCGGCGGGCCGAACCGTCAGCGGCACAAGGATATTCGGCGCCGGCCTCGGGGATAACGCGGCAGCAGCGCTGGGCCTGGGCGCCGAAGAGGGCGACCTGATCGTCTCGATCGGGACCTCGGGGGTGGTGGCCGCCGTCACCGCGGACCCGGTCCGCGACGATGCGGGGTTCGTCGCCGGATTCGCCGACGGCACCGGCCGCTATCTGCCGCTGGTGTGCACCCTCAACGGTGCGCGGGTGCTGGAGGCCGCCGCCGCCATGCTGCAAGTCGACCAGGACGAGCTGTCCCGGCTCGCGCTGTCGGCGCCGCCGGGCAGCGCGGGGCTGGTGCTGGTCCCCTACCTGGAGGGTGAGCGAACCCCCAACCGGCCCAATGCAACCGGTGCACTGCACGGCCTGCGCGTAGGCAATGCGACCCCAGCCAACCTGGCCCGCGCCACCGTGGAGGGACTGCTGTGCTCGCTCGCCGACGGCGTCGCGCACCTGGCCGCGCACGGCGTCGTCGCGCGGCGCATCCTGCTGGTCGGCGGCGGCGCGCAATCCCGGGCGCTGCGCGCCATCGCGCCCACGGTGTTCGGCATGCCGGTGCTGGCACCCAGCCCGGCACAGTACGTCGCGCTGGGCGCGGCGCGGCAGGCGGCGTGGGCGTTGAGCGGCTCGCCCCGGCCGCCCGCGTGGAATCCGCCACCCACAGACGAATACACCGCCGACCCCGCACCCGAGGTGCCCGCGCACTACGCGCGGGTGCGCGACCTCACCGAAGGGGTCACTGGCCATCGGGAAGCGGTCGAAACACCGAAAGGACACGGTATTTCGCGCTGAAGCTGGCCTTGTCGTATTCATCGCCGACCTCGCCGTCACAAGCGACGACCGTGGGGCCGTCGACGGCGCTGAAGCTGAATTCCGGCACCTGCAACTCGTGGTAGAGCGGGCTACGCTCCAGCCGGCCCAGGGCCAGCGCGGTCAGGATCCTGGTCCTGGCCCAGGGGCGGCCGGTCTCGAGGATGCGCACATCGATCAGGCCGTCGTCCATCCGGGTCCGGCGCGCCGGCGCGAACCCGGTCGGCAGGTACAGCGAATTGCCCAGGAAGAACAGCGATGTCAGCAGGGTCTTGTTGTCGTAGCGGATGCGCACGGGCTGGTCCTTGCGCAGCGTGTGCAGCATTGCGTAGAGGCCGGCCAGCAGCTTGCCGATGCGCTTCTCCAGCTTTTCGCGCTGCTGCACGAAGGTCGGGTAGGCGCCGATGCTGGCGGTGTTGAGGACCATCTGAGAATCGTTGAGGCACACCAGGTCCACGCATGCCACGTGGCCGCGCCGGATCGCGTCGACCGTCTTGGCCACGCTGTCACAGCCGATGTCCTTGGCGAAGTGGTTGAACGTCCCGGCGGGAAACACCGCCAGGGGAAGCCCCGCGTCGATGGCCACCCCGGCGGCGGCCGCGACGGTGCCGTCACCGCCGCCCACCGCCAGCACCTCGGCGCATTCGGCCGCGTTGCGCAGCACCTGCACCGGATCGTCGTCGGGGCCCAGTTCGCGGATGTCCACCTTCGGCAGCTCGGCGCGCACCGCGTCGACCACCCGGGCCCCGGTGCCGCTGCCCGACTCCGGGTTGATGACCAGGACCACGCCAGAGCCGTCGGGCCGCTGCGGCGCGGCGACGCGCAGCGGTTCCGTTCGCGGAAGCGCGGTTTCGGCGATCGGCGGGACGAGCCGGCCGCCCAGCACGGCCAAGCCGGAGCCGATGCCGAATCCGGCGATGACGTCACCCGGGTAATGCGCGCCGGTCACCACCCGCGACAGACCGACCAGCCCGGCCAGCAGCGCCAGCCCGAAGCCCAGCGGCGGGTTCTCCAGCCCGACCCCGATGGCGAACGCGGCCGCGCTCGCGGAGTGTCCGGACGGCAGCGAGTTCGACGTCGGGCGCCGGCGGACCTGCCTGACCAAGGGCACCAGGTCGTAGCCGGGGCGCGGCCGCCGGCGGATCCGCTTGGCGACCTGGTTGGTGACCAGGCTGGTGGCGGCCAGCGTCACCAGCCCGCGGGTCGCGCCGCGCTGCGCGCTCTGCCTGCCGGTGGCCAGCAGCGCCGCGCCGAGGCCCACCCACAGCTTGGAATGGTCGGCCGCCCGGGTCAGCGGCGGCATGACCGTGTCCAGGAGCGGGGTGTCCGTTTCGGCGATGGCGTCGAACAGTTCCCGATCCAGCGTGCCCAGTCCCCGGGTGATCTGTTTGATGCCGCGCGCGCGTTGCCAGGGCCCCCTGTTCATTCGCTACACCCTAAATTGGTCCGAAGACATGGACGCACAGGGCTATTGCATGAGGTGGCGGGAGAACGCCGAACGCCGCGGCGTGGCCGCGCACGTCGTCGCCGAGATCGCCCGCCGGCACGACGTCACCGCCACGCGCTTCGGGGTCCTCGCGAACATGGCCGAGTTCAGCGACCCGCACGGCAAATCGTTCTTCCTGATCCCGCCCTACGCCGACGGCGCGCGGGCCAGGGCCGCCGCGCTGATGACCTACATCCTCAACGCGGGCACCGGCTACGGTAAGCCGGGCGGACGGACCACCGACTTTCCGGTCACCCCGTACGGCACCGCCGAGGTGACGCGAATCATGGCCCGCCAGAACGCAAACCGCTGGAGCTACACCCGCGACGTCGCCTTCGTGCACCGCCACGGGGGGCGGCTGGTCACCACGCCCAACGGCATGCTCATGGGCCTGGGCGGCAACTGGATCCAGCGGCTGTTCAGCCAGCGCGGCGGCACCACCTGGGGTGACCTCTTCATGGTCAACGCGGGCCGGATCGCCGACCCCGGCGAGCAGCTTCGCCAGATCGTCTCGTCCGGGCATGCCTGGTATCTCGACGCCGGCGGCACGCCGCGCGCGAGCCGGCTCGACCTGGACCGGGTGTTGCACCACGAGGAGCGGCACGCCGCGCAATGGGCAGACCGGGGCTATTTGGGCATGCTCGCCGGATACGGCCGGGAGTTGTTCCGCGAGTTGGTCTTTGGCGCGGTGAACAGGCTCGAAGAGGACGCGGGCCTGGCCGACGGCGGCTATAGGGCGTGAATCCCGTGGTAGAGCACCATCGCACCGATCACCACGAAGACCGCCGCGAGTAGGGCGCCGTTGTTGCGGTCCATCCAGTCCTTGAGCCTGGCCAGAGTGTCGTCGAGGCGGCTGCCGGCCGCCACGTAGGCCAATATCGGGATCGCCACGCTGGAGGCGGCGATGGCCACGAAGAACGCGGCCGCCACCCAGTCGCCGGCGAGGCCGAGCCCGCTGGTGCCGATGCCCAGTCCCGCGGGGACGCAGATGAGCGACACATCCGGCCGCACCACGGCCAGCGCGGCCCCGGTGATCCCCGCCCGCGCGGGGGTGATGCTCGCGAACGAGCGCATCCAGGCCGGGGATTCGGCCTGGCCGTGCCGGTTGAGCCAACGGTAGATGCCGTACACGATCAGCGCGGACCCCAGCACCACGCGCAGCCACGACGACCACCGCGGGGGCGCCTTGTCCAGGCCGCCCAGCAGGCCGGAGGCTGCGACGGAGATTGCCGTCAGCGCGGCCAGGCTCAGCACCCAGCCGCCCAGAAACGCGAGGCTGCTCGGCCGCGGCCGCGGCGCCTGCAGCACCAGCACGGCCGGGATGACGGTGAGCGGTGAGAGGGAGATGACCAGTCCAAGCGGAACGAGCCCGGTCAGCACCGTCCCCCAGCTTCCTGCCATGGGCGGCATCCTGCCATTGCCGTGTCGGTGCGACGCCGAAACGCGCCGAACCGCGTCAGCCCAGCGTGCGAATTCCGTTGTAGAGCACTATCAACCCGATCAGGAACAGGATGACGGCCATCATCGCGTCGTGGTTCGCCTCCATCCAGGCCTTGAGACGTTCCAGGGCATTGTCGAGGCGGTTCCCGGCGCCGACGTAGGCCAAAATCGGGATGGCGACCGTCGACGCGGCGAGCACCACGAAGATCGCGGCCGCGATCACCTGAGCGCCCGCGCTCAGGCTGCTGTTGCCGACGGCCAGGCCGGCGGCCGCGCACAGAATCAGCACCTCGGGCCGCACCGGCACCAGCACCGCCCCCATCACCCCGGCGCGCACCGGCGAGAGGGTGGAGAACGAACGCATCCAGCGCGGCATGCTG
Source organism: Mycobacterium colombiense (assembly GCF_001665835.1). Classification (GTDB taxonomy): domain Bacteria; phylum Actinomycetota; class Actinomycetes; order Mycobacteriales; family Mycobacteriaceae; genus Mycobacterium; species Mycobacterium colombiense_A. The sequence goes on along the minus strand of NZ_LZSX01000041.1, from coordinate 5,321 downwards.
CGCTGCCGATGCCGGGTGAACCAGTGGTAGGCCGCCAGCGCGAGGAGCGCCAGGCCGAGCGCGAGCCGCACCCACGACGCCCATTTCGGCGGGGTCGCGTGGAAGCCACTGAGCAACTCCGAGCCGCTGACGAAGGCGGCGGTGAGGGCGACCAGGCCCAGCAGCCAGCCGCCCAGAAAGGAGAGACTGGCCGGGCGCGGCCGGGGCGCGTGCAGCACCAGCACGGCGGGAATGACCGTGATCGGTGACAGCGCGATGACCGCCGCCAACGCGACGAGTTTGCTCAGCACCGAGGCCCAACTTGCGTCCACGGGCAGCAATCATCGCATTGGCGTGCCGCTCACGCAGCGGTCGACAGCACCGGTCACCCTTTGCGGCGCAGCGTCCAGGCGGGCACCCAGTGCGTCACGGTCCTGCGCTTGGATCCATACGCGACCGGATAGGTCACCAGCCCCCACCAGTCGCCCTGCTCGCACAGGGCCCAACAACTCAGCCACCCCTCGACGACCTTGTGCAGCTGCAGACCGTTGGGCTGATACCGCCCCGAGCGGTGCGGCTCGCGCGGGAAGAGCACCGTCAGATCGACCAGCACCGCGACCGCCGGACGCACCACCCGAAACGGGCTCCGGACCGGTTGGCCGTTGTACCCGATCGACGCGAGCGGACCCATTGATCGATCATACGTTCGAATAGGCGGTCGGTTGATCCCCCTGAGCGGCCCGGTTCGCTTCTGGCAACATAGCGGTGTGTTCAGCCAAACCGCGACGTTCCGGGCGGTTCGGTGAGCATCGGAACCACCGAGGCAACACGGCGTCGCCGCGGCATGCTGGGAGGTCGCCGACCGGCGGTACCGGCCGCGCTGGACCCGGTGATCGTCGCGATCGTGGCCGCCGCGGTGAGCATGGCCGGCGCCGCCCGGCCCTCCTTCTGGTACGACGAGGCCGCGACCATCTCGGCCGCCTACAGCCGGTCGCTGGCCCAGATGTGGCACATGCTGGGCAACGTCGACGCCGTCCACGGCTTGTATTACCTGCTCATGCACGGGTGGTTCCAGGTTTTCCCGCCCACCGAGTTCTGGTCGCGCGCGCCCAGCGCCCTGGCAGTGGGCGGCGCCGCCGCCGGCGTCGTCGTGCTGGGCAAGCAGTTCTCGTCCCGCACCGTCGCGGTGGCCGCCGGGGCGTTCTGCGCGATCCTGCCGCGGAGCACATGGGCGGGCATCGAGGCCCGCCCCTATGCCATGTCGATGATGGCCGCCGTGTGGCTGACCGTCCTGCTGGTCTACGCCGCGCGCCGTGACACCGGATGGCTGTGGCTGTCCTATGCCATCGCGTTGGCCTGCTCGATCGTGCTGGACGCCTACCTCGCGCTGCTGCTGGCCGCGTACGCCGTGTTCATCGGCGTCTTCCACCGGAGCCGGACGGCGTTGCTGGGCTTCGTGATTGCGTCGGCCGCGGCCGTGGGCGCGCTGATTCCGTTTTTGATGACGGTTGCCGGGCAGGCGCACCAGATCAGTTGGGTCGCACCCATCGGCCACCGCACCATCGAAGACGTGCTGATGCAGCAGTACTTCGAACGATGCCCGCCGTTCGCCATGCTGTCGGCGTTGCTGATCGGTGCGCCAATCGTGTTGTGGCTCAGCGGGTCCGCGCGTCTGACGGATTCGCAGCGCCGGCTGCTGGTGCTCGCGACGGGGTGGATGGCCGCGCCGACGGCCGCGATCGTGGCGTATTCGGCGCTGGTTCATCCGATCTACACCCCGCGCTACCTGTGTTTCACCGCGCCGGCGCTGGCGCTGATCCTGGGTATCTGCGGTGGCGCGGTGGCCGCCAAACCATGGGTGACGACGGCGATCGTCGGCCTTTTCGCTGTGGCCGCCGCGCCCAATTACGTTCGGGTGCAACGTAACCCGTACGCCAAGTACGGTATGGACTACAGTCAGGTCGCCGACCTGATCACCGCGAAGGCCGCGCCGGGCGATTGCCTACTGGTGAACGACACGGTGACGTTCATGCCGGCGCCCATGCGCCCACTGCTGGCGGCGCGCCCGGATGCCTATCGCAAGCTGATCGATCTCACGCTGTGGCAGAAGGCGACCGACCGCAACGACGTGTTCGACACCAATCTCATCCCCGAGGTGGTGGCCAGGCCGTTGAGCCAGTGCGGCGTCGTCTGGATCATCACCCAGGCCGATCCGTCCCAGCCGGCGCATGAGCAGGGTCCGGCACTGCCGCCCGGCCCGGTCTATTGGGCGAGCACCGCCTTCGCGGTGCCGCACGACCTGGGCTTCCGGCTGGTGGAGCGCTGGCAATTCAACCTGGTCCAGGTGCTCAAAGCGGAGCGATAGTCACCAGATGTGGATCCAGTCGACGAGCATGTCCGCCGGGAGGCCGGCAGCGGCGGGATCTCCGGCGCCGACCCCACCGACCGCCAGGGTGAACATGGGTGTCATCCAGTAGCCGGGATTGTTGAACGGCCACCGGAAGTCGTCGGGGGCGCCGCCGTGGACGTGGATGGGTTTGTTCGGAACGCTGAAGTACTGCGCCCCGTCGCGGGCGAATTGAAATCCTTCCTCGCCCCAATGCATTCGCCAGGTGTGCCAGGCGCCGTCGACCATGCCGGGGATGGACTTGCCCTCCCAGGTTTTGCCGTTCGACGCGGCGTGCACCGTCGTTCCCGGGGGCCACGAGCCGTTGCCGTACCACTCGAAAAGATCAACCTCACCGTCCGGCAGCGGGTCCTCGTTGACACCCCAGAACGACGACCAGAGGCCCGGCTCCAAGCAGTCCAGCTTGATCCGCGCCTCCCAGGTCTGGTTGATCATGCTGCGGAAGTTGCCCCGCAGTTTGGCGCCGTAGTAGGTGTCCCCTTCCCGGGTCGCACGCAAGACGAGATTGGAGTTGCCATCCTGGAACACGTTTCGGCGGTCGTCGCGGTAGATCCCCGCGACCGGCGGGAAGACGTCGTCCTGCCAGGTCTGCACCGTCCATTTGCCCGGGTCGGGAGCCGAGCCCGCGGGGCCGTCGAACTCATCGGCGAAGATGTAGCCGCCGCCTCCCGCCGACGGCGCGGCCGGCACCGACGGGCCCGCTGGGGCGGCCCAGGCACCCGGCAAGCGCATCGCAGCCCCGATCATGCCGAGGCCCGACATCAACATCATGCTGCGACGATCCATCTAAACCACCAATCTTCAAAGCCGGCTCGTCAAGCTCGGCGAGATCTCCCCAGGCAACTCTCGCAAACGGTGTTATGAAACCACGCGGTGGGGTGGCCCGCATCCCGCGGTCGCGACCCGCGCACGGCATTCCCGGTCACGACCCGCGCGCCGGTCCGTCGTCGCCATCCCCCTGGCATAAGCAAGCGACGATAGCAGCCGCGGGCCCCATTTCCTGGGATTTCCCACACCAACCATCAACCACGTTGACATCCACCGCACCGCTGGTATCAAGGAGGTTGATGCTTTGAGAAAGGAAAACAGCCATGTCTCATGGATTCTTCGGTGGTTTCGGTGGACCCGGTTTCGGTGGTCCGGGCTTTGGCGGTCCGGGCTTCGGCGGTCCGGGCTTCGGTGGCCCGGGCTTTGGTGGTCCGGGCTTTGGTGGTCCGGGCGCGGGCGGTCCGGGCTTCGCGCCCTTCGGCAAGAAGGGTCGTCACGGCCTCAAGCGCGCGGCCTTCGTCACCGCGGCATTGCTGCTGGACGGGCCGGCCGACGCCGCGCAGGTGGTGCAGCGGGTGTCCGACGCGACCGGCGGCGCGTTCACGCCTCCGCAGGACGTGGCCGAGCTGGCGATCGGCATTCTCGCCGGCCGCGGCGTGGTCACCGTCGACGGCGGTGTGGCGACGCTGACCGAGCTCGGCCGAAACCTGTTGGCCTGGCGCGGAATCAGCAGCGAGACCGCGCACGCCTTCCTGGGCCGGGCGGCCAAGTTCGGCGACGTTCTCAAGATCCGCAAGGAGTTCTTCGAGATCGCCGGGTTGGCCCGCACCATCGCATGGACGGGCACCGACGAACAGAAGCAGCAGCTCGCCGAGACCCGGACCAAGGTGCTCGAGGCGCTGACCGATGCGCGCAAGGCGCTGCACCGGGTTCTCGGCGAGGCCTAGCGGGGACTCGGTTCGCTGAGCCTGACCAGGGTCTTGCCGACGTTGACGCCGGTGAACAGGCCGTTGAGGGCATCGACACAGGACTCGATGCCCTCAAAGATGGTCTGCCGGTGGTGAAGTCGGCCTTCGGCCTCCCACTGGCGTAGCGCGGCGAACGCCTCGTCGAAGCGGCCCCACTGATCGAGCGCGTTGAACCCCTGCATCAGCGCGGTCTTGGACAGCAGGTTCACGTAGTTGGACGGCCCGGGGTGGTCGCCGGTGAGGTAGCTCGAGATGACGCCGCACAGGACGACGCGCGCGCGGGCGGCCAGACGGCCCAGCACGGCGTTGAGGATGGGGCCGCCCACGTTGTCGAAGTAGACGTCGACGCGTTGCGGGCAATGCTTTTTCAGCGCCGCCGCGATGTCGTCGTTCTTGTAGTCGATGCACGCGTCGAACCCGAAGTCCTCCACCACCGCCCGGCATTTCTCCGGCCCGCCCGCGATGCCCACCACTCGGGCACCGGCGATCTTGGCGATCTGCCCGGCGACCGAGCCGGTGGCCCCCGCGGCCGCCGACACCACCACGGTTTCCCCGGCCTGCGGCCGGCCGATGTCGGTCATCCCGAAATAAGCGGTGGCGCCGGTCGGCCCGTAGACGGACATGATGGCCAGCTGGTCGTCCTCGCCCGGGATCGGCGTGCTGAACAGGTCGTCGCGGATGAGCGCGTATTCCTGGAAGCCGGTCAGTGTGGTGACGACGTCGCCGACGGCGTAGGCGTCGCACCGCGACGCGACCACCTCGCCGATCCCGGCCGCCCGGATGACCTCGCCCAGCTGCACCGGCGGGAGGTAGCTGGGCTGGTCGTCCAGCCAGGTGCGGGCGGCGGCGTCGATGCCGACGTAGGTGGTCCGCACCAGCGCCTCGCCGTCGGCGGGTTCGGGCGCGGGCGTGGTGACCATTTCCGTGTCGTCCGGCTGGACAAGCCCGGAGGGGCGGCGGCGCAACAGGACCTGGCGATTCGGCAAATCGGGCACGATCGTAAAAACTACCGAACGGGCCGGAAACGCAGAAGCGAATGGCATATTCAATGCATGGCAGCAAACGAAGACCCGGAAGACCGGATCCGGGAGCTCGAGCGCCCGCTCGCCGAGACGGCCCGGGCGTCAGAACAGGGCAGTTCGCAGCCCGCCGGGCAGAATTATCCGCCCGGTCCGGTGGGCCCGCCTCTTATACACATC
>NZ_LZSX01000040.1 GCF_001665835.1 Mycobacterium colombiense | reverse complement strand
GGGCGGGGGGGGGCCGGGACTTCGACTCCCAGGGGCGGACGACGCCGAGGATCACCCCGACGAGCGCCACCGTGAGGGTGGCGGCGACACCCACCCAGAGCCAGGGCTTGCCGCGGGCCCGCGGCGGTTGGCCCCAGGGCGGCGTCGCCGCGCCACCGGCGTTCGTCCAGACCGGCGGGCCGCCCCACGCGGTGGGCTGCAGCCCCGGCGCGCCGAAAGCCAGGGGTTGGCCGACGGCCGACGGCGCGGGCCAGGAGCCGACGGGCGGTTGTTGCGGTGCGGGCGCGAAGCCGCCGGCCGCCTGGCCGGCGAATGCGGCCGGTGGCGTTGCCATTTGGCTGCGCTCCAAGATGTCGGTGGCCCGATCCCGGTCGGGTGCGGCCAGCGCGCCGTAGGCGGCCGCCGACAGGTCACCACAGGTGAGGAAGCGGTCCGCGGGGTCCTTGGCCATGCCGCGGGCGATGACCCCGTCGAAGGCGGCCGGGATGCTGGGTCGGGCCGCGCTCGGCCGCGGGATGGGCTGGTGCACGTGCGCGCCCATCACGCTGAGCTGGTCGCCGGTGTAGGGCGGCGAACCGGTCAGGCATTCGTAGAGCACACACGCCAGCGCGTAGATGTCGGCCTTCGCGGTTATTTGGGAGTCGCCGAACCGCTCCGGGGCCATGTATTTGGCGGTGCCCACGGTGGTTCCGAATTGCGTGAGTTTTTCGTCGGAAGTGGCGCTGGCGATGCCGAAATCGACGAGGTAGGCGAAGTCGTCGGCGCTCACCAGAATGTTTTCCGGCTTCACGTCCCGGTGCAGGATCCCGGCGGTGTGCGCGGCATCGAGCGCCGAACCGATCTGGCGGACAATCGCTATCGCCCGCGGCGGGGAGATCGGCCCGTAGCGCTTCAGCATGGTGGCCAGGTCTTTGCCGTCGATCAGCCGCATGTCCACGTACAGCTGGCCGTCGATCTCGCCGAAGTCGTGGATGGGCACGACGTGCGGTTCGTGCAGCCGTCCGGCGGTGCGGGCCTCGCGCTGCATCCGCGAACGGAAGACCGGGTCATTGGACAGGGTGCGCGACATCAGCTTCAGCGCCACGATGCGCTCGCGGACCGTGTCCTCGGCCTCGTAGACGTCGCCCATGCCGCCGCGACCGACCAACCGCCGGAGCCGATACGGCCCGAATTGCGTACCCTCCCGCGTATCCGCGGTCGCGTCACCCATCGAACACTCCTCACCCGCCCGCCGTGCGCCGCAAACCGACCGCCGGCGCCGGCACCGGGCCGGCGACTGCGCCGGATCCGCGTATGCGGTGGCATGCAGGCATAAGGCTAAGGTTTTCGCGACCGCGGGGCACGGCGAATAGCAAAAGCCAGCTAATTCGACGGTGCGGAATTAACGGTTGTCGTCGTCACCCGTGGCGCGTTCGGTGAGCCCTTCTCGGGACAGCGCCCGGACGAATCCGTAGGCCTGCATCCCGGCCGGTCCCGGATTGTCGAAGATCCATTCGTTGATTTTTTCCAGCGCGTTGGCAAGGTCGTCGCGCTTGACCCGCACCAGGTAGGTCTTTCGGTCGTCGTCGGGATCCTCGATCGAGTCTGCGACCGCGACGGGGTTCTTGAACGCGTAGGCGATCCCGTGCACCGCATCGTGGTTCAGCGCCCATTGAATTTCACTGGGGCGCAGTCGGTTCACCGCCAGATTACGGTAGTCATGGTCGTGGTCTGAACTGCTCACCTGGCAGGTGATCCTATTCTGTGTGCATCGAGGAAGCGGACTGCGATCGCTTTCAAGCGATGTCGCGGGAAGCGATTCGATTGGGTTACAAACCGGGCAATTTCATCATAGGAAGAGGCGCGGTCGGCTGCATGTTGAGCGCTTTTGCGCGCTCGCATGCCGGCGAGCCCTGCGCGGCTCAGCGGCGATATTTCAAATACAGATAGCCGTCGCAGACCAACGCGTGCTCGAGTTGCATGGTGACCGGGGTGGGCAGTCGCGCCGGGTGTGTCCGGTAGCCCACCGGCTGGCTCGCCGCCAGCTTCGGGGCGAGGGTCACGCAGATCTCGGTGACGGCATCGGCTTCCACCAGCTCGTCGAGCAGCGTCGGTCCGCCCTCGCACAGGATGCGGCGCATGCCCTGCTCACGCAGCATCGCGACCGCGCGCGAGACGTCCACCGAGTCCTCCCCGGCGACCATGACGTGTTGCCGATCGTCGTCGGGGTCCTGTCGTGCCGCGGTTCGCGCGCAGGTCATCAGGATCGGCGGCTGAGCCGGGTTGCTGAACAGCCGGGCCGGCAGTTCACCGCTGTGGCTCACGACGGCGATCGGGGGTGGTTCGGGCTGCCCCTGGTGGTGCCGTCGGGCGCGCGCCGCATCGCTCAGCCGCACCGGGCCATAGTTTTCGGCACGGGCGGTGCCGGCGCCGACGAGCACGACGTCGGCGAGGCCGCGCAGGATGTTCAACAGCCGCTGGTCGGTGGGGCAGGACAGCGGACCGGCGCGACCGCCGAACGCGGCAGCGCCGTCGGCGCTGAAGATCATGTTGGCGCGCACGCCGTCCGGGGGATCGGCGTAGAACGGCGCGAGTTCGATGATGCTGGGGACGGCACTGATCCGGGGCGACTCGCTCACGCGCTAGGCCTCATGGCCGGGTTCCAGCTCGCGCACGTCGCCGAACGACACCCAGGTTTCCAGTTCCGTTGGCGGACTGCCGCCCACCGGTGCCAGCAGGTGCCCGACATGGTCGCCCAGCGAGAAGCGTTCCAGGATTTCGCCGACGAACCAGGCGGCGGCGTCGTCGAGGATGGGCAGCTGTTCGGGGCCGGGGTGCCAGGAACATCGGTCGAACTTGTCGACCTTGTCGCCGGTCTGGCTGCCGAAGAGCTCCACCACGTCCAGGTGGTCATGGTCGAACACGTGCACGGCCAGGTGGGAGGCGTCGTGGGCGACGCGGAAGGTGTGGTTGCGCCGAGACAGGCCGACCAGGAACCGGGGCGGGTGGATGCTGGTCTGGCTGGCGAAACCCACCAGGCAGCCGGCCGGGGTGCCGTCGGCCTGGGTGGTGACGACGTACATCGGATAGTTCAGCAGCGCCACCAGCTTGTCGAATGCTTCGGTTCCCGGGTCGGACATCCGGTCAGTCTTCCCCGTCCGGCGCTCGGGGAATCGCTTCACCGCGAATTACCCGGTGGCGGGCTGCGACCGACCGGGCGATATTCGCCGAAGTCAGGAGCGATTCCGGTTGCGCCGCAACCTCATCGGGGCAATGAAGCGCCGAATCAGGTAGGCGGCGGCGGCGACACCCAGCACCACCACACCGGAAAGTACGGACCACAACGGCATCGCGAAAGCCAGCACCACGCAGCCGACCAGCCCGATCACCGGAATGGCGCGGTGTGGGCGCCCCTCATCGGGGCCGAGGGTGAACGCGGACGCGTTGGCGACGGCGTAGTAGATCAGCACCGCGAACGAGGAAAACCCGATCGCGTCGCGAAGGTCGGTGGTGGCGGCCAAGATCGTCACGACGACGCCGATCAGCAGCTCCGCGCGGTGGGGCACCCGGAACCGTGGGTGCACGGCGGCCAGGGCGTGGGGAAGATGGCGGTCGCGTGCCATCGCCAACGTGGTGCGCGAGACGCCGAGGATCAGCGCGAGCAGGGAGCCCACCGCCGCCACCACCGCGCCCACCCGGACGACGGGGACCAGCCAGCCGGTCCCCGCGGCGCGGGCCGTTTCAACGAGCGGGGCGGCGGTTTGGGCGAGGCGGCCCGGTCCCAGCACCGACAGTGCGGCCACGGCCACCAGCGCGTAGACGGCCAGGGCGATGGTGAGCGCCAGCGGTATCGCCCGTGGAATGGTTCGCGACGGGTCGCGCACCTCCTCGCCCAGCGTCGCGATGCGCGCATAGCCGGCGAAGGCGAAGAACAGCAGACCCGCGGCCTGGATGACACCGCCGGCGGATGCGCCGGTCGGGCGGAGTTGACCGGCGCCGGCGGGCGCGGAGGTGAACGCGGCGACGACCACCGCGGCCAGCACCGCCAGCACCGCGGCGACGATGATGCGGGTCAGCCAGGCCGACTTCTGCACACCGCCGTAGTTCACCGCGGTGAGCGCGACCACCGCCGCGACGGCCACCGCGTGCGCCTGCGCCGGCCACGCATAGACGCCGACCGTCAGGGCCATCGCCGCGCATGACGCGGTCTTGCCGACGACAAAGCCCCACCCGGCCAGGTATCCCCAGAAGTCTCCCAACCGTTTTCGGCCATAGACGTAGGTGCCGCCCGACGCGGGGTATAGCGCCGCCAGCCGCGCGGAGGAGGTGGCGTTGCAGTAGGCCACCACCGCGGCCAACGCCAGGCCCAGCAGCAGTCCCGAGCCGGCGGCACGCGCGGCGGGCCCCAGCGCCGCGAAGATACCGGCGCCGACCATCGATCCCAGCCCGATCACCACCGCATCGAAAACGCCGAGGCTGCGGCGCAATTCGCCGTCGGTCGGCGGGTTGCTCGGCGGGGTGCTTCCGGACACTCGGTCCCCTCGAAGTCGGAGAAATGGTCACGCCTGTGTCACCTCGGGCAGCGTTTAACCTATCAAATTGATTTGATGTATTGTGCGAAAGTATGGCGGCGGCCGATCGAGCGGACGTTCCAGCGCTGATGCAGATGGCGGCGCACCCACTGCGGTGGGCGCTGCTGACCGAACTGGCATCCGGGGACCACCGGGTGCGGGAATTGGCTGCCGCCGTCGGCGAGCCGCAGAACCTGGTCTCGTATCACTTGCGGCTGCTGCGTTCGGCCGGATTCGTCGATGCGCGACGCAGTAGCTTTGATGGGCGCGACACCTATTACTGGTTGAACCTGGCTAAGTGCGCCAAGGCATTTCGTGAGGCCGCCGCCGCTTTCCATCCGGCGTTGGCGCCCGGGCTCTCTATCAAGGCGGCCCCGCGGTCGGTGTTGTTTTTGTGCACCGGCAACAGCGCGCGATCACCCATGGCGGCGGCGCTGCTCGAGAAACGCGGCCAGGGCCGCATTCGGACGGCAAGCGCGGGCAGTCATCCGAAATCGCAGCTCCACGTCAACGCCATCCGGGTTATGCGCGACGAGTACGACATCGACCTCGGCGGCGTCCGGCCCCAATCGCTGGCCGCGGTTTCCCGGCGCCGCTTCGACTGCGTGATCACGCTGTGTGACAAGGTGCGCGAATACGCGCGCGACCACGACCTGGCCACCACGATGCATTGGAGCCTGCCCGATCCTTCGGCCGCCGACGCCGGCTACCCGCAATTTCGTCGCGTGGCAGGAGAATTGAGCCGCCGTGTCGACTTCTTTGTGCCCGATCTGAGCGCCCGTGCGGTCGGGCGATGGTGATGGCGCTCAACCGGCGTCAGTTCGGCAAGTGGGCCGGCATCGCGCTGGCGGCCGCGGCGGGCAGCGCCGGTGTCGGGGCGGGGGCCGCGTGTTCGCGACCCTCGCCCGGCGGTCCACCCGGCGGCAACGTCGATTACACCCTGCGGATCGGCTCCGGGAAGGTCGAGCTGGCCCCGGGCCGGATCGTGTCGACCCTGACCTATAACGGTCAATTTCCCGGTCCGCTGTTGCGGTTCAAGGAGGGCCGGCGCACCTGGGTCGATGTCTTCAACGACACCGGTTCCCCGGAGCAATTGCATTGGCACGGCCAGCACGTCGGCGTCGACGTCGACGGCGCCGCCGAAGAGGGCACCCCCGACATACCCGCACACGGCATGCGCAGGATTTCGTTTGTCCCCGGCCCGGCGGGCTTGCGGTTCTATCACACCCACGTCGTCCCGCGTGCCGATCTGTCGCGCGGCCAGTACAGCGGCTTGGTGGGCCCGGTCTACATCGAGCCCGCGCATGATGCCGGTGCATACGATCAGGAAATCTTCTTGACGCTCAAGGAGTTTGAGCCCGCCTTCAGTCGCGGCGGCGACATGGCCAGTGACTTTCTGGCCGGTGAGCAGGACCGAGATCTCAAGGAGAGAGGCGAGTCGGCAATGGCCGCCTCGCTGGGCCGTGGTGAGTCACCCGGCAACGAGGTCGGGTACGGGGCATTCGCGATCAACGGGCGCATGCTGGGCCACGGCGACCCCATCCGCGTGCAAGCCGGTCAGCGGCTCCTGCTCCACGTTCTCAACGGCAGCGCCACGGAGACACGCAGTTTGGCCTTGCCCGGGCATACCTTCAACGTCGTTGCGCTGGACGGCAATCCGGTGCCCACGCGGGCCGCCGTGCCGGTGTTGTGGCTCGGGGCGGGCGAACGGATATCGGCCATTGTCAGCATGACCAATCCGGGTGTCTGGGTGCTGGGCGACCTGTCCGACGACGACCGCGGCCACGGGATGGGCGTGGTCGTCGAATACGCCGGGCGCGGCGGGGATCCGCAATGGGCAGCGCCCCCGCCCTTCACGTGGGATTACCGGCTGTTCGGCACGCCCCAGCGGGCCGACGTTCAACCGCCCGACCGCACCATCGACATGTTGATCGAAAAACGCAACGCCGCCGACAACGGTTTCAACGTCTGGACGATCAATGGTGCGCCCTTTGCGATGGACACCAACAAGCCCGTGCTGGACATCGAGCGCGGCAAGAGTTATCGGCTCCGGTTCCGCAACGCCAGCGACGACCTGCACCCCATGCACTTGCACCGGCACACGTTCGAAATCACCCGGTTCGCCGGGACACCGACCGCCGGGGTCCGCAAGGACGTCGCCATGCTCGGCGGCTACCAGAGCATGGAGATCGATTTCGTCGCCGACCAACCCGGCCTTTCGCTGCTGCATTGCCATCAACAAATCCACATGGATTACGGGCTCATGCTGCTGCTCAACTGCGCCTGAGCCATCGACTCGCTCCTTACCCCAGCGGGTCGTTCTGGCGCACCCCCCGATACATGCCCCAACGCACGATCCACGGCATCACCACGCGCTCGACCGACCAGGACGGGAAGCGGAAGGCATGGCCGGTGGGAAGGAAGACCTCCAGCCCGTTGGGCTGTATACCCACGAGCGAGCCCCACCGCCGCGTCGGCGCCCGGTAGGTGCGCAGCGGCCGGCCGTCGAAGTCGGCGAGGACGTTGCGGGCCACCAGGGCGTCGCCACGGTTACGGGCGGAGCTGCGCAACGGATCGGTCGCCGCGACGTCGCCGACCGCGAACACACCCCGATGGCCGGGCACCCGCAGCTCCGGCGTGACGAGCACGAATCCGCGGTCGTCGAGCAGTTCCGGCGGCAGCCACCCGGTGTTGGGCCGCACCCGCCCGATCGCCCACAGCACGGCGTCCGCGTCGGCCGGGGGCTGCCCGGTGCTCCAGTGGACCGGTCCGGTGGTCAGTTCGTCGCCCGCGAACCCGTCGGTCACCACCGCGCGGTGTCGCGGGTGCAGGCCGACGCCCAGCTGGGTCAGCCGGCCGCGGATCCGCTGCCAGATCCGTGGATGGTGCCCCTCGAGGGCGGATTCGCCGGGGAAGTACAGGTCGATCCGCTTGCCCGGCCACGTCGTTGCCATGTTGAGCGCGCTGCTGACCGCCGCGGCCCCGCCGCCCACCACTACCACCGACGCGGCGGCGGCCAGCCGGTCGTGCGCGGTGCGCAGCCCCGCGCCGATCTCGTCGGCCGACTGCAAGGTCGGCTGGCGCCAAAAGCCGTTGCTGACCCCGGTCGAGATGACCAGCGCATCGTAGGGCTCGGTGATGGCCGTGCCGTCTTCGCTTCGGCCGAAGACGGTTTGGGCGGCCAGGCCCACCCCGGTCAGCGTCGCCTGCACGATGCGAACGCCGTCGAGGCGGCGGAACCGGTCGAACGGAATCCAGTAATCGCGGGCCCAATCGTTCGGCCGCGACAGCCGGACGCCGAGTTCCTGGCCGCTCACCAGCGCGGGCTTGGCCGAGAACCCGACGACGTCGGCATGCCGGGACAGCCGGATCGCCGTGAGGACGCCCGCGTCCCCGAGTCCGGCGACGATGACACGCTTACGGTTCATGCCGTTATCCTGCCCTGCGTAGATTGCGGGCGAGCCGTTGACCGATCCGAGAGCGAGGGGGGCACGTCAGTTGATCGTCTCGCGCAGAATCGATAGCCCGGAGCGGCTGGGGGAGTCCGGGGCATCGGCGCATCCGCGGGTGAGTGCCGCGCTGCGCACCGTGGTGCGTGCGTCGGCCCCTCGTCCCGACGCGGCCCGGCGCGCCGCCAAGGACTTCGAGAAGCGCCTGATTCCGGCGGTCATCGCGGAGATCCGGTGGTCGTTCACCCGGCCGCGCACCTGGCTGATGGGTGTGGTGGTCAACGTGATCTTCGCCGGCGGCTGGTTGCTGGTGCAGCCGCTGACCCCGGTGGGCCGTCACCCCGATTGGGTGATCCTGGTGGGCACCTACTTCTCCTCGTGGGTCCTCGCCGACGTCACAACCACCAACTTCCTGGGCGCCGACCATTACCGCATCCTTCGGGGGTTATCGGACGGGGTGCCATTCTGGCGAATCCTGTTGATCAAGAACCTGGCCCTGCTCGCGATCGTCGGGCTGCCCACCCTGGCCGCCGCGGTCGCCTTGACGCTGTGGCTGGAAACGCCGGCTCGGCTTGGCATTACGATCCCCACCGTCGCGGTGCCCATCGTGTCCTGGCTGGGTGTCGGCAACTTCATCTCGGTGCTGCACCCGGTCAGTGTCGAGCCGATGATCCGGCGCTGGCGCCAGCGCGGCGATCTGCGCCGCACCCGCAGTTGGGCGCTGGCCCTGACATTGCCCTATGCGCTGTATTACGTGGCGGATCCGATGAACGGTGTGGAGCACCGCGTGTTGTGGCAGCAGGCGCCCGCCCTGATCTGGCCGGTGTTCGGGCGCGACACCAAGAGTTTCGTCCACCTCGCCATCGCCGCGAGCGTGTGGGCCGCGGGCAGCATCGCCGCGGTGTATTGGGTGCGTCGGCGCGGATTGCAGATCCGCTAGGACACCTGGGGTTTGATCTCCTCGATGACCCATTGCGCGTAATCGAGGTATTCGTCCACGCCGCTGACGGCGGGGACGGGAACCGCGGTCACGGTCACGCCCTGCGCGGCGAGCCAGTTCAACCGGTCGACGATCTCTGTGGCGCTCATGCCCGGCCGGTCGCTCGCGGGGCGGGCCACGTGTCCTTCGCCGACCCGGTTGGTGCCCAGGCCGTGCATCACCTCGAATTCCCGGCCGTCGTAGGCGGGCTGGGACTTGATGTAGTCGAGTTTCTCGGCGATCTGTTCTGGTTGTGTGAGGAACGGCCACCACCCGGACCCAAAGGCGGCCGCCCTGCGCAGGGCGGCATCGGCATCCCCGCCGATCCAGATCGGAAGATGGGGCTTTTGAACGGGTTTCGGGTCGAAGGCGATGTCGGCGAACGACACGTACCTGCCTTCGAATCGGGGTGAGTCACTGGTCCACAATTCGACGATGGCGGCCAGATACTCGTCGGCGATGCGGCCCCGTTCGTTAAACGGAACTCCGAGCAGCTCGAACTCGCGGGCCAGCCACCCCACCCCGAACGTCACCATCATCCGGCCGCCGCTCATCCAGTCCGCGGTGGCCAGCGCTTTGGCCATCACGATGGGGTGCTGCAGCGGCAGGATGGTGACGCAGGAGTTGATGGCCACCCGCTCGGTGGCGCCGGCGATGAAGGCCTGGGCGGTCGTCGAGTGCAGATAGTGCGACCCGGACAACTCGACATGGTCGGTGGGGATGACGAGATGCTCGGGCACCGCGATCATGTCGTAGCCCCAACGGTCGGCGCACTGCATCATGCGGCGCTGTTCGGGCCCGGTGACGGCCGCCTCCCAGGGCTGCGTAATCGCCTTGAGGCGTAGCAGGTGCGGAACGGGAAAGGCGAATTTCACGGGCGTCCCAGCCAGCGGTCCATGTTCCCCAATCTAGGGCCCGGTGTTGTTAACCTGGCGACGTGGACTCCGAAACGGACCCTGCCAGCAAAAAGGCGACGTTGGCCGCCACCAGTCGGGCGTTGCTGTGCATGATGTCCTACGAAGAGGAGATCTCCGGCTACGACCTCAAAAAGTGGATCGACTGGAGCGTGGACCTCTACTACTGGAGCCCGTCGTACAGCCAGATCTACACCGAGCTGAAGAAGCTCGAGAGCCTGGGGCTGGTGACATCACGCGTCGAGCGTGACGAGGGCACCCGCAGCCGCAGGCTCTACAAGATCACGCCGGCCGGGATGGCCGCCGCTATCGAGTGGGTCAACAGCGCCCCGGTGGACCCACCGGTGCTCAAACACAGCGTGTTGCTGCGGGTGACGTTCGGTCACCTCACCAACCCGGCTCGGCTCAAGGAACTGCTACAGGAGCATGTGGCATACTCCGACGCCCGTCATCGCAAGGCCGTCGAGGACGCCGAGGGGGCCGAGGCGGAGCCCGCGTGGGCGTACTCGGTGCTCGCGCTGCGCTGGGCGGCCAAGTATTACGCCGCCGAGCGCGAATTCGCGCTGGAGATGATCAAGGAGATCGACGAGGCCGACGCCATCCTGCAGAGCGCCTCGAAGGGTGGCTTCGGCAAGCCTCGCCCCACACCCGGTTATTGGCGTGAGGTCGAGAAGCAGGTTCAGGCGAAGCGCGAAGCCGATTAGCCGGCCGCCTCCCGCGCCGCGATGTAGCCGTACACCAGGCCCTGCGCGATCGTCGCACCCGCGCCCGGATACGTCGTCCCGAACGCGTTGGCGGCGGTGTTGCCGATCGCGTACAGCCCGGCGATCGCGCCGCCGTCTTCGCGCAGCACCCGCGCCCGCTCGTCGGTCTTCAGTCCGCCGCAGGTGCCCAGGTCGGACAGCACCATCTTCACCGCGTAGAACGGGCCGTTGACCAACGGGCGCAGGTTCGGGTTCGGTTTGATGGTCGGATCCCCGTAGTAGCGATCGTAGGCGCTGCTGCCGCGGCCGAAGTCGGGATCCTCACCGGCAGCGGCATTTTGGTTGAAGCGGGTCATCGTCGCAAAGAAGTCCGAAACCGGAACGCCAATCCCCGCGCCCAGATCGGTGAGGTTGTCGGCCCGCACCGCGATCCCGGCGTCATACCACGCCTGCGGGATGCGCATTCGTGGAAACAGCTCGGCGCCAAAGACATAACTGTTGCGGTACTGCTGATCGAAGATGATCCACATCGCCTCGACCGGGCTGCCGGAACGTTCCAGCTCGAGTAGCCGCTGCCCGAACGACATGTAATCCGCGGCTTCGTTGGCGAACCGGCGCCCGTGCTGGTCCACGATCAGGCAGCCCGGCAGTGACCGCTCGGCCAGCATGACCGCGGGCGCCTTGCCGGGCAACGGCGCGACGGCGGGGAACCACCACGCCTGATCCATCAGATCGATGTCGGCGCCGATATCCTGGCCCGCGCGGATCCCGTCGCCGGTGTTGGCGGCGGCGCCCAGACTCAGGTTGGCGCCCAACGATTCCGACTGGAATTTCCACCGCATGTCCATGCGGTGGTCGAAACCGCCGGTCGCCAGCACCACGCCGCGCCGCGCGCTGATCGTCACCTCGCGCCCGCCGTGCTCGACGACGGCCCCGGTCACGCGGTCGCCATCGCCGGCGAGGCGCGCCAGCGTGGTGCCGGTCCAGACCGGGATGCCGGCGCGCAGCACCCCGGTGAACAGCCCGGCCATCAGGCCCTGGCCGCCCGCGGCGTAGCGCCGGCCCACCATGCGGCCACCCACACCCTGTGCCAGGCGCTTGCCGTAGACGGGAATTCCCTTGCGCGGCAGTCGGGCCACCAGGTTCATCCACCGGTAGTCGGCGCCCGTCGTCGGCATCGGGACCGTCACCTCCATCAGGCCGGGCTCCAACCGGGTCCGGTACTCGCCGAGCAGCGAGGTGTCGAAGGGGCGGCACTCGCAGGTTCGCCCGGCCGCGCTGCCGCCCGGCTCCTCCGGGTGGTAGTCGGAATAATCGCGGGCCCAGAACAGCCGCAGCGGCGTGGTCCGGCGCAGCATGTCCACCGTCGCGGACACGTGCGCCACGAATGCCGCCGACCGCTGCGCGGGCGCCGACCCCGCGACCACCGAATCCAGGTAGGTCCCGGCGCGCTGCGCGGTGTCACCGGCATTCGCCTCGGTCAGCACCGGGCTGGCCGGCAGCCACAGCGCGCCGCCGGACCGGGCGGTCGAGCCGCCCACGTACGACGATTTCTCGACGATCAGCACCGACAGCCCCAGTTCGTGGGCGGCCAGCCCGGCGGCCATGCCGGTACCGGAGCCGACGACGAGCAGGTCAACGGCGGTGTCGGCCACGGGAAGTCCGGCAGGAATCGTCGTGCTGTGCGTCGTCACGTCCAAAACGGTAGGCCGCGGCACCGCCACACCGGAAGAGCCGTCCTGATGAGTGGAACAACGCGCCCCGCGGGCGGGCCCCGGCCAGTTAGATCAGGCCCATGACGTCGCACACCGAGGCCGACCAGATTCGGTTCATTGAAGCGCAGTCCGCGCCGATGCGGTTCGCCCGCGGCTGGCATTGCCTTGGGCTGACCAGGGAATTCGGTGACGGCAAACCCCACGCGATCAACGCCTTCGGGCAGAAGCTCGTCGTCTTCCGCAGCGGTGACGGGAACATCAACGTGCTCGACGGCTACTGCCGGCACATGGGCGGCGACCTGTCCGAGGGCGAGGTCAAGGGCAACGAGATCGCCTGCCCGTTCCACGACTGGCGTTGGGGCGGCGACGGTCGCTGCAAGCAGGTGCCCTACAGCCGGCGCGCACCCAAACTGGCCCGCACGCAAGCGTGGACGACGCTGGAGCAGGACGGCATGTTGTTCGTGTGGAACGACCCGGAGCGCAAGCCGCCACCGCCGGAGGTGACGATCCCGCGCATCGAGGGCGCCACCAGCGACCAGTGGACCGACTGGCACTGGTACACCACCGTCGTGCAGAGCAACTGCCGCGAAATCATCGACAACGTGGTGGATATGGCGCACTTCTACTACATCCACGGCGCGTTGCCGACCTATTTCAAGAACATCTTCGAGGGGCACGTCGCGACGCAGTACATGAACGGCGAGGGCCGCCCCGACATGGGTGGCACCGAAGGCGCGCAGATGCTGGGCAACACCTCGGTGGCGTCCTATTACGGCCCGTCCTTCATGATCGACGACCTGACGTATCACTACGAGTACGGCGACGCCAAGACGATCCTCATCAATTGCCACTATCCGATCGATGCGAATTCCTTTGTGCTGCAATACGGCATCATCGTGAAGAAGTCGGAGGCGATGCCCGGCGACGAGGCGATGCGGACCGCGATCAAACTGGGCGACTACGTCAAGCTCGGTTTCGAGCAGGACGTCGAGATCTGGCGGCACAAGGCGCGCATCGACAACCCGCTGCTGGTCGAAGAGGACGGGCCGGTCTACCAGCTGCGGCGCTGGTATCAGCAGTTCTACGTCGATGCCGCCGAGGTGCAACCGGATATGGTGGACCGCTTCGAATTCGAGCTCGACACCACCCGGCCCTATGAGGCGTGGATGAAAGAAGTCCAGGCCAACATGGCGGCCCGCGCCTGATGATGCTGGAATCGTCGGTGCGCGAGGACAATCGGCTCGACGAGATGCCCATGGTGCCGGTCGCGTGCCGGAACTGTGGCGCCCGGGTGCTGGCCCGCAAGAGCAGCTGGAATCAGACCAGTGTGCAGTGGAACGCCGAGGCGACGGCCCGGTGCGCCGAGCGCGCCGACGCGCAGAAGATCGTCACACCGGGGAGCCGGGGGGTATTCCTGATGTGCTCGGCGCTGAGCGCGTCGATCCTGGACGCGGTGCGCCATGGGGATTTGTCCGTTGTCGACGAGAAACACAGCGCACCAGAATAATTCGAGGGCCTGGCCTATCCCCGGGGGATCTCATCCTGGTGCCGCAGGCAGTAGGAGTAGATGCTCTGGGCGACGAAGAAGCCGGTATGGAACTCGGGTAAACCGCTGCTAGTCAACACTTCTTGCATCACCTCCAGGGGCGTATCGCCGGCGTCGAGTCGCGCGCAGACGTAATGGGCGGCTTCGATCGCGTGTCCGGCCGAGGCTTGGTCGATGACGCCCTGCGCCTCCACGGCCGCCAGGAATTTTTGGTCGGTCGTGTCGGCGTGGCTGAGCGGCGCCGCCGCCAGCAGGGCGACCGATAACGCCGCCACAGCCCATAGCAGACGGTTGACCATGTCGCGCTTCCTCAAGTGTGCTGGAACCGAATACCGTGGACGGAACCGGCGCTTCGGCTGTTTCGCCCCGATCTTGCCGGATACCGTGACGGCGCTCGCCAACTATCGGGTATTCGTCCAGGCCGGTTTGAAGGGCCGCGGCCCAGGGGTAGCGACGCAACTCACGATTTTTGTCCAGGTTGTGGCTCGTCCAGCCCGAGGTGTTCCCGCGGCGTGATGAACACGCCCTCGGCCTTCACCGTGACACCGTCGACGTTACGGAGATGGCCGGCCGCGTACGTCTTGGCGCCATCGATCCGCTCGATCCACGCCTC
Source organism: Mycobacterium colombiense (assembly GCF_001665835.1). GTDB lineage: Bacteria > Actinomycetota > Actinomycetes > Mycobacteriales > Mycobacteriaceae > Mycobacterium > Mycobacterium colombiense_A. The sequence goes on along the minus strand of NZ_LZSX01000040.1, from coordinate 17,229 downwards.
GGCTCGCAACGCTCCCAGCCGTGTGGGGCGCAGATAGCGCACCGTGATGGTGCCTGTGTAGGCCGGTTTACCCGGCCGATGTGCCGTCGCGCCCAGGACATGGTCCAGGATCAGAGCGCACATGCCACCGTGCACATGGCCGGGCGGTCCCTCGTAGCCGGCGCCAAGGTGCACGTCGGTATGCACGCCGCCCGCCTCGTCGTACCCGATGACTAGCGGCGGGGCGATCGGGTTGCGCAGCCCGACGGCCACGTTGCCCCAAACAACGTTCTCGCCTTCGGAATTGGTGCGCACACCAAACGACCCAGGCATGAGACGCATACTCAACAATTCGACAGTCTGGTCGACGAGACCCAACGCCTTCGCGACAGCTCGTTCGTCGGCCTCGCTGCGAATGGTGACGTCGATGAGTCGCCGCACCGACTCCGTCAGTCGTTCGTGCGTATCGGTCATGTGCGCCACCGCTTTTGTCCCCTCAGTCGACCGACGGAAGCCGGCACATGAATCGACACTCCCACGAGTGCCAGACATCCTCAGGCGTGCGCGCCGCCATCGATGCGGATTTCGGTGCCCGTGATGAACGCGCCGTCGTCGGAAGCCACCATGGCGATCACTGACGCCACCGCGCTGGGATCCCCGAGGACTTCGGTTTCCCTGCCGTGCAGCAGCGGAGCCTGTTTGGCCCACAGCCCGAGGTCGTATCCCTGCGGCATCTTGTCCAGGGTGGACAACGCAAGTGCGGTGGCGACTCCGCCCGGCTGGATATTGACCGCGCGCAGCCCTTGCTTGGAGTATTCGAGCGCCAACGAGTGTGTGAACGACAGCACCCCACCCTTGCTGGCGGCATAGGCCGCCATGTAGGGGTGGGCGAATGTTGCTGCAGTGGAAGTGAAGTTGACCACCACACCGCGGCCTGAAGCCACCAGCGCCGGCAGCGTCTGGCGCGTCATGAGGAAGGTGCCCGTCAGATTGACCGCGAGGGTGGCGTTCCAGTCGGCCAGCGTGTGCTCGTGAGTATTGGCGCAGCGCTGAATAGCCGCCGCGTTGATCAACACCTCGAGACCGCCGAGCTGGGCCAGGGCCGCGCTGACCGCTGCCGCGACGGCATCCTCCGACGAAATATCGAGAACGGCGGTAGTCAGTCGTGCACCCGTGCCGGCATCTTGGGCAACCGCTGCGGTGTGCGCCAGACCCTCAGACGAGACGTCGTACGCGACGACTGTGGCACCCTCGTCGAGGATCCGCGCCACGGTGGCCTGTCCGATCCCGGAACCGGCACCGGTGACGATGACACGGCGATCCGCGAAACGCCGTAGTGGGCATGCCTGTTCGGTCATGCGAGCTCGAATGCGCTGATCGGCGCCTCTTCGGGATAAACGGCGGGTCCGCCCACGTCGTAAGCGGCGTTAAGCGCGTTGATGAACGCCGCGTCGTGCAGCGGTTCACCGGGAACATCGAGCCTGATCCCTCTGGTGTTGAGGTCGTCGACCATCATGTCGATGGCCAGCTCGGCGGTCAGGTCGTCCGAACCCTCCATGTTCATCTTCAGCTCGTCGAAATCCGAGAACACCTCGGCCGACCAGTGCACCAGAAAACGCAGTTCCTCGGTGTGGTGGCGCGCGATCACGTCGTCACCGTTCTTCAGCAGCCAGTGGTCGCGGTCGTCAGGATCGCCGGTGAACACGGTGTCGAAGGCTAAGCCGGCTGGAATCTGTTGGTCTAGTGGGCCGTTCGCCTCGCCTCGGTGCACCATCATTTCGTTCTGCACCACGACGCCGCGGTTGTTGATCGGCGGCAGGACTCGCTTGGGCGCCTTGAGTGGCCCGTTGGGCCAGTAGGTGAATCCACTGCTGCCATCAAGCGAAAACCAGGTGATTACCTGCGCCATCTTGATCAGGTAATCCTTGAAAAGCCCGGACTTGCCCATGACACTGGTGAGCCAGGTCGGCGCGTTTTCGTGCCGCACGCCGCGGAAGCTTGGCGAATCCAGGTGCCCCGGATCGCGATTGGCGCACGGCCCGTTGATGTTGAACAGCATCAGCTGTGGTTTGGCGTACTCGGCGTTCCAGTAGCTTTTGGCCATGTCCAGGAATCTCGCGTTGTAGAAGCAATCATGTAGTTGCGGGTACAGCGCCGCGCCGTAGTTGGCCAGGTAGCCCCGGAACGTGGGGGTGAGGAAGAGATCCAGTGACGGCGTGAACCCCTCGGGGAAGGCACCACTCATGGTGGCGATCAGTTCGTCGGCGGATGCGAAGTGCTGCGCGATGATCAGCTTCCATGGACCCTCGGTGCGCACGACGTCGAGGAGTCGTTCCCGCTGATCGTCGGTGTAGACGTCAGTGATTTCCCGGGGCGGTGCAGCGGGGCGCAGGATGTCGGACAACTCTGTCCGCCGCTTGTCGGTCAGCATCGAGGTCTCCTTCGGCATGGCGCTCGATCATGTTGCTGCGGTCGATCTTGGTCGGACTGGCACGGCAACGGGCCACCTATGTCCGGTGATCGGGAGGAAGGTTCCAACGTGGACGAGAATCGTTGCGGCCAGGGCGCGCGCGGGAGGTCAGAGGAGCGTCACGCGTCGAAAACGTCCAGCGAGCCGACTGTGGCGCGGTTGTGCTTGATCCGTTCGACAAGCCGCCACTCACCATCCCGCCGCTCCCACCGGTCGTGGTAATCCCCGAGCGTATGGAAGGTGGTCTGCGGCTCGCGGGTCGACAGGTGCAGATCGTGGACGTACGCCACGCTGACCGCTGCTTCACCCGTGACGTCGACGAGGACATTGCCCAGGAGGTGCTGGGTTGGCCCACAGCGGTCGAGGTAGCCGCGGATGAGGTCGATGATCGCCGCCCTGCCCTCCACACGCCCGCTCCCCAAGTCGCCGATGGCGTCATCCGCGATGATGTCTTCGAGAGTCGCCCAGTCGCGATCGTCCATGGCCCGGGCGAGTTGGACCAGTGCGCGCTCAATCGCCCGCTCTTCGGCGACCGAACGGAGGTCGTTGGTTGTCAACTCGTTGCACCTTTCGTTTCGAGAGGAGTGCGCCAACGCAAGCTAGGCGTCAAAACGGGAGTGGATGCGCGAATTTCGCCCTGAGCAGCGCGCCGACCTCTGCGAGCGCGAGGCCGGCACGCGCCACCGATTCTGAACGCATCAGAAAGCCGTGGTACACACCGGGATAACGAGTGACGGTGGTCTGCACCCCGGCATCGCGCAACCGCTCCGCATACCGTTCTCCCCAGTCGCGGATCGGATCGACGGCGGCGGTCGCGACGATGGCCTGCGGGAGGTGGCACAGGTTGGTGGCGTACGCCGGAACGAGATACGGATGATCGGGCGGCCCGGTTTCCGCATCGGCCAGCTCGTGCATGTAATGAATGTCGTCGAGGCTCAGCATGGGCGCCGATTGCAGCGTCGCAAGCGACGGCACCGTCATGTCGCGGTCCACAGCCGGGTACAAGAGCACCTGGCAGAACAACGCCGGGCCGCCTCGGTCACGGGCAGCCAGGGCGACTGCCGCGGCCAGCGTGCCACCCGCGCTGTCGCCGATCACCCCGATTCGGGTTGGATCCAGCCGCAATTCGGTTGCGTTCGCGGCGACCCATGCGGTCGCGCGGAACGCGTCGTCGAACTGTGCCGGCGGTGGGGCTTCTGGTGCCAGGCGGTATTCGACGGCGACGATGGTTGCATCGGACGCTTGGGCGAGATTGCGGGCCAGCGGCTCGAAGGAATGGTTGGAGCCCAGCACCATGCCGCCGCCGTGGAAATAGACCAATGCCGGCGCGTCGATGTCTCGGGTCGGTCGGTAGATGCGCAGTGGAAGCTCGCCATCAGGGCCGGTGATGAAGTGATCGGTCACTTCGGCCATGTCGGGCACGGGTGGTAGCGGCATTGACTCAAGGGAGTCGCGCACCATCGCAAGACCTCGTTGCCGCATCGGCGCGACGCGGCCTAAGGACGCCACCCTGGCCGCGGCATCGGGGTCAAGTGGTGGCACGCTCATTGTTGTGTGGGATCGAAGCGGCGTTTGGTGCGCAGCGTTGGTGGCTGCTGTGTCGCAAGCACATTGGCTCGTTCGAGCATCGCATTCCCCACGAATTCGGGTTGGGTGAGGAGGTAGAACCGACCTTCGGCGGACTGCTCGAACACCACTTCTGCGGCGGTGAGCGGATCCATGGCATCGGCCTTGATGTCGAGCATCGCCGATCGCTGAGACTCTGCCGCGCCACGGTCGCTCGCGTCGGCGTCGACGCCGCCCGCCGACTCGAAAATGTTGGAAACCACCGCACCGGGCAGCACGGCCTGCACGTGAATGTGATCGTGGTGTCCAGCCGCCTGGACGTCGAGTTGCAGACATTCGGTCAATGCGAGCACCGCGTGCTTGCTCACGATGTAAGGCGCCTGCGAGGGAATCGAAACCACCCCACCGACCGATGACAGATTCCACACCCACGCCTGCTCGTCGGTGGCCATCATTTTGGGCAGAAAGGCCCGCACGCCGTAGAAGACTCCGCTGATGTTTATGTCGATGACGCGCTTCCAGTTGGGAATTGGTGTGTCCCACAGGTAGCCGAACTGTTCGACCCCCGCGTTGTTCACCAGCAGTCGTACCGCACCGACATCGCGGTAGGTCTGCTCGGCGAGCGCCTGCACGGCGTCGGGTTCGCGAACGTCGCACACAACGTCTAGCGCTGCCCCTCCCGCCGCGCAGAGCTCGTCGCGCAGCGCCGCGATGGCGTCGGCGTCGATGTCGGCCAGCACCACCGTCATCCCCAACCGGCTGGCGTGTCGAGCGAGTCCGGCACCGATGCCTGCGCCGGCGCCGGTAATGACGGCGATACCACCAGAGAATGTTTCGCGAGCGCTCACGAACCAGCGGCGCTGTCGGCGGTGAGCTCGGACAGCAAGACCGAGTTGGTGGTATCGAGAACAATGTCCATCTCGGTGAACTCCAGCCCGCCGGCACCGCGCCGCACGCCGACATTTGCCACGCCGCTGGACACCGCGAACGGCACGAAGTTTGCGGTCTGATTGACGAAGATATAGAACCGGGCGTGGGTGACGTCACCATCGGTGCCCGTGCGGTGCACGTTGGTGGCGTGGTGGCGCAGCGGGTACGGACTTTGTTCGCGGTGTTCCGACATCCATTCCATGACGACAGCGCGGCCGTGCAGTTCGGGCGACATCAGTTCCTCGAATGGGCTTGTGCCCGAATCGCTTCGGGTCACGTAGCGCACGTTCTCCGCGTAGCGTGCTGCCAGCTCGTCGTAGTGCGCCTCGTCGTAGTGGTACCAAAACCCGGCGATAAACTCCTGCAGGTCGGACAGCGTGACGTCGTTGCTCATGGCACCAGTCAACTCCCGGTGTGGTCATGCGAACACCGGGATGCCCGGTCAGTGGAACACGGGCTGGCCACGCTGTCCGCTGATCAGGCTCCAGAGCGTGCCACCACCGATTTGCGCGGTGCCTGCTTCAGCGACTGGCAGGTTCGAGACCGAACCGATCCCGAAGCTCTCGCTTGAGCAGCTTGCCGCTGGGATTTTTCGGCAGCGCATCGACGAAGAAAACACGCTTGGGTGTCTTGAAGCCGGATAGATGCTTGCGGCAATGGTTCAGAATGTCATTTTCGGTGAGACCGATGCCATCGCGCGGCACTACCGCCGCCACCACGGCTTCCACCCAAACCGGGTGCGGCACACCGAAGACCGCGACTTCCTTGACACCGCTATGCCGGTAGACGACCTCTTCGACCTCGCGGCTGGCCACATTTTCTCCGCCGGTTTTGATCATGTCCTTCTTGCGGTCCACGACGTGCAACATGCCGTGCTCGTCGTAGTAACCGAGGTCGCCCGAGTGGAACCAGCCGCCGCGGAAGGCCTCGGCAGTGCGTTCGGGATCGTCGAGATAGCCCAGCATCAAGTGCGGGCTGCGATGCGCGATCTCGCCCACGGCACCAGTGCCCAGGGGGATGTCATTGTCATCGAGGATCGCCGTCTCCACGTTCATAACTGGGCGCCCGGCCGCGCCGGCGTGGGCGTCCTGCTCATCGGGTCCCAGGGCGGACGCCAATGGCGCCATCTCGGTCTGGCCGTAGAAGTTCCACAGCCTCAGGCGCGGCAGCCGCTGGCGGATCTCGTGCAGGATCTCGATAGGCATCGCCGAGGCGCCGTAGTACCCCTTGCACAAACTGGTCAGATCCACCTTCTGAAAGGTCGGGCAGCGCAGCAGGCTGATCCACACCGTCGGTGGTGCAAAGAAATTCGTTACCTGATAGCGCTCGATGGTGCGCAGTACCGCGTCCGGTTCGGGACGCGGCAGGATGATGCTGGTAGCGCCCAGATAGATGTCGGTGGCCAGGAAATTGTCCAACTGTGCGCAGTGATAAAGCGGTAGCGAATGGATCTCGACGTCGTCTCCCGCCATCGAGCCGGCCTCGATCGTGCTCGCGTACTGCCACATGAGGCTCCGACTGGAGTGCATCACGGCCTTAGGACGCGACTCAGTCCCGCTGGTATACATCAGCCGCACGAGTTGGTCGTCATCGATGTTCAGGTCCGGTGGGGTGACCTTGGCCGTCAACCACCCTGCGAAGTCATCCCAACCCGGGGGAACGGTGCGCCCCGCCCGCATCAGCGCCACCCTGGTCGTGACAACACCACCGAGCTGCATCGCACGCTCGGCGGTGGCCGTCAATTCGTCTTCGACGACGAATCCACTGACTCGGCTGTGGCCGAGGATGTAGGCGATTTCCTCCGCGGTGAGCATGAAATTGATCGGCACCAAAACCACACCGGCGCGCGCCGTGGCGAACACCAGGACCGCATACTGCCAACAGTTGTGCGCCAGCAGAGCGATGCGGTCGCCCGGATCAAAGCCGTTGTCGTGCAACGCGGCTGCGGTCCTATCCACGAGAGCATCGAACTCAGCGAACGCGAGAACAACGTCTCCGTCGATGATCGCGGCCTTGCCCGCATGCTTTCGGGCCGACCGGCGCGGAATATCACTGAGCGTGTGACTGCGTGCCTTTGCGATCACAGCGTCGAGTTCAAAGGGATGCACGCGTTGCATACGTCGGAGGGTAGGCCGCGATAGTCGAGGCCGGGCTGCTCGCCTCCCACTGAGTAGACAGAGCAGTGCCCAACCCGCTTGCGCGCTCCGATACTCAGTGCCATGACCTCCGCCACTGACTCGACGTCGCCTCCCAGCTCGGCCACGCTCGATCTCGAGGAACTGCGGGCGCACCTCGGTCAGGCCGACCCCGGCGTGCTGGTCGCCGTCCTGGCTCAGCTGACGAGCGACTCGTCTGTGATCGAGAAGTTCGGGCCTAAGATCTCCCACGTCCCCGATCCCCCCGAGCGAGCCGGCGTCACCGATGACGACACCGCGGAGGAATTGGTGAGCGCCCTGGTTGCAGCTCTGGTCGAGAGCCGGCAGGCGAGTGCTCCGCCCGTCGATGACCCCGAGCTGTTCAGGCGCTTACTTCCGCTGGCGCTGGGTTCGGAGGTGGACGACGAGTTCGTTCCGCTGCTGCTGGAGCAGGGCGGCTTTCAACTCCCACGGCCGACGCTGCCGCAAACGGTGCCGATCCCCGAGACGACGAATGTGGTCATCGTCGGTGCGGGCATAGCCGGCATCATCGCTGCGCTCGCGGCCGCCGAAGCCGGGGTTGGCTACGAAATCTTCGATCGCAACGACGAAGTCGGGGGTACGTGGTTGACCACGACCTACCCCGGCATCGGAGTCGACACTCCCTCGGCGTACTACTCGCTGTCGCGCGAGGTGAATCCCGAATGGACGAGCTACTATCCGCAGGGCGCTGAGTACCAGGCTTATCTGGTTGCGTTGGCCGACAAGTACGGACTGCGTGAGCACATACGATTTGGCGCCGAGGTAACGGCGCTGTGCTGGGACGAGGACCGCGCTCATTGGCAGATCCACTCGGTTGACCGCGACGGTAAGCATGACGTCACTCATTCGCGCGTGGTGATTACCGCCGCAGGCTACCTCAACCGGCCGCGTTGGCCCGAGCTATCGGGCCGGGAGACATTCGCAGGCACCAGCATTCACTCCGCACGATGGGATGCATCTCTGGACCTCGCGGGCAAGCGAGTGGCGATCATCGGTGCTGGTTGTACAGCGGTGCAAATCGTTGACGCGTGTGTGGACGAAGTCGAGCACCTCACAGTGTTTCAGCGTCAGCCACACTGGGTGGCGCCGCGTAAGCGGCTGACCGACGACGTTCCCGAGTACCGCCGATATCTCGGCCGTCACGTCCCGCACTACGCCAAATGGAACAGGCTGAAGTCCTACTGGGGCACGGCGGACAACAACTATCCCGTCATCCTGCGTGACCCGGAGTGGGCGGAAACGCATCTATCGATCTCGCCCGCGAACGACGTGCTCTTGCGGATGTGTATGGACTACATCAACACAACTTTCGGTTCGGGAACTGAACTGGCGAAGAAGGTGACGCCGGATTTTGCGCCCTACGGCAAGCGGATTATCCGTGACCCAGGTGGTTACTACGAAGCCCTGACCCGTGAGCACGTCGATGTGGAAGCTAGTGAGCCGGCCGCGGTCAACGCCAAAGGTATTGTCACGCAAGACGGTAGGCAGATCGATCTCGACGTGATCATCTATGCCACCGGATATCACCTTGATTTCTTGTCTACCATCGATATTCGCGGCCGCGGCGGCCGCAAGCTCACCGACGAGTGGGGCGACAGCCCCCGTGCCTACCGAGGCGGCACCGTGCCGGGCTTTCCCAACCTGTTCATCAACTCAGCCCCGAACTACAGTCCCGGTCACGGAGCCGGCGCTAATTTCTCGATGGAAGTGCTGTCGCACTACATCATCGAATGCCTGCAACTGATGGCGCTGCGCGGCGCGACGACGATGGAGGTCACGCAACAGGCTTACGACGACTATGTGGCCGCCATCGACGCGGCCATGGCCAACACGGTGTGGTGTCACACCCCGAACGCGCACACTTATTACCGGTCCGGTTCGGGGCGGGTCGTGGTGGCCACTCCCTACCGGTTGGTGGACCTCTGGCATGAGCACCGAGCGCCGATCGAAGAGCACTTCGAGTTGCGATGACACAATTACTTGCCGGTAGAACGGCTTTGGTCACTGGCAGCAGCCGGGGGATTGGCCGGGCGATCGCGCAACGATTGGCTGCCGAGGGCGCCACCGTGGCGGTGACGGCGCGAAACCACAAACCCTCGCGGTCCACCCGGGCGGGGCTGGCTACGGTGCTGCCGGGAACGATCGATGAGACGATCGCCCTGATCGAGAACGCAGGGGGATCGGCGTTCGGGCTGGCCGTCGACCTCGAAGACAACGGTGCCCGTGATGGTCTGATCGACCAGGTGCTCGACCGCACCGGCCGTATCGACATCCTGGTCAACAATGCGGGCTTCGCCGATTACTCGGTGATCGAGGAGATGAGTCTGGAGACCTTCGACCGTACCGTGGAGCACTACCTGCGCACGCCTTTTGTCCTGACGAAAGCCGCAGTGCCCCATATGCGCAAGCAAGGCGCCGGCTGGATCGTGAACATTGGGTCGGTGACCGGGGTGGCGCCGGTGAGGCCGTACCGCCACTACAACAAGACTTCGGGCGACGTGCTCTACGGGTCCGTGAAGGCCGCGCTGCACCGCTTCACCCAGGGTGTCGCGGCGGAACTGCTGGACGCCAACATTGCGGTCAATTGCGTGGGCCCGTCGACGGCGGTTCGGACACCCGGTGCGGCCCAGTTGATTCCCGATTCGTTCCCGACCGAATCGGTGGAATACCTGGCCGAAACAGTGCTGGCAATGTGTCACCTTCCCGCGGTGGAGCGCACCGGCTTGGTTGCATTCAGCCTGCATTATCCGTGGTCACAGCAGTTGCGAGTTCACACACTGGACGGCAAAGGCGAGCTACCCGCGCTGGAGCCACCGACGACCGCCAACCCAAACATCCTGCCGGCGGGGTTCTAGCAGGAGTCAGGTCAGCACCGGGTCGGTGATCGCGCAGAAGCTGTGGCACACCGGATTCCGGACGATGACTTCGGGGCACTCGGGATCGAACCAGCGGTCCACTACGGCCCAGTGGATCGGGTGCATCAGATACGCGCCCATCAGCCCCTCGACGTCGGTGAATTCCTGCTCGAACACGTGGGTCCACTCCTGCGTCCCGACCGCTTGCTCGACACGGCTCAACTGCCAGGCAGTGATTGTGTTGATATACCGCGGCATCAAGCGCAGCTCATCTTCGAAGCGGGCGATGGTGTCGCCGTCGGTGCCGGGAAGCACACACAGCAACAGCGCGCGATAGACGGTGCCGGTTGCGCCGGTACAGCAAGCCGCGCCTGAATAGCAGGCGCCATTGATGGCGGTGATCGCGGGATCATTTAGGAGTACCGCGAAATCGGGCTCGGCGGAACGCCATTGGCTTTCCGCGCCGAAGCGCAGGTGCACCAGGACGTCGCCGCCGTTGCGTGCGCCCGGCAGCGTCGGCTCGACGAGTCGGCATTGCGCCCCGGTGTTCGCGGCGACGGCGCGCACAGAGGTCAGCACGCGGTCGCGATCCTGCTCGACGACGTCGAGCAGCCGGGTCACGCTATACATCGCAGAGTCGATCGACGTCGTTGGCGGCCGCGGCCACACTGCGTCCGCGCGTCTCGACGAGATCGCCGATGCCTTCCCACCATGGCCCGAGGGTGGGGTCCGGCCGGCCCTGCCACGTCATCTCCCACCACGCCTGCAGGCTGGGTAGTGACCAGGTGACGGTCACGGTGTTCGATTGATCGTCGAACCAGATCGGCGGGCTGACCAGAATGTTACGCAGCGTCATACCTCGGTCGCGGGCGGCCGGGGCGTACTCGTTGAGGTAGGTGTCCACAAATTCCCTGGCACAACCCGGGCGCGTGATGACACGGTCGACGACAAATATCTCACCGTTAGCCATATGCGAAGGGTATGGCGCTGTCTCGCGTCGGACACGGGTAAGTCCCGCCTACTGGGAGGCGCCGAGGTTCAGGCGTACTGCAACACGGGCCGCGGCGCGGGACGCAGCGGACGCAAGGGCTGCAGGGTCGGGGCGACGCGTTGCGGGCCGTCCTCGGCGTGCCGCCAGATGCCCATCGCGGTCATCCGGACTGGGGCGATCAGTCGCTGGTCGAACATCATTCGATTCATCGGCCCGCACACCGACACCGCGGCTATGACGTCCTGGGCTTCACCGGGTCCGCCGATAGGCGCTGCCACACAACCGAATCCGAGCAGTGATTCCTCGCGCTCGAAGGCGACGCCGTGCGCGCGCACCCGGGACAACTCGGCGGCCAGCTGCGAGCCGGTGGCGATCGAGTACTTGGTTTTGCGGACCCGCAGGTCCACCGGCGCGTCCTCGTCGCGGTAGGCCAGGATCGCCTTCCCGACCGCGGTGCAATGCGCGGGCTGACGGCTGCCCACCCGCGTAGGTATCGGCGCCAGCGGCGAGTCGCCGACCTTGTCGAGGTAGACCACGTCCGGCCCGTCCAGCACCGCGAGGTGCACGACGAGCCCTGTGGCGCGGTGCAATTCGCCCAGCAGGGGACCGGCGGCGCGCACCAGGCGGTCCTGATGCACGGCGAGCGAGCCCAGCTCGACCAGCCGCATGCCCAGCTCGTAGTCGCGGCCGCTGCGGCGCAGCCAGCGCAGCTGCACCAGGCGCTCGAGCATCCGGTGCGCCGACGAGCGCGGCAGGCCGGTACGGCGGACGATCTGGGCCAGCGTCAGCCGGCCGGGGCCGTCGAACGCGTCCAGCACGAGCGAGATGCGGTCGATGACCGCCGTGGGCGTGGCTGATTCCGCGGTGCCTGACATCGGCCCTCCTGGCTAAACCTATCTGGCTGTCATATTCCTATTAGGAATATCTGTTTCTATCACACCGCTGTGGCCGCTGTCACACGACACGCGGAAGTCGAGGACGGACGTGAGTGTCTGCCGGGTGTGCGCTGACGGTGAAATATGGGCGCGAATCCCGCCCAGAGACACACTCAAAGCCGACAGCGCACTCAAGACGCGACGGCGATCGAGTAGATCAGTGGCTGGTCAGCCGTTGGCTGCGGAGCCGCCGGCGCGGCGGCCGTAGAAGCTGCCGTCACCCAGCGAGACGCCGCTGGCGTACCCCCAGGCGGCCAGGCCGGCGGTGCAGCGGCCGGCGGCGAAGAGCCCCGGAATGGGTTCGCCGCTGACGTGCAGCACCTCGGCGTCCAGCGTGGTGGTCAGCCCACCCAGGGTGAAGCCGCCGGTGTTCTCCCGCAGATCGACGGCGCCGACGGGGGAGCCGATCGGTTTGATCCACTCGGGCTTCTTGTGCAGCAGCGGATCCTCGCCGCGCGCGGCGCCCTCGTTGTAGGCGGCCACCGTCGCCTGCAGCGACCCGGGTGGCAGCGCCATGTCGCGTTCCAGGTCGGCGACGGTGTCGGCCACCCAGGTCGCCGGGCGCAGCATGAACTTCGGCGACCACGAGGCCGTCGCCTCCTCCTGCGCATCGCCGTCGATGATCAGATAGGCGACGTTGTCCTGCTGGTAGAGGGTGAGCTGCCCGATCCGGCCCGGGTAGGTGTCCTCGGCGACGTAGCGCTGCCCGCGGCCGTTGACCAGGATGCCGCGCACCAACTGCTGCGGGTCGATGAAGATCGCGACCTCGGTGGCGTCCATGTGCGCCAGGTCGGCGCCCAGCGCCTGCGCCATCCGGATCGCCTGCCCATCGTGCTGCTCGATGGAGGCGGCGGGCCGGCCGGCGATCCGCGGCGCATACCGCTGGACCATCGCGTCGTTGTAGGCGAAGCTGCCCGTCGCCAGCACCACCCCGGAACGCGCCCGGATGTTCATCTCGGTGCCGTACTTTCGGGCGCGGATGCCGACCACCCGGCCGTCGGATTCCACGATCAGCCGTGACACCCGCACGTCGTACAGCGCCCGGGCGCCGGCCGCGGTCGCGGTTTCCACCAGCGGCTTCATCAGCATGTAGCCGGCGCTGGCCTCGCCCTGCTTCTTGTTCTGCATCTGCGGGACGTGCCCGCGCGGCGCGGGGGAGGCAATGGTGTTGAACGGGAACGAGTTCTCGCCGCCGCTGTACATCAGCCCCTGATCGCCCATCGGCTCCCACCCGGGCTCGGAGAAGAACTCCGCCTTGAACGGCACCCCGCAGCCGACCAGCCACTCGAAGTGGGCGACGCTGCCGGAGCAGTAATCGGCGATCCGGTTCTCGTCGGCGCCGGGCCCCATCGCGACGTTGAGAAAGGCCGCCATGTTGTCGACGGAATCTGTGAAACCGCAAGCCTTTTGGATGGGCGTGCCGCCACCGAGATAGATGAAGCCACCGGCCATCGATGCCGCGCCGCCCCAGGACCCGGTGCGCTCCAGCACCAGCACGTCGGCGCCGGACCGGGCCGCTTCCACGGCCGCGGCCGCACCGGCGACACCGTAGCCGGCGATGACAACGTCGGCCTCGTCATCCCAGGAGGTGATCGACGACGCGGCGACCGGCGTCACGTCCGATTCGGGCGTCACAGCCGCATGGCCGCGGGCATTTCGCCGACCCACTGGTGGCCCCAATAGCTGTCGGCGGTGATTTCCTCTGCCGTGTAATAGGTTTCGTCGACCCGCATCCCGTCGGTGCCGAATTCGATGTCCCAGTCACCGGGTGCGCGGACGTAGAACGAGACCATCTTGTCGTTGGTGTGCCGGCCCAGGGTGGACGACAGCTGGAAGCCCTCGGCGTTGACCCGGTCCAGCGCCTGCCCGACGGCGTCCAGGGTGTCGACCTCCACCATGATGTGGACCAGACGCGGGTCGCGCTGGTGCGCGGCCGGCACGATCGCCATGCTGTGGTGTCGTTCGTTGATGCCCAGGAACCGAACCCGCACCGGGCCGAACTCTTTCGGCAGCGGCACCCGGAACGCGCCGCGGGCGCGGAAGCCGAGGACCTCGGTGTAGAAGTCGAAGAGCCCGTTGGGATCGGTGGCCGGCACCACCACGTGGCCCAAGCCCTGGTCGCCGGTGATGAACTTGGCGCCGAACGGGGTGACGACCGGGCTGTGGTCGAGCACCGCGCCGTGGAAGACCTCCAGCGTGGTGCCGGCGGGATCCTCGAACGTGATCACCTCTTCGACGCGGCGGGCCTCGGCCTCGTCGGGGGACAGCTGTTTGTACGCCACGCCGGCGCGGTCCAGCGTGGCCTGCACGCGCTGCAATGCCGGGTGATCGCGCACTTCCCAGCCGACGGTCAGCACCCGGTCGGTCTCACCGGGCACCACGATGAGCCGGGCCGCCCGCTCGTCCATCCGCAGGTAGAGCGCCGACGGATCGGGGCCCTTGCCCTCGGCGAAACCCAGGGTTCCGAAGGCGAACTGCCGCCAGCGGTCGATGTCGTTGGTCGAAATGGTGATGTAGCCCAAGCTTTTCAGATCGCTCACGGATGCGTTTCCTGCTCAGATCAGGGCCCGCAGCGGACCCTCGGGCGGGTCGATGCCGATCGAACTCAGCGCCGACGCGTGATAGGTGGTGCCGGGGACGTGGATGGCGTGCATCTGTCCGACGTGCACGTCGCGCCAATATCGTTGCAGCGGCTTGTCCATCCGCGCCGCGTTGCCGCCCGAGCGGGCGAAGATCTCGTCGACCGCGGACACCGCGCGCCACACCGCGCGGACCTGGGTGCGCCGCCCTGCCGCGCGGTCTGCGAACGATACCTCCTTGCCGGCCGCGACCATGTCGTAGATCCGGTCGGCGTTGGCCAGCAGCTCCTGGCGGGCGGCGTTGATGTCGGCGGCCGCCTCGCCGATCGCGTGCATGACGTACGGATCGTCCTTGATCGCGGTTCCGGTGGCGCCGACGCGCTCGCGCTGATAATCCAGGTGCGCGGCCAGCGCCCCTTCGGCGATCCCGATGGTCGCCGCCGAGATGCCCAGCGGGAACATCGTCGACCACGGCATCAGGTACAGCGGCTCGGTCATGCCGGCCTCGCGCTGGGCGGTCCCGTCCATCACCTTGGTGGCGTCCATGGTCCGGTAGCTGGGCACGAACGCATCCTTGACGATGACGTCCTTGGAGCCGGTTCCGCGCAGCCCCACCACATTCCACGAGTCGTCGACGATCTCGTAGTCCTTGCGGGGCAGGATCATGTGCAGCATCTGCGGCGGCATCAGGGGGATGCCCTTCTCGTCGCCGAGCATGGCGCCCAGGATGATCCAGTCGCAATGGTCGGTGCCCGAGCTGAACTGCCAGCGGCCGTTGAACAGGTAGCCGCCGTCGACGGGTTTGGCCACGCCCTGCGGCGCGTACGGCGAGGCCATCCAGGTGTCGACGTCGTCGGCCCAGATTTCGGCGGCGACCTTCGGGTCGGCGTAGGCCAACTGGTAGGGGTGCACGCCCACCACGCCGAGGATCCAGCCGGCCGCCGGGTCCAGCGCCGCGGTGGCCATCGTCGTCTCGGCGAACTCGCGGGGGTGGGCCTCGAAGCCCTGGTATTGCTTGGTCTGCAGCAGCCGGATCAGGCCGGCGCCCTTCATCAGCTTGACGGTGTCGTCGGTGAGCCGCCCGATCCGTTCGGCTTCGGCGCCTTGGTCGCGCAACTGGTCGGCCATGGCCACTACCCGGTCGAGTACCCGGTCGCTCATATCGTTGTCCTTACGTGTGTGGGCTTAGTAATGGTCTACCGCAGACCCGGGCCGTCCCAAAGGAAATCCCGATGAGCGGACACCGGCAATCAGAATTCGACGTGAACCTCGGCGCCGGCCACCCTCGCCTGGCAGGCGAGAATCAGGCCGTCGTGAAGGTCCGCGGCGTCCAAGACGTCGCACGGGGCCATGTCGACAAGCCCGGCGATCACGGTCGCCACGCACGAGCCGCAGCGGCCCTCCCGGCACGAGTGCGGCACGGCGATCCCCGCGTCCAGCAGGGTCTCGAGCAGGGTTTGTCCGTGCGGCCAGCGCAGACGATGCCGCTGGCCGTCCAGCTCGAGGTTGACATGCGCGACTTCCGGCATCGGCCGATGGTCGGCGATGAGCACCGGGCGGCGCGGGCGCACGCCCGGTGGCCGGGAAAACTGACCCGAACCGTCCGGTGACCGGGAGGGACGGCGGCCCGCGATGCGCTAGGCCCTACGGTGACTGCTTGTGAACGATGCCGCCCGACAGTCCCTGGATGTCGTCGTGGTCGGCGCGGGATTCGCCGGCCTGTATGCCTTGCACAAGCTGCGCGGCCAGGGCCTGTCGGTGCGGGTGCTGGAAGCCGCCCCCGAGCTGGGCGGCACCTGGTACCACAACCGGTATCCGGGTGCCCGCTGCGACGTCGAGAGCGTCGACTACTGCTACTCGTTCTCCGACGAGCTCCAGCGGGAGTGGGACTGGACCGAACGGTATGCCACCCAGGCCGAGATCCTGGCGTATCTGAACTGGGTGGCCGACAAGCTCGATCTGCGCCGCGACATCGCGCTGCGCACCCGCGTTGTTTCGGCGACACTCGATGAGGCGACGCTGCGCTGGACGGTCACCACCGATGCGGGCCAACGGCTTTCGGCCCGGTTCTGTCTGATGGCGACCGGCCCGCTGTCGGCCGCGCTGACCCCGGACTTCACCGGCCTGGACACCTTCGCCGGCGAGATCTACCACACCGCGCACTGGCCGCACGAGCCCGTGGACTTCACCGGCAAACGGGTGGCGGTCATCGGCACCGGATCCTCGGGCATTCAGTCGATTCCGGTCATCGCCGAGCGCGCCGCCCAGCTCTACGTCTTCCAGCGCAGCGCGAATTACAGTGTCCCGGCCGGCAACAGGCCGTTGTCCGCCGAGGAACTCGACGACATCAAGGCCAATTACCCGCAACGGCGTGCGCTGTCGTGGCGCAGCGGCGGCGGCTCGCCGCATATCACCGCCGCGAAGCCCACAATGCAGTTCACCGCCGAGGAGCGCCGGGCGGCGTTCGAAAAGCGGTGGCAACTGGGCGGCGTGCTGTTCTCTAAGACGTTCCCGGACCAGATGACCGACCTGGAGGCCAACGAGGAGGCTCGCAGGTTCTACGAGGAGAAGGTGCGCGCCGTAATCGACGACCCGGCCGTCGCCGACCTGCTGATCCCCACCGACCATCCGATCGGCACCAAGCGAATCTGCACCGACAGCAACTACTTTCAGACGTTCAACCGCGCGAAGGTGTCACTGATATGTGTCCTGTCTCTTATACACATCTCCGAGCCCACGAGACTGCA